>NZ_BDAY01000034.1 GCF_001612685.1 Nocardia altamirensis NBRC 108246
CCTGCGGCGCGGGCACACCGGGGATGGGCGCACCCGTCAACGCGGCGCGCGCGGCCCCTACCATTGCCGACGCGGTCGGCCAGCGATCCGCCGGATTCTTGGCCATGCCCCGCGCGATCACCGTGTCGAGCCCCGCCGGAATTCCCGCGTCCTGCATGCTCGGCCGCGGCGGCGGATCGGATAAGTGCGACCGGATCAGCACGTTCATGCTGGCCGCCGGGAAAGGCGACGCGCCCGTCAGGCACTCGTGGAGGACGCAGGCGAGCGAATAGATGTCCGCGCGCCCGGTAACGTCGCTGACGTCGAAGCGCTCCGGGGCCATGTAGATGTAGGAGCCGACGGCCGTGCCGACCATCGTGACGGCGCTGTCGCCCTCGGTGTGCGCGAGGCCGAAGTCGACGAGGTAGGCGAAGTCCGCGGCAGTCACCAAGATGTTGGCGGGCTTGATGTCACGATGCACCAGACCGCCCGCGTGTGCGGCGTCGAGCGCGCCCGCGATCTGCTCGATGATGCCCACCGCGCGGATCGGGCTCAGCGGCCCCTCCTTGCGCAGCAGGGTGCGCAGATCTACGCCGGGCACCCGCAGCATGTCGATGAACAGCACACCGTCGATGACACCCCAGTCGTGAATCGGGATGATGTGCGGCTCGGCGATCCGAGCGGCCGCTTGCGATTCGCGCCGGAACCGGACCTGGTAGACGGGATCGCCCGCGAGTTCCTGGTGCAGCAGCTTGAGCGCGACTACCCGGCCCTTGGCCGTGTCATAGGCCTCGTAGACCTCGCCCATGCCCCCCTTGCCCAGCATCGACCGCAATTCGTACGGCCCGAACCGTGTGCCGGTTCGCGGCCCAGGTGTCTCCACCCCGTCAATCCTCCACATCCCGGGCCAGGAGTGCACGCATAGATCTCGCGACCGCCTGCCCGTCAAAGAGTGGATTCTCCGGGTGTCACCACCCCGTGGTCAAACGCAAAGACGATCGCCGCGGCCCGATCCCGCAGCTCGAGCTTGCCGAATATGTGTCCGACATGGCTTTTCACGGTCACTTCCGAGATGCCGAGTTCGCGGGCGATTTCCGCGTTCACCCGGCCGCGCCCGATCAGTTCGAGCACCTCGTACTCGCGCGCGGTGAGGTCGGAAAGCCGGGCATTCGGACGTACCGGACTCGGGCGTACCGTCCGGTATGCGGTCAGCACCCGCTCGGTGACGGACGGGTCGAGCCAGGCACCGCCGGTCGCGACCATCCGCACCGCGCGAATGAGGTCCTCGGCGGGCGAGTCCTTCAGGATGAAACCGGCCGCGCCCGCCCGCAGCGCGCCGGAGAGCAGCTGATCGTCGTCGAAGGTGGTCAGCACCAGAACTGGCGGCGCACCGTCGCGGGCGCGCAGCAGGCGGGTGGCGTCGATGCCGCCGACCCGTTTCATGCGCAGGTCCATCAGCACCACGTCCGGGCGTTCCTCGGCGACCGCGGCGAGCACCTCGTCGCCGTCGGCGCATTCGGTGACGACGAAACCGTCACGCCGCCGCAGGATCCGGCGCAGGCCACCGCGGACGAGCTCCTGGTCGTCGACCACCAGCACGGTCACCGGGTCCTCGGCGCCCGCGGGCGATGCCGCTGTCACCCGATCTCCCGCGTCCCGCAGGTGCTCATCGGCGTGCTGCGCCTGATGCGCAGCTGTCTGCGCCCGGTGCGCGCATGTCTCAGCGCCGCGCGAGTGTGTCCCATCACGCCTCCTGTGCCTTGCGAGGTTCCGTCAAGCCGTGCAGCAGCCCTGGCAATATCGCGCACGAGATGCCGCCGCGGGTGGGGGCGAGCGGAATGGCGGCCCGGACCGACCAGCCGTCGTCATCCCTGCCCGCGTTCATCCGGCCGCCGAGCAGTTCGGCGCGCTGCCGCATTCCGGAGACGCCCATTCCGCTGCCCGGGTGGACCGGTAGACCGGCCGGCGCGCTGTTGTGCACCGTCAATGTCACCTCGGTGCCGTCGACGTCCACGTGGACGGACGCGGACCCGCCCGGCGCGTGCTTGACGACATTGGCGAGGGACTCCTGGCCGATTCGATACAGCGCGAGGCCGAGCGCGGGCGATATCGCGCGGAGATCGCCGGTGCTCAGGTAGCGCACCTCCAGGCCTGCGCGCGCGAAATCACCTACCAGGCCCTGAATATCCTCTACGCCCGGTTCCGGGACCAGCTTGGACGGACGCGCGTCGAGCAGCCCGACGGTGCGCCGGATATCGGCCATCGCCTGGCGGCCGAGCTGTTCGGCGTCGGTCAGCGATTCCACCGCGTCCTCGACATCGCGATCGGTCTGCAGCGCATGCCGTGCCGCGGTGAGATGCAACAGGGTGATGCTCAACGAGTGCGCGATCACGTCGTGCACCTCACGGGCGATCCGGCGGCGCTCCTCGTCGGCGGCTTGCGCGGCACGGATGTCCTGGTAGCCGCGCTCCTGGTAGAGGAAGCGGCGCTGGTATTGCAGCATCACCCCGGCCATCCACCCGAACGCGACGCCGACCAGGTAGGTCGGCAAGCCTTGGGACAGATGGTCGTTCATGTCGAAGACCACCAGTTCGATCATCATCGCGGCGGTGATCGGCACGCTGATCCGCTTGCGTGCGATGGCCGCCACCTCACCCGCCGCGGCAACAAGCACGAAGGGCGCGAGGTCGGGCGAGACGGGCTGGGCCAGGAACAACGCCTCCGCGGTCATCGCGAAGAGGCCGAGTGTCAGCGGCCGCGGCATCACGCCGAGGAACGCGTACATCGGGCCGAATGCGGTGGTCAACAGCACGGCGAGGATCGGGAGTGCGGTCGGAAAGTAGCTGTGCCGCTGGATCGCCGCCGAGACGGCGACGACGAACAGCGCCAGATCGACCGCGATGATGACCGACGGCGGATAGTCGAAGGGCAGTTCCTCGACGCGGCGCTGGAACGAGGTCACCGGCTGCCGCGCGAATTCGATGACGCGCTGCTTGGACCGGCCGAGCGACGCACCGGCCCGCCGGAACGCACCGACCACCGGCCGCTGCTCGCCTGCCGGGGTGGAGACGCCGATCACACCCATGCGGTAAGGCTAACCGCCTGGTACCGGCCCATGCATCGTTCCGGAAGCGGGCGGCTTCTCCTACCGTGGTCGGAGACAGATTCGGGTCCACGGCACGAAGACAGAAAGACCGTCTCGTCCGTAGCGTGAGGCACATCGTCAACGGAAGGCGAGGCTCATGTCCTGGAAAGATCAGCACGCCCGCACCGACATCGTGCATCTGGTGCTTGCCCGCGCCGCGGCCGACCCGGCCGATCCACGGCTGTTCGACGGCATTCCCGACCTGACCCGACTGTTCGGCGACGCCGATGGGCTGTTGCTCGCACTGCGCTATCGATGGAACATCCATCTCGATGCCAAGCTGGATCAGGCACTGTCCCAAGGACAGTCGGCGATCGAGGCCTACCTCGAGCTCGCCGCCGAACAACCGGTGCTGCGCGCCGTGCTCGATGCCCAGTATCGTCGCCGCCACCACGTGTCGGAAGTCATGGCGCGCTGACGGGCGACTAAGGATCAACAGCTGGTGATCGACGGAACAGACCGGGGGACAACGATGCCGAAGCACGCGATGCTCGAATTATCCGAAGTGACCAAGGAGTACCGGGTCGGCGGGCAGACGGTGCGCGCGCTCGACGGGATCAGCCTGCGCATCGAGCAGGGCGAATTCACCTCGATCATCGGGCCGTCCGGGTCGGGCAAGAGCACGTTGTTGCATCTGCTCGGCGCGCTGGACACGCCGAACAGCGGTTCGATCCGCTTCCAGGGCAACGAGATCGGCACCCTGGACGAGGACAGCCAATCCGAGTTCCGGCGCAAGCGGGTCGGTTTCATCTTCCAGTTCTTCAACCTGCTGCCGACTCTGTCCGCCTGGGAGAACGTCGCGATCCCGAAGTTGCTGGACGGCACCGGAATGCGCAAGGCCAAGCCGCGCGCGCTGGAACTGCTCGACCAGGTCGGGCTCAGCGACCGCGCGAACCACCGCCCCGCCGAGTTGTCCGGCGGCCAGATGCAGCGGGTCGCGGTGGCACGGGCGCTGATCATGGACCCGGCGCTGATCCTGGCCGACGAACCGACCGGCAACCTGGATTCCAAGACCGGCGCTTCGATTCTGGCCCTGCTCGGCGAGATCGCCGGCGCAGGCAATTCCGTGGTGATGGTGACCCACGACATGGGCGCGGTGGCCTACTGCGACCGGGTGATCACGTTGCGCGACGGGCGGATCGGCTCGAACGACAGCGTCGAGCGTTCGGTCAGCGCATGATCGCAACCGCATGGGATCGGTTGCGGCTGTTCAATATCGGCGATCTGCTCGTGCATCGCGCGCGCACCATGATGTCCCTGGTGGTGATGGGGGTTTCGGCGGGCCTGCTTGTCGCGGTGATGAGCATCTCCGGCTCGGTCACCGGATCGGTGGAGCGGCTCACCCAGAGTCTCGGCGGCCGGGCCGCGCTCGAGGTCACCGGCATCACCGACGCCGGGTTCGATCAGCAACTGCTGCAACGGGTTGCGACCACACCCGGTGTCGACAAGGCGGTGCCCATGTTGCGCGCCCAGCTCGGCACCGGCGACCGCAGGGCGCTGCTGATCGGCGCCGACACCAACATCGCGGCATTGGGCAGCGAGCTGGCCGGGCCGATGGCCGCACAGACGGGCAAGCTGCTCACGGTGCCCAACGGTGTGCTGGTCGGCGCCGCGATGGGCTACCGGGAGGGCGAGCAGTTCCGCCTCGGCTCCGGAACCGTCACCGTCGCAGCCGTTATCGACGGCACGTCGTCCGAGCGTCTCAACGGCGGCCACATCATCGCCGCACCCATCGGACTCGCGCAGCGGGTCACCGAACGGGTCGGGCGGCTCGACTCCATTCAGGTCGTTCCCGCACAGGGCACCTCGGTCGAGGACCTGCGCGCCGAACTGACCTCGGTCGTCGAAGGCCGTGCGGTCGTTGCCGATCCGACCCTGCGCACCGCGCAGGCAGGCGGTGCGATTCAGCTGGTGCGGTACTCCACGCTGATGGCTTCGGCTGCCGCACTGATCGTTTCGGCGTTCCTCATCTACAACGCGATGAGCATGGCGATCGCACAACGCAGGCCGATGCTGTCGTTGCTGCGGGCGATCGGCGGCAAGCGCGGTCCGATGGTGCGTGACCTGCTCGCCGAGGCCGCGCTGCTCGGCCTGTTCGGCGGCGCGGTCGGCGCCGTGATCGGCATCTTCATGGGCCGCATCGCCATCGGTCAGCTGCCCGTCGCGGTGATGTCCTCGGTCGAGGCACGCACCGAATACCTGGTGCCCTGGTACGCGATTCCGTTCGCCGTCGCCGCCTGTGTGTTCGCCAGCGTGTTCGCGGCCGGACTGGCCGCGCGCCAGGTGTATCGGGTGGAACCTATCGAGGCGCTGGCTCCGGTCGGCGTCGGCCGCACGGACCGGACCAGCCCGCTGATGCGGTGGGGTGCGGTGGTGCTCGGCCTCGGCCTCGGCGTGGTGGCGATCGTGGCCGCCGAGCTGGATCTCGGCCGGTATTCGCTGGGCGGCATCTCGTTGGCGATCCTCGCGTCGGTCGTGCTCTGCTACGCCGCGATCGGCCCGATCGTCCGGTGCACGGCGGCGATCGCCCGCGTCTTCGGCGCGCCGGGCGCGCTCGGCGCAACCACCCTCGAGCGCGCGCCGCGCCGGGTGTGGGCGACGGCGATGACGGTGATGATCGGCGTGGCCGCCACGGTCTCCATGAGCGGCGCCTCGACCAATATGGTCGATTCCGCCGCCACAACCTTCAAAGACCTTGCCAAGAACGACGTGTACATCACCCCGGCCTCGCTGGCGGAGTTCCCGACCGGCCCGCTGCTGCCCGCCGGACTCACCGAGAAGGTCGCCGCGATCCCCGGCGTCGCGTCGACGAGTGAGGCGCAGATGGCCTTCGCCACCCTCGGCGGCGGACGGGTGATGTTGCAGGGCTTCCCGCCCAACGCACGCGAGACCAGGATGGGCATGCTCGACGATGCCGCCGTCGCGCGGTTGTCCGCCGGTCAGGGCGTGGCGGTCTCGCGGGACGTGGCGCGCTCGCTCGGCGTCGACGTCGGCGCCACGCTGACCCTGCCGACCCCGACCGGCACGCACTCGGTGACCGTAGTGCAGGTGGTTCCGTACTTCTCGGCGATCGCAGGCGTGGTCATGATGGACCTCGACCTGTTGCGGCAGTGGTACGAGCGGCCCGGCGAGACGGTCCTCACCGCCAACTTCGCGCCAGGCGCGGATCGCACGGCCGTGCTGGCGGCGATCCGGCAGGTGGTGCCCGCGGAGCTGCACGTGGACACCGGGCCGAACACCGTGGTCGCGGCCGCGTCCAGCATTCGGCAAGGCTCGGCGATGAGCAACTCCATCCTCTGGATCGTGGTGCTGGTGGCCACGGTGGCGCTGTTGAACACGTTGATGCTGTCGGTGCTCGAGCGGCGCAGAGAGCTCGGCGTGCTGCGGGCCATGGGCACCAACCGCAAGTTCCTGATGCGCTCGGTGCTCGCCGAGGCGGCGGGCATCGGATTGGTCGGCGCCGCACTGGGTCTCGTGGTCGGCATCGGGGTGCAGTACCTGGCGACCGCCGCCATCGCGCACGCGCTCACCATCGACGTCCTCTACCGGCCGAGCCCGATGCTGCTGGTGTACGGCACCGCGGCGCTCGGGCTCGCGCTGCTCGGCTCGATCCCGCCTGCGCTGCGCGCGGCACGGCTGCCGATCGTGGAGGCGCTGGCCGTCGACTGAATCGCGGTGGCTACAACGGTAAGTCGGTGAACCAGGCCTTGAACTTGGCCATGGTCAGGCCGAACCCGGAGTCGGGCATGCTGTCGGTGAGCGTGACGCTGGCGTAGAGCAGGTAGTTCGCCCGCGCCGGGTCGGACTCGAAGCTCACAACGACGAACCCGTCCGGCAGGCCGCCGCCGTCCTTCTTCCAGCGGTAAGTGGTGTAGGACTTGCCGCCGTTGCTCTCGGTCGCCTTGGTGTTCGACGGCAGGTCGAGCAGCGCCGCCTTGGCGTCCTCCGGCGTCTTGAAGGCGACCGCGAGGTAGTCGGGCTGGTCGATCGGCACGCCCCAGCAGTTCCAGGCGGTCTCCCACTTGGGGAAGGCGGGCGCGTCGTCGTCGCTGGACGGCTTGCCGCCGGTCTTGGAAGTGTCGAGGAAGCAGGTCTTTCCCTCGTAGCCTGGCCCGCTGCCGATGCCGTACTTGGTGTCGACACCCTGCGGTACCAGCTTGGGGAACGACTTGGCGAGGGCGTTCGGGTCGGTGGGTGTGCCTGCCGCGGTGGACTTTCCGGTGCTCGACGGCGACGACGGCGAATCCGAGTCGCCCGCGAACGCGAGCACGACCCCGGTGACGACGAGCGCGATCACCGCGACCAGTGAGATCACCACGATGAGCGCGGTATTCGAGCGACGCGGCGGACCTGGCGGCCGCTGATAGCCGGGGCCTTGATTCGGTCCGTACCCGATCGGCGGCGGACCGGACGGCGAGAACGCTTGCCCAGCACCGGAGTTCGGTGGATACGTGACGCCGCTCTGGCCGACCGAGGCGAACTGCTGACCGCTGCTCGAGTCGACCGGCGCGCCGTATCCGGTCGGCGGGAACTGCTGCCCGGCACCGAAACTCGGCCCGTACTGCAACCCGCTTGCGCTCGGCCCGTACTGCGGCGCACCGGTACTCGGCCCCGCCGTGTTGGTCGGCCCCGAGGTGGCGAGCGGCGCCCCATACGCGAGCGGCGATCCGGGGTACCCGCCGGACCCCTGCTGCGCCTGCATCGTCGGGGCGGGCTGCGGGGTGTACTGGGGCATCGCGTGCGTCGGAGCCGTGAGCGCTTGCCGTGCGGCAGCGGCGAATTCGGCGCAGGACGGGAACCGGTGCTCCGGGCGCTTCGCCATGGCCACCGCGATGACCGCGTCCATCGCCGCGGGCAGACCTTGCCGCAGCGCCGCCGCCGAGGGAGGTGCCAGCTGCAGGTGGCCGCGGATGATCTCGGCAGGAGCAGGCGCGTCGAACGGGGCGACCCCGGTCAGCAGCCAATACAGCGCGCACGCCAGCGAATACTGGTCGGAGCGGTGGTCGAGGTGCGCGCCGGTCATCTGCTCCGGCGAGGCGTAGGCAAGGGTGGCAGTGAACATCCCGGTCTGGGTCAGATGCGTGGAATCCTCACGCAGCCTGGCGATGCCGAAGTCGGTGAGAAAGACCCGCTCGCGGTGGCCGCCGCGGGCCAGCATGATGTTGGCGGGCTTCACGTCCCGGTGCAGCACGCCCATGCCGTGCGCGTAATCCAGTGCCTCGGCGACACCCTCGATGATCTGCACCGCCCGCTCCGGCGGCAGATTGTGCGGGTTCACCGTTGCCGCGTCGACGCCGTCGACGTACTGCATGGAGATCCACAGCTGGTCGTCCTCGGTGCCGCGGTCGTACACGGCGACGATGTTCGGGTGATCGAGTTGCGCGGCGAGATCGGCCTCCCGCTCGAACCGCGCCCGAACCTCTTTGTCGGTGAACAGCTCACGATTGAGCAGCTTCAGCGCGGTTTGCCGAGGCAGCCTTGGATGTCGGGCCAGATACACCGATCCCATGCCGCCCTGCCCGAGCAGCCTTTCGATGGTGAACCCGGCGAACACCTCACCGCTGGTCAGCAACACGCCCCCTTCAGGTAACGCCGCGGCGTCCGGAGGTCACGTCCGAGCGCGTCATACAGATCCTGGAGCATAGCGAACGCGGCTGGAGGCAGGGTCCGTCCGTCTCCCCACTCGCGCCGAGTGCTGACCAAACACTGCCAGAAGCGGCCCGCCGAAGCACGTCGAGCCGGAGAATTCGCCCGGCGGCGGCACCATGAAACGATGGCCATCCGACGCGATCGCACGGCCGCTCAGGCGGGTACGCAGAGCGGTATGGCCTCCTGGCCACGCAGTTTCGAATTCTTCATGACTATCGGCGAAACTATGCGGAAGGCATCATCGTCGGGTGAACGGCTCTACGATGCCGTCATGATGGTGTTACGCCCGGTTACCGATCGGGTGGATCCGATGAGCTAATTTTGCACCGCCGAGGCACAGCGATGACACGCACTGGTGGTGGGGAGGACGCGGTGGTGATGTCCACGGGAACACGGTTCGCGCGCCGCTCGGCGTTGCGCGGCACCGCCCTGCTCGCGTTGCTCGTATCGACCTCGTGCGCACTGCTTCCCGGCAATAGGAACACCGACGACCGGCCCGCCGTCATCGTCGACACCGCCGGATCGTTCCGGCCGGGCCTTTCGGTCTCGATCCCGGATTCGCTCGCCGCGGATTTCACTCAGCTGCAACCGAATCTGGGCGGCCAGGTCGGCATGGCGATCATGCCGGTCGGCGGTGGCCGGATGACCATTTTCGGCGACTGGACCAGCGGCATCGCCTGGTCGACCATCAAGGTGCCGCTTGCTATCGCCGCGCTGCGGCACGATCAGGACGAGCGCATCGCCGAGGAGGCCGAGGCCGCGATCACCGTGTCCGACAACGATGCGGCCGAAGCACTCTGGCAGTCCCTCGGCGACGGGCTGGAGGCGGCGAAGGCGGTACAGGACGTGCTGGACGAGGCGGGCGACTCCACCACCGGCGTGGCAGGCCCACGAACCAGGTTGGACTACACCGCCTTCGGGCAGACCGAATGGACGCTGGCCAATCAGGTGCGCTTCGCGTCCCGGTTGCCGTGCCTGCCACACACTTTCCAGGTGCCCGCGCTGATGTCGGAGATCACCCCCGACCAGGCCTGGGGGCTCGGCGCTTTGGACGGCGCGGCGTTCAAGGGCGGCTGGGGGCCCGACGACGACACCGGCGCCTACACGGTCCGCCAGTTCGGCATCGTGCCGACCACCTCCGGCTTGGTCGCCGTCGCCCTTGCCGCACAGGCGGATTCGGGGACCTACGAGGACTCGACCACCATCATGGACCGGATCGCCGTGCTGCTCGGCAGGCACCTGTCCGAACTGCGCGGCGGCAGCTGCCCGGACTGACCGGCGCACCCGTCAGCCAGGCGTGACCAGACCGGACTCGTAGGCAAGGACGACCGCCTGCGCGCGGTCGCGCAGGTTCAGCTTCGAAAACACCTTGGACACATGGGTTTTCACGGTCTGCTCGGCGACGAACAGTGACTCCGCGATCTCGGTGTTGGACATGCCCTTCGCGATCAGCTCCAGCACCTCCCGCTCGCGCGGCGTGAGCGAGGCCAGCGCGGGCGTCGGCTTGGCGCGGGCGGCGGAGCGGCGCTTGGTGACATCGGCGATGAGCCGCCGGGTGACCGTCGGGGCGAGCAGCGCCTGGCCGTCGGCGACCACCCGGACCGCGCGAACGAGTTCCTCGGCGGGCGCGTCCTTGAGCAGGAACCCGCTCGCGCCGAGGCTCAGCGCCTCGTAGACGTAGTCGTCGATGTCGAAGGTGGTGAGCATCAGCACCCGCACCGGCGGGTCGAATCCGGCGGCCAGGATGGCGCGCGCCGCGTCGAGCCCGTTCATCTCCGGCATGCGCACGTCCATCAGGACCACATCCGGGCGCAACCGCTTGGCCTCGGCCACCGCGATCTTCCCGTCCGGAGCATCCCCCACCACGCTGATGTCGGGCTGGGCGGCGAGCAGGGCACCGAAACCCTGGCGCACCATCGCCTGGTCGTCGGCGATCAACACGGTTATTGCCACCGCTCTACCTTAGGCGGACCTGACACGCACCGGCGAGACGGCTCAGCTATGGGCTCGACCGAGCAGACGCGGGTCTGCGGGGCAGGTGCACGCCGGGCGACGGATAGATGTTCAGAGCACGGCGGTGTCGAGCGTGGCGCCCTGGCTCAGCGGCAGCTTGGCGTGCACCTCGAAGCCGCCGTCGGCGCTCGGGCCTGCGGTGAGTTCGCCGCCGACCGCGAGGGCGCGGGCCTGCATGCCCGCGATGCCGTGGCCGCCGTTGCCGACCGGGCGCGCGACAGTCGTCGACGGGCCGTTGCGCACGACGAGCTCGAGCACCGGCCCGACCCGCAGGTGCACCTGGATGGGCGCCTCCGGTGCGTGCCGCGAGGCATTGGACAGCGACTCCTGCGCGATCCGGTAGAGCGCGAGCCCCGGCGCGTCAGGGACGGTTTCGGGCGCGCCGTCGATCGTCCATGCGATGCGCACGCCTGCGCGCAGCGCGGCCTCGAACAGGCCCGGCACATCGGCGGCCTTGGGTTGCGGTGCGGTGTCGGGGGTTTGGCCGTCGCTGCGCAGCACGCCGAGCATGCCGCGGATCTCGTTCAGCGCCTCGCGGGCGGTGGCGCCGATCGACTCGAATTCGGCACGGGCCGCCGGGGTTACGCCCTCGACCCGATAGGGCGCGGTCTGCGCCTGCACCACCACCAGCGACATGTGATGCGCCACCACATCGTGCAGGTCGCGGGCGATGCGGGCCTTCTCCTCCAGGATCGCCCTTCGGGCCCGCTCGACCTCGTTCTCCTCTTCCTGCTTCACCAACTGCTGGCGGGAGAGCACCAACCAGCGCACGAGCAGGCCGAACAGCACCACCGCGCCGAGCGCGATCGGCCACGCCCACACCGTGCTGCTGTTCGACATCGTCGTGCCGAGCAGCAGCGAGGTCGCGACCCATGCCACGCCGATGATCGGCACGGTCGCCCGCACCGCCACCGCGAACAGCAGCACGAACAGGCTCAGGATGTGCACGACCTGGATCGGCAGATCGTTGTTGGGCTGATGCTGAATCGCCAGCGAGATGAGCATGCCGGAGCCTGCCGAGATGGCCCAGCCGAGCGCGGGGTTGACCCGGATGAGCAGCACCGGCAATGCGGCGAGCGCCGCGATGAACGGCTGCACCGCCCCCGGCACCGCGTGGGTGAGGTGCAGCGTCGGCCACGCCACCGCGAAGAAGATGAGGGCGACGAGCACGGTCAACACGTCGAACCACATTCGCCCCGTCAACCGCTTCATCCGGGCACGGCTCTGCTGCTTCATAGCTACGACCCTAGAAACCTCAGCTCACGGCCACGTCATACCCTCGGGTGATTTCGCACCCCGTACCTCGGTGCGAGACGTCTGCCCTGCTCCCCCACGGGCACGGGCGCGGAAACCGGTCTCCGGCGTGAGGTCAGCGAGCGGGCCGTCTTCCTAGCGTCTAGAACATGAGGACACCGACCACCGCAGGACCCGCGCCGACGCGGTCCGCGCAGGCCGCAGGCACCACCCGATTCCCTTCCGCCACTACCTCTTCGGCTCCCCGGCGCGCCGCGGCACTGGCCGCCGCGGCACTGACCACGCTGGCGGCCACCGCCTTCCTCGCCCCGGCGCCGCGTGCCGCGGCGGCGATCAGCGAGCCGGTCGAGAGTGCCTCGGCGCGGGTCGCGGTCGCCGAGCTGACCTCGGGTGGCCCCGGTTCGCTCGCCGCCATCCCTGACGACTTCAGCACCCGGTTCGGCTACCGGCCGAGCACGATCGGCGGGCTTGTGGCTAACCCGGACGGTGACTGCTCGTCCCCGGTGACACTGCCCGCCGAGTTCGACACCGCGTGCAAAGCGCACGACCTGGGCTATGACCTGCTGCGCTACGCCGAGCAGCGCGGCGAGCCGCTCGGACCGTGGGCGCGCCAGGCGCTGGACACGACGCTCGAACGGCACATGCACGAGGCCTGCGAGGCCAGGACCGACCCGTTCTCCCGGTCCCGGTGCAACACGATGGCCGGGATCGCGGCGACCTTCGTCGACCTCAACTCGCTGCGCCAGGACTACGGTGCGCCGGTCGCCGAGTCGCTCCTCGGGGATGCCGATTCGGCCACCAGCTGGCAGCTGCTCGGGGTGCTCGGCGCAGGCGTTGCCGGGCTCGGCGTTGCGCTCATGATGCGAAACACGAGGCGGGCGGAGCGGCCGAACGCCGCGGCCGCCTCGATGACCGATGTCACTGCCGCACTGGGGGTTCAGCGATGACGAGCACACTGTCGAGACCGGCGCACACCGCGGGTGAGGTGCTCACCTTCCCGCTGCGCAAGGCAGCCACCGAAACGCCTCAGGCCGTGATGGTTTCGCCCACAGGGCGGTTACGGCGGACGGCTGTCGCGGCGATGGCGCGACTGTCGTGGCCGCGGATCGGGACGACGCTGGCGATCGGAGCAGGCACGCTGGCCTCGTTGGCGCCCGGGCTGCTGCCGAGGACGCCTGGGACACAGGCGATCCTGACCGGGTTGCTCGTCGCGGTCGCGCTCGGGGTCGCGGGGATCGTTCGATTCGTGCTGCGGCGCTGGGACTTCGATGTCGATCGCCGGTGGGCGCGTGGTCGGCGGCCGTTGCTCGTCGTGGTGTCCGCGCTGGTGGTCGGCGCGGTCGCGCACGATACCCATTGGCAGAACGCGCTGCGCGCGGCCATGGATCGGCCCGCGATCGACCCCGCGTACTGGGTGCGGTGGGTGCTCGAAGCGGTGCTGATCGTCGCGGTGCTGGTGGGCGTCACCAAGTTCGGGGGCTGGGCGTTGCGCGCGCTGGGGTGGGTGCGTGGGGTGTCGCTGGCCGTGGTCACGGCGGCGTTCTTGGCGCTGGCCGGCGTGCCCGCGATGGTCGACTGGCGGCGGACCGCGTATGCCGTCGCCAACGCGGAGCTGGATCCCGCACTGGTTCAACCGGTCTCGGCGACCAGGTCGGGCAGCGCGACGTCGGCGGCGAGCTGGTCGTCGCTCGGCGCCGAGGGACGCAGGTTCGTCAGCGGCGACCCGGCGGGACCGATCCGGATCTACGTCGGGGTCGAATCGTCGCCGAACCTGCAATCCCGTGTCGCGCTTGCGCTTCGGGAGATGGAGCGCACCGGCGCGTTCGACCGGTCCAACCTCGTGCTGATGGTGCCCACCGGGTCGGGGTGGATCGACGGCAATGCTGTGCGCGGCTTCGACCAGCGCTTCGACGGCGACGTCGCCCTTGTCGGACTCCAGTATTCGTACGCACCGAGCTGGGTCACCTTCGTCTTCGGCCGGGATCAGGCGGTGGCCGCCGCACAGGCGCTGTTCACCGCCGTCGAGGATCGGATTCGCACGCTGACGCACAAGCCCAAGCTCTATCTCTACGGCCAGAGTCTCGGTGCGCTCGGCGGCAGCTCGGTCTTCGCCGACGACGCGGACCAGGACCGCCGCACCTGCGCCGCGCTGTGGGCCGGACCGCCCGCCGGACAGGTGCTTCGGGATGGGGCGACCGTGCTGGCGAACAGCTCCGACCCGGTCGTGCACTGGTCGCCCGCGCTGCTGTGGCGCGCCCCGGATCTGACCGGCGTCCGCACGGATGCGCCACGGCCACAATGGCTCCCGGTGGTCAGCTTCCTGCAGACCACCGCCGACCTGCTCGGCGCGCTCAACGCGCCTGCCGGCCACGGCCACCGCTACGGCATCGACCAGGGCACCGCCATGGGGACGTGCTGACGCGGCGCCATTATGCAACGTGTTCTAATTGCGCATGGCCTTTGTCATCGACGCGACCGTGGATATCGACGCACCCGCCGACGTGGTGTGGCAGGTGATCACCGATCTGCCTCGATACGGCGAGTGGAATCCCTTCGTCAGCGAATGCCGGAGCACGCTGGTGCCCGGCGAGCCGATCGACATGGTCGTCCACCTCGGGCCGAAGCCGCGCCGCCAGCGCGAATGGATGGTCTCGAACGTCGACGGGCGCGAACTCAGCTACGCGATGAAGCCGGTTCCCCTCGGCACGCTGCACAGTCTGCGGTCGCACACGCTGACGCCGCTCGACGGCGGGCGTACCCGGTACGTCTCTCACTTCGAACTCGCGGGCTGGCTGCGGCCGGTGGTGGTCGGCCTGCTCGGCAAGGCCATGCAGAAAGGCTTCGCCGGCATGACCGAAGGCATTCAGCGACAAGCGGAGTCGCGAAGGTAGGCCAGCGCGGCAGCCAAGACGGCGTCGGCGTACTCGTCGGTGAGGCCGCCGAGTCCGAGTGACCAGCGGAACTGGATCGGGCCGAGCAGGAGATCTGTCGCGAGGTCGAAGTCGAGGTCGTCACGGAGCTCGCCTGCGCGCACCCCGGCGGCCAGACGCTCGGCGATGGCCGCGCGCTGCGGCAGCAGCAGGCGCTCGCGGTAGGCAGCGTTGATCTCGGGGTCCTGCTGGATCTCGATGTACATCGCACGCAGGAACGGCTCGAAGGCGGGGTCGGTGAGGGCGGCGACCGAACCGCGCAGCAGCCCGCGGAGGTCGGCCGCGATGTCGCCGGTGTCGGGGAGCGCGAGACCGTCGGGGCCGGAATCCATTTCGAGCATCGCGTCGAACACGACAGCGCCTTTGGACGGCCACCAACGGTAGATGGTCTGTTTGCCGACACCGGCACGGGCGGCGATGGCCTCGACGCCGAGCTTTCCGTAGGGCAGCTCGCGAATGAGCTCGGCGGTGGCGGCCAGGATCGCGGCGCGGGCGCGTTCGCTGCGCCGAACCGCGCTGTGTGCCGTGCGACGGGTGGCAGGACTCTCGGGCATGTGGCGATCGTAACACCAACGAGACGAACCGTCTCGTCTTGACAGAGCCGCGGCAGCTTGGCATGGTTCTTTCCAACGAGACGGAGCGTCTCGCGACGAAAGGATCACCTCATGACCAGAACTTGGTTCATCACCGGCGCCAACCGCGGACTCGGCCGGGCCTTCACCCTGGCCGCGCTCGCCGAGGGTGACCGCGTCGTCGCGACCGCCCGCGAGCCGAAGACCATGGCCGACCTCGTCGATGATCGACTCACCGTGCTGCCGTTGGACGTTCGCGATCGGGACGGCGTCATCGCCACCGTGGACAAGGCATTCGCACTGGCAGGCACGATCGACGTGATCGTGAACAACGCGGGCTACGGATTGGTCGGCGCGCTGGAGGAACTCACCGAGGCGCAGATCAGGGACCAGATGGACACCAATTTCTATGGCGCCCTGTGGGTTTCCCAGGCGGCGACGCCGCACCTGCGCGCACAGGGCTTCGGCCACATCGTGCAGATCTCGACCGTCGGCGCGGTCGGCAGCCTGCCGCTGTTCGGCATGTACAACGCGAGCAAGTGGGCGCTGGAGGGATTCAGCGCGTCACTCGCGGATGAGTTGCGTCCCTTCGGCATTGCGGTCACGCTCGCGCAGATGGGTGGCTTCGACACCGATTGGGCGAAGTCGAGCATGAAGTTCGGCGCCGGGCTGCCCGCGTATGCGGAGCTGCGCACCGGGATCCTCGGCATGCCGGACTACCCGGACCCGAGCGCTCCCCCGCCCGCGACCGACTACGAATCCGAATGGCAGGAGGCGGCGCCGGAAGTGGGTGCGGCGGGACTCATCGCCTTGGTGAACATGCCGAATCCGCCGGTGCGCAAGGTCATCGGACCCGGCGCGCATCAGATGGTGTCGATGGCGCTGGATCAGCGACGCCAGGACTACCAGACCGACCCCGAATTCGTTTGGCCGGTCTGATCATTGGGATGCGCCGACCCGGCGTAGCCCGAAAGCGACTTCGCGCAGCCTCCCACTCGAGAGGCTGCGCGAAGTCGTAGAGATGCTCAGGCGATAGCGCCGCGGGCCGCCTCATAGGCAGCGCCGACCCGGTACAGCCGGTCGTCGGCCAGCGCGGGCGCCATGATCTGCAGGCCGACCGGCATGCCGTCGTCCTTGCTCAAGCCCGACGGCACCGACATGGCCGGATGCCCGGCCAGGTTGGTCGGCAGCGTGCACAGGTCGGACAGGTACATCGCCAGTGGGTCGTCGACCTTCTCGCCGAGCTTCCACGGGGTGAACGGGCTCGTCGGGGAGACGAGCACATCGACCTGCTCGTAGGCCTTGTCGAAGTCGCGCGCGATGAGCGTGCGGACCTTCAGCGCCTGGCCGTAGTAGGCGTCGTAGTAGCCCGCCGACAGCGCGTAGGTGCCGATCATGATGCGGCGCTTGACCTCGGGGCCGAAGCCTGCGGCCCTGGTCATCGCCATGACCTGCTCGGCGCTGTGCGTCCCGTCGTCGCCGACGCGCAGGCCGTAGCGCATCGCGTCGAAGCGCGCCAGGTTCGACGACACCTCCGAAGGCATCACCAGGTAGTAGGACGCAAGGCCATATTCGAAGTGCGGACACGACACTTCGATCACCTCGGCGCCGAGTTCCTTCAGCACCGCGACGGCGGCATCGAAGGATTCGAGCACGCCCGGCTGGTAGCTGTCGGAGTGAAGTTCCTTCACCACACCGACTTTCACGCCGCTCAGGTCGCCCTTGGCGCCTTCGCGCGCGGCAGCTACCACCGGCGGTACCGGCACATTGCGTGAGGTGGAGTCGCGCGGGTCGTAGCCAGCGATGACCTCGTGCAGCAGCGCGGTGTCCAGCACGGTGCGCCCGCACGGGCCGCCCTGATCCAGCGAGGACGCGCACGCGACCAGGCCGTAGCGCGACACCGTTCCGTAGGTCGGCTTGGTGCCGACGGTCGCGGTCACCGCGGCGGGCTGGCGGATGGAGCCGCCGGTGTCGGTGCCGATGGCCAGCGGCGCCTGGTTCGAGGCGAGCGCGGCGGCCGAGCCACCGCCGGAGCCACCCGGAATGCGGGTGGTGTCCCACGGGTTGCGCGTCGGGCCGTATGCCGAGTTCTCGGTGGACGAACCCATCGCGAACTCGTCCATGTTGGTCTTGCCGAGGATCGGGATGCCCGCCGCGCGCAGCCGTGTGGTCAGTGTCGCGTCGTACGGCGACACCCAGCCTTCGAGGATCTTCGATCCGCAGGTGGTCGGCATGTCGGTGGTGGTGAAAACGTCCTTGAGCGCCAACGGAACTCCGGCGAGCGGCGACGCGGGCGCGGCTCCGGACCCGAGTTCGGCATCCACCGCGGCGGCCGCTGCCAGCGCCTGCTCCCCCGCGACGTGCAGGAACGCGTGGTACTCGCCGTCGACCTCGGTGATCCGATCCAGGTGCGCCTTGGTGACCTCGACTGAGGACACCTCGCGCGCGTGGATCTTGTCGGCAAGATCGGCCGCAGACAGCGCAGTCAAGTCGCTCATTCGGCCTCTCCCAGAATCTGCGGGACCACGAACTTCTGCTCCTCGGCCGCGGGTGCGCCGGACAGCGCCTCGCCGGGCGTCAGGCACGGCACGACCTCGTCGGGCCTGGTCACATTGGCCGTCGGATTCGGCGACGCGGTGGCCGGGACGTCGGCGGCGGCGACCTCGGAAATGGTCCGCACGTGGCTCAGGATCGAATCCAGCTGGCCGGCGAACTGATCCAGTTCGGCATCGGACAGCGCGAGCCGGGACAGCCGGGCGAGGTGTGCGACCTCGTCACGGGAGATGGCGGGCACCGCGGGACCCCTTTCGGCTTTGGTGTCAACAGTTCACAATCGCCGCGCGCGACGGCGCGGCGCAACCAACACAGCCTAATGGAAGGCGTCGAACGGACTCCGGCCGCAGTCCGCGCACCGCGGCAGCGCAAACGGGGTAAGTTCTCTGCGGACGCGGCGCGGCACCACTCGACGGGTAGCCGGACCGCGAACCCGGTGGTCGGCACACCTTTGCGACACACCTTCGCGACTAGAGCGACACGCCGCGATGGGACGAATTTGCCGCGTGGCGTGCATCACTGGCCGTACTTCGACTCGATAACGACGGCCATGGGGTGTAAGTATTGGCTGACCCGGGTATCCGTTCAGAACCCTCGGCCGCCCTAGGAAAGGAACGCACGTGTCGTATCTGCTCCGCGTGCAACTTCCGGATCGACCGGGAAGCCTCGGTGCCCTCGCGCTCGCACTCGGCTCCGTCGGTGCCGACATCCTCTCGCTGGACGTGGTGGAGCGTGGCGCCGGCTACGCCGTCGACGATCTCGTCGTCGAGGTACCGCAGGGCGCGCTGCCCGACACCCTCATCACCGCCGCCGAATCCATCGGCGACGTCCGGGTCGACTCCATCCGCCCGTACTCCGGCGTGCTGGACACCCATCGCGAACTCGAACTCATCGACCAGGTCGCCAGCGCGCGCGACGACCGGCTGCAGGTGCTCGTCGACGGCGTGCCCCGGGTGCTGCGCGTCGGCTGGAGCACCATCATCGACATGAGTCCGCAGGGCGCCTACCGCGTCGTCGGCAGCCCGAGTGCGCCGGAGACACAAGCGGGTTCGGCGCCGTGGATGCCGCTGGAGAAGCCTGCCGTCCTCGATCCCGAAGCCGAATGGGTGCCGGAGATCTGGCGCGACATGGACACCAAACTGGCCGCAGCGCCGCTCGGCAACACCGGCAAGGTGCTTTTGCTCGGCCGTCCCGGCGGACCCGACTTCCGGCCGTCGGAGGTCGCACGCCTCGGCTACCTCGCAGGGATCGTCGCCACCGTCCTCGGTTAGCGGGCACGAGTGGCACATGGCTGCGGCGAATCGCGAGAAGACCCCTCCGTGGTGTGCCACTCGTTGGCGCGCTAAGGGTTGAGGTCGAGGCGGAGGACGGTCAGGAGTTCGCCTGCGTTCGTGTACCAGTCGCGGTCGGGGACGTGGCGGAAGCCGAGGCGGTCGTAGATGCGGCGGGCGTCGGCCATGACGGGCATGGTGGTCAGGGCGACGGCGTCGAAGCCTTCCGCCTGTGCCGTCTCGATGACGTTGCGTACCAATGCGGTTCCGACGCCGAGGCCGCGGGCGGCCTTGCCGACGGCGAGCATGCGGAATTCGAGTTCGCCGGGACGGGCGATCTCCGCGTACGGGCTGCCTGGCCTGGCGACGGTGAGCGATCCGACGATGCGGTCGGCGTGGACGGCCACCAGAATCTCCGCGGCGGCGGCCCGGTGGCCGGTGTCGGCGAGCTCGTCCACGTACGGACTGCCTTCTCGGACAAAGCCTTCCCCGACGTAGACGTCGACCGTCAGCTCGCCGATCGCCGCGTATTCGTCCGGCGTGGCAGGCCGAATGATCAGCCCCGTCTCCTTCGCATCCATACCGGGCATCGTGCCATTCGACGTAGAGCGGTCTACGTCACACGTGCCGGACGGCGCTGAATCGATCGTCAGGAACCGAGGCTCGGACGGGCGCCGGGGTGCGCGATCTGCCAGCGTTCCGGCTTGCCGGACGGGTAGACCACGGTGATGGCGTCACCGATCGACGGCCAGGCATTGACGTCCCAGGCGAAGCGGCCGTAGACGACCGTGCCCGGCTCGGTCGGGCCGGACAGGGTGCCGGTGATCGTCACGTACTGCTCGCCGAGTGCATCCGGGCGCGGACTCACCCCCGTGACATGCAGGGTGCCGGTTTCGGCTACCGCGGGCCGGAACGCGCCGCGGCCGCGCAGATAGAGCATGACCATGCCCGCCACGGCGACAACCATGATCAGCAGCATTCCGAACTCGAGCATGGCCCCATGCTATTGCCTGCGCCGGACGAACCCGCGCAGCTACACGGTGGCGAGCTCGCTGGTGCCGTGCTCGGTGCGCCGAACCTGCCAGACCACGCTGCGGGTTCGCGCCGAGCGGCCGTTCCCGCGATCGATCAGGGCGCGATTGTTGGTGGTGTAGATCAGTTGGGCGCCACGGGAATTGGTTTCCGGGTTCTGGAAGAGCTGGATCAGCCGGTCGGTCTCCTCGGCGGGCAGGTGCGCGCCGATATCGTCGACGGCGAGCACCCGGCCGGAGTCGAGCGCGTCCACCATGGTCGGCAGCAGACGCAGCAGCGAGACGGTCGCGGTGGATTCGTCGGTGATGTCGAGCGGATTGGCGATGCCGTCGTGCACCAGGCCGAGGCCGACACCGCGCCGGGCCACCATGCGCGCGTACAGCGCGTCCCTGGCGGCCTTGAGGTTCGTGAGCTCGCGCTCGAGCAGCAGCGGTGTGACGCCGTTGTCGCGCAGCAGTTGGTCCGCGTGGTCGGGCGAGGTGGCGCACAGTTCGATCTGCTTGCCGATCGCGGCGATGTCGGCGTCCAGGTCACGCAGGTAGTCGGCGTACATCGGATCGTTCTCGGCGATCAGCAGATCGGTGATGCCGAGCTCGGCGGTGCGCAGCAGCATCAGCAGGCGTGCGGCGTTCTCCGCCGAGCGAGAGACGTGCCCGCCGAGCCGGTGCGCGACGGCAGCCGGGTCCGCCGGACCGAGCTGCACCTCGAGCATCGACTCGAACCAGCGGTAGGCGGGCACCAGCGCGTCGGCGTACATCTGGCCTGCGAGGCTGAGCAGCAACGCATTCGGCCGCACCAGCGGCACCAGCGCGGCGATCCCGTAGCGCGCGGCCTCGAACATCGGGCCGATCTTGATCTGATCCCCGTTGCGCTCGAACACGATTCGCTTGCGTGAGCGCGGCTGGGTGTGCAGCCACTCGGCGGTCACGTCGGCATTGTCGAGCCGGAAGCCGTAGGTGTAGGGCACGCCCTCGGCCACGAAACCCGCCACGAATTCCGAAGGGCGGTCCGGGAATCCGAGGTGCGGTGCGCGCACCGGCCCGGCGTAGGGATCCCAGCCGGTCACCGAATGCAGTACGGCGTCACGCATCTGGCTGAGCGCGTCGATCAGGTTCGTCTTGCCCGCCGCGGCGGCGCCGTGGATCGCGGTCACCGGCACCGCAACCGGACCACTCCCCTTGGTCAACCGCAACTCCTGCCCCTCGGCCAGCGATCTGTGATTGGTCACCTGAAAACTGCGCAGCATCCCGCCATCCTGTCGTCCTCGCCGCCGCGCCGCGACGGCAGGGCTTCTCCGTCGGTCCGCCATCGCCGAGGTTTGCGATAGCTGTTGCATATAACTGCAGCTTCTGCGGCCGAGCTGGGTCGTCGGCAGCGCGCAACCAGGTTGATCGCCCAACAAAGTCGCTGGTGGCGGGTTAGCATGCTGGACGCCACGACTTGCTCGTGTGCCACTGTTCGGTAAACGCTCGAAACGGATGGGTAGTGATCGGTATGACGGTTCGTCGTCTGGTGATTCGAGGCGCCGTCGCCGGTGTCATCGCGGTGGGGTCGATCGTGGTGGTCGCGCCGTCCGCAGTCGCCGACAACCCGTGCGAAGGCGCCTCGGCGCGGGTCTTCTTCGGCAACAGCACGAACACCTGTCAGTCCGGTTCGGCGGCCTACAGCAATCCCACCATCGTCTCGAAGATCTGCTCGATGCCCACCTCCAGCGTGCACGCCGAGGTCACCCTCAAGCAGACCAAGACCAAGACCATCACCCAGACGATGGACCTGGCGAACGGTCAGTGCGGCCGGTTCCCGCTGCAAGGCCAGCTCAGCTCCACCGTCACCGTCAGCTGAGCGCGGCCGTACACCTCACCGCTGCCGCAAGAGCAGCGCGCTGTCGCCGAATTCGTGCCACAGGTAGCCGGTGTCCAGCGCAGCGGCGTAGGCCGTCTCGACGGTCGATGATCCGGCCACTGCGACGAGCAGGTCCAAGTGCGACGCACCGGGTGCGTGCCAGCCGGTGATCAAGCCGTCGACGACGCGCGCCGGGCGGTCGGGACCGAGGACGAGATCGGTCCAGCCGTTGACGGGATGCACGGCGCCCAGCTGATCGGCGGCGGTTTCCAGGGCACGGGTGACGGTGGTGCCGACGGCGATGACGCGGCCGCCCGCCGCCTTCGTGTCGTTGACCATGCGGGCGGTCGCCGCCGAGACGGTGCAGCGCTCCGGGCTCGGCGGCTCGCCCGCCTCCGGTGAGGACACGCCGGTGTGCAGGGTGATCGGCGCGACCACGACACCGGCCGCGATCAGGTCGAGCACCAGGTGTTCGGTGAACGGCCTTGCCGCGCTTGGCATTTCCGCACTGCCAGGGATGCGGCCGAAGACGGTCGAGTAGTAGGACGCGGACCATCGTTGTGGCACATAGGCGTAGGTGATCGGCGAGCCGTATGCGTCCATCAGGTCGCGCGGATCGACGGTGACCTCGGCCACCCAGAGACGGCGCGCAGCGGGCAGCCACGGTTTGCGCAGCGTGGCCCTTGCACCCTCCGGTAGCTGGACGACCGTGCCTGCCGAAAGTTCTTCGGCGGGAAAGGGCGTGCGCGCGGTGGTGCGAATCTCGACGACCCAGCCGCCATCGTCGAGCCAGGTGGCGAAATGCACGGCGACCTGGCGGCGCTCGATGCGGCCGTCGACGGCCGCGCTGCGCGTCGCCGAATTGTTCACCACCACAAGGTCGCCCGGCCGCAGGTGGGACGGGAGCTCACGGAATTGGGCGTGGGTCAGGTCCGCTCCGGCGACGAGCAGGCGCACGTCGTCGCGCGCCAGTCCCCTGGCCTCCGGTGGCGCGGTGGCATTGCGCTCGGGTGGCAGCACGAAGGAGCGCGTGTCGAGCAGTACCGTCACTGCGCCTGTCCGACCGTGAAATCCGCTGCGGCATAACGACCGTTCTTGGGTTTGTCGATGAGCAGGCGCAGCAGCGCAGGGACCACCGATTCGGGTTCGGGGCGATCGGAGATGTCCTCGCCGGGGAAGGCGGCCTGATGCATCTCGGTGCGCATGTCGCCGGGATCGAACGAGTAGATCGACACGTCCGGGTGCTCGGCGCCGAGCACGGCAGTGAGCTGGTCGAGTGCGGCCTTGGCGGAACCGTAGCCGCCCCACTGCGGATACGGTTCGATCGCGGCGTCGGAGCTGATGTTGACCACGACGCCGCCGGGCTGCAGCAGCGGCAGCGTCGATTGCAGCACCGCAAGCGGGGCAATGACATTCGTCCGGTACACCAGCTCGAGTTCGTCGAGCGGGTAGTCGAGCAGCCGCGGCAGCGGGCTCGGGCCGAGCCTGCTCGCGTTGTTCACGATCAGCGTCAGTTCGCCGGTGCCGCGGACGGACTCGGTCACCAGCGCGCGATGCGCCGGGTCGGTGATGTCACCGGGAACGGGGATGAACGCGGCGCCGAGTTCGTCCGCTACCCGGTCCAGCCGTTCGGCGCGCCTGGCCGTGCCGATCACCCACCAGCCGCGCCGGACGAGTGCACGGGTGAGTGCGAGCCCGAATCCGGCGGAGGCGCCGGTGATCAGGGCCGTGGGAAGATCCATGTCGACCTCCTGGTAGTGCTTACCAGTCGATCGTCATACCTCGAGCAAGGTTCAGGTCAAGTGCCGTTCGCCGTCGGCGCACTGACTGTCCGTCGGCGACTACTCGTCGTCCTCGTCGGCCGCCGCGGGCGCAAGCGCGTCCGGGCCCTCGGCGAGGAGCTGCCGGAACCCGTCCTCGTCGAGGATCGGCACCCCGAGTTCCTCCGCCTTGGCCGCCTTCGACCCCGGCGCGTCCCCGATCACCACGAACGCGGTCTTCTTGGACACCGAGCTGGCGGCCTTGCCGCCGCGCACCAGGATCGCCTCCTTCGCGCCGTCCCGGGTAAACCCTTGCAGCGAGCCGGTAACCACGATCGAGAGGCCTTCGAGATTGCGTTCGATGGACTCGTCGCGCTCGTCTTCCATCCGTACGCCCGCGGCACGCCACTTCTCCACCACGACCCGATGCCAGTCGACGGTGAACCACTCCGCGACCGCGGCGGCGATGGTCGGGCCGACACCCTCCGCGGCGGCCAACTCCGCCACCGAGGCGTTGTCGATGCGTTCCATGCTGTAGAACTCCGCGGCCAGCGCTCGCGCGGCGGTCGGGCCGACGTGCCGGATGGACAGGGCGACGAGCACCCGCCACAGCGGCCGGTCCTTCACCAGCGCCAAATTCTCCAGCAGCCGTTTGCCATTGGCCGAGAGGCTGCCGTTCTTGTTCACGAACAGCGTGGTGGTGAGCAGCGACGCCTCGTCGAGGTCGAACAGGTCGCCCTCGTCGACGATCGCGCCGGAGGCGAGCAGGTCGTTCGCGGCTTGCTCACCGAGCGCTTCGATGTCGAAGGCGCCGCGTCCGGCGACGTGATACACCCGCTCGCGCAACTGCGCCGGGCAGAACCGCTGATTGGGGCAGCGAATGTCGGCGTCGCCCTCCTTCTCCGGCGCCAGTTCGGTGCCGCAGACCGGGCAGTGCGTCGGCATCACGAACTCGCGCTCGTCGCCGGTGCGCGCGTCGACCACCGGGCCGAGCACCTCGGGGATCACGTCGCCCGCCTTGCGGATGGTGACGGTGTCGCCGATCAGCACGCCCTTGCGCTTGACCTCCGAGGCGTTGTGCAGCGTCGCCATCGCGACGGTGGAACCCGCGATCGACACCGGCGCCATCACCGCGAACGGGGTGACCCGGCCGGTGCGGCCGACATTCACCTCGATGTTCAGCAGTTTCGTCGTCGCCTCTTCCGGCGGGTACTTGTAGGCGATCGCCCAGCGCGGCGCGCGCGAGGTCGCGCCGAGCCTGCGCTGCAAGGCCATCTCGTCGATCTTGATGACCTGGCCGTCGATCTCGTGCTCGATGTCGTGGCGGTGCTCGCCCCAGTAGGCGACGCGCTCGACCACCGCGTCGATGCCGTGGACCCGCCTGGTGTGCGCGGAGACCGGCAGGCCCCAGGACGCCAGCGCTCGATAGGCCTCGTACTGCGACGCGGGGGTGTACCCCTCCAGCCGCCCGAACCCGTGGCAGATCATCCGCAGGTTGCGCCGCGCGGTGACCGCGGGATCCTTCTGCCGCAGTGACCCGGCGGCGGTATTGCGCGGGTTCGCGTACGGCGGTTTGCCTTCGGCGACGATCGAGGCGTTGAGCGCCTCGAAGTCCACCAGGCGCAGATAGACCTCGCCGCGCACCTCGAGCAAGGCCGGGATCGGGAACTCGTCGTTGGCGGTGAGCTCGCCGGGGATGTCGTCGATGGTGCGTGCGTTGAGCGTGACGTCCTCGCCGGCCCGGCCGTCGCCGCGCGTCGCGCCGCGCACCAGTCGCCCGTTCTCGTAGACCAGGTTCAGCGCGACACCGTCGATCTTCACCTCGCACAGGTAGTGCAGGTCCGGCCCGGTCTCCGTCTCCACCCGGCTCGCCCAGGCGCGCAGCTCGTCGAGGCTGAACACGTTGTCCAGCGACAACATCCGCTCGAGATGATCGACGGTGGTGAAGTCGGTGGCGAACCCGCCGCCGACGAGCTGGGTCGGCGAATCCGGCGTGCGCAGGTCGGGATGCGCCGCCTCCATCGCCTCCAGCCGCTTCAGCAGCGCGTCGAACTCTCCGTCGGTGATGATCGGAGCGTCGCGCACGTAGTAGCGGAACTGATGCTCGCGCACCTCATCCGCAAGCTGCTGCCACTGCACCCGCTGCGCTGCCGTCGCCGAGGCCGCCGCACTGTCACGTTCACTCACCCAACGCACATTAGCCGAGCCCACCGACATCCCACGGCAGTGTTCGCGCACGTCGCGGTACCTAATGCACCAGCGCACCGCGGCAGGCGCCGGTCAGCTGCCCGCTGGTCTCAGCGGGCACCGGCCTCACTCGAAGGTGAGCGATTCGGGGTCTTCGGCGTAGGCGCGGGCCACCTCGGCGGCCAGGGTGAGGGACTTGCGAGCCCAGGTCAGCGGGGCGCCTGCGAGGCCGCAGGCGGGACTCACCAGGACCTGAGTGGCGAGGGTGGTGCGAGGGAAGCCGAGGCGGTCGATGAGGCGGACGCCGGGTTCGGCGATGGTGCGCCAGGTCGGCGGGGTCGGCGGCGGCGTGGTCGGCACGAGCCCGAGAACCAGATGTTTGCCGGAGTCGAGGATCTCGCCGACGCTGTCGAGATCGCGGGTTGCGACCGTGGCGATGTCGAAACCGATTGCGGCGGCGGCGCTTCCGCGCAGGAAAGCAAGCGAGGGCGGCCCGGCACAGCTGTGGATCATGACCGGCGCGGATTGGGCGGTGATGACCGCGTCGAGAATGCTGCTCGCCTCGGGTTCCGGCAGCGCGCGGACGGTGTTGAGCAGGCTGACGCCGGACAGCGAGCCCGCGAGCACCGCCGTCAGGGCTGGTTCGTCCAGTTGTAGCAGCACTTGCGCGCCGAGTCGCTTGCGGATCTCGGCGACGTGACCGACGAGGCCCTCGGCCAAGGATTCCGAAAGATCGCGCAGCGCACCAGGATCGGTGAGCGCAAGGTGTCCGCTGGGAAGTTCCACCTGAGCCGCGAGCGTCAGCGGACCTGCCACCTGCAGCTTGATCGGCCGACCGGTGCCCGCCGAACCCGCTGTCTCCCAAGCCTCTTCGAGCGCATCGAGGTCGGCGCGGAACAGGTCACGCGCGCGCCGGGACACCGCACCCGGCCGCGGCGACAACCGGTAGCCGCGCGTGGTGGTGTCGAATCGCATGTCGACCAGCAACGCCGACACGCGGCCGATCATGTCGGCGCCTACGCCGCGGCCGGGTAGCTCGACCAAGTGCGGAAGTTCGGGTAGCTCACCGAGGATGGTGGTCGCGGACTCCCGCGGATCGATGCCGGGCCACGAGCCGACGCCGGTCGCGATCCCGCCGCGCAGGACGGGCGTTCCGTGCAGCTCCGGTTCGCTCCCGCGTCCCTCGACGGTGAAACCGTCGTCGAACCTTTCCATCTCGTGCACCGTTGTCCGTTCCTGTCGGTTGGTTCACTCTGCGCGGCAGGACGATTCCGTGGCGCAGGGGGCAGTTGCGGACCCGATGCATTGTGCACGCCCCCACTGCATCATCGCCGACCGGTACCGCCCGCCGGAAGAGCTGAGTCGAGCGCCGACCCGATCAGGCGCCCGCGGGCCGCCTCACCGCGTGCCGGAGCTCGCGTCGCTGCCGACCCGCGCGCCTGCGACGGTGCCGGTCCCGGAGATGGTGCCGCTGCCGATCACCTGATCGCCCAAGGCATCCTGGCGGTACAGCACGACCGCCTGGCCGCGCGCCACCCCGGTGAGCGGCTCGTGCAACCGGACGGAAAGCCCGGCGCCGACAGCCTCGGCGGTGGCCGAGGCGAGACCGCCGTGCGCGCGCACCTGCACCACGCACTCGATCGGCCCGTCCGGCGTGACGCCGGAGGTCCAGATCGCGCGCTCCGCCTCGACGGTCCACACCTGCAGGTCTTCGGCCGAGCCGACGCGAACGGTGCCGGAATCGGGATCGATCCCGGTGACGTAGCGCGGCTTGCCGTCGGCGGCAGGACCAGGCAGCCCGAGTCCCTTGCGCTGGCCGATCGTGAATCCGTGCACGCCTTCGTGTTCGGCGAGCTTGGTGCCGTCGGCATCGACAACGGCGCCGGGCCTGATGCCGATCTTCGCGCCGAGGAAGGCGCGGGTGTCGCCGGACGGAATGAAGCAGATGTCGTGGCTGTCCGGCTTGTTCGCGACCGCGAGCCCGCGCTCGGCGGCTTCCTCGCGAATCTGCGGCTTCGGCGTATCACCGACCGGGAACATGGCGCGCGACAACTGCTCTGCGTTCAACACCGCGAGCACATACGACTGGTCCTTGTCGGCGTCGACGGCACGGCGCAGCACGCCGTCCTCGAGCCGCGCGTAGTGGCCGGTGACCACGGCATCGAAGCCGAGGGCAACCGCACGGTCGGCGAGCGCGGAGAACTTGATCTTCTCGTTGCACCGCAGGCACGGGTTCGGCGTCTCGCCCGCCGCGTAGGCCGCGACGAAATCGTCGATCACGTCTTCCTTGAAGCGGTCGGCGAAATCCCAGACGTAGAACGGGATTCCGAGCACATCCGCGGCCCGTCGCGCGTCCCCCGCGTCCTCCTTCGAGCAGCAACCGCGCGACCCCGTGCGCAGGGTGCCCGGCGACGCGGACAGCGCAAGATGCACGCCGACCACCTCGTGACCAGCGTCGACAGCACGCGCCGCCGCCACAGCCGAATCGACACCACCGCTCATCGCGGCAAGTACTCGCATCACACACCTCCCTTCGCGCCGGCCAGACCCGCGGCCATGGCCCGCTCCACCACCTGGGGCAACACCATCAGCAACGCGTCGACATCGGCGCGGGTCGAGGTGTGCCCCAAGGAAAATCGCAACGATCCGCGCGCCTGCCACGGCTCGACACCCATTGCGATGAGTACATGGCTCGGCGAGGCGACGCCTGCGGTGCAGGCCGACCCCGTCGAGCATTCGATCCCCGCCGCGTCCAGCAGCATCAGCAGCGAATCGCCTTCGCAGCCGGGGAAAGTGAAGTGCGCGATGCCGGGCAGTCGCCGGTCGCCTGGCGCCCCGTTGAGCACGACCTCGGGCACGATCTCCCGGATGCCGTCGATCAACGCGTCCCGCAACGCGGTCAATTCCGCAGTGCGGACCGGCAATTCGGCCGCGGTCTGCCGCAGCGCGGCGGCAAGTCCGACCGCCGCCGCCGTATCCGAGGTGCCCGAGCGCAGGTCGCGCTCGTGCCCGCCGCCGTGCAGCAGCGGCACGCACGGCACCTGCCTGCCGAGCAGCAGCACGCCGATACCGTGCGGTCCACCGACCTTGTGCCCGGCGAAGCTGGCCGCGGACAATCCGCTCGCGGCGAAGTCGATCGGCAACTGCGCGGCGGCCTGCACCGCGTCGCTGTGCATCGGCACCCCGAATTCCCGTGCCACGGCGGCCAATTCACCGATCGGCTGAATCGTGCCGACCTCATTGTTCGCCCACATGATGGTGACGAGCGCGACGTCGTCGGGGTTCGCGGCCAGCTCAGCGCGCAGCGTGCGCGGCGAGACAACGCCCTGCGCGTCCACCGGCAGCCAGGTCACCCGCGCGCCCTCGTGCCGCTCCAGCCATTCGACGGCGTCGATCACCGCGTGGTGCTCGACCGAGCTGGCAATGATCCTGGTCCGGCGCGGCTCGGCGTCGCGGCGCGCCCAGTAGATCCCCTTGACCGCCAGGTTGTCGCTTTCGGTGCCGCCGGAGGTGAAGATGACCTCGGAGGGCCTTGCGCCCAGATCGGCGGCGATCGACTCGCGCGCCTCCTCGAGCGTCCGGCGCGCGGCGCGCCCCGACCCGTGCAGCGACGACGCGTTCCCGGTCTGCCGCAGGGCAGCCGTCATCGCCTCGACCGCGGCAGCAAACATCGGTGTGGTGGCCGCATGATCGAGGTAGACCGTCTGGGCCGCTACACCGTGGACCGGACCCGAAAAACCCGCCTTCATGACCAATAAAGGATAGCGGGACCCGGTTCCCCATTATTCCCGGCCGATCTTGACAGCCCGCCGACACGCCGAAGTGTCCGTTTTGCCCGGCCGACGGGCCGAGCAAGTAGTCGCCTATGCCGCCGCGGTCGGCCTGGTCCCGTCCATCGCTCGGTCCAACGTGAGCGCGGCATCGATGAGGGCGAGATGGCTGTCGGTGACCAGCTCCTCCGTAATCGCGGCCAGCGTGGACATCAACTTGCCCGCTGGAACCACGGGTTATCCGTGTGGCGTCGGCTGGGGGATCCAGACCTGTGGTGTGGTGTTGTGTCGCAGACAGCACCCGGATCCGTTGGACCGTGTGAGCATCCATAGCGATGGATATGGCTCACCCGTCCCCTGCCACCGTGGACAGCCCGGCCCCGCACCGTCACCCCACCTCTGCGAGAGTCGTCAACAGCCTGTCGTGCGTGGGGACCTTCTTGTCACCGACGCGTCGCGAGGGCTTGTACTGGGTCTTCGGCCGATAGGTGCATTTGCTCACATCCAGGTCTTCGATGTCCGCGCCGAGGGCTTCGCTGATGCGCAGTCCGACCCCGACCCCAAGCGCCACGAGGATGCGGGTCTCGGCAGGCATCGTGTGGAAGAAAGTCCAGAACTCCATCAAGGGCAAGTTGGTACGGACGGTGTCGGTGTTCCGTGCCAGCATCCCCGTATGTCACTGAAGTTCTTCAATGAGTTGTCCGGGACATTAGCCATCGAGCTGACGGAACCGACCGAAAGTATCGCGGCGAAGCTGGCTAATCAGCGCGCGACGGCAACCGCAACGATCAGGGAAGTCTCGTTTGCGCTGGAAGTGTTCGAGGATAAGCACTTTCGCGACTTGACCGTCGACGAGTTCGACCGCATCGTCCTGGAGTTGCCTGTGCTGACCTTGCGTGGATTCGGCGATCCCGTTGAACATCGAGCGCCCAACGGAACGTGCTTCACGGTGCGTGACCTTGCCTCAGCCATCGCCGAGACGGAAAGGAACACTCGCCAGCAATCGCAATGGTACGGCGGCGTCGACGTGCATCACATCTACTTCGAGGGCATCCTCGAGGCAGACGACGGAGTTTGGGAGATCCATTGGGGGTCGTGAACGTCCGGTACTACCGCTGGGCGCGTGTTGTTCGGCCCTCCAAATCTGTTGGTCGACAAGGCTTCTCAATGCGCGCTTATGGCCGAGTACCGGACTGGCAAGGTCAAGCCGAAGTATTCGAACGAAACGTCCTCAATCGCCTGGGAGGTCAGGCCGACGGCTGGGGGTCGATCGTCAGTGTCACGTACAGCGGTGCGTCAATCGTGTCCGTTGGCGCGCCTGGGGTGATGTCGCCGAGGTCGATCGATTCTTGCCCGGGGTTGTTGACGATGCTGACCTGACCAGCCTGCCCGTGTACTACTCCGGACAGTTCGGTCGGTTTGCCCAGCAGTGTGAGCCGTGAATCCGACAGATCGACCGTCAGTCGATCGCCACGTCCGGGCACCACCGGCCCGAACATGGCCGCCGGCCCGATGAGATTAACTGTCCGGGAGGCCCGCTCGAGTCCGTCACGATACGCAGTGAGGTCCTCGGCCGATGGTTCCTCGCATGACCGGAACCGGACCCCCAACAGAGCACCGCAAATGTTTCGCACCGTGGCGCCGACTGCATGCTCCTGTTCGAGTGCGCCGATGTCCGGGAACCGTTCGACGGCAGCCATCCTCGTGTATTCCATTGTGTCGCGCATCGGGATCCAGACCCGGCCGGAAACCTGATACAGCACCGACTCCTGGTACACGGTGACGACGTCTGCCACGATCGCCGGAACCACAGAGCCCTGATTGTGCCACGACACGCCCAGCCGGAGCGGCAGCCCACGAGGGTCCCCGTACTTCGGGTCCCACCGAGCGGAGAAGCCGGTGAATCGCAGTCGTGATCCCAGTCCACGATTGGCGGCGCGGGAAACCGCCCGCCCGCCTCGTCCGGCACCGCCGTCACACCCCCGGGAAGCAAACCGCCCTCGGCCGGGACTTCTCCACAGCAGCCGTACTCCCATGACTCGACCGAGACGTAAACCAACTCCATAGCAGCGGATTTCGCGATCATCATCGACATCGGGAGATAGACAACACGACACGACGGTCGCGGATCCCAATGCACCCCATGCCAATCGTAGAGCGCCTCCGGTCCGAGGCTTCAGCTGCCTGCTAGGCCAGGTGGGTTCGTATAGGTTCAGCCGATGGCTCGGCGCTCGCCCATGATGCTGGATCGAGATTAGGAATCTGTCGGTCCGATTGTCAGGTACTGGTCAGGAAGGGCTTATGACCGGACGGGTCGCCTATTAGACCATTGCGTTGCTGGTGCACATCGCCGACAATCGCGTCGTGGCTTCTGGGGGATCTGTAGACAGGCCTAGAGGCCTGGGTCTCGATAACGTTCACTGGCACCTTGTCAGAGAGGACGCGCAGCGAGCTTCGATATCGACGCGGGCCGGCGCGGTGCTGAGCACGAACGCGCTTGTGGTCGCCGGGACAGCGTTGGCCATCTCACTGAAAGGATCGAGACCGCTGAATCCGGCGGTGTTTGCTCCTGCCTTGTGCACTTTGCTGCTTGTCGCCGCCTCGGTGGTGTACGCGACACGGGCGTTGGTCATGCTGAGACAGACGGAGGTCGGGTTCGTCGAGCCACGTAGCGGGGCTTCGATGTTCTACAACCTGTCGGGCATAAGCCGACACTGGCCAACCTTCGAGGACTTCAGAGCAGCAGCCATGAATCAATCGCCTGAGCAGCAGCTTCGAGGAGCCCTCGATGAGCTGTGGCGCGTCTCCCATCTGCATCTCTACCGCTACCTCAAGCTCCGTAGAGCTGCATGGCTCCTTCTAGCGTCGATGGGCCTGCTGGTGGTCACGGTTGTCCTGGCTGCATCCATGGACTCGTAGTCCTGCGCCGCAACGAAGTGGTCCAGGATCGCCAGGAAAGCCAGCGGATCGTGGTCCATGTCGATGTGTTCGGCGCTCAGCGCCTCTTGCATGGACTGCAGATGCTCGCGCCGACCGCGCTCCCAGACCGCGATCTTCTCTGTCTTCTCCGACATCGAATTCCCCCAACCCATCCGCGCCCACCGCGCGACTGCCGGGTCGACTTTACGTCGGCCGCCTTTGATCGTCCGAGGTTCCGCTCTGCCTCGTTCGCTCAGCGTGATCCGCGGACTAGAACGCTGCTGAGTTGAGTAGTTCGCTCCACCGATCCATGACCAACGCCGTGTACGGCTCCGAGGGAATCTCGTACGCGCCGATTGCATAGCCGTCGTTGGCTTCGACCAACGCGGTCCGGCCGTCGGCCAGCACCCCGAAATCGATTGCGTACCCGCAAGGCGCAGTCCCAGACTTGTGGTAGACGGCCACAGCCGCTTCCACAACCTGCATGTCGAGCACGACGGATGCATCACCGTCGTATCGGTCTACGAACACGATCTGCCCGTTGTTGACATACACGCGGTACTCGGTGACCCATTTCACCACCTGCGAGCACCAAACTCGCTGGCGCCGACTGACATTACCCAGAACTGCGACGTCCCGCTCGGAATAGAAGACAGCACCGGTGAAGCCTTTACGCCGATCCGCCGGCTTGACGAATGTCGGTGGCAGAGAGCTGTTCTCGAAGCTGCGTTCAACCTCGCCCAGTGTCGCGGTCCATACCTTGCGATGCAGGAACTCCCGCAAACTCGCCGGATAGTCATCGGGTTCGGGTATCGGTATTCCGAGCTGGCGCATCACACCGTGCATCGCGTCCATATCACCAGCGATGAAGGTGTCCGGCCCCAACCGCAGTTGCCTGCGATGCACGCGCTTGATCGTGTAGTACCGCACCGGGATTCCGCGCTGGTCCAAGCCTTGCTTCAGCAATACTTCCTCGCGCCGCATCGGGCCGCTGCCAGCGTATTGGAGGAAGGCGGTCGTAATCATGATCTACACAATCACGCTGCCACCGCACCGCCGCAACCACCCTGAGCATGTTCCTCGGACTCCGTCGAGCACTCGACCATCAGCACGAGCGTGGGTTGGAACCGCTGTTGGGCAACCGATCTGGGCAGCCGGGCTTCCCACTCGAGTGGGAACCTGGCTGGCTCTTGCCTTCCGGTAGCGTGCCGGGCGCGCTGGGGATCGTTGACGTGGGCGGCAACCTATGCGGAATGTGCCTGCTGAACAAGCGGTTTCGCGATCTCGACACCAGGCGATGCTGCCGTTTGGAATTAACTCGGGTGATCAATACCATCAGTGAACGGAGCCGGGAGTCTCCGTGACAGAGCATAGGGAGATGCGTCATGTGGAACTGGAGTAAATCCGTCGCAGAACGAGCGGCGGCGGCCGCGTGGACCAGCTGGCGAAACCACGAGCCGAGGCCGACCATCCTGGACCCCGAGTACTGGCAGGAGGATGACGATCGCGACAGCGACCCGCGCGATGAGGACGGGATGTCGGCACAGATCTTCCTCGGCGGGTTCTGCCTCGTCGGCTGATTCCGGCGTGCGCCACGTCCTCCGCGTCGCGAAACCGCCCCGGTAGGCCTGCCGCACGGCCACGAGCCGGATCCGCCACACCTTCGACAACACGCGCATGCCCGATGAGGCCCGCCTGTCACAGCACCGGGGCGACGACCCGCTTATGCCGCCGTGGTCGGCCTGGTGTCCGGTCTCGTACCATCCATCGCTCGGTCCAACGTGAGCGCGGCATCGATGAGGGCGAGGTGGGTGAAGGCCTGCGGAAAGTTGCCTAGTTGTGCCCCGGTGAGAGCGATTTCCTCGGCGTAGAGCCCTACGTGGTTGGCGTAGGTGAGCATTTTCTCGAAGACCAGGCGGGCCTGGTCTACATCGCCTGCACGGGCAAGGGCGTTGACGTAGTCGAAGGTGCAGAGCGAGAAGGTGCCCTCGGCACCGCGGAGCCCGTCCGGCGCCGCCGCCGGGTCGTAGCGATAGACCAGGCTGTCGGTGACCAGTTCCTCCGTGATCGCGGTCAGCGTGGACAGCCAGCGTGGGTCACGTGGTGCGACGAACCCGACCTTCACCATGCGCAGTAGCGACGAGTCGAGCACCTCCGAGGCGTACTGCTGGACGAAGGCCTGGCGGTGCGGACTCCAGCCCCGGTCCCACAGTTGGGCGTAGATCTGATCGCGCTCGGCACGCCACTGCTCGATCGGACCGGGCAGGCTGTGCGTCGTTGCGATGCGGATGGCGCGGTCGAAGGCCACCCAGCTCATCAGTCGGCCGTAGCTGAAATCGGCTCGCCCGCCGCGGGTTTCCCAGATGCCCTCCTCTGGTTGATCCCAATTGAACGCCAGCCAGTCGAGGAGGGCGGTGACGTCCTGCCAGCCCTCGTGCCCGATGCGCAGACCACGCTGGTCGGCGCGGTAGATGGCGTCGAGCAGCTCGCCGTAGATGTCGAGTTGGAGTTGGCCGGACGCGTCGTTGCCGATCCGCACCGGACGGGAACCGCGATAGCCAGGCCAGTGGTCGAGGACTTCCTCGCGCAGTTCCGGTGAGCCGTCCACGCGGTACATGATCCGTAGCCGTCCATCGGACTCCTGATAGCGGTTACGCAGCCAGCGGGCGAAATCCGCTGCCTCCTCGGTGAATCCGAGGGCGAGCAGCGAGTGCACGGCGAACGAGGCATCCCTGATCCAGGTGTAGCGGTAGTCCCAGTTCCGCTCGCCGCCGATCTGTTCGGGCAGCCCGGCGGTCGGCGCCGCGACGATGGCACCGGTCGGCGCGTAGGTGAGGAGCTTGAGGGTTATCGCCGAGCGGTGCACGGCCTCACGCCAGCGACCCCGATAGGTCGACCGCGCGAGCCACGAGTGCCAGTAGCGCACCGTGCTGTGGAACAGTTGCGCAATTTCGTCCGGCCGGATCGTCCGTGGCGGTCCCGGTGCGGCCGACTCGAGGACGATCCCCCGGGTCTGGCCCGCCTCGAGGGTGAACGAACCGTAGACGCGTCCGTCCTCGGTGGTTTGTAGCTGGGCGAGCCTGGGGTCGTCCGGTTCCCGCACCACGTGCACGGTCATCGTGTGGTCCCCACCGTCGAAGACGACACCGTCTTCGGTCTGTCTGAGGGAATGCGGTTGGCGGCCGTAATCGAAGCCGGGCATCAGATCGAGGTCGAAGGTCAGGCGTCCGCGCACGCAGCGCACGGTCCGCACCAGTCGATGGTTGTCCGTCGGCCCACGCCCGAGGATGGGCGGCATGAAGTCGCACACCTCGCCAGTGCCGTCCTCGGTCAGGAACCGGGTGATCAGAATCGCGGTGTCGGGGAAGTACAGCTGTGTACTCCGGTAGGGGCGGACCGCAGGCTGGATTCGGCAATGCCCACCGTGTTCCTGGTCGAGCAGCGCCCCGAAGACGCTGGGCGAGTCGAAACGGGGGCAGCAGAACCAGTCGATGGTTCCGTCGGTGGCGACCAGTGCGGCCGTCTGCAGGTCGCCGATCAGTCCGTGGTCGGCGATTGCCGGTGCGTCGGTCATGCGGATTCTCCTTGTTGTCTCGAGGTTTCGGAATTCGCCGGCGGCCGGGCCACCAGCTCCACTGCCAGCAGCAGGATCCCAGCGGCCAGTGCGATGGCGACTACGACAAGACCGGTGGGAAAGTGCCAGAACACCACCATCAGCGCGGCAACGGTGACGATCGCCACGCGCAACGGCACCCGGTATCGCGCGGTGCAGGTCTCGATCTGGTTCGGCTCGCCATGGCGCGGTCTGCGCACGGCCGCGAGTGCGCTCGCGCCGCCGGAGCGCACCGAGCGGGCCGAGTTCGACGGCCCGGCAAGGTAACTCGCCACCGCGATGATCAAGGACAGAGCCAGCACCGCGCGCAGGCTCCCGCGTAGCGGCGCGTATACCGCATCGATCACCGCCGCCGCGGAGTCCGGTGCGAGGAGCTCCGCGGGTATCGCGTCGAGGTAGACGCGGCGCCCGATGATCAGCGCGACCGCCAACGCAACCATCGCCAGCGCGGCACTCGATCCGGCCAGCGCGAGCGTCCTGGTCCGGTGTTTCCGGGGAGTCAGCCACAGCGCGCAGGCCGCGGCGGCCAGCGCGACCCATGGCAGGACATTCGCCGACCGATCGAGCGTCCGAACGGCCTGCTGCGCCTTGATCAGGTCCGGGGAGCGGAAGAGGACGAAGTGCGCATCGACATCGGGCAGCCTGTCGCCGAAGGTGATTCCGCGTTCGTCGAGTTGCTGGCGCACGGTCGTCACGATGGCGCTCAGCGAGATGCTCACGGTGCCTTGGTCATCGATCGCAACACCGGGCCTGGTCCGGCCGGTGAGCACCGCGACGAGCGCCTCGTGCGCTCGACGGTTCGCGGCGACCCAGAGCTCTTCGAACTCGTCGCTGGACACCAGCCTCATGGCGGTCTGTCGAATCAGGGTTTCGCTCTGGGCGGCGACCAACGGAGGCAGGCGGCGCAATGCCTCCGTCACCAGTGGGCGATCGACACCCTGCGGCGGCAGGCTATCGGCCAGTGCCGTAACAGCTTTCGCGGTCGCTCCTTCGATATCGACCCGCGTGACGATGGCCGCGGTGATCCGGTCGGCGAGTTCGGCGTGCACCGCCGGATCCGATCCCAACGGCCGCACGGTGGCGACATAGCGGTCCGTGTCGAGGATTTCGCTTCGACAGAAGCGGGCGACAACCGACCCCGCGACGGCAATCCCCATGATCAGCAACAGGATTCCCACCGCGGTCCAGCGAAGGGTGCGCCGGACCCGGTGCGTGCGCACCCGGACGGTGGCGCGCAGCCGCTCGAGTTCTCCCCGTTCGTCCGCGGTGAGCGCACCGGAATACTGCGGGTCAGGCTGTTCCGGACTCCGGTTGTCGACGTTCATCGTCGTCCTCGATTCCGAAACAGAATGGCCGCCACCGCGACTCCGGCGTAGGGTCGATGCGGATAGTTCGTATGAGCGCTGCTCAGTTCGATCCGGCAGCCGGTCGGCCGAAAGGGATTGTTTTCATGCCCACCGGACAGAATTCGCGCATTCCGTCGACACTCGACCGTCGCCGTCGTTCCCGGCGCGAGGTAATGGTTGCCATCGCAGCGGTTTTCATATTGCTGATTGCCTATTTCCTGCTGCCGTTCACCCGAATCGGCGATATCAGGACGGCAATACTGCTGACAGTCGAAGCGGTCGCGACGTGCGCCATTTTTGTGTGGCAGATTCGCGCCGTACTGCGCGCCGACCGTCCACTGGCACGCGCATTGGCGGCGGCGGTCGCCATTTTCGGCTGCTACATAATCGGCTATGCCACGGTGTATTTCACGCTTTCCGCGGGCGATCCGGTCGGCTTCAGCGCACCGCTGACGAAGATCGACGCGCTGTACTTCTGTGTCACGGTGTTCGCGACGGTCGGCTTCGGGGACATCGTGGCCACCTCGCAGGCGGCCAGGGTGGTCGTGCTCGTCCAGATGATCGGCAATCTGATCCTGATCGGGCTGGCGCTGCGGCTGCTGACCGCCTCGGCCGACGTGCGCCGTGCCGAGCTGCGGGCCGACGAGCCAACTCGGCTCGCCGACCAGGAATGAGCCAAAGTAACTCCACGACATCATTTTTCGCCTCCTGACTGGGTGCACTCGGGGGGTGCGTCGGAACCGACGGCGCGTTTCGGGATCAGACCGGTGCCGAACAGCGCCCCAACGGCAAGCAGTGCCGCGAGGGCGAGGGCCGCCCGCAGCGCAATGAGCCGAGCGTCGGTGTTGACCGAGACAATCGCGTCCGCGGTGGCCTGCGGTACGCCTGCCGCGGCGAGCGCCTCCTGCAGTTGCGTGGTGGAGACGAACGAGGCTCCGTCCGCCAACTGTGTCGTAATCTGTTGCTGCACAGGGGCCGGCACCGCGGGGTTGTCGTCGATCCCGATGCGCGCGGCACCGATCAGCGCGGCGATCAACACCGACCCGATCAACGCGGTGCCGAACGAGGCGCCGAGATTGGTCGCCGTGTTCTGCAGCCCGCCGACCTCGGCACTGCGCACGTCCGGGACTGCGGCGACGGTGACCGCGCCGAGTTGCGAGGACAGCGCGCCGAGTCCAAGACCCAAGAACACCATCGGGATCAACACCACTTCGGCGCCTGCGCCCGGGTCGAGACCCGCGACGAGGATGGTGATTCCGACAACCATCGATATCAGCCCGAGCCGAACGACCCGGCGCGGATCAGCGCGCGGCCGGATCTTGGGGATTCCGATCGCGGCCAGCACCAGCGCGGCCGACAACGGCAGCACCCGCAGTCCGGTTTCGACCGCGGTGAGCTCCAGCGCCACCGAGAGATACAGCGGTACCGCGAAGAAGACACCCGCCTGGACGAGGAACTGCGCGAAGAACATCGCCAGCCCGCCGACGAGTTGCCGGTTCCGCAGCAACGCGATGTCGATCAATGGCTCCCGGCCGGTGCGAGCCAGCCGGGCCTCCCACCGCAGCAACCCGTAGAGCACCACCAGTCCCGAGAGCAGCAACCAGATCACCGGGGACAGGCCGAGCAATTGCGGCCCGTCCGGTCGGGGGCGGACCCAACCCCAATCGCTGGAACGCAACACGCCGTACACGACAACGCCGAGGCCGAGCACCGACAACGCCGAGCCGACCAGGTCGAGCCGGACCGCTACCGGCGCAACGTCGGCGACCCGACGCAGCACCAGCAGGATGACCAGCACGAGAACGACCTCGCCGAGAAAGACATAGCGCCATGACGCGAAAGTGGTGACCGCGCCGCCGATCATCGGTCCGACCGCCACAGCGCTCGCACCGGCCGCGGCGACGAGTCCGTACGCCGCCGCCCGACGTGCCGGCGGGACATTCGCCGCGACCAGCGCCACGATCGCAGGCATGATCAGCACTGCGCCGAGGCCCTCCAGCAGTGACCAACCGAGCAGCAGCACAACGAGATTCGGCGCGAAGGCGGTGGTCAGCGAACCAGCGCCGTAGACGACGAGACCGACCGCGAACGCGCGTTTGCGGCCGAGCATGCTGCCGACCTTGCCGCCGGTGATCATCAATGTCGCCATGACCAGCGTGTACAGCGTGATGGCCGTCTGAATGCCGGTCACCGGGGTATCGAGATCGGCGGCCACGCTCGCCATCGACACATTCATCACCGAGCTGTCCAACGTCATGAGGAATTGGCCTGCGGCGAGGACCGTGAGCACCAGGGTGGAACCGCGCTCGGTCGGGAGCCTTTCCGCGTGGTTCATCAGGCGGCCGCGGCTACGGCAGGATCGCTTCCTTGATGCGTTTGAATTCCTCGTCGGTGATCGCACCGTTGTCGAGCAGTCTTTTCGCGGTGGCGATCTGTGACGACGAGTCGATTCCTGCGACTGTTCTGATGTATTCGTTCTCGGCCTCGTAGTAGCGCAGGTTCTCGACGCCGCGCCGTTCCGCCATGGAATTCCCGCGCACGATCAGATAGATCAACGCGGTCACAAAGGGAAAAACGAGCAGGCAGATGATCCACAGTGCCTTTACCCATCCGGAGGTAGCGCGGTCACGGAACAGGTCGGACATGATGGCGAAGAGGATCATCAAGTAAGCCACGAACAAGAACGTCAAGATGGTGAACCACAGGAAATCCCAAAAAGACATATCGGTTACCCTTCTTCGGGCGCCGGACCGGCGTGCTGCAGACGATTCGGCTACGGGGTGACGATCGGAAAATCAGGGTCGGCCGCATCGGTCAGCGCAAGCAGCCGGGACCACACCGCGGTGTCACCCGAGGTCTGCACGTGGTCGAGCGAACCGGTGTCGAGCAGGACGAGCAAGCCTGGTTTGGTCAACGTCACCTCCAGATCAGCCGGCCTCGGCCTGATGGCCGGATGGTGGATGAGCGCGCCGTTGCTGAGCTCCATGTGGTAGATCTCGGCGGAATCGGTGAACACCCATCGGATGCTCAGCTCATGGGACCAGGCCCGCGGGCCATCGATGGTCGACGCGATGGTGTCGAACAGCTGCGTGATACCCAGTGCCGGTGCCACACCGGGGCGCCGGGCCGGACTGCCACGGCCAGAACGTAATTCGGCCGCGCCGCTGAGATAGCAATTGCGCCACGACGCGCATTCGGCGCCGTTGCCGAGCCGCTCGAATACCGCGGCCAAGGTGGCACGGGCCGCCGCGTTCTCCGGATCGGCGAACACCGCATGGCTACCCAGTTCCGCGGCGAACCGCAGGTCGCCGGCCGCCGCGAATTCACGCGCCTTGGCGACCATGACCTCGACGCCGCCGAGCAGTGCAACATAGCGCGCCGCCTGCGCCCGTGGCGGATGCAGCCAGAGATGCGCGGGATTGCCGTCGTACCAACCCAGATAGTGCTGAGAGATCGCTTTGACATTGTGGTTGAGCGAGCCGGACCGCCCAGCAGTATGCGGCTGCGCCGTCAGCCGCGGCGACAGGCGCAGCTCCTCCGCAATCTCGATTCCGGTGTAGCCCTGGTTGAGTCGGCGCACAGTCTGGTCGTGCAGATAGGCATACATGTCCCGGTGGTCGCGCAGAAACGCGAGCGCTTCGGCCCGGCCACTGCTCGGCCAGTGGTGTGCGGCGAAGACGACATCGATATCGTCGGCGAACAGTTCGATCGCCTCGGCGATACCGCGCGACCGCATGCGCGCGTCACGCGCAGGCCCGCCCCGCAACGGCACCAGATCGGACATGCTCTGCCCGACCTGGTCGGCCATGAATAGTGCTCGGGCACAAGGAAAGAAGACATTCATCTCGGCGGGCCATTCGGTGCCTGGCACCAGCTGGAAGATCATCCGGATGCCGTCGATCTCTTCGTCCATGCCGGTGTCGGTGATCTCCAGCGTCGGTGCGAGCAGGTGCGCAGCCGCGACGACAGGGTCGGCAGCCTCTTCGATGTCGACCTTGCCGCGCGGCCCGTGCGCCAGCGCGGCGCCCGAGCAATAGGCGCCGCGCCGCTGCACAGCGGGCGCCGTTGATACGTTGCGTGCCAACGTGTTCAGGAACCGGGTCGGCGCGATGATCGGCACGGTGCTGTCGGCGTCGACGACACCGAGCACGCCGCCGCCGTGGCTGCCATGTGAATGCGTATGGACCACGGCGACGACTGCCCGCTCACCGCGATGCCTGCGGTACAACCGCAGGGCGGCGGCAGCTGTTTCGGTGCTTGTCAACGGGTCGATCACGATCACACCCCGATCGGATTCGACGAACGTCATGTTCGACACGTCGAATCCGCGCACCTGATAGATGCCCTCGCACACCTGGTAGAGGCCGTGCCGGACGGCGCGACGGCTCAGCCGCCACAACCCGGGATGGACGGTGGCCGGACGGGCACCTGCCAGAAAGCCGAAGGATTCCATCTCCCAGACCACGGCATCGTCCGCATTCGTGATCACACAGGGTGCGAGCGTGCCGAGCAGATCATGGTAGGCAAGCATGTGCTGCTCCACTCCTGTCGATTCGGACGGTGCGCTATCGACAGTGCCGCCGCGGCCGCCCGATTTCCTCACCCGCCGCGGATGAATTCGGTCCGACCGCGGCGCAGACGCGGGCGGCCGGACAGAGTCACCCGCGACGGGCGAAGTGCGGCCGACACGCAGGGAGCAGATTCGGGGTCGTCCACCAACCCACTCAGGAAGGGACGATCCATGACACACGAGTCGGATATCGAGCACCCGCAGCACCAAGCGGCCGCAACAGGCGTATCCCTCGCGGCGGCGGTGTTACTGCTCACCGTGGGCGTAATCTCCATTCTGCAGGGCATTTCGGCGATCGCCGCCGATCAGCTCTATGTGGTCGGCTTCGAGTACATCTACCGATTCGACACCACATCGTGGGGATGGACGCACACCGTGCTCGGAGTCCTGCTTTCGATCTGCGCGATCGGCTTGATGTACGGCGCGACCTGGGCCCGAGTCTCGGCCATCATCGTCGCCGCGCTGTCGATCATCGGGAACTTCCTGTCGCTGCCCTACTATCCGGCGTGGTCGATTCTGATCATCGTGCTCGACGTCGTCGTCATCTGGGCCGTCGCTACCTGGCGGCCGGGCCGGGCGTGACCGAGTCGGCCCGGCCGCCTGGTCAGAGCAGACCGGTGCGGCGCGCCAGGATCAGGGTTTCCGCACGGGACGTGGTGCCCAGCTTTGCGTATATCCCGCGCAGATGGGTCTTGACGGTATTGATCGACACGCCAAGGCTTTCCGCGATCTGCTGAGCGGTCCGCCCGGACGGCAGCTGGTCGAGCACCGTGCGTTCGGTGGCGGTGAGGCGCGGTTGCGTGTCACCGCGCCGGACGGCGGGATGATGCCGGATCTCCTCGGCGTATCTGTTGTAGCGCCCGAAAGTCCCGCCGTTGACGTCGAGCAACTCGATGATGCCTGCGATCTCGAGGAACGGCCGCACGATGTGGTCGGGCTCGGAGACACGCAAAGCCGACTCGACCGCAGCCTTGGCCGGCAAGGGATTTGCCAGCGCGGCATGCGCCGAGGCGGTGAGTAACAGAGCGGTGAGCGTGTGCACCGGGTGCACGGAATCGGCGTCGACGAGGACCGGTTCCACCAGGCCGAGAACAGTTTTCGGATGATCGGAGTGCGCGGCAACGGTGGCGCGGGCGAGCGTGCTGCCTGCCTGTTCGCCGAGTGCCTCATCGGCCTGATCGATCAGTGGTCGCACGGTATGTGCGTCGTTGACCTCGAGCAGGGCGCGGACCACTTGAGGCAGCACCAGACCCGCGACAGCGGGTAGCGCGCGAGCATGCTGGAGCAGCCGGATCATGCTCGCGCGCAACGACTCCGCGGCGGCGTACTTGTCCTCGGCGGATCCGAATGCCCGCAGCTGCGTGACGAGTCCGGCGCATCCCGGCTGCCGGATCGGTGCGGCAGGGCCGGTGTCGTTTCGGCCGATCAGGTAGCCGATGTAGGACGAAACAGACTGTGCCACAACAGTATCAGTCGAATCACCGAGATGATGAGCGTGCGCGATCCGGACGGCCCGGTCGGCCAGGTCGCGCGCCACCGAGATACCGCCGCGAACACCGGCGGCGACCGCGAGTCGAGCGGTAGACCGGACGACCAAACGGTGATTGCCGACGCACTTCGCCAGGGCGAGGCCACGCCGAAGTTGTTGCCTACCACCGTTGAGATCCCCGCGCGCCACCATCACCGCGGCCACCTCGATCGCCACGTAGGAGTCGATATCGGCCTGTCCGGTGACCGGAAGTGGTTCGGGCAGCCGGATTTCGGTGAGCCCCGTGCCGCTGGCGATAGCAGTGGCCGCGGTGGCGGCCAGCGTCAACGGCACGATCCAGCCTCTCGGCGCGATGGTTTCGGTGTTCGGCGTGCGTTCGCACACCAGGCCCAAGTGGGTCACCGCCGTGCTGACATCGTGCCGTTCGAGCGCGTCGATCGCCCGCAGCACCCACAGATACGGGTCGTCAGCCGGGAGTCCTGCGACACGCTCCAGCTGTTGGAACAAGCGCGCACCGGCACCGTCGAGCACGACGCGCATCGCCATCTCGCGCAGGAAACGCAACAGCTCGAACGGTGTGCCCGCCAGCACGTGCGGCAGCGCCGCCATTGGCATGTTCATCGCCGCATACCAATCGGCCGTGCGGCGGTGCACCTCGAGGTAGGTGGCACCGTAGCGGGCTTCGGCGCGCAGGTGGGTGCGCAACATCGGGTGGTAGCTGAACCAAAGCTCGCCGCCGTGTGCCGCGTGGGTGAGCGGGAAATTGACGCGGAGCAATCCGTCCAGAATCTGATGGGCGTCGAGGCCGGTGAGCTGTTCGGCGAGGGCCGCGGTGAAGGTCGCCGGAACGCTGGTGTCGACGACGAATCGCCGAACCTGCTCGGACAGGGTGTCCACGAATTCGGCGAGCAGAAAGTCGGCGACCGCGCGTGGTGTGCCTGCGAGCTCGGCCAGCGCGGTCTGACGATCGCGGCGGGTACGGAGCTGACACGCCGCGATCCGCACGAGCGCAGGCCAGCCGTGCGTCAGATCCATCACGGTGCCGAGTTCGGCGTCGGTGAGCGGGCAGTTGTGTTCCTCGCACAGCTGCTTCGCGCGAGCCTTGGTGAACGCCAGATCCATTGGCCCCAAGCATGATACGAGGCCAGGTAGCTCTACGGCGTGCCAGCGCAGCGGTGGTGCGAACCGGGCCGAGATCACCGCGGTGGTCGACGACGGCAGGTGCGCGAGCACGTATTCCAGGTAGGCAAGGGCGGGCGGGTCGGTGATCAGATGCGCGTTGTCGATGACGAGCACCGCCGGATGCTGGACCAGAGAACGCGGCAGCACCACCCGCAGAGCAGCGGCGCCGGCATTTCGCCTGGTCACCGTCAGCCATCTGACCTCTGTTTCGGGTCGCGACGGGCGCAGGTGGTTGCCGAGCCAATCGGCGATCAGCACGGTTTTCCCGCTGCCTGCCGGTGCCGAGATCAGCAATGCGTGCCCTTGCGCCGTGGCCATGGCGGCATCGAGCCGGTCGTATAGTTCGGGCCGCGCGATAGGCGTGAATGCGAAAGTCGGTATCGCAGTCTTGGACAGTTTCGATCCAGTCGTCATAGGCTTCCCTAGATTCGTGCGATCGGCATGCGTTTGCCCGATCGACTCGCATAGTTTCCGGCACGACGCTTCCGGAATGCTTTCGAATGGAGCACGCTGTGTTTCCAGATCAGTTCCACGTTTCCGGCCATGGTCGAACAGCATGGCCGGAAACCACGCCGATTACTCCATGGGAAGCGGAACAAATGGACCGTAGTCCCGCACGTGGCCGTCCATCCATTCCCAGAGCGATCCGTCGTCGACGGCGACACCACGCTGTCTGCGCAGTCGCCAGCCCGCGTCGGTCTTCTGCCAGATATCACCGTCTCGATCCCGATACAGTCCGGGAAGGCGGGGTTCCTGCGTCGCTGCCGTAGCCAGCGAATCGACCTGCGACATGCAGTTCGTGCGGTATTCGGTGAGGACGGCGGCCAGCGGTCCCGATCCGAGCAGCGCCACAAGGATCGATGCACTACAGGTGGTCGCCCTCGGGTGCACAGCGGGGATCGTCGGTCCGGATGCGATGGTCGACGGTATGGACATCGGATGCGCTCCTGCGAGTCGAAGAAATATGTTCCGACGATTATCCGCCGACAAACTTCCATTTATCTTCCACATATCTTCCATTCGACTTCCGATTCAATTCGATACCTTTTCGTAATTCTCGAAGGTTGCGCAACGGGCGGGTCACGCGAATACAGTAGCGGCATTCCTGATGCTCGAATCCGGAGAATGTGTTTCGGCGTTCATCCGCCGGTGCCTGCCTGCCGGTAAATCGAATAGGAGGTGGTCGTGTGAACTGGCGACATCGGGCCGCGTGCCGGGGTGCCGCGCCGGGGGTCTTTCACCCCGCGGTGCCACCGAAAGGCGACCCGAGGCAGGCGTTGGCGTTCTGCCGTCGCTGTCCCGTTGTCACCAACTGCGCCGCGCACGCGCTACAGATAGCCCAGCAGCGTGGGATAGTCGCCGGCGTGTGGCTCGATGGCGACCGGGAAGGGGCCGCGGTATTGCGAAACATCGCGGCCGGACACGCTCATCCGCGACGTTGCGTGAAGTGCTGGCGGACCATCCACTCCGCCAGGCCCGACCGCACCTGCGCGCTGTGCGGATTTGCCGAGATCCCGGTCTGAATGAGTGGATGACGTTGTCCGCCAATAAGTTTGCTGGACATGTTCACGATCGGTCCGGTTTGTAGATTCGGATACTTAACGGTAATTTACCGGTCGTTCTTCACGCTAAATGATGGTGTTGATTTCCCGACGGTCGGAGGGACGTCGTGTTATGACGGAGCCACAGGTTCAGGTGTTCGGTCCGCTGCAGGTTTCGCTCGGCGGTCGGACCGCCCGCATCGGTGCCGGTCGGCAACGAGCGGTGCTCGGGCGATTGGTACTGGCCGGTGGACAGGTTATCGGCAGTGATCGCCTGGTCGAGGACGTCTGGGAGGGTGGCCCGCCGTCACACGCACCTGCCGTGCTGCAGGTGCAGATCCACAATTTACGGCGCGTGCTCGAACCTTCTCGAAGACCGAGAACCGCGGCGCGAATTCTGGTGTCCGAAGGCGGCGGATACGCGCTGCGATTGGCCGTCGGAAGTGTGGACGCGTGGCGGTTCGAGGCACAGATGCGACAGTTTGAACAGCGGATGCATGATCCAGTCGATCGGCCAGGGGCGCTGGAACGCTATCGTCTGCTCGACGAGGCGCTGAATTGTTGGCACGGCGCCGCATTCGAATCCTTTTCCGGCGCTTCGTGGGCGACTGCCGAGGTTTCCCGGCTGACCGATATGCGGGTCACCGCGACCGAGATGCGCGCCGAAGCGGCACTGGAACTAGGCAGGCTCGGTGAGGTCGTTGCCGTGCTACGGCAGCAGGTCGAAGAACACCCTGGGCGTGAAGAAAGTGTTCGATTGCTGGCCGCGGCACAATATCGACTCGGACAACAGGTAGAGGCGCTGGCGACCGTGCGCCGGGCCCGCGAGTTCTTGCGCTCGGACTTCGGCATCGATCCGGGACCGAGGCTGGCCGACCTCGAATCGGCGATCCTGAAACAGAACGTCGAGCCCGATCACGTCGGCGATCGCACGACCACACCGCTCGGGATATCGGCGCCACCGGCCCACCGCGACGAACCACGCCAGCGCACCCTGCCGATGAGTTCGGTCGAATCACTGGCCGAGCCGACGTTCTACCCACAGCAGCGATCCGCCCTCTACGCCACTGCGGCGGAAGCCTGTCATTCCGGGCTGAGGCTGACCTGGCTGGTCGGGGCGGCAGGCGCGGGCAAAACGACATTCACCACGTCGGTGGCCGCCAACCTCAGCGCCGACGGGTGGACCACTGCCATCGGCCGTTGTCCCGAGGTCGACGGTGCGCCGCCCGCGTGGGCGTGGACCGAGATTCTCGCCGAACTCGGCGGTGCGCCGCCCTTCACCGAGGCAGCCTCCGGCCACGTCGATCCGTTCACGATCGTGCGGGCGGTGACAGGGCGATGCCGGGAGCTCGTGGTGAGCAGCCCTGTCGTCATCGTTCTGGAGGATGCGCACCGGGCGGACGACGCGACGCTACAAGTGCTGCGGCAGTTGGCGAACTGGCTGCAGCACGAACCGGTTCTCGTCATCGTGACGGTGCGCGACCACGAGCTGTCACCCGCCCTGCGTGCGGCGGAAGCCGCGCTGGCCGATCGGATGACCGAACGGATCGAATTGGCGGGCCTCGACCTGGCGGGCACCCGCAAAGTCGCCCAGGATGCCGGTCTCGCAACGATCGACCGTGAGGCGCTACAGACTTTGCACGAACGGACCGGTGGCAACCCCTTCTTCGTTCGGGAGCTGTCGAAACGGATAGCGGCGCGGGGGGATTCACGCGGGCTGCCGGAGAATATTCGCGCGGTGCTGATCGACCGGATCGAGCAGATGCCGGAGGGCATGCTGACCGTGCTGCAGTACATCGCGGTGTGGGGCAGGGAGATCGATTTCGATACGCTGGTCGGGCTTTCCGGCGTCGCCGAGGAGACGCTTGTCGATCTCATCGACTCTGCCACCGCGGCCGGGTTGGCCGGATTCGACCATCGGGAACGGATAGCCCTCGACCAGGCGCTGGTTCAGGACACCGTGTACAACAGCATTTCGCCGCTGCGATGCGGCCGAATGCACTGGAGTGCAATGGAATTCCTGGAGGCGCGGATCGACGAGCGATCCGCCGATCTCCGGGACGCGGAGCTACTGGCACATCACGCCGCCCGCGGGGCCACCAGGACCACGGCCGCCCATGCGCTGCATCACGTTGTCGGGGTGGCCCGCAGATATGAACGAGTCGGCATCCGCACGGGTGCGGTCGGTCTATGGCGGGCCGCCGTCGAATTGCATGACCTCGCAGGGCATTCGGCGCGCACCGCAGACCAGGACGACCGGCTGGCGTTGTTCGAGACCCTCCGCGTGTTCGCGGACGCGTTGGCGTATGACGGCCAGACCGCGCATGCCCGGGTCGTTCGCAAGAGAGCCCTCGAGCTGGCCGAAGAGCTGGATGACGAATCGCTGATAGCGCGGGCGCTCACCTGCCGGATGGCGCCGACCATCCGGGTCGCACAGGATTGGTGCGCGACCGATACCCACCTGATTCATGCACTGGAAGCCACACTGGCGCGGACCGATTCGGTGGCGGAGCGGGCTTCGCTGCTCGTCACCCTCGTCATCGAGACGACGGACGTGATCCCGCTGATGCATGAGCGCGCGGAGGAAGCACTGGACCTGGCGCGCCGCACCGGCGATCCCGAGTTGATCTGCGCCGCACTGAATGCCGTCGCGCTCACGATCGATGGCCCTGCCAGCGCATCGAGTTTGCGGCCGATCGCCGACGAACTGCTCGGTGTCGCTCGTGCCGCCGGGCGATGCGACTACCAGGCGCTGGCGCACTATCTGCGTTTCCTGGCGGCCTGCCGGGACATCGATGTGCGCGCGGCGAGCAGGCATGCGGCGGACGCGATCGACTGTGCCCCTTACGCCCGCGCAAGCCCACTGCCCGATATCCTGCTGTCCTTTGCCGCAGTGGTCGAGGTGCTGCGCGGCGACCTGACCGAGGCCGAGCGCAAGTATCAGCGGTTCGTTGCCAGGATGGCCGAGGCCGATGTCGCGAACATGGACGCGATCCGGCTCGTCGGCGCGCTCACCGTGAGTTGGGCTCGCGGTGACATCTCCGGCCTGCTGGACCGGTTGACGCCGCTGTACGCCGCCGATCCCGATCGAGTCGCGCAACTGTATGTCGTCGGCCTGCTGCACGGCGGTGACGAAGCGCGGGCCAGAACGCTGTTCCATGAACACGCCCTGGTTCGACGCGACTTTCATTGGCCACTGATGTGCGCGTTCCGCGCCACCGCCGCCGTCGCACTCGGCGAGGTCCAAGCATGCCGTGAACTGTTCGAAGCCCTACTCCCCTACTCCGGCACACTGATCGGATTCGATACCGGCGCAGCCTTCTTCGGCCCTTTCGACGCACTGCTCGCCGACCTCGCCGACCGCACCGGCGACGCCGACACCGCAAAAACCCTGCGCGCTCGCGCAGACACCGTGCTGCGCCGAATCCAGGCCGTGCTCGACTCCCTCGCTCCGCGCCCCACTCCACTTCCTCGCCTCACCGGCGACGAACCTTCCCCGCAACTCGCGACTCGCTGACACTCCGAATGAGCGGACCGTTGGTGGTCGCTCATCCCGATCTCGGTTCGAGCAACTGCTCGATCAACGTGTCGGCCAGCCATGCGTCGTACATTTCCCCGGACCACCCCAGCTGCCCGACGAGCATGCTGTAGATGGTCGGGTGATTCAGGGTGTACAGCAGATCGGTGGCCGATTCCTCGGTAAGTCCTTGGCGTAGGCGGCCTTTGCGCTGTAGCGCACCGATCGTCTGCCGCTGGTTGTCGCGGAACTCACGCTGCATCGTCGTCCAGAGCGCGTCGATCTCCGCATCCGATGCGGCGGCGGCCCTGATGACTTCGATGAGCGGCGCGATCCTGGCTTTGACCTGTCGCGAATTGGCGGCTTGTAGCCGCAGGTGCTCGTGCGCGTCCGGCGTGGCGAGCATCGCGCGGAACCACTCCTGATCGACGACAGGTCGTAGATCAGGTCCGCCCTTCACTGCGCGATCCCATGCGGCGAGCAGCAATGCTCTCTTGTTTCCGTAGACCAGCTTGACCGTCGGCACCGCGACACCGGCCGCTGTCGCGATGTCGGCCAAGGTCGTTCGGACGTAGCCCTGGGAAATAAACAGGCTGTGCGCCGCCGCGGCGATCTCCGCGCGGGTTGCCGCCGCCTGCTCCGCGCGCTTCGGGGAGCGGTACGGGCGTGACCCCTTGACATCCTCGTCCACGGTCGTCACCCTACTATGATATTCACTATCTACAGGGGATAGCCAAATGGAGACGATGACATCACCGCATCTGGCCAGCACGTCTATCCGGGTCGCAGAGATCGCTCGCGCACTCGCCGACCAACCCATCGACCGAGACGAACTACCGGCCGAGGTGGTCGCGGAACTGCGCGCGACAGGGCTCTACCGGCTCTGCCTGCCCGCGGAACTCGGCGGACACTCGCTGCCGTTGCCCGAGACCGTGTCCATCATCGAGCGACTCTCCTATGCCGACGGATCGACCGGATGGTGCACCGTCGTCGCGAACGTGAGCGCATCGTTGCTGGCGGGCGTCGCGGAATCCGAGGCTCGACTGATCGCCGCCGATCCGGAAAGTCTTTTGATAGCAGGCGGTTTCCCACCGATCGGTCAGGCCGAACAGGTCGGTGACTCGTATCGGCTGAGCGGGCGGTGGCCGTTCGCGAGCGGGTGCCTGACCGCAGACTGGTTTCTCGGCGGCGTCATGGTCGCCCCGGTCGACGGTGGCGCACCGGCCCCGCGCGTGGCCTTCTTCCCGGCAAGCGAGGCAAGGATCATTCGCAACTGGGACGTAATCGGCTTGCGCGCGACCGGAAGTCACGATGTGGCCGCCGAACAGATCACCGTGCCGATGCGCCGAACAACGACCCTCTTCGGCGGACCGCGCTGGTCCAACGACCCGATCGCGGCCATCCCCTTCTTTGCGCTGAGCCCGCTGCTCGCCGCCGTGCCACTCGGGATCGCCCAGCGCGCCGTCGACGAGCTCGGCCAGCTGGCCACCACCAGAGTCCCACTCGGACAACGACAGTCGATCGCGCACGACCCGGCCTTCCAGGACCAGCTCGGCACCGTCCTCGCGCGCCTCGGCGCACTCCGCGCCTACCTACTCGACAGCGCAGACACGCTCTGGCACAGCGCGCTCACCGGCGCCGTGACACCCCCGATCCAGGCCAGCACGTCGATGGTCGCCGCCGAAGCGATCGAAACCGCGCTCGCCGCAGTGCATTTCGCCCACCGCGCGGGCGGAACCACGTCGATCCGAAACCCCAGCGTGCTGACCCGATGCCTCAACGACGTCCTCGCGGCGAGCAGGCACGCGGTCTTCCGGCCGACCGCCCGCCGAAATGCCGCACGCGCACTGCTCGGACTCCCCCTCGACTAACTCCGGGTCACTTGACGCGCCCGATCCGCAGGTTCATCCAGTCGCCGAGCCACTGGACGGCATTGCGGCCGGAGCCGTCGACGATCAGGTTTCCGTAGTTCATGTGCGCGCCGGACGCGACGAAGTTGGCGGCGCTGAGGCCGTCGCCGATGAGGTTGACCAGATTGATGGGGTTGATCGGCGCAATCTGAGTCAGTTGGCCGGTCAGGGCCTTCAGGTCGAGATCATCGGCCTTCGCGATGGTGCGCGGACCGGTGCCACGCTTGCCGAGCACCTCCGGCGCGGGCTGACGCGCTTTGCCGGTGAGCATGTCGACCGCGGCCGCGGCCAAATCCTGGCCGATCGGCAGCAGACCGGACAGCGCGGTGCCTGCGCCGATCAGGTCGGGCACCTGGCCAGGCGGCGGGACCAGCTTCTCGAGCACCGACCACGCCACATCCTGGATGCGGCCGACGATGTTCGCCAGCCGCGGGATGTCGACGGCGGACAGGATCGAGGTCACCATCGAGGTCACCGCGCTGAAACCGAGCGAGTCGGGGATCACCGACAGCACCTGCGAGATCCATTTCAGGTCAACGTTTCCCGCCAGTTGGACCAAGGGGTGCAGCTGGTTGTTCAGCTCACCGGCAATCTGATGAGCGCCCGCGGCGTCCATCGCGAGCGCCTTCTGCGGCAGCAGGGCGAGGTTGGCCAGGATCCCGGGAAAGTCCACCGTGGTGACATCGGCGGCGACGTCGAGCGCCTGGTCGACCAGCACGGTGGGCTTGAGCAGCGCCAGGATGTTCCTGGCCGATCCGAGGATGTCGGGCGAGGTCGCGGCCAACGGCGCGACCTGGTCGCTGATTTCGTGGGCCGAGCTGCGCAGCGAGCGGGCCTTCAGCGAATTCGACCGCAGTTTGCGGACCCCGTTGTTCAGCAGCTTGTCGGCCGTGTCCGCGATGGCGGTCACCGACGATGCGGCCTCGGAGAGATCGGATTGCTCGGCCAGGGTCAGCACCTCGCCCGCGTTGTTCTCGGCGGTGCCCGCAGGGGCAGCGGTCAGCCGGGCGGTGGCGGCCTGGTTGGCCGCGCCGGAATCGATCAGATCGGCGAGCGGGTTGATCGTGTTCAGCAGCGTGTGCGCGTTGGCGCGGACCCGCGTCAGATCGATGGCGGCAGGCGCGGTGAGGCTGGCGGTCAGATCGCCGACGGCCCCGGCCAGGCCTGGCAGGTCGGCCTTCGAGAAATCCGCGGTCAACGCCTCGGCCAGCGGAAAGTTGGCCTCGGGCGTCGGTAGGGCGCCGCCGCCGGTGAGCGCCTTGCTCAGGATCGAGCCCAGCGCACCGAGCAGGGGGTTGGCGCCCTTCTGGATCGAGCAGTACAGGTCCTTGGGATCACAGATCGAGGTGACCCGGCCCGCGAGCAGGCCCATGCCTTGCGGCCGTGGATCGGCGATCCCGGTGCCCGCGGTGTCGGGGCCGACGACGGATACGCCTGCGGTGCCCGCTCCCGGGTCGGCGAGCAGGCCGACGGCAAGCACCCGGTCGACGGGGATCGGGCCGCGACCGTTGCCGATGTCGGCGGCGATGTCGCCTGCGGCGTCGGCGCCCTGGCTGTAGCCGTTGATCGTGAATTTCGCGGCAGGGCAACGGGTTCCGTAATCGTGCAGCACGGTCCTCGCGTTGTTCAGCGCGGTGTTCTTGCTGTCGGCGTAGGTGAAGCCGTTGTCGAATGCGCGAGCCATGTAGGGGGTGAAGAAGATTTCGGACCTCGGCCCCTGCTCGCGCTGGATCGCCTCCGCGATCGGTGCGAGCATGCCGACCGGGCGCCGCGGATCGGCGTTCTCGTCGGTCTCCCAGGTGCCGGGGATGAACAGATTGAAGGTCCCCGCGCACGGGATCGGCTCCGCGTGCGCGATGGCGGGAGCAGCGACCTCAGACGACCCTACGGCTATACCGACGGTCACCATGGTGGTGACCACATAGCGTGCGGACGAACGCATCACTGACATCTGCACCTCACTACCGGACTCGGCCGGTTACTTATCGCCGCGCGGGCACGCGCATCACCGAGCCGTCCGACTCGAAGCAAGTGGACTGCACTGGGCCCGGTACCGAGCGAAATAGCGTGCCGCACTTCGATGTACGGAATTCCTGCCAGAGCCGACTGCATCCAGGAGTGGCGCATTCGGCTGGTCGATCAGGCACCAGGGTAAGTCAATTCGCGAATCACGAACTGGTTACGACGTCCTACTTAACTCCGTTTAAGAAGCCCTTTCTCCGCATGAATGACGAAGGGCATCGAGAGGCAATAGAAAACGTGATCGCCCGCAGGCCCGAATAGACACATTGACCAATGGACTCGGCAGCGGGTTGTGATAACTACCAAATACTCAGAGCCGCAGGAGGATTCCACACGTCGTGGCAGCTGCGCACTGCCACGACGCCGGTGCTCAGTACCGCTTCAGGATGAGATCGGTCTCGAGGACGTCGATCGCGGCCAGCCAGCCGTGGGTTCGGAGCGTGTCGATCGCCTTGTCGCGCAAGGTCGTCGCGTCGTTCTTCTTGTCGGCCTGGGTCAGCGCCGCGCCGAGGTCACCGTGGTGCCGCAGGCCGTCACTGCCACCGCTGCGAGCGCGGCGGCCAGCACGTTCCTGCGGCGCAGGCTCATTCGGCCGCCACGTCGACCCGGCGATCCCGGCCACGCAGCACCGGCCGCAGGCGACGCGGCCTACGCACCTCCGGCGCGTCCGCGGCGACGGACGGGTCTTGCACGCGGGTCTTGCCCGCCTCGATCCACAGGGTGGCATCGCGCAGGCCGTGCCTGGACAGCTCGGTGCCGCGGACGGCGGCCTCGCAGCGGCGGGCCAGTTCCCTGCGGTCGGTGCCCGGCTGTTCGACCCGTTCGAGCACGACCTCGGCGACCATGCCGCGGGACCGGAGCACCCGGCGGGCCGAGGACGCGAAGGTGTCCTCGCCGACGAAACCGGGGACGGTGCACTGCGCGCCGTGCCGGTCGAGATAGCGCAAACGCACCGGCTGGACCGGGGTTTCGGTGTCGATCGCCGCCTGGAACAGCGCGGGCCGCATGGAGCCGTAGGCGCGGCCGCACCAGGTGGTGCCCTCGGGGAACACCGCGATCCGGTCGCCCGCCGCCAGCCTGGCGCCGACCTGCGCCACCACGCCGGGCAGCGCGCGCAACTTCTCCCGCTCGATCGGGATGACCCGCATCAGCGTCGCCAGCTTGCCGAGCACCGGCCAGTCCACCATGTCCGCGCGGGCAACGAAGCCGAGCGGCTGCACCGCGGCGAGCGCGACGATGTCGGTCCAGCCGATATGCCCGACCACCACCATGACGCCGGTGCCCGCAGGCCCATAAACGACAGGAGCGGCGTTGCCCTCACCGACAACGCCGCTCTCATCTGTGGTGTCGACCCTGCGGTCGACGATGCGCAATTCCATTCCGAGACAACCCAACAACTTTCGCGCGTAGCCGCGCTGCAGCTGTTCCCGCTTGCTTTGCGGGGTAACAAGATTCATCACCGGAAAGCTGACGAGCAGTCCGGCGACGCCGAACAGCCTGCCGATCATCCTTCCGGTGCCGACCTCATCGATCGAGTCGATGCAGCCTGCCCCGCAGGGGCTCGACGGCATCCACGAGTGGGCGGTGGCCTGTGCGGGGGGTGCGTCGAAGACCATGTCCTCTCACCGTCCTCCATCGAAAGACGCTGCGGCGTCTTGTAACCGGTTGAGATAGCGGGTGTTGATGGTGTCGAGGCCGAGCAGCGCGACGAAGTCGGCGACCGCGAATTCCGGATCGTGGGCTGGCTCGCCGCAGATCTCCGCACCGAGGCGCAGGTAGCCGCGCAGCAGCGGCGGCAGCTTGGGCCGCGCCGGCGGCGTCATCTCGTCGAGGGTCTTGCCGTCGACGACCACCGGGCGGTACGGGTGCACGCGCTGTTCGGGATCCGAGGCGTGCCTGCCGAGCAGCAGGTCGCGGACGCCGCGGACGTTGACGCCGGGCTCGTCGGCCGGGCCGTCCTGCATCGGGACCGAGACGCAGCCCATCACCCAGTCGTAGCCGGTGAGCTGGATGTAGTGCAGGATGCCCGCCCACATCAGGGTCAGCACCGAACCGTTGCGGTGATCGGGCACCACGCAGGCGCGGCCCATCTCGACGATGCGCATGCCTTCCGGATCCAGTTGCGCCAGATCGAATTCGGTGGCCGTGTAGTAACCGCCTGCCGCGGCGACCTTGTCCGGCGGCAGCATGCGGTAGCAGCCGACGAAGTCCTCGGTCCGGTCGTCGCGGACGAGCAGGTGGTCACAGTGGTCATCGAAGGAATCGGCGTCGAGGCCGGTCCCGTTGTCGGGGATCTGGAAACCGGGCTCGCTCGCGAAGACGCCGTAGCGCAGTCGCTGCGCCGCCACGCGGTGCTCAGCGTCGGACGAGACGACCAGCGAGTACCGTGACCGTTCCACCCCGGTGTCCGTCGAACGCGCCGGGGCTGTCAACACGGACGTAATAGTCATAACCGTGATGAAACGAGACCGACACTGCGCCCGTGCAACCTCGAAGTGTCGCGTCGATGCCCGTTCGATGAACGAGATTGCGGTCACACCAAGCGTTTACCGGACTGTCGCGACCTGTTCGCGCCCCCGCGCCGTTAATGCATCTTTCACATGATTTAAGCCCGACTGAACGCCCGTAACATACCGGGCCGAGCAACGAGAAAGTCGCACCGCGCGCTGCGCGATGCGACTTTCGATGGATCCGCTACGCGGCGGACCGTTGCTCGACCGGCGACTGCTCGGCGGTCTTGGTGACCTCGGCGAATCCAGGACGACCCGTGCCGATGAAGGCGATCAGCCAGGACGCGACCGCGGCGAACCGGTTACGGAACCCGACGAGGTAGAACAGGTGCACCGCGAGCCACATGAACCAGGCGAGCAGGCCGCGGAAGGTGATGCGGTCGTTCAGCTTGGTGACCGCGCTGAACCGGCTGATCACCGCCATGCTGCCCTTGTCCCAGTACTTGAATGCGGTGCCGGCCTGCTTCTTTCGCCGAATGATGTCGGCGGCGTGCCTGCCTTCCTGCATGGCAACCGGCGACTGTCCCGGGTAGCCGTTCAGCGAGGTCATATCGCCGATCGCGTAGATGTCGGCGTAGCCGCCGACGGTGAGATCGGGGTTGATCAGCAGTCGGCCTGCCCGGTCGGTCGCCACGCCGGTGGCCTCGGCCAGGATCTTCGCGAACCCGCCCGCCTGCACGCCTGCCGACCACACCACGGTCTCGGCCGCGATGCCGCTCTCGACGCCGCTCTTGTCCTTGACGGTGACCTTGCCCGCTTCGATGTCGGTCACGAAGGTGCCGAGCAGCACCTCGACGCCGGTGCGGGTCAACGACTTCTTCGCATACTCCGACAGCCCGCCGCCGAACGGGGGAAGCACCTCGCCTGCCCCCTCGACGAGGGTGACCGAAACTTCTTGGTGGTAGTACCTTTTCGCCAGTTCCTTCAGCTGGCCGGCGACCTCGACACCGGTCGCGCCCGCGCCGACGACCACGAAGCTCAGCAGCCTGCGCTTGGTCTCCTCGTCCGCGCCCTTTGCCTCGGCGAAGACCCGCTGGATCTGCGCGCGCAGCAGCTTGGCGTCGTCGATGGTCTTGAGCGAGAAGGTCTTCTCCGCGAAATCGTCACGACCGAAGTAGGACTGGCTGGCGCCGGTGGCGGCGATCAGCGATCCGTAGCGGATCCGGCGCTGCTCGCCGTCGTGCTCATAGGTGACGATCGCCTTGGCGGGATCGATGGCGACCACCTTGCCGAGGCGCACGTCGGCCTCGCGGTGGCGGCGCAGAATCGAGGCGATCGGCGGCGCGATCTCCTCCGATGCCAGCACACCGGTCGCTACCTGGTACAACAACGGTTGGAACAGGTGCTCCGGCGTGCTGGAGATCAGCACGTACTCGATACCCGACTTGGCAAGTTGCTTGGCGGCGGAGAGTCCGCCGAACCCCGATCCAACGATGACGACACCCGCGGTTTCGATACCCGCATCCACGTACTGCATGACAGCCTCCTTCTCTCATTACCAACCGTCATCGGGAACGAGGATATTTCAGGAGTTAGGGCGCATAATACAGATGAGTCTTATCTCGATCCGTCATTAATGAGAGGCGCTGTGGAACTTCGGCAGCTCACCTACTTCGTCGCCGTCTGCGAGGAGCTCAGCTTCAGCGGCGCGGCCGCGAGGTGTTTCATCTCACAGTCCGCGATCAGCCATCAGATCTCCCGGCTGGAGCGCGATCTCGGCGTGCAGTTGTTCGAGCGCTCGACACGATCTGTGGTGCCCACCGACGCCACCGCACGGCTACTTCCCCTTGCGAAACAGATGTTGAGCCTCGAGTCGGCGATCCGAGCGGCGGTGCGCACCGTCGGTCCGCGCATCCGGCTCGCCGCGAACATGTCCTTCGCGACGCGCTCGCTGTCGGCGATCGCCAGCGCCCGCGCGACCCATCCCGAGGCCGAGATCGAGTTCGTGATCAAGCCGTTCCGGCAGCGCATCACCGCGGTGGCCGACGGCGACTGCGATCTCGCACTGATCCGCGGCAGCGTCGACCAGCCGGGGCTGGAAGTGGAACAGCTGTGGGTCGAGGATCTGGTGATCGCCACCTCCAGCGCGCATCCGCTGGCCAGCACCGAAACGGTGACGCTCTCGGACCTGAGCCGGTATCCGCTGCTGCTGCCGCCGGAACAGGAACAGGTGCTGCTGCACACCGTGATTCGGTCCGCGTTCGCCGAGCTGCCCACCGGGCCCACCTTCGGCCCGCCGATCCCGCCCGATCACACCGCGACCCTGGAGCTGATCAACCGGCCCGACGCATGGACGGTGCTCTACGCGCAGAGTCCGACCGAGGGACTGGTCGTCCTGCAGCTCGCCGAGGCCAAGCTGCGGATCCCGGTGTCCGCGGTGCTGCGCAGCGACGTCCGCCGCTCCGCCATCCTGACCACGTTGCTGGGCGCGCTGCACCGCACCTGAGCAGCGCGAAACTCGCTGGTGCGCAACAGGCGCACGACCCCGAGCCGACACTCAGGGTCGTGCGCCGTCCAATCACGACTACGCGTTCTCGCGAGCGAAACTGCGGGCGCCGATCACCATCAGCAGTACGGCAAGCACCGCCGTGACGCCGGAGCCGATATAGACATCGGCGACGCCGTAGTCGCCACGGAACAACGCGCGGGCGGCATCGACGGTGTACGAGAACGGGTTTGCCTTGGCGAGGTCACGCAACCAGGTCGGCCCGACGCTCATCGGCAGCAGAATTCCCGACAGCAACATGACCGGCAGCGTGACGCTGTTGAGCACCGACGCCAGCGTGCCCTCCGCCTTGGCCCACAACCCGAGCGCATACGACGCCGAAGCGAGACCGGCCGCCATCACCGCGATCAGCAGCACCGAGAGCACCAACCCCAGTGGGGCAGGCCGCAATCCGAACGCGAGCACGGCGACCCCGACCAGCACGAGTGCCTGCACGATCAAGACGGACATATCCTTGAGCACCCGCCCGAGCAGCAGCGCACCCCGATCGGCGGGCGTAACCCGTTGCCGCTCGACGACTCCCGAGCGGACCTCGACCACGATGGCGAATCCCGCGTACAGCGCACCGGTCATTCCGGTCATGATGACCAGCGCCGGGGTCAGCACCTTCCACGGATCCGTGCCCGCAGGCGCGATTCCCTTGAACAGCGGGCCGAACAGCACCAGATACAGCACCGGCTGGGACAGGCCGATCATCACCCAGGTCGGGTTGCGCAGGTTCGTGCGCAGCTGCGACCAGAAGATCAGTCCGGTCTCTCGGAGGAACCTCATGCCCGATCTCCTTCGCGCAGTGAACGTCCGGTGATGGTGAGGAAGACATCGTCGAGGCTCGGTCGCTTGACGGTCAGCGCACCGGGTGCGATGCCACGCTCGTCCAGCGCCCGCAGCAGCGGCACCACCGCGGCGTCACCGCGCTCGACGGTCAAGTGCACCACCACATTTCCCGGATGCTCCGCGCCGTCGGAGCGCAGGCCGGAACGGACCGTCAGCACGTCCTCGGCCACCGCCAGCGCGAGATCCGCTTGGCCCTCGGCGATTTCGAGGCTGACGACGTCGCCGGCGATGCGGCGTTTCAGTTCCTCGGGGGTGCCCTCGGCGACGATGCCGCCGTGATCCATCACCAGCACGCGGTCGCACAGCGCGTCGGCCTCTTCCAGATAGTGGGTGGTGAGCACGATCGTCGTCCCCCGATCCCGCAGCCTGCGAATGTGTTCCCACAGGTTGGCCCTGCTCTGCGGATCGAGCCCGGTGGTCGGCTCGTCCAGATAGATGAGCTCCGGCCCGTGCACGAGACCGAGCGCGATGTCGACGCGTCGCCGCTGGCCGCCGGAGAGCTCGGCGCACTTGCGTCCACCGAGCCCGTCCAGCTCTAGCACCGCGAGCAGCTCCTCGGCGTTGGCGATCGCCTGCGCCTTGCCGAGTCCGAAAAGTCTTGCCTGCAGCACCAATTCGTCCATGACCAGTTCGAGGTCGTTGGTGGTGTGGCCCTGTGCGACATAGCCGATACGCGCACGGACGGTCCGCGATTCGGTGCGCAGGTCCGCGCCGGAAATGGTTGCCTCGCCCGCGGTCGGCGCGATCAGCGTGCTGATCATCCGCAGCGTGGTGGTCTTGCCCGCGCCGTTCGGGCCTAGGAGACCGAGGATCTCGCCGTCGTACACGGCGAAATCGACCCCCTTGACCGCCGCTACGGGACCGGTTCTGGTTTTGAAGGTTCGGGCAAGCCCATGCACCTCGATGACCGCTGTGCGTGTGCGGCCACGAACGGTGTCGATCGTTTCCACACCGATTACGGTAGGAACAATCGACTAAATAGTCAAGCTTTACTATTCACGCTTGATCATGCACGGCTCATGCCATGCCCGGCTCCCAGGTATTCATCCGCTGGAACTGGCCGTCCCACACGTCGAGCTCGCCGGTTTCGATGCGCTCCAACGTCTTTCGTGACCAGTCCAGATCAGCCCTGGTGTGTGCGACAGCAAGGCCCATCGCATCGGCGACGTGATACGGCTCGGACTCGGCGGGATCGCCGCTACCCGCCAGGATCCGCGCGATCTCGCGCTCGGCGAAGACGAGCTCGGCCTCGAACTTGAGGATCCGACTGCGCAGCGCGGCGATGACGTCATCACGCGGCACCGCCGGAAACAACGCAACCGCAGCGAAATACGGGTACTTCGGCTGCTCGGCAGAGAACAACGCCGAACGCACCATTTCACCGAACTCCTTCTCCCCCTCGGAGGTGAGCCGATAGGTGGTGCGCTCCGGCCGAGCCCCCTCCTGCCCAACCCCTTCCACCGCGATAAGCCCGTCGCGCTGCAGCGTGTTCAGCGCGCCGTAGACCGAACCCGGCTTCACATTCGCCCAATCGTCCGCATGCCAGGACAACAACTCACGCCGAACGTCGTATCCGTGCACCGGTTGCAGCAAGCGGACGATGTAGAGCACCAGCATCCGAGTAGTGGGAACAGCCATAATCGCAGGCTATCGCACCTGCGACACCCTTTCGGATCACGTTCCCGCACAGCCCGTTCCACCCAGGAAACGCGAAAGGGCCCCGGGTAGCTACCCGGGGCCCTTCGCTGAAACAGATCAGCCCTTGTGGGCCTTGACTGCTTCGGTCAGCTGCGGGGCGACGTTGAACAGGTCGCCGACGATGCCGTAGTCCGCGATCTCGAAGATCGGGGCCTCTTCGTCCTTGTTGACCGCGACGATGGTCTTCGAGGTCTGCATGCCTGCCCGGTGCTGGATCGCGCCGGAGATGCCGAGGGCGATGTACAGCTGCGGCGAGACCGTCTTGCCGGTCTGGCCGACCTGGAACTGGCCGGGGTAGTAGCCGGAGTCGACGGCGGCACGCGAGGCGCCGACGGCGGCACCGAGCGAGTCGGCCAGCGCCTCGACGACCGCGAAGTTGTCGGCGGAACCGACACCGCGACCACCGGAGACGACGATGGTCGCCTCGGTGAGCTCCGGACGGTCACCGGCGACGACCGGCTCCCGCGAGGTCACCTTGACGACGCCGTCTTCCTGCGCCGGGACCTCGACGGTGACCTTCTCGCCCGCACCGGCCTGCGCGGACGCCTCGATGGCGCCGGGGCGGACCGAGATCACCGGCACGTCGCCGGTGGCCTTCGCATCGACGGTGAACGCGCCACCGAAGATGGAGTGCACGGCGGTGCCGTCGGACTTCACGTCGATGACGTCGATCAGCAGGCCGGAACCGATGCGGGCGGCCAGGCGACCCGACACCTCCTTGCCTTCGGCGGACGCGGCGACGATGACGGCGGCAGGGGAAACCTGCTCGGTCAGCGCGGCGAGCACGTCGACCTTCGGGGTCACCAGGAAGTTCTCCACATCGTCGGACTCGGCGATGTAGATCTTCGCGGCGCCTGCCGCGGCGAGCGCGTCGGCCAGCTTCTCGCCGGTGCCCGCGGTGCCGAGCACGACGGCGGCGGGCTCGCCCAGGTTGCGGGCGGCGGTGAGGAGCTCGGTGCTGACCTTCTTGATCGCACCGTCGGCGTGCTCAACGAGCACAAGTACTTCAGCCATTTGTGTTCTCTCCTAAGCAGTCTCGAAGGGGCGGGATCAGATGATCTTCTGACCGACGAGATACTGGGCGATCTTGGTGCCGCCGTCGCCTTCGTCCGCGATCTTCTCGCCTGCGGTACGCGGCGGCTTCGGGGTGGCGCCGGTGACGGCGGTGCCCGCGTTCGCGACACCGACGGTCGACGGGTCGACGCCGAGGTCGGCCAGCGTGAAGGTCTGCACTTCCTTCTTCTTCGCGGCCATGATGCCCTTGAAGGACGGGAAGCGCGGCTCGTTGATCTTCTCGGTGACGCTGACGATGGCCGGGAGGGTGGCCTCCAGCTTGAACACGCCGTCGTCGGTCTCGCGCTCGCCGGTGATCTTGTCGCCGTCGACCGTGAGCTTGCGCAGGTGCGTCAGCTGCGGCAGGCCGAGGTACTCGGCGATGATGGCGGGCACCGCGCCTGCGCGACCGTCGGTCGCCTCGTTGCCAGCGATGACCAGTTCCACGCCTTCGACCTGGCCGAGCGCGCTCGCCAGCACCCAGGCGGTCTGCACGGCGTCGGAGCCGTGGATCGCCGGGTCGTTGATGTGGATGGCCTTGTCGGCGCCCATGGACAGCGCCTTGCGGATGGCCTCGGTGGCCCGGTCCGGTCCGGCGGCCAGCACGGTGACCTCGCCGCCCTGTGCCTCCTTGATCAGCAGCGCTTCTTCGACGGCGCGCTCGTTGATCTCGTCGAGGACGGCGTCGGCGGCTTCGCGATCGAGGGTGTAGTCACCGTCGGTCAGCTTGCGCTCGGACCAGGTGTCGGGAACCTGCTTGATGAGTACGACGATGTTCGGCATCGGTCTTCGTCGACCTCCTGTTCTGGTTACACGTGTGGGTGGTCGCACGAGCGGGGGCCGTACGTCCGGGTGAGTAGCTCAGGGCGTGACACTACCCTACGTTAAGTTACTCGTGGGTAACTTAGCGGCTTCTCTCTCACAACGCCAGTCCCGGCGATATGGTGCGCCGGTCCGCAGGCCGGGTGCGAGTGTCTCGCAATGGGCCTACCAGTAACGTCGGAATGATGAGCGAGGCTGTGATCCCTGCCGCAGTGGACGATCCGACGGGTCGGTCCGGCGCATCCGACGCGACCGATGGCACGGTCGAGCCGCTGCCGTTGACCGGCGAGCGCACCGTCCCCGGCATCGCCGAGGAGAACTACTGGTTCCGCAGGCACGAGATCGCCTATGCCCGACTGCTCGGCCACTGCGCCGGAAAGACCGTACTGGAAGCCGGATCCGGCGAGGGCTATGGCGCCGACATGATCGCAGGCGTCGCCACCAAAGTCACCGGCGTCGACTACGACGCGGGTGCGGTCGAGCACGTGCGGGCCCGCTACCCGCGAGTGGAGATGATCCAGGGCAACCTCGCCGCGCTGCCGCTCGACGACGCCTCGGTCGACGTCGTCGTCAATTTCCAAGTGATCGAACATCTTTGGGACCAAGGCCAGTTCCTCCTGGAGTGCCTGCGGGTCTTGCGTCCCGGCGGCAAGCTGCTGATCAGCACGCCCAACCGGATCACCTTCTCCCCCGGCCGCGATACCCCGCTCAACCCGTTCCACACCCGCGAACTGAACGCGGCCGAATTGACCGAGCTGCTGGTCGAAGCCGGTTTCGAGGTCGCGGAAATGATCGGTGTCCACCACGGCCCCGGACTGCGGGCATTGGATGCCAAGCACGGCGGATCGTTCATCGACGCACAGATCGAACGCGCGTTGGCCGGTGAGCCGTGGCCCGCCGAGCTGACCGCCGACGTCGCGGCGGTCACCATCGACGACTTCGTGCTGATCGCCGACGACATCGATGCGAGCCTCGACCTGGTCGCCATCGCGGTGAAGCCTTGAGCGACAAGGCTGTTCCCGGCCAGTTCACCCTGGTTCTGCACTCCCATCTGCCCTGGCTCGCGCACCACGGCCGCTGGCCGGTCGGCGAGGAATGGCTCTACCAGTCCTGGGCGGCGTCCTACCTCCCGGTCGCCGAGGTGCTGAGAACGCTTGCCGCCGAAGGCCGTTCGCATCTGCTCAGCCTCGGCATCACGCCGGTGCTCGCGGCCCAGCTCGACGACCCGCACTCGCTGGCCGGGATGCATCACTGGCTCGGCAACTGGCAGCTGCGCGCCGACGAAGCAGCGATGAACGGCAACCTCACCCTCGGCAGGCACGAACATCGGCTGGCCGCAGCGGCTTTGGCGGACTTCGAGCAGCGCTGGCGGCACGGCGCCGCGCCGGTCTGGCGCGAACTCGTCGACGCCGACACCATCGAACTGCTCGGCGGCCCGCTCGCCCATCCGTTCCAGCCGCTGCTCGACCCGCGGCTGCGCCAGTTCCAGCTCACCGAGGGACTGGACGACGCACAGCACCGCTGGGGTCACACGCCCACCGGCATCTGGGCGCCGGAATGCGGCTACACCCCCGGCATGGAAATCGGCTATGCCGCGGCGGGTGTGAGCCATTTCATGGTCGACGGACCCGCGCTGCGCGGCGACAGCACCCTCGGGCGGCCGGTGCGCGAGTCCGATGTCGTCGCCTTCGGACGCGACCTGCACGTCAGCTATCGGGTCTGGTCGCCGAAATCCGGCTACCCCGGCCAGAGCGCCTACCGTGACTTTCATCACTACGACCACGCAACCGGTCTCAAGCCCGCGCGTGTCACCGGCAAGACCGTCGCCGGTCCGGACAAGGCGCCCTACGACCCGGAGCTGGCGGCCGCCGCGGTGCTGCGCGATGTCGACGACTTCGTCGCGACGGTGCGCGAGCGACTGATCAGCGAATCCGAGCGGATCGGCAGGCCTGCGCTGGTGGTCGCCGCGTTCGACACCGAATTGTTCGGTCACTGGTGGCACGAGGGCCCGCAATGGTTGGCCCAGGTGTTGCGGGCACTGCCCGAGGCTGGCATCACCGTCGGCACCCTGGCCGACGCACGCGAACGCGGCTACGTGGGCACACCGGTGCCGTTGGCCGACTCGTCGTGGGGGTCGGGCAAGGACTGGCGGGTCTGGGCCGGCGACCAGGTGCGCGACCTCGTCGAACTGAACGACGACATCGTGCGGCTGACCCTCGACACGATCGACAAGATGCGCGCCGCCGACGGCGGGCCCGCGCTGCGCGACCACGTCGCCGACCAGTTGCTGCGCGAGGCCATCCTCACCGTGTCCAGTGACTGGGCCTTCATGGTCAGCAAGGACTCCGCGGCGGGCTACGCTCGCGACCGGGCGCACCGGCACGCGCACGCGGTACGCGAGATCGCGGCCGCCGTCGGAGCGGGCCAAGTCGCCAAAGCACAACAGTTGGCGGCAGGATGGGGGTCAGCTGACGGACTCTTCCCCGGCGTCGACGCACGCAGGCTCGCGCGTGCCGGGTCCGGAGGAAGCTTTGCGGCGGCATCCCCGCCTGACGCCGCACCAGGATCGGACCCCGCTCTACGGTCCACCGCAGAAGGACATGCATGAAGATTTTGATGGTGTCGTGGGAGTACCCGCCGGTCGTGGTCGGCGGGCTGGGCAGGCACGTACATCACCTGGCCACCGAGCTGGCCGTGGCGGGCCACGAGGTGGTCGTGCTGGCCCGTCGCCCCTCCGGCACCGACTCCTCGACCCATCCCACCCACTCCTTCATCGCGGAGGGCGTGCTGGTGGTCGCGGTCGCGGAGGATCCGCCGGTCTTCGATTTCGGCGAGGACATGCTGGCCTGGACGCTGGCCATGGGCCACGCCATGGTGCGGGCGGGCATTGCGCTCGGCAAGCCAGGCATCGGTGACGGCTGGGTGCCGGACGTGGTGCACGCGCACGACTGGCTGGTCGCCCATCCCGGCATCGCACTGGCCGAGTACTACGACGTGCCGCTGGTGTCGACGATCCACGCCACCGAGGCGGGCAGGCACAGCGGCTGGGTCGCCGGCAAGGTCAACCGGCAGGTGCATTCGGTCGAGTGGTGGCTCGCCAACGAATCCGACGCGCTGATCACCTGCTCGGGCTCGATGCAGGACGAGGTGGAGCGGCTCTACGGGCCGGAGCGGGTGCCGATGACGGTGATCCGCAACGGAATCGACGTGGGCGCCTGGACTTTTCGGCCGCGCTCGCCGCGCACCGGCCCGCCGCGGCTGCTGTATGTCGGCAGGCTCGAATACGAAAAGGGTGTGCAGGACGCGATCGCCGCGCTGCCACGCATCCGCCGCGCCCATCCAGGCACCACGCTCACCATCGCCGGTGTCGGCACGCAGTTCGAGTGGCTGCGCGAGCGGGCCAGGGTGCATCGGGTGGCCCGCGCGGTGAACTTCGCAGGCCAGCTCGATCACGACGAACTGCTCGGCTGGCTGCACGGCGCCGACGCCATCGTGCTGCCGAGCCGCTATGAGCCCTTCGGCATCGTCGCGCTGGAGGCGGCCGCCGCGGGCACCCCGTTGATCACCTCGACCGCGGGCGGACTCGGCGAAGCGGTGATCGACGGCGTCACCGGCGCCTCCTTCGCCCCCGCCGACGTCGACGGCCTCGTCGAGGCGGCCCGTGCGACCCTCGACGATCCGGCCGCGGCCCAGGATCGCGCCTACGCCGCGCGCGAACGCCTCACCGCCGACTTCGCCTGGGACGTGGTCGCCGCCGAAACCGCTCAGGTCTATCACTCCGCCAAGCGCCGCGTGCGCAACCCGCTCGGCCGCCCCAACATCGTCGAACGCCCGCTGCCGGAGCGAGATCCCAAGTAGGACAGCCGTTTCCGGCCGAAGCTAGGCGTCCATCTTCTTGACGATGCGCTGGACGGTGAGCCAGGTGCGCGTGGTGATGTCCTTGCCGTATGTCTTGTCGAGCCAGGTCATGAAGTCGGGGGTCTTGCCGGGTTCGCTGTTGTCGATCACCGCAAGAAAAGCGCGGCACGGCTTGTCGTAGCCGACGACGCGGGTGAGCGGATCCGGTTGGTCCGGCAGCTTTTTCGGCGCTTGCGCGCCGTCCTTCAGGAACGTGGCCACGAGATACGTTCCGCGGCCGTGGGTAAGGCCGGGGAACGGGTCGCTGTCGAGCAGCGCCTGCAGATCTTCGGCGGTGCGCAGGATGGTGCCGCCCGCGATGCCGAGTTCACTGATGAGCGCCTGCTGGATCCGGTCCTCGAGCTCACCGATGTCGGTCTCGGCGCCGCGGAACACGATATTGCCGCTCGCCAGCACCGAGGCGACCTTCTCGAAACCGAGGCCTTCGAACACGCCACGCAGTTTGTCGTTGGCCATGTTCGGGTTGCTCGGGGCGATCCCGCGCAACAGAGCCGCGTAGCGCTTCATGCCGTTTTGGCCGCGCCGTTCTTCTTGCGTTCGATATCTTCCAGTGCCGCAAGGTATTGCGCGCGTTCCTCGGCGCTCGCCTCCCAGGCGTCCTTGCGGTTCTTCACGACCTTGGCAGGCGCGCCGACCGCGATGCTGTAATCCGGGATCTCGCCCTTGACGACCGCGTGCGCGCCGAGCACACAGCCGCGGCCGACGCGCGTTTCCCGCAGCACGGTCACCTTCGCGGCGATCCAGGTGTCGGGGCCGATGCGGACCGGGCTCTTGACGATGCCCTGATCCTTGATCGGCAGCGTGATGTCGTCCATCTTGTGGTCGAAATCGCAGATGTAGCACCAGTCGGCGACCAACGTGGACTCGCCGATCTCGATGTCGAGGTAGGTGTTGACGACGTTGTCCTTGCCGAACACCACCTTGTCGCCGATGCGCAGCGAACCCTCGTGGCAGCGGATGGCGTTGCCGTCACCGATGTGCACCCACCGACCGATCTCCATCCGGCCGAGCTCGGGGGTCGCGTGCACCTCGACCCGCTTGCCGAGGAAGACCATGCCGCGCAACACGATGTGCGGGTTGGCCAGCCGGAACTTGAGCAGCCGGTAGTAGCGCACCAGATACCAGGGCGTGTACGCCTTGTTCGCGAGCACCCAGCGCAGCGACGCCGCGGTCAGAAAGCGCGCCTGCTGCGGATCCCGGCGGCGCGATCCCCGCCAGCGCGAGCGCAACGGTGCGCCCCACATGCTCGTCACGAACGGATCTCCTGTCGTGGTCTAAGGCCTGTCACCCACCGAAGTGGGGATGGGAAAGAGCCTAGTACGCCGCCCGGCGCGGTCCTGCGCAGACCGGGATGGTCGCAATGCCGACGAAGATACGCCCGGCTACGGTGGCAAACCGCCCGGCACCACAACGGCAGGACTCGTCCTCCCCCGCGCACCCCTCCCGTACAGTGACTACCGCGCCGCGGGCGGCGTCTGGCAATTCCACACGCGTACACCCGAACCGGGTGGCCCTAGAGCTGGGAAACGACGACAGGAGTGCAGCAAGTGCGAAGCGGCGGCGTACTGGCCAGTTCCGTGCGGCGATCGTCCCGGACCCGGCTATTGGCGGCGCTGGTCGCGGTCGGCGCGGTGGCGTTGACCGGCTGCGGCACCGACGTCGACGACATCGCCGTCGGGCCTGGCAAGGGCTGGCCCGCCGCGCACCACGACGCCCGCAACGACGGAAGCAGCCCGATCGCCGGCGCCAAGAAGGTCGCGTTGAGCTGGTCGCGCCCGATCGGCGGACCGATCGCGCAGCCGGTGACCATCGGTCCGGACGGGCAGATGTTCCTCACCACGAACCTGCCAGGCTGCACGATCTTCTCCTTCCAGATGGCCACCGGGCGTAAGCGCTTCTGCAACGAGCTCGGACCGGGCGCTATCAGCGCCGCGTCGTCGGTCGACGGCGCCACCAATGTGTATGTCGGCGACGATCGCGGCAACGTCGGCGGCGTGAACGCCTTCAACTACCTCGGGCAGCCGCGCTGGCGCACCAGCGTGGCAGGCACGCCGGTCTCGGTGCAGTTCACCGGCGACGGAAACCTGTTGTCGGTCACCCAAACCGGTCAGGTGGACGTGTTGTCCCGGCAGACCGGCGAGCGCGTCGTCCCCTCGATGCAGCTGCTCGGCCAGCCCGATCCGCTCGATCACCCGAACCTCACCTGGCCTGCCGCCGGGCAAGGCCTTGCCGAATGCCTTTCCGGCGAACCGCAGTGCCCGGTCGCGAACATCTCGGCGGTCGACGCGGCCAGTGGGCGCTTTTTCGTCACGGTATGGAAGCCGGGCGATCCCGTCGCCACGCTGGTCGCACTTCGCTACGCGGACAAGAAGATCCAGCAGGACTGGAGCGCCGCGATGCTGTCCGGCGGCAGTGCGACGAGCCCGTCGCTGTCCGCTGACGGCAAGACGGTGTATGTCGGCGACAACAGCAAGCGCCTGATCGCGGTCGACACCGCCGACGGCCGGACCAAATGGGTGCGGCCCTTGGAATGGGCTCCGCGCGGCGGCATTTCGGTCTCGACCGACGGGCTGATCATTCCGTCCGGCGACGACGGCTACCTGCTCGCGCTGCGCGACACCGGCGACACCGTGGAAACCGTCTGGGAGCGTAAGGATCTCGACCTGCGCGGGACCCCGGTGCAGACCGCGGGCGGCACCGGGTACACCACCGCCGCGATCGGCGAAGGATTGAACCTGATCACCTTCGACATCAAGACCGGCGCCACCATCGACTCCGATGTGCTGCCCGGCGCGCGCGGCAGCACCACCGGCACCTCGATCGGCGCGAAGGGCGAAGTCGTGGTCGCGACGCGCATCGGCGAGCTGTTCGTCTTCAAGCCCGAACGCTGACCTCACCGTCCGAGCTCAGTGCACCTGCGCGGTGCAGAGGAATGCCGTCGGCGTTCGCCCTATCCGGGTGATCACCAGCGTGAAGGGCTGGGTGCCTTGAGGTTTGAGCGTGCGCCGGAGTTTGTCCGGGTCCACGTCGACGCCGCGGACCAGGATTTCCAGTGGACCGCAGTCACGCAGGCGCAGCGCCGCGCGCAGTGTCTTCTCGCGGTAATCCAGCCGCTCGACGATGCGGAAGCCGCGGGTGCCCGGCGGCACCGCGTCACCGGTGAGGTAGGCGATGCGTGGGTCCAGTTGCCAGAGACCGTGTTTCGCGGCGTAGTGACGAACAAGGCCGGAGCGGACCACCGCTCCGTCGGGGTCGACGATCCAGGTGCCAGGCGCCCGCTCGGGGATGTCATCGGGGTCGGCATCGGTGAGCGTGAACGATGTTCCGGCCGAAGACAATACGGTGGCTCGTCGACTGATCGCCGAGTCGGTCAGCCCCGCCGACCACAGGCACGCCTCGCGCACCGCGCCGTCGAGCGAGACCACCTCGACCTCGCCGGACCAGTCGAGCCGGTCGAAATCCATACCGGGAGCACACTTCACCACGAGATCGCGGCCCGCATAGGCGGACAGCAGATCGGGCAGCGGCGGTTGCAGCTTCGCCGGATCGTGCGTGCGCCTGCCGTCGGCCCTGCGCGCCGGATCGGCGACGACGACCGTGTCCCTGCTCACCGGAACCAGGGCATCCGCCTTGGCCAGCAACACATTTCGGCTACCGTCGAGGTTGTGCGCGGCCATCGAGAGCCGCACGTCATCCAGGTCGCTGCCGAGTACTGCGGGACACACCCGCGCCAGCTCGACGAGCTCCGCGCCGATCGAGCACGTCACGTCGTGCACCGCCCGCCCGGCCAACCGGGCGGCGCGGCCACGAGCCACCGCTGTCGGTGTCGCCTGCTGGAGGGCGTCATCGGTGAACAGCCACTCCCCCGCCCCGGCGAGCTTGGCCGCGGCCTTGCGCCGCAGCCGGACGGTCTCGACGAGGCACGCCGCCGCGGCACCGTTGTCGCGACGCACCCGCTCCAGATCGCGCAGGTGCGTCGCCTGGGTCAGCTCCAGCCGGTCCACCTCGGCCAGTGCGGCAAGGCCCGCCGCACTGCCGAGAAAGGTGACATCCGCGCGACCGAAGCCGTATCCCACTACTTGGCGGAACTGCCCGGCTTCACGCCGGTGATCATCGCGTTGTAGAAGAACTGACGCGGCACGACCCGGCGCATCACGTTCTCGTCCAACCAGCTCAGCCGCAGCCACGCCCGGTACATGGTCATCCGGTAAGCCATGGTCAGCTTCTCGTCCGGCACGGCCGCCTCGAAGGTGCGCACCGGCCAGCCCCACAGCGCGGCCGCGAACTCTTCGGTGGTCGCCTTGACCTCGACGGCGCCTGCCGACCGTGCCATGCCCTCGAGATCGCTCGGATCGAACGTGTGCAGGTCGACGACCGCCTCGAGCGCCGCGGCCCGCGAGGACTCGTCCAGCTCCTGCTGCGGGCGCCGCCAGCCGGCGAGCTGGGGCAGCTTGGTGACGGTGGTGGTGGCCTTCCAGGTGATCCGGCCGAGCCAGCGCGCGTAGAAGTTGCCCGCGGTGGTCGGCTCGCCCGCGAAGACGAAGCGGCCGCCCGGCTTGAGCACGCGCAGGCATTCCTTCAGCGCCAGCTCGACGTCAGGGATGTGGTGCAGCACCGCGTGCCCGACCACGAGGTCGAAGGTGTCGTCCTCGTACGGGATGGTCTCGGCGTCGGCGACCCGGCCGTCGACGTCCAGGCCGAGGTGCTCGGCGTTGCGCAGCGCGACCTTCACCATGCCAGGCGACAGGTCGGTGACCGAGCCGGTCTTGGCGACGCCGCCCTGCATCAGGTTCAGCAGGAAGAAGCCGGTGCCGCAACCCAATTCGAGGGCGCGACCGTACGGTAGCGGTGCCGGGCCGACGGCCGCGTCGAAACGACCGCGGGCGTACTCGATGCAACGCTCGTCATAGGAAATCGACCACTTGTCGTCGTAGGTCTCCGCTTCCCAGTCGTGGTAGAGCACCTGGGCAAGCTTCGTATCCTTGCGCGCTGCTTCGACCTCGGCCTCGGTGGCGTGCGGGTTCGGCGCGGGGTCGTCAGGGCGTACCGTCATAGCGGCTAAGCCTACCCAAACGTGGGGACCCGGCCCGCTGTCGGCCCAGGCATTGCGATCACTCCTGGACCAGCGTCCGTATTGGAACCTGTTCCGACCAGGTGATCTTGACGAACCCACAGCTCAGGCCGCCTCGGCCGAGATCAGAACGAGATCTTTCGGCCGCCGGATCAGCGGCCGACGAAGGCTGCCGAGCCCGGGCCGTCGGCCAGGTAGGAATGGAGACCGAACACACGGTCTTCGCTGGTGAACAGATCAGACCATTCGGTCTGTGCACGGTCCAAGCCGTGCGGGCCCGCCTCGAAAACGGCCTTCGCGGCGGCCAGCGCTCGCGCAGGGCCGTCGGTGAAGCGCTGCGCCCACGCAAGCGCCGCGGTGTAGACGTCGTCGGGCGGGACGACCTCGTCGACCAGTCCGAGCGCACGTGCCTCGTCGGGCTCGACGAACCGGCCGGTATAGACGAGGTCCTTGGCCGGGCCGGGACCGATCAGCAGCGAAAGCCGACGGATGCCTGCGAGCGGAATCAGACCTGCCTTGATCTGCGGCAGGCCGAGCTTCACGTTGTCGCCGATGATGCGCCGATCCGCGCCGAGCGCGAGCTCGAGGCCGCCGCCGAGGCAATAGCCACTGATCGCCGCGACCGTCGGCTGCGGCAGCCTGGCCAGGCAGCCGAGGTGACGTTGCAGATCGCCCGCCATCGCCCTCGCCTGCTCCGCGCCGAGTTCGGCCAGCTCGGCCAGGTCGTCGCCCGCGGAGAACACCCGCTCGTCGCCGTAGAGCACGACCGCCGCCACCGTCGGATCCTCGGCGATCGAGTCAGCCGCCTCCGCCAGCTCCCGCACCAGCTGTGCGTTCAGCAGATTCATCGGCGGGCGGGCGATCCGGAGGACGGCAACGCGGCGCGCGGCAGCGGAAGGATCGGCCTGCGGCGTCGGCAGCTCCAGGGTCACGAATTCGGCCATGGGACGCCACGCTACCGGGTAACCGCCCGCGGACTCACTTGCGGACAGATCCCCTGAGCTTGCTCTGATCCGGCAGATCCGCGAAGTAGCGCACGTTGCCCGGGAAGGTCAGCAGCTGCTGCCCGTCGACACCCGTGACCACCGGCATGATCGGTTCGATGACCGCCTCGGCGGCGAGAATCTCTGCGGTGGAAGCGAATTCACCCAACGCGTACAGCTGCGACCAGGTCGGCGGCAGCAGGATGTCGGTGCCTGCCCGCCACCGATCCAACGCCTCGGCCGAGGTACGCCAGTGCACCTCGGCGGCCTCGGAGGTCGCGCCGTCGGCGAGCTGCCCCTCGGGCAGCACCGCGACGAAGAACCTGGTGTCGTAGCGCCGCGGCTCCAGCTCCGGCGTGATCCAATTCGCCCACGGCCGAAGCAGATCCGCGCGCAACACCAGGTTCTCGGCGGCGAGGAACGCGGCGAGAGACAGCTCACGACGTTCCAGCTTGCCGCGCGCCTCGTGGTACTCGGCGGTGTCGGAGACCACCGAGTCGGCGGTCGGACCGGCAAGCAGCACACCGCATTCCTCGAAGGTCTCACGCACGGCCGCACAGACCAGCGCCTTGGCCCGCGGTTCAGTGGTAGCGAAACGCTCTGCCCACCAAGCAGGTTCGGGACCTGCCCAGGCGATGTCGGCGGTGCCGTCGGACGGATCGACGCCGCCGCCGGGGAACACGGTCATTCCTGCGGCGAACGCCATCGCGCCAACCCGGCGCTGCAGAAAGATCTCCGGCCCCGCGGCGCTGTCGCGCACCAGCATCACGGTCGATGCGTCCTTGACCGCCGAAGGCTGAGAGCCCGCCTGCACTTTTGTCTCACTCACCCCAGCACCATAACCCGCGCTCGGTGAACCTCGTCACCGCGTGTGCTCGGTCAGCGAGATCGCCGAACCCAGGCACCCGGCGGCATCGTGCTAGCTCAGCGGGTGCGGTGCTTTCCCGCGCGACGTGCTCGGCGGGCGAAATAGCGGCCGTCGACTTGGTCGAGGGCGATCTGCTGGCGGAAGGCGTCGCTGAGGTTTTCGGAGGTGACCACGTCGGTGAGCAACCCCTGGGCGATGACCTCGCCCTCGTTGAGGAGCATGCCGTGGGTGAAGCCGGGCGGGATCTCTTCGACGTGGTGGGTGACCAGCACGATGGCCGGAGCATCCGGATCGGCGGCCAGATCGCCGAGGCGCTCCACCAGTTCCTCGCGGCCACCGAGGTCGAGGCCCGCGGCAGGCTCGTCGAGCAGCAGGAGTTCAGGATCGGTCATCAGGGCGCGAGCGATGAGGACACGCTTGCGCTCGCCCTCGGACAGGGTGCCGTAGGTGCGATCCGAAAGATGTTCGGCACCTAGGCTTTCCAGCATGTCGATGGCGCGGTCGGTATCGACGTCGTCGTAACGTTCCCGCCAGCGGCCGAGCACCGCATAGCCTGCCGACACGACCAGGTCGCTGACCTTTTCGTCCTTGGGCACCCGGCCCGCCACCGCGGCGGACGACAAACCGATCCGCGGCCGGAGTTCGCTGACGTCGACCTTGCCGAGAATCTCGCCGAGCAGATGGGCGATGCCCGAGGTCGGATGCATCTCGGCGGCGGCCATGCGAAGCAGGGAGGTCTTGCCCGCGCCGTTGGGCCCGAGGACAACCCAGCGTTCGTCGAGCTCCACCTGCCAGGTGACGGGACCGACGAGCGTGTGGCCCGAGCGACGGACGGTGACGTCGGTGAAATCGATGAGCAGATCGGGATCCGGTTGCGGCACGCGGTCCATCTTGGACCACCCGCACGACCGGCCGCCAACGCGGGCAGGGTGCGGGGCGCGTGTCGAGTGGGTCAGTGCCTGCGGCCCGGCGCGAACAAGTCGCGTAGGCGCTGGTCGGCGCGTCCGTCGGACTCGAGGCGTTGATCATCGCCCGCGCCCGACTTGCGCATCACCCGGGCCACCAAGAGGGCCAACGGAACCGACAAAAATACCCACAGGGCGAGAATCACCAGCAGCGTGGTCATAGCTGGTCTTTCCCTTCGGTCGAGCAAGGCCTCGTTGCCTTGGCCACGAGCCTCCGCGTGGAGGCCTACTTTGAGTCTTACCCCAATCCGGGCCGCGCAACGCCGCAACCCCGCAAGCTTTTACGACAGGGTTACCAGGATGTGGCCTGCACGGCGATCACGGTCATCGAACCAGGCGCCACTTCGGTGAACCCGGCGTCGCGTACGGCGACAGCCGTGCCGCGGGCCACCGCGTCGGTCAACGCCCGCCACTGGCGCGCGTCGGCTTCCCGCACCGAGCAGCAGAATCGGCGCTCCGCCCAGTACAACGCCTGCTCCATCGGCAACGCACCCGCCAACAACATGCTGGCGTGGCCGACCTGCGCGGCCGCCTTGCCGAGGGTCATCTCGAGTCCCGAATTCACCCAGAGCACCGGCAGATCCGGATCGGCGGGGCCGGGCTCGTCGGGTTCGAGGTCGGTGCCGCCGATCTGCAACCGCCGGATCCTCGGGTCGATGGCGCCGACCGGTCCGGGGACAAGGGCACGCGCCTGCGCGCCGTCCACCTCCACCGTGACGCCGTCCACCTCGTTCGCGGCGAGCCACTGGCCGCCGCGGGCACGCCGGGTCACCTTGCGGATGCGCGAGCGCTTCCAGGCCAGGTAGCGCGCCGACCACTCGCCGTCGGGGCCGACTCGCTCGCCCAAGCACAGCGCGACCGATGCGGTGGCCGCCGCGGCGAGCAGGGCGCTGCGCGGCGGCGGGTCCACCTTGGGCAGGTGCAGCACGATCTGCATGGCCTGCACCATGGCCGGATCGTCGGGGTCGCCCGCACCGCCGTAGCCGGTCGCCAACTCCGCGTGCCTGACCCGGAATCCGGCGATATCGAATTCCGCCGACTCCGTACCTTCTTCGCTCGACTGCACCGCACTCCCCCGGGCATCCCGGACTCCGGCACCACATTCCGGGATGCTCGACATCACTCCACCTTGATCGTCAACGAAAACGTCTGCGCGGGTTCCACACCCTGCTCCCACGGCCGCAGATAGTTCATCACCAGCTTGGTCGCGCCGGGCGCGCCGCCGACGAAGGTCCACACCGACGTCCCGCCCGATCCCGGCATGACCGGCTTCGTGGGATCGGCCTTGTACTCCGGTTCACCTTGCGTCCGAACGAGAGTGGCATCCACCTCGGCGATCTGCCACGAGTACCCGGTGGACGGGTTCGCAGGCAACGTCACCACCAGCGACTGCCCGGTCTCGAGGCGCCGTTCCTTACCGTTGTCCGCCTCGGTGACCGTGACCGCGGCAGGCGCAGGGCCGGTCGTCGGCACAGCAGATGAGCTCGAACCCGACCCGGACGCATCGTCCTTGCCACATCCGACAACCGTCAATCCGAGCAGCAACACCAGCAGAGATTTCCGCACCGTACCCTCCGATCACGCCGACGATCATGGTCGGCGTCAGCCTACCGACGGCACGGTCTGGACTCGGCCATCGACACCGGGGTCAACTCAGCGGGACGCGGCGCACCAACCCGTCGTTCGCGTCGGCGGCCTCGATCTCGTGCCTGGTGACGCCGAGGATGTACAGCACCGCGTCGAGGTAGGGGTGCGACAGTGCCGCGTCGGCGATCTCGCGCAGCGCGGGCTTGGCATTGAACGCCACTCCGAGTCCGGCGGCATTGAGCATGTCGATGTCGTTGGCGCCGTCGCCGACCGCGACGGTCTGCTCCATCGGCACGCCCGCCTCGGCGGCGAACTTGCGCAGCGCGGTCGCCTTCGCGGCCCGGTCGACGATGTCGCCGACGACCCGCCCTGTCAGCTTGCCTCCCTTGATCTCCAAGGTGTTGGCCTGCATGAAGTCAAGCTCCAGTTCGTGCGCCAGCGGCTCGATCACCTGACGGAAACCACCGGAGACCACACCGCACTGGAACCCGAGCCTGCGCAGCGTGCGGATCGTGGTCCTGGCTCCGGGGGTCAGCTCGATCCGATCGGCCACCTCCTCGATCACCGACTCGTCCAACCCGGCGAGCGTCGCCACCCGCTGGCGCAGCGATTCGGCGAAATCGATCTCGCCGCGCATGGCGGACTCGGTGACCTTGCGGACCTCGTCCTCCACACCGGCGTGCGCCGCGAGCATCTCGATCACCTCACCCTGGATGAGCGTGGAGTCGACGTCGAACACGATGAGCCGCTTGGCCCTTCGCGCCAGCCCGGCCCGCTCGACCGCGACGTCGACCTGTTCGGCCACCGCCACCTCGGCCAGCGCCGTGCGCAGCCGCGAGTCGGTGTCCGCGCCGGTGTCGGTCGCGGTGACCAGCAGCTCCATCCCGGTGACCGGGTAGTCGGCGATGCCGCGGATGCTGTCGATGTTGGCGCCGAGCGCGGCCAGCTGCCGCGACACCGAGCTGAACGCGTGCGCGGTGACCGGGGAACCGAGGATCACCACCGCATGGGTGGACATCGGCTGCCTGCCGATCGCCGCGTCGACCTCGACATCGACATGCATGCCGACGGTGTTCATCGCCTCTTCGAGCTCTTCCTGCAGCGACTCCGCATCGCCTGGGCAGGTGACGAGCACGCCGAGGGTCAGCCTGCCGCGGATGACGACCTGTTCGACGTCGAGCAGGCTCACGTGGTGCCGCGACATCGCCGCGAGGAGCACGGACGTCACACCGGGACGGTCGGGTCCGGTGACGGTGACGAGAACTGTGGTGTCGGCCAACTGATGTGCTCCAGGTTAGAGGTGTTCCGTCGCAGGCCTGGACTTCATTGTCGCTTCGCTACGGGTGTACTTCGCCGCACAAACGAGTGTGCACCCGCTGTGGACCAGCAGGTGCACACTCATCGGTCGTCGTAAATCTACTTTGTCGCGGTCGCGCCCTCGGTGACCTCGTGGCTGTAGTGCTTGCCCGAGCCCCAGCCGACGTGCGCTTCGGCGCGCATCCGCTCGACCATGTGCGGGTAGTGCAGTTCGAACGCGGGGCGCTCGGACCGGATCCGCGGCAGCTCGTAGAAGTTGTGCCGCGGCGGCGGGCAGGTGGTCGCCCATTCCAGCGAATTGCCGTAGCCCCACGGATCATCCACCGTGACGACCTCGCCGTAGCGGAAGCTCTTGAAGACGTTCCACACGAACGGCAGCATCGAGGCGCCGAGGATGAACGCGCCGATGGTAGAGATGGTGTTCAGCGTGGTGAAGCCGTCGCTCGGCAGGTAGTCGGCGTAGCGGCGGGGCATGCCCTCGGCGCCAACCCAGTGCTGCACCAGGAAGGTGGTGTGGAAGCCGACGAAGGTCGCCCAGAAGTGCCACTTGCCGAGGCGCTCGTCCATCATCCGCCCGGTGATCTTCGGGAACCAGAAGTAGATGCCCGCGAAGGTGGCGAACACGATGGTGCCGAAGAGCACGTAGTGGAAGTGCGCGACAACGAAATACGAGTCGGTCACGTGGAAGTCCAGCGGCGGGCTGGCCAGGATGACACCGGACAGACCACCGAAGAGGAAGGTCACCAGGAAGCCGATCGACCACAGCATCGGCGTCTCGAACGTCAGCTGACCGCGCCACATGGTGCCGATCCAGTTGAAGAACTTCACACCGGTCGGGACCGCGATGAGGAAGGTCATGAACGAGAAGTACGGCAGCAGCACGGCGCCGGTGGCGTACATGTGGTGTGCCCACACCGCAATGGACAGCGCGGCGATGCCGAGGGTGGCGTAGACCAGCGTGGTGTAGCCGAAGATCGGCTTGCGCGAGAACACCGGGAAGATCTCGGACACGATGCCGAAGAACGGCAGCGCGATGATGTACACCTCGGGGTGGCCGAAGAACCAGAACAGGTGCTGGTAGAGCAGGACGCCGCCGGTGGCCGGGTCGTAGATGTGGCCGCCGAGGTGCCGGTCGTAGGCGAGGCCGAACAGCGCCGCGGTGAGCAGCGGGAAGGCAAGCAGGACAAGCACGCTGGTGACGGCGATGTTCCAGGTGAAGATCGGCATCCGGAACATGGTCATGCCCGGTGCACGCAGGCAGACGACCGTGGTGAGCATGTTGACGCCACCGAGGATGGTGCCGAGGCCGGAGACGGCGAGGCCGAGGATCCACAGGTCGGCGCCGACGCCGGGCGAGTGCAGGATGTCGGTGAGCGGGGTGTAGGCGGTCCAGCCGAAGTCGGCGGCGCCACCGGGGGTGATGAAGCCCGCGGTCGCCATCGAGCCGCCGAACAGGTACAGCCAGTAGCTGAACGCGTTCAGGCGCGGGAAGGCGACGTCAGGTGCGCCGATCTGCAGCGGGAGCACGATGTTGGCGAAGCCGAACACGATCGCGGTCGCGTAGAACAGCAGCATGATGGTGCCGTGCATGGTGAACAGCTGGTTGAACTGTTCCGGCGAAAGGAACTGCAGGCCGGGCCGCGCCAGCTCGGCACGCATCAGCAGCGCCATCAGACCACCGACGAGGAAGAAGCTCATCGCGGTCACCAGGTACATGGTGCCGAGGACCTTGGGGTCGGTGGTCGTGACCATCTTGTAGAGATAAGAACCCTTCGGCCCGGTCCGCGCCGGATACGGCCGAGTCGCTTCCAACTGAGGGACTGGCTGGGGCTCTACGGCAGTCACTGATCCTCCTGAAGGTGCCTTTAGGTCGCTCCGCAGGCTCCGCTGCTTGCATCCGTCCCCGTGTCGGAACAGACGACAGTTCGCTTGCGCTTCTGGAATCGTAAACCGTGCTGCCGCAGCAACCCGCACGGGTCCTACTCTGTGTCGTATTTCGTTGGTCGGGCCTGATCCTATGCCGTCGATGCGGGTGCGCCGACCGCGCGGGCGACTGGTGCCCGTTTCAGCATCGGCGGTGACGAGGACTGAGCGACTCGGCGGGCACGTCCCTGTGTTGCCCGCCCGCGCATGTACCCTCACCCGCATGCCGCTGAGCGCCTTCGTTCGCACCCGGAACCGCACAGCCTCCCCTCGATCCGGCCCCGCCCGCGTGGCGCGCCGGGTCGGCATGGTCGCGGCGTTATGCGGCGCCGTCGTCGCGGCGGGCTGCAGTACTCCGGCCGACGACTCCGGCTCGATCGTGCGGACCACCACGAACATCGCGGGTGCAGGCGTGGTCGGACTCGAGCGCGACACCGCCAAAGCCTGCCCGCTGCCCAGTGCACCCGATGCGGGCAGCGGCAGCACGCGCACCGTCACCCATGCGTCGGGCGTGTCGGAGGTACCGGCGGATCCGCAGCGCATCGTCGTGCTCACCACCTCCGCATTGGACGCGACCTGCGCGGTCGGCCTGTGGGAACGCGTGGTCGGCGCGGTCACCCTCGACGGCTCCCGGCCGCAACCCGCCTACCTCGGCACCGGCGTGCTGAAGATCCCCGGCGTCGGCTCGGCCGCCCAGCCGGACCCGGCCAAGATCGCCGAACTGCGCCCCGATCTCATCCTCGGCGACATCCCCACCGCCACCGCGAGTTTCGAGGCGCTCCGGGCGATCGCGCCCACCGTCCTGGTCGGCGCAGGCAACAGCTGGCAAGCCGAATTCACCGCTCTCGCAGCGGGTCTCGGCCGCCGCGAGGCCGCGGGCGCCGTGCTGGACGCCTACCACACCGAGGCGGCCGACGCGGGGATGGCGATGGCGGCGAAACAGACGCAGGCCTCGCTCATCCGCTTCACCGCGGACACCGACCAGGTTCAGGGCAGCGACAGTTTCGCGGGCCAAATCCTCGGCGACATGGGTGTGCAGCGCCCGCAGGCGCAGCGGGGCACCTCGTTCAACGTCACGCCGGACGACTTCGCCACCAAGGTCGAAGGCGACCTGATCTACGTGCTGCTTGCCGGAGACGAGGGCAAGAAGCACGGCGCGGCGGTGATGCGCACCGATCAGTGGAAGGACCTCGGCGCCGCGGGCGACAAACGGGTCTTCGCCGTCGACGACACGGTCTGGCACGGCAACGGCCTCACCGCTGCCCGCGCCTTGCTGACCGATCTGACCGGCACGCTCAACGGATTCGTCACGGACTGAATCTCATACCGGACCGAATCTCATACCGGGGTGCCACCCGAGGTGGAGATTTCCCCACCCTCGGAGGTAGCTCGACCAGCGCTTGGGTTGCTGTCGAAGTCTCGTCCAGTCGAGCAGATTAGAGGTACGCAAGAAACCTCTACACGAGACTCGAGGACGACACCATGGACACCAAGACCGCTTCGCTCGCCGACAACCTCCGCATGCTGCCGCTCGCGCAGGCCGTGGCCGAGGTCGATCCGAACGCGGTCGTCGTCTCCACCGCCGACTGTGTCCTCACCTACGCCGAACTCGACCGCTGGTCCAACCGGCTTGCCCGGCTGTTGCTGCAGATCGGCGCCAACCTCGACACCAGGGTCGCGCTCGCGATCTCCGATGACATCGAGTCGGTGGTCGCCGAACGCGCCATCGTCAAGGTCGGCGGCACCCCGGTACCGGTCGCGACCGACGGCATGTTCGCGCTCGGCACCACGCTCGGCGTGACGACCAAGGCGCGCCGCGCCGACCTCACCGACCAGATCGACTGGCTGGTGCTGGACGATCGCTCGACCCTGCAGCGCTACCTCGCCGGCTCCGACGCACCGCTGAGCAACGACGAGTACCTGCTGCCGAAATCCGCGTGAACCTCGAGGCGCGCCCGAACGTATGACGTTCGGGCGCGCCTATCGGCATGTCCGAGCACGCATGTCGGCAAACCCCGTCGGCGCACACGTCATCGGTTCAGAATGAAATCTGTCGCGAGCTGTGCGGCAGGTGCTACCACTATCGCGCTGGCCAGCGGCGTCATTTCCGCGTGCCGCGGGCGGTAAGAATGTAGGACTCTTCATGCAACAGCCTTCCCCCTCGCCGATCGAGACCGGTGCCGGTCTGCCCGAGGGCGCCTTCGCGCTGTCGGCGGCCCAACGCGGGATCTGGTTCGCCCAGCACATCGCGGGCGACACCCCGATATCCATCGCACAGTACGTCGAGTTGAGCGGCCCGGTCGACCTCGATCTGCTGGCACAGGCGGCACGCCAGGCGGGGCGCGAGTTCGGCACGGGATATCTGCGGTTGCTGGAAATCGACGGTCATCCGTATCAGTTCGTGGACACCACGCTGGACGACAGCCTGAACACGGTGGACTTTCGCGGCGAGCGCGATCCGGAGGCCGCCGCGCACGCGTGGATGCGCGCGGAGTACGAAGCGCCGCTGGAGCTCACCAGGGATCGGCTGGTGCGGGTGACGATGCTGCGGATCGCCGAGGACCGTTGGTTCTGGTACTCCCGCATCCACCACATCGTGCTGGACGGCATGGGCGCGCTGACCGTGGTGCAGCGCACCGGCGAGATCTATAACGCCGTTATCGAGGGCAAGGAGCCGCCTGCCGCCAAGGCCGAGGATCTGCGCAAGATCGTCGAGGCCGATCTGGCGTACCGCAATTCCGATCGCTTCGGCGCCGATCGCGAGCACTGGATGGCGCACCTGGACGGGATGGCCGATCCGGTGAGCCTGGCCGGGCGCAGCGCCGATGTCGACGCGCACCCGAGCCGGGTCGCCGGCGCCCTCCCGCAGGAGACCGCGGTGCTGCTCGATGCCGTCGCGAAGGCGGCGTCGTCGGGTGTCGCGCCGACCGTGGTCGCGGCCTTCGGCGCGTATCTCGCCGCGATGACGGGTGCGCCTGAAGTGATTCTGAGCCTTCCGGTTTCGGCGCGCACCACGGCGATTCTGCGGCGTTCCGGCGGGATGATCGCCAATGTCGTTCCGCTGCGGCTGCGATTGACGCCGAGCACGACCGTCGGCGACGTGATCCACGCCGCGCAGGGCGAACTGACCGGCGCGCTGCGGCGGCAGCGCTACCGGCAGGAGGACATCGTCCGCGATCTGGGCTGGGCGATGGACGAGGCGGCGTCGTTCGGGCCGTCGGTGAACCTGATGATGGTGGACACCAGGATTCAACTCGGCGCGGTGACCGGGCGACTGCACGTGCTCACCTCGGGGTTGATCGACGACTTGTTCGTCAATCTGTACCCGGGGGTGGGTGGCGAGAGCACCCACATCGACTTCCAGGCCAACGGAAACCTGTACAGCGACGCGGAATTGGCGGCGCACCATCGGCGATTCCTGTTGTTCCTGCACGAATTCCTCGCCGCGGGACCGCAAGCGGCGCTGTCGACGGTGCCGGTGGTGTCCGCGGACGAGCAGGCGCTCCTGGTGCCCGCGCGTGGGCCCGCCGGTGTCGCCGCGCAGACGTTGCCCGACATCCTCACGGCCGGTGCGGCACTCGCGCCCGACGCGGTCGCGATCAAGGCCGAGTCGGTGTCGCTGACCTATCGACAGGTCGACGCGTACACCAACCAGCTGGCCAGGGTGCTGCTGGCGGCGGGCGCCGGACCGGAACGCACGGTGGCGATCTCGATCCCCCGATCCGCCGAGTCGGTGCTCGCGATGATCGCGGTGGCCAAGACCGGTGCGGCGTTCGTGCCGATCGATCCCACCTATCCGGCCGACCGGATCGAGCACATGATCGGCGACAGCGGTGTCGTCGCCGGTGTGACCGTCGCGGCGGCGCGAAAGTCGTTGCCGGACCGGGTGGAGTGGTTGATCCTCGACGACAACGCGACCGAGCGGCGGGTCGGCGCACGGAAGACGGCGGCCATCACCGCCGCCGAGCGGCCCACCGCGCTGCACCTGGATCAGGTCGCGTACATCATCTACACCTCGGGATCGACCGGCCTGCCCAAGGGCGTGGCCGTCGCGCATCGCGGCCTCGCGAACCTGGCGACCGGCTCCGGCGCCGGCTTCGGGGTGCACGCCGATTCCGTAGTGGCACATGCGGTCTCGCCCAGCTTCGACATCTCGGTCGAGGAGATCCTGGTAACTCTCGCCGCAGGCGCGACGCTCGCGGTGGTACCGCCCTCGGCGTATGCGGGCGAGGAGATGGCGCAGGTGCTGCGCGCGCATCGCGTCACTCATCTCAATGTGACGCCGACGGTGGTCGGTTCGCTGGATCCGGCCACGCTGCCCGACCTGCGCACGGTGATCGTCGGCGGCGACGCCTGCCCGCCCGAACTGGTGGCGAAGTGGTCGGGCCGCACGCTGCTGAACGGCTACGGCCCCACCGAAACCACGGTGACCACGACGTTGAGTGCGGCGCTCGTCCCCGGCGCGCCGGTCACCATCGGCAGCCTGGTGCGCGGCGTCACCGCGGTGGTGCTCGATCCGTGGTTGCGTCCGGTCCCGCCGGGCACGGTCGGCGAGCTGTATCTCGCGGGCCCCGGGCTCGCGCGCGGGTACCACCAGCGCAACGGGCTCACGGCGGGCCGTTTCGTCGCCAACCCCTACCAGGCCGGTGCGCGGATGTACCGCACCGGCGACCTGGTGCGGTGGAGCACGCACCACGATCGGCTCGAGCTGGAATACCAGGGGCGCAGCGACTTCCAGGTGAAGGTGCGCGGGTTTCGCATCGAGCTCGGCGAGATCGACGCGGCGCTGCAGCGCCAGCCCGAGGTCGACTTCGCGATCACCCTCGGCGCCGAGACCGGTTCCGGCGCCACCGCATTGGTCTCCTACGTGCTGCCGAAGCCGGGCGCAGAAGCCCACCCGGAAGCGTTGAAAGCGGCGGCAGGCGAGACACTTCCGGCCTACATGGTGCCCGCCGTGGTGATGATCCTGGACAGCATCCCGCTCACGCCGCTCGGCAAGGTCGACCGCAAGGCACTGCCCGCACCGGATTTCGGCGCACGCACCATCGTCAGCCGTGCACCGTCCACGCCGAAGGAAGCGGCGCTGGCCGCCCTGTTCGCCGAGGTGCTCGGGCTGGAGACGGTCGGCGTCGACGAGAGCTTCTTCGCGCTCGGCGGCGACAGCATCGTTTCCATCCAGCTGGTGTCGCGGGCGAAGGCCGCGGGCATCGGGCTAAGCGCACGAGATGTGTTCGAGCGCAAGACCGTTGCCGCGTTGGCCGCCGTCGCCACCGAGGTGCGCGCCCAGGTCGTGCACGAGCTGCCCGGCGGCGGCGTCGGCGGGGTCGAGCTGACCCCGATCGTGCACGCCATGCTGGCACAGGGCCCGACCTGGCAAAGGTACAGCCAGGCGGTGCTGATCGGGTTGCCCGCGGACATGACGCGGTCGCAGCTGGTCGCGGCCGTGCAGGCGCTGATCGATCAGCACGATCTGCTGCGGTCGACGCTGCGCCGCACCGAGGACGGCTGGACGTGGGAGGTGGCCGAGCGCGGCTCGGTCGATGCCGACGGCTTGGTCGAAGTCCGTACCGCAGGCGCCGATGTCGATGTAAGCACCGAACAGGCTTTGCAGCACGCCGCCGATCTGCTCGATCCCGCGGCGGGCGTCGTCGCGCGGTTCGTGCTGATCGAGCGCGCGGCCGCCGACCCGGTCTGCTGGCTCGTCCTGCACCACCTGGTGACCGACGGCGTGACCTGGCGCATCCTGCTGCCCGATCTGGCCACCGCGGCGTTCGGCGGCACGCTCGCTCCGGTGGGGACCTCGTTCCGGCGCTGGGCGCACGGGCAGGCCGCGCAGGCCGGCGAGCGCACCGCCGAACTGGCGCTCTGGCAACGCATCCTGGCAACACCGGACCCGGCGCTCGGTGCGGGTCCGCTCGATCCCGCGCTCGATGTCGTGGCGACCATGGCGCAGCGGGAGACTCGGATCGCCACCGAGCTGGCGCACACCGTGCTCACCGCGGCACCCGATCGATTCCATTGCAGCGCAGACGATGTGCTGCTCGCTGCGCTCGCCATGGCGGTGAGCCGGTGGCGGGGCCGGACGGCGACGTTGGCCCACCCGTCGCCCGACCACCACCCCTCACGGAGTCGCTTCGCGACGCTGTTCACCCTGGAAGGGCACGGGCGCATGGACGCGATCGTGCCCGGCGCCGACGTCGCGCGCACGGCAGGCTGGTTCACCAGCGTCTATCCGGTGGCCGTCGACCTGACCGGGATCGACCTGGCCGAGGCGTTCGCAGGCGGCGCCGCGGCGGGCGCCGCGATCAAGACCGCGAAGGAACAGCTCAGGGCGGTGCCCGACAAGGGCGTCGGCTTCGGCATGCTGCGCTACCTGGACGCGAGCACCGGCGCGGCACTCGCGGGCGGGCCGACCCCGCAGCTCAGCTTCAACTACCTGGGCCGGGCGACGACCGGCGCGGACACCGGACCATGGCTGCCGCAACGCTTCGCGTCCACGCAAGACGATCGGGCGCCGCTGGCCGCCGTCGTCGACATCAACGCCGTGCTGACCGATGCCGGGCTCGAGGTCACCTGGGCCTACGCCACCCGGCTGCTCGACGCGGCCGATGTCGATCGGCTCGCCGAGCTCTGGCACGAGGCGCTGCGGGCGCTGGCCGCGCACGCCGAGACCGCGGGCGCGGGCGGGCGAACGCCGTCCGACTTCGCACTCGTTCCGGTGACACAGCCGCAGATCGAGACCTGGGAGCGCGGTTATCCGAATCTCGCTGACGTATGGCCGCTCTCGCCGTTGCAGTACGGGCTGTTGTTCCACGCGCTGTACGACTCCGACACCGCCGACGGTTATACGGTGCAGTCACTGCTCACCCTGGCGGGCACCGTCGACGCGAGCCGGTTGCGTACCGCCGCAGCGGCATTGGTTTCGCGGCACGAGAACCTCCGGGTCGCCTTCGTGGAGACCGACGACGGCCCGCGCCAGCTCGTGCTCGCCGACGCCGAGATCCACTGGCAGGACATCGATCTGACCAGCATCCAGGATCCCGAGGAGCGCCGGCGTGAGCTGGACCGGGTGATCGCGCTCGACGCGCGAACGCGGTTCGACCTCACCCGCCCGCCGCTGATCCGCTTCACCCTGGTCAGGACCGAGGCCGACGCGTATCGGTTCCTGCTCACCAATCACCATCTGGTGCTCGACGGTTGGTCGACGCCGCTGCTGGTGCGCGAGCTGCTGACGCTGTACGTCACCTCGGGCGACGCGTCCGCGCTGCCGCCCGCGCATTCCTACCGCGAGTTCCTGTCCTGGCTGGCCGAGCAGAACGACGCCGAATCCCTTGCCGCATGGACGGAATCGCTGGCAGGCATCGACACCCCGACCCGCGCGGTGCCGAGCCTGGCAGGCATCGAGTCGACCGAAACCGGCATGCTGTCGACCGAGCTGTCCGCCGACGCCGTCGCCCGCTTGGAGGCCGCGGCACGCGAATCCGGCGCCACCGTCAACACGCTGGTGCAGGCGGCATGGGCCATGCTGCTCGCGATGCTCACCGGCCGGACCGATGTGGTGTTCGGCGGCACCGTCTCCGGCAGGCCGCCTGAGCTCGCAGGCGTCGAAGAAATGGTCGGCCTGTTCATCAACACCCTGCCGGTGCGGGTGCGGCTCGACCCGGCCGAGAAGGTAGTCGACCTGCTCGCCCGCGTGCAGGCCGAACAGGCGCGGCTGCTCGATCATCAGCATGTCGGTCTCGCCGCCATCCACCAGGCGGTCGGACTCGCCGAACTCTTCGACACCCTCACCGTTTTCGAGTCCTATCCGATCGACCGCGAGGCGCTCTCGCAGGCGCTCGACATCGCGGGCATGCGGGTGATCGATGTCGAAGGCACCGACGCGACGCCGTATCCGTTGAACCTCATGGTCATTCCGTTGCGCGGCAGCAACGGCAACGACACCCTCCGGATCAGCCTGAAATTCATGGCCGATCAGCTCGATCCCGCTGCGGCACAGCCGCTGCTCGACCGCTTCGTGCGGCTGCTGACCCAGCTCGCCGACAACCCGCGCGCGCTGGTCTCTCAGCTGCAGTACTGCGACGACGCCGAACGCGCCACGCTGCTGCCGGTGCACGGCGCGGCGTCGCTGCCGCTGCGCACGCTGCCCGAGATCCTTGCTGCGGGTGCACAACTCGGCGGTGAAGGGATCGCGGTCAGCGCGGGCGACCTCACCATGAGCTACCGCGAACTCGACGCGTGGTCCAATCGCTTCGCCAGGGTGCTGCTGAAACGGGGTGTCGGGCGCGAGGTGTTCGTGGTGCTCGCGCTCACCCGGTCGCTGGAATCGGTGGTGGCGGTGTGGGCGCTGGCCAAGTCCGGCGCGGCCTTCGCGCCGCTCGACCCGAACTATCCGGTCGAGCGCATCGAGCACATGCTCACCGACTCCAAGGCGCCGATCGGCGTGACGGTCACCGCGTTCGGCGAGACGCTGCCAGGCACCATCGACTGGCTGCTGCTCGACGACCTCAACACCATCCGCCGGGTCATGACGGTCTCCGACGCGCCCATCACCGACGCGGAACGCGGTGGGCCGATCGACATCGACCAGACGGCGTATCTGATCTACACCTCCGGCTCGACCGGCAAGCCGAAGGCGGTGCTGCTCAGCCATCGCGGCGTCGCCAATCTCGTTTCCACGCAACGGGAAACGCTCGACCTGGACGAGACGTCGAGTGCGCTGCAGGTGGCCTCGCCGAGCTTCGACGCCTCGGTGTTCGAGCTGCTGACCGCGCACGGCGCGGGCGGCAGGCTGGTGGTCTCGCCGCCGGATGTGTACGGCGGCACCGAGTTGGAGCGACTGCTGCGCGCCGAGCGGGTGACCCACGCGGTGATCACCCCGTCCGCGCTGGCCACCATGGAGCCCACCGACCTCGACGATCTGCGGGTGCTCTCGGTGGCCGGTGAGGCCGCCACCCCGGAGCTGATCGAACGCTGGGCGCCGGGGCGGCGGATGGTGAACCTCTACGGGCCGACCGAGTTCAGCATCTGGGCGACCGGTCCGGCCGAACTCGTTGCCGGCGAGCCGATCACGATCGGCGGCCCGGTGCGTGGCGCGGCGACCATGGTGCTCGACACCTGGCTGCGGCCGGTACCCGTCGGCGTCGCAGGCGAGCTGTATCTGGCCGGGCCGGCGCTGGCGCGTGGCTATTTCAATCGGTTCGAGATGACGGCGAGCCGGTTCGTCGCCGATCCGTACGGCGTCCCCGGCGAGCGGATGTACCGGACTGGCGACATGGTGCGCTGGGTGCACGGCCGCGCGGACGAGCTCGAGCTGGAGTACCTGGGCCGCAGCGACTTCCAGGTGAAGATCCGTGGGCTGCGCATCGAACTCGGCGAGATCGATGCGGTGCTGTCGCGCGACGACGAGGTCGAGTACGCGGTGACGATCGGCCGCGCCGGGCCTGCGGGCGCGACCGTGCTGGTGTCGTATGTGCTGCCACCGGAAGGGGTTCGGCTCGATACCGAACGGCTGCGGGTGCGGGTGGCCGCCGAGCTGCCCGGGTACATGGTGCCGAGCTACCTGGTGGTGCTCGACACGATTCCGCTCACCCCGGTCGGCAAGCTGGACCGCAAAGCACTTCCGGTGCCGGACTTCTCGGAGACGCACCGGCCGTACCTGGCGCCGCGGACACCGGTGGAGCAGGCGGTCGCCGCGGTGTTCAGCGACGTGCTCGGGCAGGGGCGGGTCAGCGTCGATGCGTCGTTCTTCGAGCTCGGCGGCAATTCGCTGAGCGCGACCAAGGTTGTCGCCAGGGTCAATTCGACGCTCGGCGCGACCATCGCGTTGCGTGACCTGTTCGACGCGCCAACCATCGCGCAGCTGTCAGCCCGAGTGGTCCCCTCCGTCGATATAGTGCCTGGCAGCTTCGCCCCGGCGCCGCGGATCCGGCCGGACCGCATTCCGCTCTCCCCCGCGCAGCAGCGCATGTGGGTGCTCAACCGGCTCGATCCCGGCTCGCCCGCGTACAACATCGCGGTGGCGTTGCGGCTCACCGGCGATCTGGATGTCGAGGCCATGCGCGCGGCGCTGGCCGACGTGGTCGCCAGGCACGAGAGTTTGCGCACCATCTACCCCGCCGACGCCGACGGGCCCCGACAGGTCATCGTCGCCACCGAGATGGCCGCGCCCGCACTGACGGTCGTGCCGACCGAGGACGGCGCGACACTGCGGGAGCAGCTCAACCTGTTGACCGGCAAGGGCTTCGACATCAGCAAGGAGCCGCCGCTGCGGGTCGGGTTGTTCCGGCCGGCGGCGGTCGATGCGCCCGCCGTGCACGTCGTCGTGCTCGTGGTGCACCACATCAGCGCCGACGGCGCGTCGATGGCGCCGTTGGCCACCGATCTGGTTGCCGCGTATTCGGAGCGCGCGGCAGGCGCGGACACCACCCGGGTTCCACTGCCGGTCCAGTACGCCGACTTCGCGCTGTGGCATCGGGAGCTGCTCGGCGCCGAGTCCGACCCGGATTCACTGGCGGCCAAGCAGATTCGGTACTGGACCGACACGCTCGCCGGTGCACCCGACGTCCTGGAGCTGCCCGCGGACCGGCCGCGACCCGCCGTGCAGTCGATGCGCAGCGCCGACGTCGAGTTCGCCATCGACGCCGAACTGCACCGTGCCATGGTGGAATTCGCGGCGGCCAGGCAGGTCAGCCTGTTCATGGTCGTGCACGCGACGCTCGCCGTGCTGCTGGCCCGCCTCGGCGGCACCGACGACGTGGTCGTCGGCACGCCGGTGGCCGGGCGTGGCCATGCGGCGCTGGACGACCTCGTCGGCATGTTCGTCAATACGCTCGCCTTGCGCACACAGGTCGATCCCGGTGCCAGCTTCGCCGACTTCCTCACCGCGGTCCGCTCGGCCGATCTCGACGCGTTCGCGGCCACCGACGTGTCCTTCGAACGACTCGTGCAGGCGTTGAATCCGGCCAGGTCCACGGCGCATCATCCGCTGTTCCAGGTGTCGCTGTCGCTGCAGAACTTCGTCGAGCCGGTGCTCGAGCTGCCCGGCTTGCGGATCGAGGTGGAGGACTTCGACCGGCGCGCTTCGCAATTCGACCTGACGTTCGACCTGCGGGAGCGCTTCGACGAGACGGGCCCCGCCGGGCTGGCCTGCGTATTGACCTACGCGACCGACCTGTTCGACGAGGCGACGGTGACGTCGTACGCCACCCGCTGGCGCCGCGTGCTCGCGACCGTGCTCGCCGCGCCCGACGTGCGGCTGGCCGACATCGACATCCTCGACGAGCGCGAGCGCGCGGCGCTGATCCCGGTGCACGGCCTCGACAGTGTCGGAACGACAACGCTGCCCGCGCTGCTCGCCGCGACCGTCGCCCGGTATCCGGATCGGCCTGCTCTGGTCGCCGCGGGCGACACCACGACCTATCGGGAACTCGACGCGCACGCCAATCGCCTGGCACGGCTGCTGCTCGGCGCAGGCGCGGGCCCGGAAACCGTGGTCGCCCTCGGCCTGCCGCGTTCGCCGGATCTGCTCACCGGTATGTGGGCGGCGGCGAAGATCGGCGCGGCCTTCCTTCCGGTCGACCCGAAGCACCCGATCGAGCGGATCGATCACATGCTGACCGACTCCTCGGCCCGCGTCGGTCTCACCATGAGCGCCTACCGCCCGATGCTGCCGGACAGCACCCGGTGGCTAGTGCTCGACGACCCGCATTTCGTCCTGCACTGGTCTACCGCGAGCGCACGCCCGCTGCGGGAACGCGAGTTGCCCAGGCCGATTCGGCTGGACAACCCGGCCTGGCTCATCTACACCTCCGGCTCCACCGGCACGCCGAAGGGCGTCGCCGTCTCCCACCGCGGCATCGCCGATTTCGTTGCCGCGCAGGGTGATCTGCTCGATCTGGGCGAGGAGTCCCGGGTATTGCACGTTGCCTCACCGAGTTTCGACGCGTCGATACTCGAGGCGCTGATGGCGTTCGGGTGGGGCGGCGCGTCGGTCGTGTCGCCGCCGGAGGTGTTCGGCGGCAGCGCGCTCGCCGAGCTGATCGACGCGGAGCAGGTCACCCACGTGATGATCACCCCGTCCGCGCTCGCCACGATCGATCCGGCCGAGGTCTCGGGTGTGCAGGTGCTCGCCGTCGGCGGCGAGGCGGTCGGCGCCGAGCTCATCGACCGGTGGTGCGCACCGCGGCGTGGTCGGCGCGGCATGCGGATGGTGAATCTGTACGGCCCCACCGAGTTCACTGTCGTGGCAACAGGTTCCGCGCTGAGCCCGGGCACGCCGGTCACTCTCGGTCCGCCCATTCGCGGTGCGGCCGCCCTGGTGCTCGACGGCAGGCTGCAGCCGGTTCCGGTCGGCGTCGCCGGTGAGCTCTTCCTCGCCGGGCACGCGCTGGCGCGTGGCTACCATGCCAGGCCGGGTCTCACCGCGGGCCGCTTCGTCGCGAATCCCTATGGCGCGCCGGGCGAACGGATGTATCGCACGGGTGACCTCGTGCGCTGGACATACGGTTCCGGTGCGGCAAGCCGGGCCGGTGCGGAACCCGGGCTGGTGCTGGAATACCTCGGCCGCACCGATTTCCAGGTCAAGGTGCGCGGTCAGCGGATCGAGCTCGGCGAGATCGACGCGGTCCTCGGCAAGTTGGACGGCGTCGATTTCGCGCTGACGCTCGGTGTCACCGGACCGGCGGGCTCGACCGCATTGGTGGCCTATCTGGTGCGCAAGCCGAGCGTCGAACTCGACCTGGCACAGGTGCGCGAGGCCGCCGCCGAGACCTTGCCCGGCTATATGGTCCCGTCCGCCTTTGTCGTCCTGGACGAGATCCCGCTCACCGCGGTGGGCAAGCTCGACCGAAAAGCATTGCCTGCACCGGATTTCAGCGCCGAGGAGACCGAGTACCGGGCGCCGCGGACGGCGACGGAGGAGGCGTTGGCGCAGATCATCGCCGAGCTGCTCGGCCTGGACAAGGTCGGCATCGATGCCTCGTTCTTCGACCTCGGCGGCGACAGCATTCTCGCGATCCAGCTGGTGTCGCGGGCAAAGCAGCGCGGCATCGACTGCACACCGCTGCAGGTGTTCGAGCACCGCACCGTTGCCGCGCTGGCCGCGGCGGTCGCCGGTCCGGTGGAGGCGCTGGCCGAGCTGCCGGGCGGCGGCATCGGTGCACTGCCGCTCACGCCGATGATGCGGTCGCTGATCGACGTGGGTGGCGGCCGCAGGCACCCGGCCCGGACCGCAGTGCTCGAGCTGCCGATCGGGATCGAACACGACCAGGTGATCGCCACCGTCGCGGCGGCGGTCGACCGGCACGACATGCTGCGGGCGCGGCTGTCCCGCCACGATGCGCTGGACTGGCGACTGCAGGTGGGCGAGCCCGGCTCGGTCGACGTCGGCGCGCTGGTGCACCGGATCGAGTTCGATGCCGCGGCCGACCCGGTCGATCTGCGCGAATACGTGACAGCCGAACTGGATTCGGCGACGCACCGGCTCGATCCCGCGAACGGCGTTGTGCTGCGGTGCCTCTGGCTCGACCCGATCGGCGATGCAGGACGCCGGACCAGGGCAGGCCTGCTCGTGGTGCTGGCGCACCCGCTGCTGGTCGACGATGCCTCCTGGCGCATTCTGCTGCCGGACCTGCTGGCCGCCTGGGCCCAGGTCTCGGTCGGGAACACCCCGGTGCTCGCGGAGACCGGCACGTCGATGCGCCGGTGGGCACACGCGCTCACCGACGAAGCACGCACGGCGCAGCGAGTTCTCGAACTCGGCTATTGGCAGGGCGTTCTCGCCCACGCGGATCCGCCCCTCGGTGTCAGGGCGCTCGACCCGGTCATCGACAAGGCGCGCAGGCTGCGCACCGTCCGCTGTGAGGTGTCCGAAGACGTGACCGCGGCAGTCCTCACCGAACTGCCTACTCGGTTCGCAGGCGCGGCCGACGACATCCTGCTCACCGCGCTCACGCTCGCGCTGCTGCGGTGGCGCGCACAGCGATCCGGCGATCGGCGTCCCGACGTGTTGCTCCGGCTCGAAGGCCACGGCCGACCGGAGCAGGCGATCCCCGGTGCCGCGCTGGCGCGCACCATCGGCCCGTTCGCGACCAACTATCCGCTGCGGCTCGAGCTGGACCGGATCGACAGCGACGAGGCGTTCCACGGCGGTCCGGCGATGGGCGCGGCGATCCGCGCGGTGAAGCGGCAACGACGGGCGGTGCCCGACAACGGGATCGGGTTCGGCCTGCTGCGCTACCTCAATCCGGACACGGCCGCACAGCTGGGCGCACCTGGTGTGCTGCCGGGACAGATCAGCTTCCGCCACCGCGGCGGGACCACCGCAGGCGATGTTCCCGCCGGGCTCGACGGCCTGGGATGGACGCCGACCGACCTGTTCGGCAACCTGTCGGCCGCAGGCGATCCCGAGCTCCCGGTGCAGTCGGTGCTCGAGGTGACCACGACCGTGGTCGGCGGTCGGCTGCGTGCGGACTTCACCTTCCCGCAGACGCTGCTGCACCGCGCCGACATCGCCGGGCTGGCGGGTCTGTGGCTCGACGTGCTCGGTGCGGCAGCCGAATTCGCGCATTCACCGGCCGCGCAGCTCGCGGCGGCCGAGGAGGCGGCGGAGATCGCCGCCGACCGTCAAGCATTCGCGCCGGAAGCCACCCTCGGGCTGGACGTGGTGTTGCCGATCCGGCACGGCGGCACCGAGCCCGCGCTGTTCTGCATCCACCCGTCCTCCGGAATCTCCTGGAGTTACCTGGGATTCGCGCAGGTGCTGCGGCAGGGGCGGCCGATCTTCGCCATGCAGGCACCCGATCTCAGCGGTCGGGAACCGTCCCTGCGCTCCATCGAAGAGTTCGCTGAGCGGTACGTCCGCGAGATTCGCCTGCTCCAGCCCTCCGGCCCGTACCACCTGCTCGGCTGGTCGTTCGGCGGGCTGATCGCGCACGCGATCGCGGCCAGACTGCAGGCGGACGGCCAGCGGGTCGGCCTTGTCGCCCTGCTGGATTCCGATACCGCCGATGTCGACAGCGCCGACGTCGAGCACCTCACCGCGGGGGCTTTCGTCAACAGCTTCGGCGCGATCTTCGGGATCCACGATGTGCCCGCCGACGCCACCGCGAGCCAGGCGGCCGACCTCATCCGCGACCGGCTCGGCGGTGTGCCGATCGTCGACGCGGACATGATCGAGCGACTGACCGAGTCCTACAACGCGGCGGCGCGCTCCCGAGTGGGCTACCAGCGCCCCGTATTCGACGGTGACCTGCTGTATTTCAGCGCAACCGTGGACAGCTCCGACATCGTCGGCCCGGACGGCTGGCGGCCGTACGCGACCGGCGCGGTCATCAACCACGACATCGAGGTCACGCACAACGAGCTGACCGCACCGCACGTGCTGCCGACCATCGCGCGGATAGTCGACGAACATCTGGAAGGACAACAATGAATGCCGATCAGGGAGTTGTGGTCGAAGGAATCGAGAAGTCGTTCGGCGCCGTAAAGGCGCTGCGCGGAGTCGATTTCACGGCCGCGCCGGGCGAAATCCTCGGCATCCTCGGCCCGAACGGCGCAGGCAAGACCACCATGGTGAACATCTTGTCGACGCTCATCGCGCCCGACCACGGCCGGGCGCTGGTCGCCGGGCACGACGTCGTCGCCGATCCGGCGGCGGTGCGCCGATCCATCATGCTGACCGGGCAGTACGCCGCGCTCGACGACATGCTCAGCGGCTACGAGAATCTCGTGATGTTCGGCAGGCTGATGGGTCTGCGCAAGCGCGCCGCTCGTGCCCGCGCGGACGAACTGCTCACCGAATTCGACCTCGTCGCCGCGGCGGGCCGCCGGGTCGGCACCTATTCGGGCGGCATGCGGCGGCGCATCGACATCGCGTGCGGTCTCGTCGTGCGCCCGGACGTGGTGTTCCTCGACGAACCGACCACCGGGCTCGATCCGCGCAGCAGGCAAGGGGTGTGGGATCTGGTGCGCAGCTTCAAAAAAGCGGGCATCACCACCCTGCTCACCACGCAGTATCTGGAAGAGGCCGACGCGCTGAGCGACCGGATCATCGTCATCGACCACGGCGTGGTGATCGCGCAGGGCACCGCGGATGAACTGAAATCCAGAACCGGCGGCAGCTACTGCGAGGTGGTGCCGCTGGATCTGAAGGACCTGACCGTCATCGCCAGCGCACTGGGTTCGCTACTGCCGGAAGACAATCGCGCCGCGCTCACGCCGGACTCGGATCGCATCACCATCCCAGCGCCGGACGGTGCGAAGACACTCGCGGAGGCGCTGCGCCGCCTGGACGGAGCACACGTGGAGCTGGTCGACATCGCGTTGCGCAGGCCGTCGCTGGACGACGTGTTCCTGCAGCTCACCGGACATCTCGCCTCCGCGGACGGCGCGGACTCGAAAGCTGCTGATGTGGAGGCGGTTTCATGACGACAGGCACCTGGCTGGCCGATGTCGGCGCCACGCCTGCCCGCGCACGACAGTGGTGGGTGCTCACCACCAGGCTGATCGTGCCCTCGGTCAAGACCGGTGAGGTACTCACCTCGCTGCTCGCGCCCGCGACCTTCACCGCGGGCTTCTACATTCCGCTGAAGACGGTGATGACGTTCGCGGGCACCGGCTTCAGCAGTTACGCGCAGTTCATGATGCCCCTCGTCGTACTCCAGGCCGCCGCGTTCACCGCCATTTCGGCCGCGTTCCGCTCGGCAACCGACTCGGTGGCCGGACTCAATCGGCGGTTCGGGTCGATGCCGATCGGCAGTTTCGTCCCCGTCGCGGCGCGGATGTCCGGCAACATCTTCCGGTTGGCGTTGTCGCTGTGCTCGGCGATCATCTGCGGCTACGTCATCGGGTTCCGGTTCTATCTCGATACCGCGCACATCGTCGCCTTCCTACTGCTGTCGATGCTCATCGGCACCGCATTGACGCTCGGCGCCGATGTGATCGGCACGCTGTCGCGGAGCCCGGAGGCGACCACGCAGGCACTGGTGCTGCCGCCCTTGATCTTCGGCATGCTGTCGACCGGACTGGCTCCGGCACACCAATTTCCGGCCTGGGTACAGCCGTTCGTGCGCAATCAGCCGGTATCGCAGTTCGTGATCGGCTTGCGCGCACTGGCGGGCGACACACTGGGCAACGCGGGCCAGGTGACGTGGTCGCTGCTCGGTCCGTCGCTGGCATGGATCGCCGCGATCCTCATCGTGTGCATTCCGCTGACCATCCGGTTGAATTCGGGGAGGGCATGATGACACTGCTTGCCGATCGCGGGGACGTCACCCGCGTCGAATCCGAGGTCTCCTACGCAGCGCTGGTGCGGCACACGGCGATTCAGACGCAACGCCTGTTGCTGCGCTGGGTGCGCAATCCGATCACCGTGCTGGAAGCGTTGATCATTCCGTGTCTGCTGCTGATCATGCTGGAAACGGTGGTCGGCGGCCAGATCCGGCGGTTCACCGGCGAGAGCGCACTCTACGGTTCGGTGCCGATGGTCACCATCACCGGTGCGGTCTCCGGCGCCGTCGGCTGCGGCGTGCTGCTCGGCCGGGAACGGGAGGCGGGCCTGCTCGCCCGCTTCTGGGTGCTGCCCGTGCACCGGGCGTCCGGCCTCACCTCGCGCATCGTCGCCGAAGGCTGCCGCATCTTCGCAGGCACGCTGGCCATCCTTCTCGTCGGCTATCTGCTCGGATTCCGGTTCCATCAGGGCGTGCCCGCGACACTCCTATTCTTGGCTATCCCGGTGCTTTTCGGCCTCGCCTTCGCGACCATCGTCACCGCGTTCGCCGTGTTCAACGCCAAAGCCGCTCTGGTGGAAGGGATCACCATCCTGACGTCGCTGATGATGTTCTTCAGCACCGGTTTCGTCCCGCTGGCCGCCTACCCCACCTGGATCCAGCCGGTGGTCCGCAACCAACCCATGTCGGTGGCTGTCGACGCCATGAAGGCCCTGGCGCTGGAGGGTCCGCTGGCTCGTCCGCTCACCCTCACGTTCGTGTGGTCGATCAGCGCGATCGTGCTCTTCGCCATCCCCGCAACCATCGGCTACCGCCGGGCCAGCAGGCGTTAGCCGCTGGTTGTACCGACGCCGACGCCCCACCACAGCGTGGTGGGGCGTCGGCTATTCGTTCGATGGATGAAACTCGGTGACCCGCAGTGCTATTCGGCGGCGAGCTGGCGGGCAAGGGCCCAGATCACCAGGACATCGATGGCGATGATGACCAGGGACCAGAACGGGTAGATCGGGGCGAACAGGAAGTTGTCCAGAATGCTGAGCACCGCCATCACAATGCCTGCGAGGTAGCCCCAGGTCTTGCCCGTGACAATGCCGAAGCCCGCGACCAGGATGAGCACCGCGATGACGACGTGGATCCACCCCCAGGTCGACACGTCGATGAGGAACACCTGGTCTTCGGAGACGACGAAGATATCGCGTCCGGCGATCGCAGCGATGGCCGTCAGCAGGTGCAGCAAACCGGTGAGCAGGATCAGGACGCCGGCGAAGATCGTCATGTCGCTGATCACCGGGCCGGTCTTGGTGGGGCCGGGACTGGTCATAACACACACTCCTTCCGAAACGCGTGCACACCTATTCGGCTCAACGTATCCCCGCGGCACGGGAAATCGGCGCAGGTCGGCGGGTGGGTCGGGCGGGCGGGTCGCGACGCGGCAAACCTGTCGCAGCTGGCGGGTGCGTCGATACACCGAGGACGCAGGAGATCCAGCAGACCGCAGGCAAACGATCGGCGGCGCGCCAGCACCGATGTGGTCGATCGCGGCCGCGTGCAGCACAATAGGGTCCGCACGCGATGACCCCGGCATTGTTCGCCTCGGTGACGTACATCGCTGCGACACAAGGTCTTGTGCTACGCGGACTTGTCACCCCCAAGGAGTAGTGTCCAAGGGAGCAAATCCGGGATAGCTCTGTGGCTGCTCAACGGGCTCGGGAAAGGTGTGGAGGCAGGATGAAACTGATCGATCGGGTATCGGCCATCAACTGGAATCGGGTGCCCGACGAGAAGGATGCCGAGGTCTGGGACCGGCTCACCGGCAACTTCTGGCTGCCCGAGAAGGTTCCGGTGTCCAACGACATCCCCTCGTGGGGCACGTTGACCGCCGACGAAAAGCAGCTGACCATGCGGGTCTTCACCGGCCTCACGCTGCTGGACACCATTCAGGGCACGGTCGGCGCGGTCAGCCTCATCCCGGACGCGCTCACCCCGCACGAGGAGGCGGTGTACACCAACATCGCGTTCATGGAGTCGGTGCACGCGAAGAGCTACAGCTCGATCTTCTCCACGCTGTGCTCGACCCGCGAGATCGACGACGCGTTCCGCTGGTCGGAGGAGAACCGCAACCTGCAGCGCAAAGCCGAGATCGTGCTCGAGTACTACAACGGCGACGATCCGCTCAAGCGCAAGGTCGCCTCGACGCTGCTGGAGAGCTTCCTCTTCTACTCGGGCTTCTACCTGCCGATGTACTGGTCCTCGCGGGCCAAGCTCACCAACACCGCCGACCTGATCAGGCTGATCATCCGCGACGAGGCCGTGCACGGCTACTACATCGGCTACAAGTACCAGAAGGGTCTGGAACTGGTCAGCCAGGCCGAGCGCGACGAGCTGAAGAACTACACCTTCGAGCTGCTGTTCGAGCTGTACGACAACGAGGTCGACTACACCCAGGACCTCTACGACGAGGTCGGCCTCACCGAGGACGTCAAGAAGTTCCTGCGCTACAATGCGAACAAGGCGCTGATGAACCTCGGCTACGAGGGACTGTTCCCGAAGGACGAAACCGAGGTGAACCCGGCGATCCTCTCGGCGCTCTCGCCGAACGCCGACGAGAACCACGACTTCTTCTCCGGTTCCGGCTCCAGTTACGTGATCGGCAAGGCCGTCAACACCGAAGACGAAGACTGGGAGTTCTGAGTCACTTCCGAATGCGGGCCTGCTGCGGATTCGTGGCAGGCCCGCTTCGGGTCACGGATCCTGTTGTCGGCCGACAGGTTCGGTAGGCGGACCAGATGCGTGCCCCGCGTAGGCCAACGGCCGCACCATGGTCACCATGGCGGACTTCGACATTCGGCCGATGCGACCCGACGACATGGCCGCGGCCTGCGACGTGCTCGCCTTCGCCTTCGCCGACAACCCGAACGCCCTCGCCGTGGTCGGCGGCGATCCGGCGAAGGCAGCCCGAATGATGCGCTCCGGCGCCAGGATCGGCAAACTCGGCCGCGCGTTCGCCGAGGTGCTGGTCGCCGAGTACGACGGTGCGGTAGTCGGCGTACTCAACGCCGCCCCGTGGCCACACTGTCAAATGGGCACCCGCGAGCGACTCCGGATCGCACCACGCATGATCGGCCTCCTTCGCACCGCGCTGCCACGGGCCGCCACCGGTATGCGGATCATGGCCGAACACGATCCGCACGAACCACATTGGCACCTCGGCCCGATCGGCGTCCACCCGATCCATCAGGGCAAAGGTATCGGCCGCCAGCTGCTGGCCGTCTTCCTGCAGCAGGTCGACGACCAGCAGCTCCCCGCACACCTGGAAACCGACGTCGACCGAAACGTGCTCCTGTACCAGAGCTTCGGCTTCGACGTAGTCGGCACCGCCATGATCCACGGCGTCGACAACCGTTTCATGTGGCGCAAAGCGCAGGCACCGCACCCATTCTGAGCCACACCAGCGGCACCCGATCGTGCCCCAGCGTGCGCACCGGACGTCCTCACCCAACTTCCTTCACCGGCCGCACCGACGCCGGAATCGCTTGCGCGTCCATCGATTACCGACTCAGCAGCGAAGCTGCCCTGGCCCGCACACGGTGAGGACGTCGTCGCCGCCGCGGTCGCGCGTACCGGCAGCCGATCACGGCTCCAGGTAGAGGCGTTCGTTGGGCAGGCGCGGGAGGGTTTCGGCGCCGTCGAAGCACAGGTCGACTGCGTCGAAGTAGGGGGTGTGGCGCCATTCCTCGATGAACGCGAGGGCGGCGGTCAGGCAGGCGGCGAAATCGAAACGGGCGCCGTGCAGGAACACGCTGAGGCGGACGTCCCAGTCGGTCGGAATCGGGGAATCTGTGCGGCCGATAATGATCTGGTCGGATTCAGGCATGAGTGTTTCCTCCGGCTCGGCGTGAACGGAATCTGCGTGGAACGTTCCAATTCGGAAAGTGCGTATTGGAACCGGATTCCGAATTTCTGTTGTCTCCGGCGGTTTTTCGTTCAATTCTGTACACCTCTGGCCTTCCAGCTGGTTTGATGCAGTCGAGATCCGATGCGGGTCCGCATTGGGATCGACTATCCGGAATACCTCCACTGCACCATCAGCGACGGCACTGCGGAGGCATTCTGGAGTGAGATCGACCAGCTTTTCGGCAAGGTTCCACAATCGCGGTCCACCTGGGTTCCAGAACGGAACCCACTCATTAGCAACCCTCCGGAGATGCCACGATGACGAATGGTTCGACCCTTCCCGCGCCGCTTGTTGGGCAGGGAGCTCCGCAAAGCCCGTGAAAAGGCAAATGTGAGCGTGGAATACGCACGCGCGGAACTCAGCGTCAGCAAACAGACGTTCTGGCGTATGGAGAACGGTCTTGCCATCAAAATCAACCCGCTGTTCGTCAAGCGGCTGTGCGAGATCTACGGGGTACCTGATGGAACAACCCAAGTCCTCCTCTCCCTTACCGAGGAGATGAAAGCAAAGGGATGGTGGCATACATTCGATGGGGCGATCCCGCCGACTTTCGGTCTTTTCGTCGGCATGGAAGACGCCGCGCACCGGGTTGTTTCGTATCAGACAACGTTCATGCCCGGGTTGCTGCAAACCGACGACTACCGCCGGGCAATGTTCTGGGCCGAGTTCCCCAACACGCCTTCCGATGAGGTCGAAACCACGGTGGCGATCGCCGCCAAGCGACGGACCCGGCTCGTCGGCGATGTACACACGCTGACATTGGATTCGTTCATCGATGAGTCCGCGCTGCGCCGCCCGACCGGCAGCGCTGCCGTCATGGTCGACCAGCTGAGGCATATCGCCGAATTCAGTCGACTACCGAATGTTTCGGTCCGCGTACTGCCGACCTCCGCAGGTATGTACAAGGGGCTATTGGTTGGCTCGTTCGTACTGCTCGAGTTTCCGCCGCACCCGACGGCCTATCTGACCGAACCGCCGATCGTATACATCGAAGGCCATGCCGGTGACTTGTATCTGGAACAACACGAGGAGGTGGCTACGTATCGCGGAGTGTGCACGGATCTCGAACGGCTGGCTCTGGATGATGCCGAGAGCCACAAGCTAATCCTTCGAATAACAGAGGAGTTCAACACATGAGCATCGACCTTTCCAACGCACGCTGGTTCAAGAGCACCCGGTGCACAGCCAAGAGAGAGTGTGTCCAGGTAGCACATCTCGCCGAAGGCATGGTCGGCGTCCGCGACTCCAAGAACCCCACCGGCCCAGCTCTAGTCTTCACCCCGGCCGAATGGGACGCCTTCCTGTCTAGCCTGTAAATCTCGACAACCCGGCGAGTCCCCAACTCGCCCAGCCAATCTCGATCCCGCGAGTGGTACACGGTGGTGACCGTCAACGGCGTGTCCGCACAGCCATGTACCACTCGCGGTTAGGGGATCGAGTCAGGGATGGCGCAGAATCTGCAAGATCTCCGTGACACCTGATGCCACCGTCTCCAATCGGCCGTCAATGCCCTCGATCCGAGTGTCCATACCCTCGAGTCGGGCATCCACACCTCCGAGTCGGGCATCCACACCCTCGAGCCGAGCATCCACACCCTCGAGCCGAGCATCCACACCCTCGAGCCGAGCATCCACACCCTCGAGCCGAGAATCCACCGACTCGAGCCTGGTCTCGACCGAGTTCAGCCGAGACTCCACTGCATCCTGACGTGATCCCAGGCTTCTGATGTCGACACTCATCGTGTCCTGACTCGCCGCCAGGTTCCCGATGTCCACACTCATCGCATCCTGACCCGCCGCCAAGTTTCCGATGTCGACACTCATCGCATCCTGACGTGCCGCCAGGTTCCCGATGTCCACGCCCATCGAAATCAACCGCGACGCCACCGAACGCCCATCCAGATCACCGATACTGGCGCGGATCTCGTCCAGGCTGACTTGCACGGCGTCGAACTGCTCGTCCATTCGAGTCACTGTGACAGTATCGCGCGTTATTTGCTCATCGCGCCAGCGTTCTAGCTCGTGCACGCGTTCTTCCAAAGTCTTCCCGTTGCCGCTCATGGGTCGAGCCCTCCCCTCATCAGCTACCGCATCGAAAATTTGTTCAGAGAGTAGCGGCTGGTACCGACAGGTTTTGAGGTCAACCGATGGCGGCCAGGTACTCGCCGTAGAAGAGCATGAGTCCGATGGCGGCGGCAATGCCTGCCAGCAGCCAAAAGCGAATGATGACAGTGGTTTCGGCCCATTTGCTGAGTTCGAAATGGTGGTGGAAGGGGGCCAGTTTGAACAGCCGGGTTCCGGTGGTGCGGAAGACGACGATCTGGAGGAGGACGGAGAGGATCTCGGCGAAGAACAGGGCGCCGACGACGGCCATGAGCAGTTCGGTGCGGGTGGTGACGGACAGCCCAGCGAGCAGTCCGCCGAGGGCGAGGGATCCGGTGTCGCCCATGAAGATTTTGGCGGGGGCCGCGTTCCACCAGAGGAACCCGATACACGCTCCGGTGCCTGCCGCGCAGACGAGGGCAAGGTCGAGCGGGTCGCGCACGTTGTAGCAGCCTGCGACCGGGGTCGTCACGCAGGCGTTGGTGTACTGCCAGAACGTGATGATCACGTAGGCACCGAGCGCGAAGCTCATGGAACCCGCGGCCAAGCCGTCCAAACCGTCGGTGATATTGACCGCGTTGGACCAGGACACCACGAGGAAGACGACGAGGATCAGGAAGACGGTCGTACTGAAGGTCACCGTCGCGATATCGCGGACGTCGGACATGTGCCTGCTGCCAGGGGTGAGCCCGGAACTGCCGGGAAAGCGCAGGGCGAGCACACCGAAGATCACCGCGGCGACGAGCTGGCCGATGTATTTGCCGGTCGCGGTCAATCCGAGGTTGCGCTGCATGCGGATCTTGATGAAGTCGTCGAGGAAGCCGACCACGCCGAGCGCGGTGGCCAAGCCGAGCACCAGCAGCCCGGAGGCGGTCGCGCCCTGCCCCTCGTGCCGCATGCCGAGCAGATGCGCGCCGAGGTAGCCGGCCCACATGCCGATGAGGATCGCGATGCCACCCATCGTCGGTGTCCCGCGCTTCGACTGATGGCTGGCCGGCCCCTCGGCCCTGATCTCCTGACCCAGCTTGCGCCGGGTGAACAGCTTGATCAACAACGGCGTCAACGTGATCGAGACCGCGAGCGCGATCATCGCCGAGTACAAGATCTGCCTCATGTGCCCCTCGAGTAGCCGTCATCGGGTGTGACAGTGATTGAACCATCAACGAGCGGACGCTTTTTCGGTGCCCGACGGCTCGACGACGGCAGCAGCCGTCGAGACCTGCCGCCGACACCACTGCACCCTCGTCCTCGCAAATGGCTTCGACGTTAGCAAGACGAACAGGTTTCCGCTGGTCACCGCCTGCGAACGTCTGGCAAGGAGCGAACGGGAAACGTGGATTCGGTGAACAGCATGCAAGATTCGCGCATCCGGCGGCCGTCCGTATGGATGTCTTTCGTGTCCGCACGCCACTCGAGTGCGGAAACCTTCGTGAGCTTCGTCTCTATACGAAACAGGACGGGGGTAGCCGGCACAGCACGATGCCATGCACCAGCCAGCTGCCGTACCGCACTCAGATGCCGAGCACCACTTTGGCGGTGGTGAAGTAGATGATCAGCCCGGTCGCGTCCACCAGGGTGGTGACCATGGGCGCCGACACGACCGCCGGATCGATCCGCAGCTTCTTGGCGAGCAGCGGCATGGTGCCGCCGATCGTCGCGGCCCACCCGCAGATCAGCACGAGCGTGACGCCGACAACCAGGGCGACCCGCAGGTCGACGAACAGCCCGCCGATCACCAATCCCGCTGCGGCAAGCATGGATCCGAGCACGAGACCGACCCGGCACTCCCGCCAGATCACCTTGAACAGATCGGAGGCCCGCACCTCGCCTACGGCGAGCGCGCGCACACAAGCGGTGGCCGCCTGGGCGCCCGCGTTGCCACCCGCGCCGATCAGCAGCGGGATGAACAGCGCGAGATGCGCGGCCTGCTGCAGCGTGCCCTCGAACAGGTCGGTGACGCTCACCGTGAGCGTCGCGGCGAACAGCAGCAGCAACAACCACAGCGCGCGATACCTGGCCAGCTGGAACACGCTCGCGGCCATGTAGTGGCCCTCCCACGGTGCGGACCCGGCCTGCCTGGCCACGTCCTCGCTGTCGGCGGCCTCGATCACCTCGACGGCGTCGTCGATGGTGAGCAGGCCGACCAGCCGGTCTTCGCTGTCGACGACCGGCAGGTTGATGTCGTTGGTCTCGCGCATCAGCCTGGCCGCCTTCTCCGCGGCGTCGGTGGCGCGCGCGAAAGCCGGTTCGGTGACGACTAATTCGTCGATCATCGTGTCCGGCGTGCTCAGCACGAGCTCGCGCAGTTCGACGATGCCGATGAGCCGCCTGCCCGCGTCGACCACGGGCAGCGTGTACACGGTTTCGGCGGTGGCGCCCTTGGCCCGCACCATGGTCAGCGCCTGCTCGACGGTGAGGTTGCGCGGCAGCGCGATCACCTCGGGCGTCATGTACTGCCCCGCCGAACCCTCGGGGTAGCCGAGCAGCGTGGCGGTCATCCGCCGCTCGCGCGGGCTCAGCCCGGCGAGCACCTTCTTGGCGACCTTCGCAGGCGCCTCACGCAGCATGCGGGCCCGGTCGTCGGGCGCCATGTCCTCGACCAGGTCGTGGAAGCTCTGGTCGCGCAGTCCCTGCAGGATCTGCTGCTGATCGACCGGTTCCAGCTCTTCGAAGACGGCGAGCGCCAGGTCCTTGTCGAGCAGCCGGAACGCCATGCCCGCCTGGACGGCGTCCATCCTGGCGAGCTGGTCGGCAATGGCGTGTGGCGGGTGGTTGTCGAGCCAGGCGAGTGCCGCGTCGACACGGTGGCTCTCGGCGATGTCCTGTAGCGATTCGGACAGCGTCGGACGTACTTCGATGACATCGGTCTGCGACATGGGGGGTCCTCAGCAGAGTTGCGTGAGTGAACAAGAACGCGAAAGTTCACACCGCGGGCGCCGGCCCCTGCCTACTCAGGAATGCGAAGGGGCGACGCCGCGCGGCCTTCGACTGGGAGGTTCGTTGCGCATGACAACCCCACCTCCTCCTCGTCACTGCCGTGGACCTAGGACATCCACGCCATCACTGAAAACCTGGTTTGGACGCGAAAGCATCCCTGAGCAGGATACAGCCAAACGGACAAGTTGTTCACCACGAACGAGCTATGCGGTGCCGCCGACGATCAGACCGGCGGCTCCGGGTCGTACTGGATCAGGCGGCGCACCTCGGCGGCGCGCTCGGCACTCGCCAGCCTGCGCACGAGATGCAAGGCCATGTCGATGCCCGCGGACACTCCAGAGGAGGTGATGACGTCGCCGTCGTCGACGTAGCGATCCTCGGTGCGGATCTCGATGGTGGGGTCGAGGTCGGCCAGCCGGTCGAGCGACTTCCAGTGCGTGGTCGCCGGCCGTCCGGCCAGCAGTCCCGCGGCCGCGAGGACCAGCGAACCGGTGCACACGCTGGTGATCAGCGGGGTGACCGCGCGTTGCGCGCGGGTCCATTCGAGCATCGGCTCGTCGTTCACCATGGGTCTGGTGCCCATGCCGCCGGGGAAGATCAGCACGTCGCGCCGCGGCGCGGTGTCGAAGGAGTACGTCGCTTCGATCCGCATCCCTTTCGCGCAGGTGACCAGGCCGCCGTCCAGAGAGAAGGTGAACACCGTGTAGCCGTCGTCGGGGAAATGTTGGGTCCAGAAAGCGAGCACCTCCCACGGACCGACCGCGTCGAGCTCCTCGACGCCGGGGAACAGCAGCAGACCGATGGTGCGCGTCATGCTTCTCCTCTCACCGCGACGAACCGCAGGTCAGCCGTCAGGCGGTAGCGGTAGGTCACATTCGATCAACATTCTCGCCAGGTAAGGCAACCACCCGCCCCAGGGACAAGCCAGTTATTTGCCAGAGACACGCACAACAGTTTCCCAATTTTTCATACCTCAAGTTCGCTTCTTGAGCATCCGACAAACTGGTCACCGATCCCTGACCCCAGAAAAGCCCTTGCATCGCTGCTAATACCGCACCGAAGCACGTGCCTACGCCCGTTCCATCGCGCGAGAAAGTATCGACAGTCCGGGAGACACGCCCATTAGCCAAGAGTTAGCCTGTCTCCATGACCAAAATACTGGCATTCACCTCACCGGCCAAAGGACACCTGTATCCGGTCGCGCCGGTACTGGCAGAGCTGGTATCCCGTGGCCACGACGTCACTGTGCTGACGATGCCGGACAGCGAAGAGGCACTGCAGCAATTCGGCATCGCGGTGCGCGCGCTGCCACCGGCGCTGGCGAACGACACCCTCCACGATTGGGCGACCACCTCGCGGATCGGCGCACTGCGCGCGACCGTGCGCGCCCTCGTCGCGCGCATCCCCGACGAGATCCAGGCACTGCGGGCCGCGATCATCGCCGAACGACCCGACGCACTCCTGATCGACGTCACCGCGACCGGCGCACAGATCCTGGCCGCCGCGAGTGGCCTGCCATGGGCTGCCTGGTCACCGATCCTGCTGCCGATCCCCTCACGCGACGTGCCACCCTTCGGACCAGGACTGCGGCCGATGGCGGGACGACTCGGCCGCGCCCGCGACGGCATCGTGCGGTGGTACCTGAACCGCCGCTGGAACGAAACGCTGCCGCAGCTCAACCACATGCGCGAGTACTACGGGCTGGAGCCGCTGGCGAACCTCGTCGACTACCTCAGACAAGCGCCACTGATGCTCAACTTCACCGCACCACCCTTCGACGACGTGCGCACCGACTGGCCCGCATCGGTCCAGCAGATCGGGCCGGGGCTCTGGGCGCCGGACGCCGAGCCGCCCGCCTGGCTCGACGAGATCGACCGGCCGCTGGCACTGGTCACCTGCTCGACCGAATTCCAGGACGACGGCAGGCTCGCCCAGATCGCGATGGACGCGCTGGCCGACAGCAGCCTCTACACGGTCGTCACCACGGGCGCGCTCGACCCGGCGAGCTTCACGGTCCCGCCGAATGCGCGAGTCGAGCAGTTCATCCCGCACCACCTGCTGCTCGATCGCACCACCGTGGTGATCTCGCACGGCAACATGGGCGTCACCCAAAAGGCTTTGGCCGCAGGCGTTCCGGTGTGCGCCGTGCCGTTCGGCCGGGATCAGTCCGAGGTAGCGCGCCGGGTGGTCAGCAACGCGGCAGGCAGCTGGCTGCCCGCGAAACGGCTGACCGTCGCCAACCTCCGCGTCGCCATCGATGCGGCGGCGCGCTGCCGAGACGGCGCGGCCACGGTCGCCGCCGGATTCGCCGCCGCGGGCGGCACACTGCGTGGCGCGAGCTTGCTCGAGCAGCACTTCGCCGGACACCACCACACACCGAGGGTCGAGGCCCCGGTCATCCACACCTCGCACCCCTATCCCATGAATGAAGCAGCACCGCTGATCACCCCCGAAGAGACGAACCCCATGGTCGAGGGCACCGACGGGGCCGCGCCGAACGACGAATCCCACGATCCCGCACCGGGTTCGGATTTCGAACGCGGACGCTGAGCGATACCGGCAGGCCCACCTTCCGTCGCGGACGTACCGCCGCCCATTAGACGCATCCGGCGTCGAAGGGTTGTGCACCGGTCGACCGCGCGCGACGGTGGATGGCCGGATCGAAACAGCGAGGAGGGGCACATGGCCGCCGCCGATCAGCCACGTTCAGGGTCGCAGGCCGTGGAGCGCGCCATCCACCTGCTGAACTGCTTCGAAGGCGACGACCCCGAGCTGTCGATCAGCGAATTGGCGCACCTGGCAGGCATTCCGGTGAGCACCGCGCATCGGCTGGCCCAGGCCCTGGTGCGTGGCAGGCTGCTCGAACAGGATCAGGCCACCGACCGGTACCGGGTCGGCCACGGCCTGGCGACGCTGGCCGCACCCGCGCTGACCAGGCTCGGGATCGATGCGGCTGCACCACACCTGTACGCACTCGCGGCGGGCATCCGGATCACCACGAGCCTCAGCGTCGTCGACGCCAAGGAGGCGGTGACGATGCTGCAGGCCCGGCCGCCGGTGCATTTCTGCGCCCATCAGCTGCCGCGCCTGCGCCAACCACTGCGATCGAGCGCATCGGGGCGCGCCCTGCTGGCGCATCTGCCCGCAGCACCGCATCTGGCCACCGAGCTGGATCTGGTGCGGCGCAAAGGTTTTGCGGTCGAGGAGTTCGACGGGGTCGACGACCCGGTGCGGTCCATCGCGGTGCCGGTGTTCGGGGCGGACAAGCAGGTGTGGGGTGCGCTGAGCGTCCAGGCGCGCTCGGCTCGACTGAACGACGAGCTGGTGCGCGAGATCCTGCCCGCGATGCGGCAGATCGCCGTGCGCATCGGCGGCGTCGTGCAGAACAGTTCGGCGCCGGGCATATTCACGGCGTAATTAAATTCACCGCGGTTTTCACAATGTGGAATGAGCGTTGTCTGTCGCAGCGCGCGGCAACACGATAGAGGTCAACCGGGTGCCGACGGCACCGCACCCAGCTTCACGGAAGTCTCGAAGAGTTGATACCTACCGCGCTGATCCGCCGCAGGGCGATCGACCTCATGCGCGTGCCGCACGGGATCTGTCGCCGCTGACGCGCAGTTCCAGCGCACTGCGCCGCGCCGCGGCGACCACGTCGCCTTCCGCTCAATTCTTTTGCCGCCGTGCATGTTCCACTGTCGCGCGCGGTCTTCTCGAAGGACATCAACCATGCCCTCCTCCGCACCTCCGTTGCGCGCCGTTCGCGCGCTCGCCGCCGCCATCGCCCTGGTCACCAGCGTTTCCGTTCTCACAGGCTGCGGCACGTCCGAGCCGGGCAGCACCGCAGACGGCAAGACCGTTTTCCGGTATCAAGGCGCCACCGGCCAGGTCTCCCCCTTCGAATTGGCCGACGATCTCGGCTATTTCTCCAAGATCGCACTGCGCTGGGTGGGTGACACCACCAGCGGCCCGGCCAATATTCAAGCGGCGGCGACCAATCAGGTCGAATTCGGCAGCGCGTTCAACGGCGCGGTGGTGAAACTGATCGCGGGTGGGGCGAAGGTCACCTCGGTGCTCAGTTCCTATGGTTCGGACGACCAGTCGTTCACCGGGTACTTCGTCCGCGACGACGCGGGCATCAATTCGCCGCGCGATCTCATCGGCAAGAAGGTCGGCATCAACACCCTCGGCGCACACCACGAGTTCGTCACCCGAGAGTGGCTGCACCAGCAGGGTCTCAGCGAAAAGGAGATCAAGCAGGTCGAGCTGACCGTGGTGCCGCCGGCGAACACCGAGGACGCGCTGCGCAAGGGACAGATCGACGTCGGCGCCCTCGGCAGCGTGTTCCGCGAAACGGCCGTCGAACGCGGCGGCATCCGCCCGCTCTACACCGACAAGGCCCTGTTCGGCACGTTCGACTACGGCACCTATGTGTTCCGCAACGACTACCTCGCCAAAAACCAGGAAGCCGTCAAGGATTTCGTGCAGGGCACCGCGCGGGCGACGCGCTGGCTGCAGGTCACCCCGCGCGACGAGGCGGTGGCCAGGCTCACCTCGATCATCGAGAAGCGCGGCCGCAACGAGAACACCGGCCTGCTGAAGTACTGGCGCAGCTCCGGCATTCCGGTGCCGGGCGCGGTGATCGCCGAGAAGGAACTGCAGATCTGGATCGACTGGCTGGTGCGCAACGGCGAGCTGAAGGACGGCCAGTTGAAGGCCACCGACCTGTTCACCAACAAGGACAATCCGTACGCGAACGGCACGTACACACCGACGAGTGGACCGGCAGGCGAAGTGGTGGCCGCGAAATGACCGCCACCGCAAAGCTTTCGCTGACCCACGTGCGCAAGCAGTTCGCGATCCGCGGTTCGGCCGAGAATTTCACCGCCATCGACGACATCTCACTCGACCTGCGCGACGGCGAGTTCCTTGTCCTGGTCGGACCGAGCGGCTCCGGCAAGTCGACACTGCTCGACCTGCTCGGCGGCCTGACCACGCCGACCTCCGGTGAGATCCTGCTGGACGGCAAGCCTGTCACCGGTCCAGGCCTCGACCGCGGCATCGTCTTCCAGCAGTACGCACTGCTGCCGTGGCGCACCGCCCGGAGCAACATCGAATTCGGCTTGGAGGCAAAGGGATTGCGCCGCAAGGCGCGACGGGAACTCGCCGAGCACTATCTGGAGTTGGTCGGCCTGACCGGTTTCGGCGATCGCTATCCGCACGAACTGTCCGGCGGCATGAAGCAGCGCGTCGCCATCGCCCGCAGCCTTGCCTTCGACCCCGAGGTGCTGCTGATGGACGAGCCGTTCGCCGCGCTCGACGCACAGACCCGGGAATCCTTGCAGGACGAGCTGTTACGCATCTGGCGAGCCACCGGCAAGACGGTGCTGTTCATCACGCACGGCATCGACGAGGCCGTGTACCTCGGCCAGCGGGTCGCGGTGCTGACCTCGCGACCGGGCCGGATCAAGGCGGTCGTCGACGTGACGATCGACCGGGAGGCAGGGGGTGACACTCGTTCGTCGGAACAGTTCAGGGACTACCGCCACGAGATCTGGTCGCTGCTGCAGAGCGAGGTACAGCGTGCCGCGACGCTGGAACGAGAGTCGCTGTCCGACACCACGACCCATGCCGACACCGCGACGGAAAGGCTGACCCATGTCTAGTGCGGTGAGTGTGGTCCTGCCCCGACGAGCGACGGCGGCACGGACAACAGGCGGGAACGCCCTCGGATCGCGGGCGGCCCGGCTGATCGGTCGCGTCGCATGGCGGACGTTCAAGCCGACCGTCGTGATCGCGTTGTTCCTGCTGCTGTGGCAGCTCGCGCCGACGTTCGGCCTGGTGGATGAGGTCTTCCTGCCGCCGTTCTCAGTGGTCGCGCAGGCGTTCGTCGACCTGGCCGCGAGCGGTGAGCTGTGGACCCACGTGTCGGCCAGCCTGAGCCGGTCGCTGGCCGGGTACGCGATCGCACTGCTCGTCGCCATCCCGGTGGGTGTGTCGATCGCCTGGTACAAGCCGGTGGCCGACTTCCTCAACCCGATCCTCGAGTTGTTCCGCAACACCGCCGCGCTGGCCTTGCTGCCGGTCTTCATCCTGATTCTCGGCATCGGCGAAACCTCGAAGGTCGCCCTCGTCCTGTACGCGAGTTTCTTTCCGATACTGCTGAACACGATCACCGGCGTCCGCACCGTCGACCCGCTGCTCATCAAATCGGCTGTGTCCCTGGGCCTCTCGCCGGTGCGGCTGTTCCAGAAGGTGATCATGCCCGCCGCGCTGCCGTCGATCTTCACCGGCCTGCGGATGGCGGCGGCAGGCTCGATCCTCGTCCTGCTCGCCGCCGAGATGTTCGGGGCACGAGCGGGACTCGGCTACCTGATCACCGCGGCACAGCAGAACTTCCAGATCCCGAACATGTACGCGGGCATCCTCGCCATCTCACTGCTCGGTCTCACCTTCAATGGCCTGCTGGTCACCCTCGAACGCCGGTTCTCGCGCTGGCGCACCGAACCGAACGCCTGACCCCGCGACCCAAGGAAGCACACCCATGTCTGGTAAACAGTTCCACCTCAACGCCTTTCTGCTCGGTGTCGGGCACCACGAAGCCGCGTGGCGGCACCCGCGCACCGAGGCGCATCGGGTCCTGGATGTCCGGCACTTCCAGGAGCTCGGCCGGATCGCCGAGCGCGGCAAGCTCGACTCGGTGTTCTTCGCCGACGGACTCGCCGTCGGCCCGCGCATCAAGCGCAACACCCTCGCCGTGTTCGAGCCGATCACGCTGCTGGCCGCGATCGCCGCCGCCACCAGCCGGGTCGGGCTGATCGCCACCGCGTCGACCACCTACCACGAGCCGTTCAACCTGGCCCGCGTCTTCGCCTCGCTCGACCACCTCAGCGGTGGCCGGGCAGGCTGGAACATCGTCACGTCGGCGGGCGAGGACGAGGCGCTCAACTTCGGCTACGACCGCGTGCCCGAACATGCGCGCCGCTACGAGCGGGCCCAGGAGTTCGTCGAAGTGGCCACCAAACTCTGGGACAGCTGGGCGGCCGACGCGATCGTCCTCGACGCCGAGGCAGGCGTCTTCGCCGACCCGGACAAGGTGCACACCATCGACTTCGACGGGCCACGCTTCCAAGTCCGCGGTCCGTTGAACACGCCGCGCCCGCCGCAAGGCAGGCCGCTGCTGGTGCAGGCCGGATCATCGGAGAGCGGAAAGGAATTCGCCGCGCAGCACGCCGAGGCCGTGTTCACCGCGCAGCGGACACTGGCCGAAGGCCAAGCGTTCTACCGGGATCTGAAGTCGCGATTGCCGAAGTACGGCCGCACCGCCGACGAACTCAAGGTGCTGCCGGGTCTGGTGCCGTTCATCGCCGACACCACGGAAGCGGCGCTCGCACTCGAGCAGGAGTTCACCGATCTGATCTCCCCGGACTACGCCCTGCGGCAACTGTCCACCCTGCTCGGTGTCGACCTCACCGAGCACGCACTCGACGCGCCGCTGCCGCCGCTGCCGTCCGAGCACGAGATCGAAACGCACAAGAGCAGATTCACGCTGATCAAGGAGTTGGCGACGAACGAGAACCTGACCGTCCGGCAGCTGATCGGCAAGCTCGGCGGCGGCCGAGGACACCGGACCTTCGCAGGCACGCCGACCCAGGTCGCCGACGAACTGCAGAGCTGGTTCGAAAACGGCGCCGCCGACGGGTTCAACATCATGCCGCCGTACCTGCCGGGCGGACTCGAGGACTTCGTCGACCAGGTGGTGCCGATCCTGCAGGAGCGCGGGCTCTTTCGCACCGACTACACCGCGGACACGCTGCGCGGGCACTATGGGCTCGACCCGGTCGAGAGCCAGTTCGCGCCGGTGCGGGCCGAGGCAAGCGCATGACTGTCGATCGCCGCGGTCCCGAATTGCCGTGCCGCCGTTGACGAAACGGCGCGAGGTCGACTTCATGCGGGTGTGCCGCAGTGCCTGTTGTCTCGGCGATCGAACCCAGCAGCCCATCCCCCTTCTCTGAACGAGGTCCCCATGACCACGGTGCACGAACCATCCACCACGATCGCCGCCACGGACGCGGTGCGGATCACCCCGGTCGCCGGCTACATCGGCGCCGACGTCGCCGGCGTCGATCTGCGCGCGGAGCTGACCGACCGCGAGGTCGAGCAGATCACCGCCGCGCTGCACAAGTACAAGGTGCTGTTCTTCCGCGATCAGCACATCGGTCATGCCGAACAGATCGCGTTCTCGCGGCGCTTCGGCGCGGTCACCCCGTCCCACCCCTACGACGACGACGCGCCGACGGACTTCCCGGAGATCCTCGCCGTCGACAGTCGGCTGTACGAGAAGCGGTTCGGCGTCAAGAAGTTCAGCTACACCAACTTCTGGCACACCGATGTCTCGCCGCTGATCAACCCGCCCGCCGCCTCGATCCTGCGCGCCGAGATCGCGCCGGAACAGGGCGGGGACACCGGCTGGACGAACCTCGTCGCCGCCTACGAGAACCTGCCTGCCGCCCTGCGCGAGTTCGTCGACGGGTTGCGCGCCGAACATCGGTTCGGCGGCAGCAGGCCCGTCTGGAACGCGGACAGCGACTACGCCAAGAAGGTGGCCGCCGCGCCGTTGGTGACCGAACATCCGGTGGTCCGGGTGCACCCCGTGACCGGCGAACGCGCGCTGTTCGTCAACCCCGGCTTCACCACCCGCATCGTCGGGCTGAGCCCCGGCCAGAGCGACGCGGTGCTGAAGCTGCTGTTCGACGAGGTGGCGAACCCGGCCTACACGGTCCGGTTCCGCTGGGCGAAGGGCAGCATCGCGTTCTGGGACAACCGGGCGACCGCGCATCTCGCGCCGAGCGATCTGGATCATCTCGACGTGACCCGGGTGCTGTACCGCACGACGCTCGAGGGCGATATCCCGGTCGGCGTCGACGGCACGCCGTCGACGTCCGTCTCCGGGGCGCAGTTCACGGGAGCGTAGTCGGCAGGCCTGGCCGGCCGCTGCGCGGGCGTCCGGCCAGGCCGCTGAAATGGGGGCATGCCTCGATCGACCGATCACCGGACGATTGGCTAGGTTTGAGGAAACACACGAAGGAGATATCTGTGCGCTTCGGCATCTTCATCCCGCAGGGTTGGCGACACGATCTGGTGGGCATCGACCCGGCGGACCAGTGGCGGGTGATGCGTGATCTGGCGCACCGCGCGGACGCCAGTGACATCTGGGAATCGCTGTGGGTGTACGACCACTTCCACACCGTTCCGGTGCCGACCGAGGAGGCGACGCACGAGGCGTGGACGCTGATGTCGGCGTTCGCCGCGTCCACCTCGCGGATCCGGCTCGGGCAGATGTGCACCGCGATGAGCTACCGCAACCCGGCGTATCTGGCGAAGGTCGCCGCGACCGTCGACCTGATCTCGGGCGGCCGGGTCGAGATGGGCATCGGCGGCGGCTGGTACGAACACGAATGGCGCGCTTACGGTTACGGCTTCCCGTCGGCCGGTGAGCGGCTCGGTCGCCTCGACGAGGGCGTGCAGATCTTCCGGCAGGCGTGGACCGAGGGCAAGGCCACCCTGGACGGCAAGTACTACCAGGTCGACGGCGCCATCGTGCGGCCACTGCCGGTGCAGGAGGGCGGGATTCCGATCTGGATCGCGGGCGGCGGCGAGAAGAAGACGCTGCGGATCGCGGCGCAGTACGCGAAATACACCAACTTCAGCAACGACCCGACGGAATTCGCGCAGAAGTCGGAGATCCTGCGCGCCCACTGTGCCGACGTCGGCACCGATTTCGACGCCATCGTGCGGTCGTCGAACTTCAACGCGGTGATCGCTGCCACCGAAGCCGAAGTAGAAGAACGACTTTCGGCGATCCAGGCGAGGCTCGCCACGGCGCTCGGCGACGACAAAGCCAAGGAGTACGTCGACGGCATGTTCCGTCCGTCAGCCGCCGTCGGCACCCCGGAGCAGGTGCTCGAAAAGCTGTCCGCGGTCCGCGATCTCGGCCTCGGCTACGCCATCTTCAACTTCCCCGAGTCCGCATACGACACCTCCGGCATCGAGCTCTTCGAACGCGAAGTGGCACCGGGTCTGCGCTGAGGGTAGGCGGGCAGCCGACACGTGTCTGCCATCTACCAACGAACGGGTGGTCTTTCATGGGAGACCACCCGTTTCGCTTTGTCCGAGTAGGGATTTCGCCGGCGGCGTGGTCAATCCTCGGCGGACCCGCCGAGGGTCTTCAGATCGAGGTCGGCGAGCCGTAGCTCGGATCTCGGCGCCCAGAATCGGATCCGCAAGACTCCCGACTCGACGTGGCAGTCCGGCTCACCGCCCGCGCCTTCGGCCATGGGCCAGCTGGCGGTCAACGCCAGCACGACCTCGTCCTGAAAGTCGGCGAGCTGCTGCTCGAGCGCACCGCAGCACACGTCGAGCCGGTCGAGGCCGAGCCCGAGCGATGTCGAGGCCAGCACGCGCGAGTGCCCGTCCACCGTCTCGCGCAGCACGAGATGATCACCCGACGCCTCGATGTGGAAGGGCTCGGAAATATGTGCGTCCAGCTGTGCCGCAATGTGCATCAGCACCGGCGGCAGCGGCCACGTGTTGCGAAACATGTTGATCCCCAAAATCCGGCCGCCGCCCAACTCCCAGGGAGCAGCAGACCAATGTGCCACGATAACACGAGCGTCGCCGCAGCTACCCACGTCGTTACATAGCCCGCGGACGCGAAACGAGCGGCCCCCCATGGGAGACCGCCCGCTTCGGGTGGTGCAGCTGCGCGACTACAGCATGCAGGACACGCAGCCCTCGACTTCGGTGCCCTCCAACGCCATTTGGCGCAGGCGGATGTAGTAGAGGGTCTTGATGCCCTTGCGCCACGCGTAGATCTGGGCGCGGTTCAGGTCGCGGGTGGTCGCGGTGTCCTTGAAGAACAGCGTCAGCGACAGGCCCTGGTCCACGTGCTGGGTGGCCGCGGCGTAGGTGTCGATGATCTTCTCGTAGCCGATTTCGTAAGCGTCCTCGTAGTATTCGAGGTTGTCGTTGGTGAGGTAGGGCGCCGGGTAGTAGACGCGGCCGATCTTGCCTTCCTTGCGGATCTCGATCTTCGACGCCACCGGGTGAATGGAACTGGTGGAGTGGTTGATGTAGGAGATCGAGCCGGTCGGCGGGACGGCCTGCAGGTTCTGGTTGTAGATGCCGTGCGCCATGACCGACGCCTTCAGCGTGCGCCAGTCGTCCTGGGTCGGGATGTGCACCCCGGCCTCGGCGAAGATCTGCGCCACCCGTTCGGTTTTCGGCTCCCACACCTGCTCGGTGTACTTGTCGAAGTACTCACCGCTGGCGTACTTCGACTCCGGGAAGCCACCGAAGTAGCTGCCGCGCTCCTGCGCGATCAGGTTCGACGCCCGAATCGCGTGGTAGACCACGGTGTAGAAGTAGATGTTGGTGAAATCGATGCCCTCGTCGGAGCCGTAGTGCACCCGCTCACGGGCCAGGTACCCGTGCAGGTTCATCTGGCCGAGGCCGATCGCGTGTGACTCGTTGTTGCCCTGCTCGATCGAGGGGACCGAGTAGATGTGCGTCTGATCGGAGACCGCGGTCAACGCCCGGATCGAGGTCTCGATGGTCTGCGCGAAATCGGGTGAGTCCATCGCCTTGGCGATGTTCAGCGACCCGAGGTTGCACGAAATGTCCTTGCCCACCTTGGCGTAGGACAGATCGTCGTTGAACAGCGACGGCGTCGAGACCTGCAGGATCTCCGAGCACAGGTTCGAGTGGGTGATCTTGCCCGCGATCGGGTTCGCCCGGTTCACCGTGTCCTCGAACATGATGTACGGGTAGCCGGATTCGAACTGCAGCTCGGCGATGGTCTGGAAGAACTCGCGCGCCTTGATCTTCGACTTGCGGATCCGCTTGTCGTCGACCATCTCGTAGTACTTCTCGGTGACATTGATGTCGGCGAACGGCACACCGTAGATGCGTTCCACGTCATACGGCGAGAACAGGTACATGTCCTCGTTCTTCTTCGCCAGCTCAAAGGTGATGTCGGGGATCACCACACCGAGCGAGAGGGTCTTGATGCGGATCTTCTCGTCCGCGTTCTCCCGCTTGGTGTCCAGGAACCGGTAGATGTCCGGGTGGTGCGCGTGCAGGTACACCGCGCCCGCACCCTGTCGCGCGCCGAGCTGGTTGGCGTAGGAGAACGAGTCCTCCAGCAGCTTCATGATCGGGATGACACCCGAGCTCTGGTTCTCGATCTGCTTGATCGGCGCGCCGTGCTCACGAATGTTGCTGAGCAGCAGCGCGACACCGCCGCCGCGCTTGGACAGCTGCAGCGCGGAGTTGATGGAGCGCCCGATGGACTCCATGTTGTCCTCGATGCGGAGCAGGAAGCAGGACACCGGCTCGCCGCGCTGCTTCTTGCCCGAGTTGAGGAAGGTCGGGGTTGCGGGCTGGAAGCGGCCGTCGATGATCTCGTCGACCAGCTTGCCCGCGAGCACCTCGTCGCCGGCGGCGAGGGTGAGCGCGACCATGCAGACGCGGTCCTCGAACCGTTCCAGGTAGCGCTTGCCGTCGAAGGTCTTCAGCGTGTACGAGGTGTAGTACTTGAACGCGCCGAGGAAGGTGGGGAACCGGAACTTCTTGGCGTAGGCCTGCTGGAACAGCTGCTTGATGAACCCGCGACTGTACTGCTCGAGCACCTCGGGCTCGTAGTACTTCTCGTCGACCAGGTAGTCCAGCTTCTCGTCCAGGTTGTGGAAGAAGACGGTGTTCTGGTTGACGTGCTGCAGGAAGTACTGGTGCGCGGCCTCGCGGTCCTTGTCGAACTGGATCTCGCCGTTGGGGCCGTACAGGTTCAGCATCGCGTTGAGGGCGTGGTAGTCCATGACCTCGGCGGCGTCCGCCCCGCGGGCGGAAGACTGCTCTAAGCGAGCCGTTTTTCCGGCCGGTGCTGTCGTTGTTGTTGCCAAAACAATCCCAATCCCTCTCGGACGCGCTCGACGTCCTCGGCGGTTCCCATGAGTTCGAAGCGATACAGGTAGGGCACCCCGCACTTGCGCGAGATCACCTCACCCGCGGAGCAATAGGTATCGCCGAAGTTCGTGTTTCCTGCCGCGACGACCCCGCGCAGCAAGGCACGGTTGTGCGGATCGTTGAGGAACTTGGCGACCTGCCGCGGGACGAATTCCTTGTCGGATCTGGTTCCCCCCATGACGTGCCGACCGCCCCCGTAGGTGGGCACGATCAGCACGTAGGGTTCGTCGACGCGCAGCGAATCAGCGGTGTGCAATGGAATGCGAGTCGCTGGGAGGCCCAGCTTCTCGACGAAACGATGGGTGTTCTCCGAGGCGCTGGAGAAGTAGACCAGCGCAGCTGTCCCGTTGGACATCGGCCACTCTCCTCCCGGCGGAACGTCGAACGGCGTAGCCGGTCAGGCCGCGACGGTGGCCAGCGACTTGATGCGGTCGGGCCGGAAGCCGGACCAGTGATCCTCACCGGCCACGACGACCGGGGCCTGCAGGTAGCCGAGCGCCATGACGTAGTCACGCGCCTCGTCGTTCTCGGAGATGTCGATGACCTCGTAGTCCACCCCGGCCTTGTCGAGAGCCTTGTAGGTGGCGTTGCACTGGACGCAAGCGGGCTTGGTGTACACGGTGACGGTCATTGGTGTCCCTCTCTCCTTGTGCCTGATCCACAGCCTGTGATCCGAATGCTGATCGTTGTCGAGCGACCTGCTGATCGTTTCCAGCGACTGCGAGCAGTCACTGAACGCGCGATCCGACGTAGCTGCGCAAACTCCTGGATCTGGCCTTGAATCCCCTGCTCAGCCCCTTCGAGCCGATGTTCGCAGAGCCGGGTGCCATGCCGTCTTCCAGTACCGAAGACACTACACCTAGTGGCCGACAGATTCATCCAACACGACATGTTGCGAGTCACATTGATGAAATTCCCAGGCGGTAAGTACCTGGACGCTCGATTCGCAACCCGACACGACCGTGGCGCAGATCACAATTTCATACCGCAGCTTATATTCAGCAAACTCCATGGACAGCAAAGAGGGCCGTCCATGCATCGCAAAGACGACCCTCGCTGAGACCGGTTCGGAAGCTTACACGGTGGCAAACCGGCGATTACACGGTGGCGAACTGGCCCTGTGCCGCCTCGACCAGCTCGTGCACGGTCGCGGCCAGCTTGGTCAGCGCCTCGGCATCCTCGCGCGGATGCGTGCTGCCGAAGCGCTCGCCGATCGTGGCGAACTGCAGATGCGCGGACTCGACGACCGACGCGCCCGCCACGCCGAGCGACTTGACCGTGTCGCCATGCGCCCACTGCGCCGCGCGGGGGCTGATCGACGCGCTCACCACCGCGGCAGGCTTGCCCTGGATGGCGCCGACACCGTACGGCCGCGACACCCAGTCGATGGCGTTCTTCAACACGCCGGGCAGCGTGCCGTTGTACTCCGGGGTGACGAAGAGCAGGCCGTCCGACTCGGCGACGGCCTTGCGCAGCGCCTCGGCGGCGGGCGGTACGGCGCCGGGGACATCGAGGTCCTCGTTGTAGAAGGGAATGTCGGCGAGGCCCTCGTACAGGGTGATCTCGACACCGGCAGGCGCGGTCTGCGCGGCGGTCTCGGCAAGCTGCCGATTGATCGAGGCTGCGCGAAGACTTCCGACAAGAGCGAGGATGCGGGTCGTGGTCATGACATCTCCTGGTGTACTGAATGGTGGTGTCCGAACTTTCATCAGTGACTAACCGGACCGTGGTCCGATTACTTCCCGCGGAGAATGCGTGAGCGCCGTGAGCTACCCCACATCCGATCGTCCCGCCCCCGGGGAAGGGCAGCTGCTCGGCGTCGGCACACCGCTGCTCGGCGACACCGAGCCGGCCGAACGCGCCGACGCCGCCCGCAACCGGCAGTTGCTGCTCGACGCCGCGCAACAGCTGGTCCGCGAGCAAGGCGTCGACAGCCTGACGATGGACGCACTCGCCAAAAGAGCAGGCGTCGGCAAAGGCACCGTGTTCCGCCGGTTCGGCAGCCGGTCAGGGCTGCTGATGGCGCTGCTCGATCACGCCGACCGAAAGTTCCAGGAGGCATTCATCTTCGGGCCGCCGCCGCTGGGGCCCGGCGCACCGCCCGCCGACCGGATCGTCGCGTTCGGCCGCGCCCGACTGCTCGACATCGACGTGGAAGGCGAGCTGTACCGTGCCGCCGAGGAAGGCGCGGCAGGCGACCGCTACTCCGGCGCGCCCTACGGTCTGCTCAAGCGACACGTGACGATGCTGCTCAGGGAAGCACAGACGCCGGGTGAGATCTCGTTGCTCGCCGACAGTCTGCTCGCCACGCTCAGCGCCGGGTTGGTCATGCATCAGATGCACGTGCAGGGCTACAGCCGCGACCAGATCGGGGACAACTGGGAAGCCTTGGTTCGTCACGTTGTTTCACGGTGAATCGTCAGTAAAGTTAGCTGGCATGCGGAACCTGCGCGAACAGATCACGACCGAACTAGGCGTCCAGCCGACCATCGAACCCAAGACCGAAGTGCGACGCCGGGTCGATTTCCTCAAGGATTATCTGAACGCCTCTCCCGCACAGGGTTTCGTGCTCGGCATCAGCGGCGGACAGGACAGCGCGCTGACGGGTCGGCTGTGCCAGCTCGCGGTGGAGGAACTGCGCGCGGACGGCGCCGACGCGACGTTCCTCGCGGTGCGGCTGCCCTACGGCGTGCAGTCCGATGAGGTCGACGCGCGGATCGCGCTGCGCTTCATCCAGCCGGACAAGTCGGTGTCGGTGAACGTGCGACCGAGCGCGAACGCGACCGCAGGCGAAGTTGCCTCGGCGCTGAAGATCGACAAGCTCCGCGATTTCGTACGCGGCAATATCAAGGCACGCGAGCGCATGGTGATCCAGTACGCGCTGGCAGGCCAGCAGAACCTGCTCGTCGTCGGCACCGACCACGCCGCAGAGGCAGTCACCGGCTTCTTCACCAAATACGGCGACGGCGGCGTCGACCTCACCCCGCTGACCGGACTCACCAAACGCCAAGGCGCCGCACTACTGCAGGAACTCGGCGCACCGGCCAGCATCTGGTCGAAAGTGCCGACCGCCGACCTGGAAGACGACCGCCCCGCACTACCCGACGAGGAAGCGCTCGGCCTGACCTACCGCGAGATCGACGACTACCTGGAAGGCGAGGACGTCACCCCCGAGGTCGCCGACCGCATCGAAACGATCTACCTGAACACCAGACACAAGCGAACCGTCCCGGTAACCCCCCTCGACACCTGGTGGCGGGACTAACCCGCCGGAACCGCTCACCCTTTGCTTTCGCGCACACGATTTCACCAGCGATCCGGCATACGGGAGACCAAAAACTGTGCAGCTCAGCCTCTTTGATCTCGAAGACCCCGAGACGAGACCACCACGCCCCGTTCCGGAG
>NZ_BDAY01000035.1 GCF_001612685.1 Nocardia altamirensis NBRC 108246
GTGCCCGGCGGCCAGCCGCAGGCTGGCGGCGGCCGTCGCGCCCTACGCCGAGGTCGTCACGTTCCCGGATTCGGTGGTCGCGCCCCTGGACCGCAGCGACGCCGAATGCCTGGACCGCGTGCACGCCCAGCTGTGTGTCACCACCATCCGTGCCGCACCGCAGACGCTGGCCACGGCGACGGGGACCTGGGTGCGCGGCGCGGCCCGCGTCCCCGCGACCAGGCATCCGCTGCACATGTGGGCCGACGAGTTGCGGCCTGGCGACTCCCTCACCGCCGGACCACGCACAGTGACCAGGTCCGATATCGACGAGTTCGCCGCGCTCACCGGCGACCACTACTACCTGCACACCGACGAGGACGCTGCCCGCCGCGATCCCCTGTTCCGTGGCATCGTTGCGCACGGATATCTCGTGGTGTCGCTGGCGACAGGGCTTTTCACGACGACCGAGCCCGGCCCGGTGCTCGCCAATTACGGCCTGGAGAATCTGCGCTTCCTCGGGCCGGTCCGCCCCGGCGACGAGCTGACCGTGCATCTGACCGCCAAGCAGATCATTCCGCGGCCGAATACCAGCCAAAGCGAGGTGCGCTGGGACGTCGAGGTGCACAACCAGCAGCAGGTGACCGTCGCGCGGTACGACGTGCTGACCTTGATGGCCCGCGCGCCGCGACCGGGCAGGCCCGCCCTGGTTCAGACGGTCCCCGCGGTGCGGCCCGCCGTGGCGGGGGTCAGGGCGGAGCGGCGGCCGCACAGCGCCGGAGATCGCGCGGGCTGCTGAATGCATTTCTTGCGCAACCGATCGGCAGTTGTTGCGGCCGAAGGGAAGACCTGTGCGCGGTCCGGCTCGCCGCGAGACACGTCGTTGCTGCCGACGGCGAAAATTCTGAGCCTTTTCACATTTGCTGTACGGAAGGAGGTCGCGCACATGATGAGGGAAGACGTCACCGTGCTCGACAAGGCCCGCGAAATATTGATTCTGGTCCTCGATGTCAATGACGCCGAGGTCGGATCGCACAGCTCTTTTCGCGATGACCTGAAAATGGACTCGCTGGAGAAAATCGAATTCATCGCAAGGGCCGAGCGCTCGTTCGGGCGCACGCTCGACCTGTACCAGGTTGCCGAGGCGGACACGCTCGCCGAACTCGTCCCGCTGCTCAGGGACGCCCGATGAGCGGCGCGGCGAACCCGAATGATCTGTTGGTGTCGCGGCATGTGCGGGCCGGGCGCGGTGATCGAATCGCCTGTGCGGACGCCGAACACGGTGCGATGACCTACGCCGAGCTGGAGCGGGCCGCCGCGCGGTATGCGGGCGCGCTGGCCGCCGCCGGGATCGCACCGGGCAGCCGGGTGCTGGTGGTGTCCGACGATTCGGTGGCCATGGTCGTGACGATCCTCGGGCTGTGGTGGCACGGTTGCGTTCCGGTGCCGGTGCATCCCACGTTGCACGACAGCGATATCGCCGCGGTCGCCGCGAACAGCGGGGCGGCCGCGGTCCGGCTCGCGGTCGCGCCCGACCGTGCGGACACGCTCGCCGCGGTGCTCGGCCTCGCCGAAACGCCCGCCGTCGTCCTGGATCTCGGCGAGGCGCCAGATCCAGCCCGCCCCAGGCAATTCGCTCCTGACGCAGAGCTGTTGGTGCAGTACACCTCTGGCAGCACCGGCCATGCCCGCGGGGTACGGCACACGCTGACCGGGATCCGCGCGGTCCTCGCCGGCTTCGGCAGCGTGCTCGGGCTGACCCCCGACGATGTCGTGTTGTCCACGGCGAAACTGTCTTTCGGATATGGCTTCGGCAACTCATTGCTGTTCCCGTTGGCGGCAGGCGCGAGTGCCGTGCTGCTCGCGGGCCCCGCCGATCCGTTCGCGGTGGCGGCCGCGGTGCAGCGGCATCGGCCGACAGTGCTGTGCGCGGTGCCGCGCGCATACGCGAATCTGCTCGAACTCGCGAGGGCCGGTAGGCCGGTCGACCTGTCCTTCGTCCGGCTCGCGGTGTCGGCGGGTGAGCATCTGCCCGTCGACCTGGCCGATCAGCTGACCGAGACCTTCGGCATCGCACTGATCAACGGCTTGGGCGCCACCGAGATTCTGCACATCGTGGTGGCCACCGATCCGGCGGCAGCGCCGAATGGTTCCCTCGGCCGGTCGGTGCCCGGCGCCCGGATCACCGTTCGCGACGAATCGGGTGCGGTGCTGCCCGACGGTCTGCAGGGCCGCTTGCATGTCGCAGGCGACTCGGTCGCCCTCGGCTACGTGGACAAGCGGGCAACCAAGCCGATGTTCGCCGACGGCGGGGTGTACACCGGCGATGTCGGATACCGCGATGCCGCAGGCGATCTGCACTATCTGTGCCGCGCCGACGATCTGCTCAACCTCGGCGGCTTCAAGGTGGCGCCGCAGGAGATCGAGGCGGTCATCCGCACGGTGCCCGGCGTCGCGGACTGCGCCGTGGTCGCAAGCCGGGACGGACATGCCCTCGAAGAGGCCGTCGCACATGTCGTTGCGGCGCAAGGCCGGGACGCCGAGGCGATCCGCAAAGCGGTCAGGACCGCGTTCAAGCATGACCTGGCTCCGTACAAGCGTCCGTCCCGGATCGAGCTGCACGATGTGCTGCCGACCACGTCGGTGGGCAAGCTGGCTCGCTTCCGGCTGCGCGGCTCCGGTGCCGTGGCGTCGAATGGCCATGCACCGCATGACGACTCGGCCGACCGCAAGGAATCGGCATGATCGGCCGCGAGGCAAGGCCGTGAGCTGGGACATCGCCGCCATGAGCGCGGTCGCCTGCGTGGGAACGAACCCGCCCGAGATCTACCGTGCCCTCTGCGCGGGCCGCACCGGTGTCGCGCCGTTGCGTGCCTTCGACACGACCAAATACCGGGTACGGCACGCCTATGAGATCGATGACCGCGCCGAGCCGGGCCGCGACGAACCGTTCCGCGCTACCCGGTGGCTGGTGCGCGTGGTCGACGAGGCGCTGCGCGAGGCCGGGCTGAGTGCACAGGCCGCCGAGATCCCGGTGCTGGTCGGCACGACGCTGCGTGAGTTGCGCTCCAGCGAATTGTGGTGGCGCGACGGCACTTCGCTCGCCCTGGCGGATCTGCACTTCGCCAGGGCGCTGCACGAGCGCCTCGGCGTGCGCAGGACCGAAACCGTGGCAAGCGCGTGCGCCGCTGCCCTGTATGCACTGGGGATGGCCACCGACCTGATCGAGTCGGGAACCACCGACACGGTCGTCGTCGCGGCGACCGATGCCATCACCGAGAGTTCGTTCGGCGGGCTGGATCGGGTGCAATCTCCTGCGCCGCAGGAGATCCGGCCGTTCGACGTGGACCGGCGCGGCATGGTGATGGGGGAGGGAGCGGTCGCGCTCGTGCTGCGCGCACGAGGCGTGCACGCCGGTCCGGTGCACGGTGTGCTGCGCGGCGTCGAAATGAACTGCGACGCCGCCCATCCGACCGTGCCCGAGCCCGCGTCGGTGGCGCGGGCGATCCGGAACGCACACGACCGCAGTGGGATCCGCGCCGCAGACGTGGACTTCGTGATCGTGCACGGCAGCGGCACCACCCACAACGATCTCGCCGAATCGCAGGCGTTGCGCGACGTGTTCGCCGAGACCTCGCCGGGGCCGTGGATCACTTCGATCAAAGGCGGTGCAGGGCACACCTGCGGCGGCTCCGGATTGCTGAGCCTGGTGACCGCCGTGCAGGCCTTGCGGCACGGCGCGGTGCCGCCGATGCACGGGCTGAACCGGCCCATGCCGGAGGCGGACGGCCTGCGCTTGGTCGCAGGCTCGCCCGCCAACGGCCCGCTGCGCATCGCACAGATCAACGCGATCGGGCTCGGTGGCATCAACGCCGTCGCGGTGGTGGCGGCATGAGGACCGGCGCGGTGATCACCGGAACAGGCTGGGCCGTCACCGGATTCACGGGTGTCGCCGACCTGCTCACACCGGGTTCGGCGGCGGGCGTAGCGTTCGATCCGGACCGCGACATCACCGGGCGCGGGCTGCGGCACAAGGATCGCGCCTCGCGCCTGGCATTGGGCGCCGCCGAGCGGGCATTGCGCGCGTCGGGTCTGCTCGGGGCGGATCTCGGCGCCGCGGCGGTCGTCGTGAGCAGTAACTTCGGCAACTTGGACACGGTGTGCGACTTCGTCGACACGATCGGTGTCGGCACGGTCACCGAGATCAGCCCGATCCGGGTGCCGCACATGTCGAGCAACGTCACCGCCTGCTGGGTGGCGCTCGCCCACGGCCTGCGCGGCCCCAACCTCACACTCTGCAGCGGAACGCCGAGCGGCCTCGACGCGGTCGCCTGGGCGCGCACCCTGATCGCGGCCGGACGCACCGACATCGTCGTCGTCGTCGGTGTCGAGCCGGACACCGCACCGGTTGCCCGGCTGCACAAGGAAACCGGCGCCGACCGCTGGCTCGACGGCGCGGTGGCACTGGTGGTGGAATCCGCCGATCACGCCGAAGCCAGGGGCGCCGTCGTACAGGCCGCGATCCGTGGATACGGCCGTTCGACGGACCCGGATTCGGCCATAGCCGCCGCACTCGCGGGCAGCAGCACCGAGATCGGCCTGCGACTCGGCACCGGATCGGCTGCGCCGTCTCGTGCCGGATCCGAGGATGGCCCGCAACTCTGCGCTGGATCGGCTGCGCTGTCTCCTGCCGGATCTGAGGATGGCCCGAAGCTCGGTGCCGGGTCGGCTGCGCCGTCTCGTGTCGGGACCGGAGGCGGCCCGCGGTTCGGGGCTGGAACAACGGCCGCCAACCTGCGCACGCTCGATCTGACCGCGCTGCTCGGACGCTGCTCGGGCGCGCTCGGGGTGCTGCAGTGTGCGGTCGGCGCGGAGTACCTGGCCGGACAGCCGCAGAGCGAGCTCGGCGTGCTTGCCGTCGCCGGTGGTCCTGACGACGAGGGCGAGGCGGGCGCGACGGCCGCAGTGTTGTTGGAAAAGCCTGGTGTGGCAACGGAGTCCGGTGATGACCGAGCGTGCTGAACCGAGCAGCGTCGTGGTCACCGGCCTCGGCGCGATTTCCAGCCTGGGCAGTGGACAGGCCGCCTACTGGCAGGGCTTGCTTGCCGGCGGTGCGGTGCCGCGCGAGGTGCCGCTGCCGCATCTGAACATGCGCGCCACCCGGATGTATCTGACCCCGGACGACGCGGTGCCCACCGCGCCTGATCGGCTCGGCGCGGTGCCGCTCGGTCGAGGGCCGCGGATGGCGGTCGCCGCCGCGCGAGAGGCGCTGGCCGACGCGCGGATCACTGCGGCGCAGTGCCGGGAGCTGCCCGTGGTCATGGCGGTCGAGATGGGTAATGCCGATGCCCACGAGGTGGCCAGGGGAGCGGACGGTGCGGGCGGCATCGCCTGGAGTCCGCTGTCTGTCATCGCGGCCGCGGTCGGCGCCGCAATCGGTTCGCGCGCGGGCAATCTCAGCGTCGGCAACGCCTGCGCCGCCGGTGGCTACGCGCTCACGACCGCGCTGGACATGATCCGCGCAGGCGAGACCGAGCGGGTCCTGGTCGGCGGCGGCGAAAGCTTCACCAGAATCGGGATGGCCGGCTTCGATCGGCTCGGCGCTGCGGATCCGGTGCGCTGCAGGCCCTTCGACAAACAGCGGGCCGGCACCATGTTCGGTGACGGCGCGGCTATGGTGCTGCTGGAGTCGGCCGCGTCCGCGCGCCGCCGCGGCGCCGAACCCTATGCGGAATTGGCAGGCGCCGCATGGAGTTGCGACGGCCACCACCTGACCGCGCCGGATCCGGACGGACGGCAGACAGTGCGCGCGATGACGGACGCGCTGACAGCGGCCGGTCGGAAAGCAGACGACATCTCCTGCGTCATCCCGCACGGCACCGGCACCCCGGTCAACGACGTGCTGGAGAGCCGGGCACTGCGTCGGACGTTCGGTGCGAAGACCGACCGGCTGCCGCTGCTCTCGTTGAAGGCGATGATCGGCCATACCTCGGCGGCGGCAGGCGTTTTCGGTTGCCTGACTGCGGCATTGATCCTGCGGCACGCCCGCATGCCCGCCAACGCGCCCATCGATCAGGACCCCGACTGCGATGTCTGGCTGCCGAGCATCGATCCGGTGCCACTGGCCGGCGACGCGGTCTTGATCAACACCTACGCGTTCGGCGGCACAAACGCCTCGTTCGTGCTCTGCGTGGCGGGGCGCCGATGAACACCGCCACCCTCGCTGTCACCGCGCTCGGCATCGTCGCACCGGGAGTGGCGAGCCCCGCCGCCTCGCTGCGGCCTGCGCCCGAGCCGTGCGCGGACTGGTTCGACTTGGCGACCGCGCTGCCGGGGCGCGGCTACAAGAAGGTCCCCGAGGCCGGGCAGTACCTGCTGGCCGCCGCGCGGGCCGCGCTCGCCGCCGACGCGGGTGCTGCGGTGACGGCAACGGACCCGGATCGGGTCGGCATCGTGGTCGGCACCAACAATGCAGGCGCCGAAACGCTGGAGGCCATGGACCGCACCATCATCGACGGCGCGGCCGACGAGCTCTCGCCCGCACGCACGCCGTACATGGCGATGAGCCTGTTCGTCAGCAGGCTCTCGATGGAGCATCGGATCACCGGGCTGAGCTTGACCGTCAACTCGCCTGCCACCGCAGGGATCGACGCCATCGGGGTCGCGGCGCGCGCGTTGGCCGTCGGGCGGGCTGCGGTGCTCTTGGTCGGCGCGGTGGAAGCGGCTCCGCCGCAGCACCGGTTCGCCGGGCCCGCCGATTGCGGTGCGGCGCTGCTGTTCTGCGAGTCCGTCGACGCGGCGGCCGCGCGCGGCGCACGCGTGCACGGCTACTGCTCGGCCCGCTCGGCCTTCCTGGATCCGGCCGCACCCGACGCCGCGCCGGTGCTCGAACAGCTGCTCGGCGAAGCCTTTTCCGGGCCAGAAGCGGTCGCGGTGGACGCGATCCTGGACGACTCCCCGGTCGGCGTCGCGGTCGCGCAGTGGCTGTCCGCGCATGTCGGCGCCGACCTGCTCACGCTGACTCGCACTGTCCCGGATGCGGGCTGTCTCACCCCGATTCGGCTGCTCGTCGGCCGCCTCGCCACCCCGACCGCGCCGCGACGGCGGCTGGTCCTCACCGCTGCCGTGCACGGCAACCTCGCGCTGGCAGATCTCACCACTGAACCCGACCACAACGATCCGAAAACAGTTATCACGCAGTAATTCTCGAAAGGGCAACACCCATGCTGGACCATCTCGACAACGAACTCGACCGCGCCGAGCTCAGGGCCTTCGTCGCCGACGAGCTCGAGTTCTCCGCCGACGAGATCACCGACACCGCCGAGTTCGCCGCCGACCTCGGCGTCGACTCGCTCTCGGCGATGGAGCTGATCGTGGTGCTGCAGAAGAAGTATCGGGTGAAGCTGCGTGAGGATGAACTGCCTGAGGTGCTGAGTCTCGGCGTGCTCTACGACCTCATCGCGGACAAGCTACGCGCGGCGGTGCGGTGACCGTGACCGACACCGAGGCGCGGCCGGTGGCCGTGGTCAGCGGCGGCTCGCGCGGCATCGGCCGCGCGGTCGTCGAGCGCCTCGCCGCCGACGGATTCGATGTTGCCTTCTGCTATCGCACGCGGCCGGACGCTGCGGCTGAGGCGGTGGCCGCCGCAGAGCAGGCGGGGGCCAGAGTGCTTGCCTACAAAGCCGATATCGCGGAGCCGGGCGAGGCGCGGGCGCTGGTCGCCGCCGCCGAGGAAGAACTCGGCGACGTCTCCGCCGTGGTCGCTTGCGCGGGCATCGTGCGGGATCGACCGCTGACCCGGATGAGCGACGCGGACTGGACCGACGTGCTGCACACGAATCTGGACGGCACGTTCCAGCTGTGCCGGGCCGCGGCCATGGCGTTGATGCGCAACGATGACGCGGCGATCGTCACGATGTCCTCGATCGCCGGCGTGTACGGCCATGCGACGCAGGCCAATTACGCCGCGTCCAAGGCAGGCATCATCGGGTTCACCTTGTCGCTGGCCAGGGAGCTCGGCCGGTTCGGCGTCCGCGCGAATGTGGTCGCGCCCGGCTTGATCGACACCGACATGACCGCGGAGGTGGCCGCGCGGGCCCGCGCCGGACTGCTGGAGCGAATCACTCTGCGCCGCACCGGCACTCCGGCCGAGGTCGCGGACCTCGTCTCGTTCCTGGTGTCGGCGCGCGCCCGCTACATCACCGGGCAGGTCATCGGTATCGACGGCGGGCTGGTGCTCTGATGGCCGGTATCCGTCTCGGCTTGACCCTGCGCCCGTTCGGCCTTCGTGGCCGCCCCGATCATGTGCGCCAGGCCGCGCTGGCCAGACTCGCCGAACACCTGGGGTATTCGGTGCTGTGGACCGCGGAGGAGACCGGTTCGGATGCGGCGACCCTGCTGGCCTGGCTGGCCGCGCAGACCAGCACGATCGAATTGGGCACCGCCGCAATGCAGATGCCCGGCCGCACTCCGGCGCTGACCGCGATGACCGCGGCAACGCTGGACGCGGTGTCCGGCGGCCGCCTCCGGCTCGGTCTCGGCATGTCGGGTCCACAGGTCGTCGAGGGCTGGCACGGGCAGCCGTTCACCGACCCGCTCGCACGCACCCGCGAATACGTCGATGTGGTCCGTGCCGCGCTGCGCTCGAGCGGCAAACATCTTGTTTACCAAGGGAAATACCATCAACTGCCGATCCAGGGCGGGCCGGGGAAGCCGCTCGGGCTCGGCATGCGGCCGGTGCGCGAGCAGGTGCCGATCTACCTGGCCGCCGTCGGCCCCCGCAATCTGGAGCTGGCCGGCGAGATCGCCGACGGCTGGTTGTCGGTGCTGTTCGAACCGGAATCGGCGGACGTGTCGCTGGCCAGGCTGCGCGCGGGCCGCCGCGGCGACCTGACCGGCTTCGACGTGGCGGTGAGCGTGCCTGCGTTGGCAGGTGACGATCTCGCGGCCTGTCGTGACTCGGCGCGCGTGTACACCGCGCATCTGTTGGGCGGCATGGGCAGTCGCACCCACAACTTCTACAACCAGCTGGCCGTGCGGATGGGCTACGGCGCGGCCGCGGACGAGGTGCAGCAGCACTACCTCGCCGGGCGGCTGCGGTCGGCGGTCGCCGCCGTTCCGGATCGGCTGGTGGACCGCACCGCGCTGCTCGGCTCGGTGGACCGGATCGCCGACCGGCTGTCCGCCTACGCCGCGGCCGGGGTCAGCACGGTGTCGGTGATCATGTCGACCCGTGACCTCGCCGCAGCGACCGCGACGGTGCGCGCCGTGGCGCAGGCGCTGAACAAATCCGGTCTCGGGAGGTAGCCGCGCATGTACGACGTCATCGTGGTCGGGGCCAGGTGCGCAGGCGCGCCTGCGGCAATGCTGTTGGCGCGCAAGGGTTACCGGGTGCTGCTGCTCGAACGCGCGCGCTTCCCCGCCGACACGGTCTCCACCCTCTACATCCATCAGCCCGGTGTCGCGCTGCTGGATCGATGGGGTCTGCGCGAGCCGCTGGCCGCGACCGGCTGTCCGCCGATCAACTCCGCGCTGCACCAGGTCGGTGATATCCGCATCGAGGGCTGGGGCCTGCCGGTGGCGGGCATCGACGTCGCCTACGCGCCGCGTCGCACCGTGCTCGATCCGTTGCTCGCCGATGCCGCCGCATCGGCAGGCGCCACATTCCGGGACGGGTGCTCGGTGTCCGGGCTGGTCACCGAGCACGGCCGGGTGGCAGGCGTCCGACTCGGCCGGGACGCCACGGTGGTCCGCGCGCCACTGGTCGTCGGCGCGGACGGCATGCGCTCGCTGGTCGCCGCCGCGGCCTGCGCGCCGACGGTGCTGGAACAGCCGCGAAAGACCTGTATCTACTACGGTTTCTGGGCAGGCGTGCCTGCCCGGTTCGAGGCATACGGTGCGGCAGGGCGCTGGGTGTGCTGCGCGCCGACCCACGACGGCCGCACCCTGGTCGGCGTCTACTTTCCGCAGGACGAGTTCCCGCAGATCCGCGGCCGCGCCGAGCGGGCGTACCGGGAGGCGATCGCCGCCACCGCACCCGATCTCCATCGACGATTGCTGTCCGGTCGGCAGGTCGGCAAGCTGTACGGCCATGGGACGCAACGGAATTTCTTCCGACAGCCGACCGGTCCTGGGTGGGTACTCCTGGGTGATGCTGCGCACCACAAGGATTCGATCAGCGGCGACGGCATCACCGACGCCTTCTGTCAGGCGCAGCTGCTGGCCGACAGTCTCGACGGCCTCGGTCCGCGCGGGCTCGCGGACCCGGCCGCACTCGACGCCGCGCTACACCGCTACGCGGTCGCGCAGCAATCCTTGCTGCTGCCGCGCTTCCAGGCGACGATGGTCAGCACCCGCCTCGCACCGCACCGCCGCCTCGGCGCGCTCGCCATGATCGCCGCCGATCCCGTGCGCACCACCCGATACTTCACCGGCGTCGCCGGTGTCGACCATGCCATCGAATCCCTCGTCAATCCTCTGAGTCCGAGCGACAGCGATGTCCTCGCGACTGTCGGGAAGGAAGTACCCACGTGACCACCTCTGATTTCGGCGTTGTGTTTCCCGGTCAGGGAAACAAGCACGAACTGGTGGAAGAGGCGCTGTTGCGCCACCGCACCCACCCGCTGGTGCAGCAGTTGTTCGCGACCTTCGGCGCGCTGGAGGTGGACGACCTCGACCTCTTCGACACCGCGGTCGCGCAGCCGGTGACCTATGCACTCGGCATCGCCGCGGTGGAAACGCAGTTCGGTGTGGGAACCCGGTTACCGCTGGTGTTCGGGCACAGTCTCGGTGAGCTCACCGCGGCCGCCTGCGCTGGAATCATCGACGTGCACATGGGCTTTCAGCTCGCCCTCAAACGGGGCAGGCTGTGCCGTGACCGCAACGGTCGTGCGGAGGGGGCGATGGTGGCGGTGGTGGCGACCTCGTTCCACGAGATCGAGTGGCTGCGCAGATGGGTGCTGGCGCAACACCCAGGAGTCTTGGAAATCGCGGGCTTCAACAGCAGGCGCCAAGCCGTGGTGTCGGGTGATGCCCCGCTGGTGGCGAGGTTCGTCGAGCTGGCCGACGAGGAAGGTCTGCGCACCGAGCCGCTGCCGATCGACGGCGCGTTCCACAGCCCACGGATGGTTGTGGTACTGCCTGCCTGGCGGCGGGCAGTGCAGGCCGCGGAGTTCCGGACCGGCCATTCGCCGTTCCTGTCCACGGTCGATGCCCGCCCGCACACCGATCCGGACGAGATCCGCGAGCTACTGATCCGGGCGATGCTGATGCCGGTGCGTTGGAGCGAAACCGTGGCGACGGCACGCGAATTCGGCGTCGCCGGATTGCTGGATGCCGGGCCGGGGCAGACGCTGCTCACGCTGGCCAAGCGCGATCCGATCGTGCCGATGGCGGCGCTGGCCGACCATCAGCCCGAACGGGCGCCGCGCGCGGTGCTCCCGGACGGACCGATCACGCCGGAGCCGGTCACCGGACGAGGATGAACGGCACCAGGTCGGCGAGCGGACTGGCGTAGCCGCGGTCGAATTCCTTCTGGAACACCGGCTCCGGCAGGTCGTCGCGGCATTTGGCTTCTGCGTAGTCGTATACCGCCCGCCACTCCCGTGAGCCGCCGAACCAGCCGCGGCCCATGGCGTCCCAGCACTGATGGGCGGCGCCGAGAGCGCGCGCGGCACTGCGTGATTGGCCGAGGTCGACCAGCGTCCGCGCGAGTTGTTCGAAACCGGCGGCCAGGCCGACCATGTCGCGGAACCGGTGTTTGAAGATCAGCGTCTCGAGGACGAGGGCCAGGGCCTGCTCCAGATTGCCGAGTGTGTAGGTGGCCCAGGACAGTACGTACAGCCCGTAGGAGTGGATCCACTCGTCCTCGACGGCGGCGCACAGTTGCAGCGCATGCCGCAGGTGCTCGATGGCGGTGTGCGGGTCGTCGGTCATGACGCACGCCATCGCCAACTGGATGCCGCACAGTGCCGAAAGGCTCGGGTCGCCGCCGTATTCCCGGTAGCGGGTGAAGGCCTGCACCAGTGTGGCTTTCGCGGTGGTGACCTCGTTGCCGATCAGGTCGCCGGAGCCGCGGATGTGCAGGATGTGGGTCAGCGTCAGCTGGTCATCGAGGTTGGTGGCGAGCTGCCAGGCCTCGTCCAGCTTGTCGCGCGCCTGGATCTGGTCGCCCTGCAGGAAATCGATTCTGGCACTGACCCATAGCGCGGTGGCCCGCGCGGGCGATGGCTCGTCGGACGCGGCCAGCGCGACATTGAGCCAATGCTGGCCCTCAGCGGTGTAATCGCAACCCGCCCAGAGCAGATGGAGTCCGGCGGCCAGTCGCTGCGCGGCCTCGGTCTGGCCGGGGGAGGTGATGCAGTGATCGAAGGCTGCACGAAGATTGGCCAGCTCGGTGCGGATTCGGTTCAGCCGGTCCAGCTGTCCTGGCCCGAACCAGGATCGCTGGGTGGTCTCGACCACCTGCAGGTAATAGTCGCGGTGCCGGTTCAGGAATCGGATGTCTTGGCCGGATTTCCGCAAGTGCTGTCTGCCGTAATCGCTGACGCTCTCCAGCATGCGGAAGCGGACGCCGATCGGATGCGTCTCCCTGGCGAAAATGGACTTGTCGACCAGGTTCGCCATCAGCGCGGTGAAGTCGGCGCCGCCGAGAGTCTCGTCGCGGCAGACGGTTTCGGCGGCGGACAGGTCGAAGGTGCCGCGGAATATCGACAGCCGCGCCCACAGAGTCTGTTCCTCGGGCGAACACAGGTCGAAACTCCAGTCGATGGTGGCGCGCAGGGTGTGGTGCCGCTTGGGTGCGCTGCGATGTCCGGAGGCAAGGGCCTGGAAGCGATCGGTGAGCCTGCGTAGTAGATCATCGAGCGACAGCACCCGCAGTTGGACCGCGGCCAGCTCGATGGCCAGCGGAATACCCTCCAGCCTGCGACAGATCTGGACGGCGAGTTCGGGGTCGCGCAGTTCCGGCGACGCCAGCTCACCCACCGTGGCCGCCGCACGGTCCCAGAACAATTCGACCGCGGGGTTGTGCTCGGTCGCCGGCGGACACGCGAGCGGCGGTACTGCCAGAATGCGTTCGCCCTGCAGGGTCAACGCCTGTCGGCTGGTCACCAGGATTCGCAGGTGCGGCAGGCTGCGCAGCAGGGTGTCGACTAGGTCGGCGCAGGCGTCGACCATGCGCTCGCAGTTGTCAAGGAGCAGTAGGGCATCGGCGCCGACCAGCCTGCTGATCAACTGTTCGAGCAGGGTCGGCGCCGTGCGATCTCGAATGTCGAAGATCTCCAGCACCTGATGGATGAGCAGGTCCGGCTGATCGAGCAGGGACAGGTCGAGATACCAGATGCCGCCGGGGAAGCTGTCGGCGACCTGACGGGTCGATTCGATGGCCAGCCTGCTCTTTCCGACGCCGCCGACGCCGGTGAGCGTGACCAGATGGGACGCGCCGAGCAGGCCGACCAAGGTCGACACCTCGCTGTCGCGCCCGATGAAGTTCGTCGGAGGGACGGGCACGATGTTGCCGAGCGGGCGTGCCGGTCCGGCGGTCGGCGGTGCTTCCTGAGGGTGGATGGTCGGGAGTAACTCGCGGGGCCCGACGGACTCACCGTTGAGGATGGCGGTCTGCAGGCGTTGCAACTCGTAGCCGGGTTCTATCCCGAGTTCCTCGGTGAGAATCGTGCGCGCGCGTTGATAGGCGGACAGCGCTTCGGCCCGTCTGCCCGCACAGGCGAGGGTGGTGACGAGCAGACCCCAGAAACGTTCCTGAAAAGGGGAGTCGGCGACGAATTGCTCCAACTCGCTCACGATGGCTTCGTGATCGCCGAGCAGTATCTTCGCCTGGAACTTCGTTTCCAGCATTCCGGTTCTGATCTCGGTGAGGCGGGCGAATTCGGCCCTTGCCCATTCACTGGGGCGTACGTCGGACAGCGGATCACCGCGCCACATTTCCAATCCGCCCGCGATGGCGTTGACCGCGGCCGCCGGATTTCCCGACGTAAGGATATTGCGCGCCGACCGCGCTGTGCTCTCGAAGAGGCGCGCATCGGAGTCGATATTCTCGGGCAGCGCAAAGCCTGCGCCATCGGTCGCGACCAGTCCGCCGAATCCCGCGCTCGACAGTTGTGCGCGCAGCCTGGTGAGGTGGCTGCGCAAGGTGTTCGGCGCGGTGCGCGGTGGGCTGTCGTCCCACAGCGCTCGGATCATAGCCTGTCGAGTGATAGGTTCGCCCGGTTGAATTCCTAAGCGCGCCATCAATGTTCGAGGGACGCTGCCCTGCAGGCTGATCGGCCCGTGTGGTCCGTCTACCTGTACCGAGCCCAGCAATCGGACGATGCGCCGCCCTTCCGCTTCGATCTGCGGCGCGTCATCGTTGGGCTGTCCCACCGGATCCGACCCCCTGGAGCAACTCGAAGCTTTCCCCATGATAATTTCTATCACGGTCTGGACAAGACGTTAGTTCAAGGGGATCTTGAATGCCTAGTCGGCGTAAAAAAACTTCGTAGATTTCAGAAGTGCACGATGGATCATTCGTGGTTCACGGCGTGATCATCGATGTATCAGCTGAGTCACTGAGACACTCGATGTGTCATCGATAGGCCGTGCGCATTGCCTTTAGTTGAATTCTTCACTTGGTTGGGTGTCGCCGCAAGCGGTTCGCCAAAGCGACTATTTGGTTTGTAATGCGGTCGAATCTCGGCCGCAGGTATTCGCGCGCGCGACTCGGCAACCGCGTCTGCCAGATGTTCGAGCTGGTAAGCGGTCGTTTCCCAATCGAGGCACCCGTCAGTGATGGACTGACCGTATGTGAGATCGGCGGCCCGGCCCAGCACGAGATCCTGGCGGCCCGCGACGAGGAAGCTCTCCAACATGACCCCGACCACGCCGCGATCACCCCTGGCGATGCGGTCGGCGACATCGGCGACCACGTCCACCTGACGGGTATGAGTTTTGTTCGAGTTGCCGTGGCTCGCGTCGATCACCACCCGCTGCGGGAGCGCCGACTTCTCCAGTCGGATGCGGGTTTCCGCGACGGACGCCGCGTCGTAGTTGGGGCCTGCGGCGCCGCCGCGCAAGATCACGTGACAGTCGGTGTTGCCGGTGCTTCGGACCAGGACGGCGCGACCGTCTAGGTCGGTCCCGGGGAAGACATGGCCGGCACCGGCCGCGCGCACACCGTCGACGGCCACCTGTACGTCGCCGTCGGTGCCGTTCTTGATGCCGACCGGCATCGGCAGCGCACTGGCGAGTTGCCTGTGCACCTGGCTCGCGGCGGTACGGGCGCCAATTGCACCGTAGGACACCAGATCCGCGAGGTAGTTCGTGGTGAACGGGTCGAGGAATTCGCAGGCGATCGGCAAGCCGAGTGCGGTGATGTCGACCAGCAACGCGCGACCCAACCGCAGGCCCGCGTCGATATCGCAGCTGCCGTCCAGTCGCGGATCGTTGATCAGGCCCTTCCAGCCGAGTGCGGTGCGCGGCTTCTCGAAATAGACACGCATCACCAGATGCAGGTGCTCGGACAGCTCGTCGGCCGCGGCGGCCAGGCGGCGGGCGTAGTCGAGAGCCGCCGCGGGATCGTGGATCGAACAGGGGCCGACCACCACCATGAGGCGATCGTCGGCGCGGTTCAGCACGTCCACCGTCGCCCGGCGTCCGGCACGGATGATGGCGGCGTGCGAGTCGTCGATCGGATGCGCGCGCCGCACCTCGGCGGGTGAGACCAACGGTGACGTGCTCGTCGTGCGCTGTTCGGCCAGGTCGGCGGGGTCGGCATAGCAGGGCTGCGGCAGGAGGTCGGCAACGATCGCCATCGTCGGCACCCTTCTCATCAGGTTTGTCGAACGGCATCCGACCGCGGCCCGTGGGCGGGACAGATGTCCTTCCAGCCCGGAATGGGGCTCCCGGGCAAGATCTTCCGGAACGCGAAACAGATACGACCCGGATTCGACGCCTGGCGTGCGCGCTGTATCCACCGGCGCGGAGATCGACTCTTTCTCACGTCCAGCCTGCACCGCCGCAGCCGCCAGACCGGTGGCTCGGCCGCCTGACTCAGTGGAGCGAAACCATGACGACCACAACGGAATCCGGTTCTCCCTCGTCCGACCTCGGCACCGACGACACCACCCGCGCCGCCAATCGCGAGATCGTGGCGACCTACATGGCCTGCCGCGGGCAAGACCGGCTGCGCAGGCATCTGCTCTTCACCGAGGACGGCATCGGGGGGTTGTGGACCACCGAGACCGGCGAGCCGATCGTCATCACCGGACGCGATCGCCTCGGCGACCACGCCGTCTGGTCGCTGCAATGCTTTCCCGATTGGGCGTGGACCGAGGTGGAGATCTTCGATACCCAAGACCCGAACCGGTTCTGGGTCGAATGCCGTGGCGAAGGCGCGATCATTTTCCCCGGTTACGAGCGCGGGCACTACGTGAACCATTTCATCCATTCCTTCCAGTTCGAGAACGGCCTGATCAAGGCGCAGCGCGAATTCATGAACCCGTGCATGCAGTTTCGGGCGCTCGGCATCGATGTGCCTGCGATCCGCCGCGAGGGCATCCCCACTTAGCCCTGCACCGGTCGAGGCCTCTTTGGAAGGAGTAGCCGATGGCGGTCGACGCCACGGACCTGCACGAACCGGCGGCCGCCCCACCGGGGCTGCCCACTATCGAGAACTATGTTCTGCCCCCGCCGTTTCCGGCGAGCAGCACCACATGGGCACTCGACCCCGCGCGCGTCGCACTGCTCGTGCACGACATGCAGGAGTACTTTCTGCGGGCGCTCCCGGACGCGATGCGCGATCGGCTGGTCGGCAACACCGTCGCCGTCCGGGAATGGTGTGACAGCGTGCACGCTCCCGTCGCGTTCACCGCACAGCCAGGCCGGATGACCCCGACGCAGCGCGGCCTGCTCGCCGACTTCTGGGGACCGGGGATGCGGACCACCCCGGCGGATCGGCGGATCGTGCCGGAACTCGCTCCCGGCGAGGCGGATTGGTCGATCACCAAGTGGCGCTACAGCGCGTTCCACCACACCGACCTGCTGGCCAGGTTGCGCGCCGCCGGGCGGGATCAGCTGCTCATCTGCGGTGTCTACGCCCATGTCGGGATACTCGCGACGGCGATCGACGCGTTCAGCCACGATGTCCAGCCCTTCGTAGTCGCCGACGCGACAGCCGATTTCACCGCGGCCGAGCATGCCGATGCACTGCGCTACGTAGCGCGGCGCTGCGGTGTCGTCCTGGTCAGCGCCGAGGTGCCGCGATGAACGGCACTGTCCTGCAGGAGATTCTGCAGGACGATCCGCCGCCGTTCGCGCTGCTGTACCGGCGCAGCGGTCCGGGCGGCGCAGGCGTGGTCGAGGTGCTCACCGGCGACATCGTGCAGCTGGACCGGCTCGCCGAGCTGGGTGCGCACCTGCGTGGGCCCGCTGTGACCGGCGCGGATCTCGTTGTCGCCGTGCCGTATCGGCAGCTGGCCGAACGCGGGTACCCCTGCCACGACGACGGCGCGCCGTTGCTTGCGCTGCGGGTGCACCGGGAGGAGACCGTGCGGGTCGACGAGTTCACCGCCCTCGTCCCCGACCGGAACACCCGGCTGCAGAACGCGGGTTTCGACCTCGACGACGAGGCCTATGCGGCACGCGCGGCCAGGATCATTCACGAAGCCATCGGCGCGGGCGACGGCGCGAACTTCGTGCTCAAGCGCACCTTTCGCGCCACCGTCCCCGACTACCGGCCGCTGGACGCGCTGGTGGTGTTCGCGCGGCTGCTCGCCGCAGAGCCGTCCTCGTACTGGACCTTCGTGCTGCACACCGGCGAGCGAACCCTGGTCGGCGCCTCGCCGGAGCGGCATCTCAGCGTGCAGGGCGGATGGGCGGTGATGAACCCGATCAGCGGCACCTACCGCTACCCGGAAGGCGGTCCGACGCTGGCCGGGATCACCGACTTCCTGCACGACCGCAAGGAGACCGACGAACTGTTCATGGTCGTGGACGAGGAACTGAAGATGATGGCGGGCATCTGCGACGCCGACATCCGGGTGCGCGGTCCCTACCTGAAGCTGATGTCGCACCTGGCGCACACCGAGTACGTCGTCGAGGGTCGCACGGCGGGCGCGGTGCCGGATCTGTTGCGCGAGACGATGTTCGCGCCGACGGTGACCGGCAGCCCGGTGCAGCGGGCCACCGAGGTGATCCACCGTCATGAGCCGGAAGGGCGCGGGTACTACAGCGGTGTGGTCGGCCGGATCGGCCACGACGATTCTGGTGTCACCCTGGACTCCGCGATCACCATCCGAGCCGCCGACATCGATGCGGCAGGCACGGTGCGTATCGATGTGGGCGCCACCATCGTCCGGCATTCCGATCCGCTGGCGGAGGCGCGCGAGACCAGGGCCAAGGCGGCCGGGCTGCTCGACGCGATGACGCGCAGTCCGGCGACGTCCTGGCAGGACCATCCGCAGGTCGTGGAAATGCTTGCCAGGCGCAATGATTCGATCTCCGGCTTCTGGCTCGGCGAGACGGCGAGCGGTGCTGGCACGCGGCTCGACGGCACGCGCGTGCTGATCATCGACGCCGAAGACACCTTCACCGCGATGCTCGCGCATCAATTGCGCGCCATCGGCGCGACGGTGCAGGTGCGGCGCACCGACCAGGAATGGCGCGCCGATCGGCAGGATCTGGTCGTGTTCGGGCCTGGGCCCGGCGATCCGCGCTCGCGCGCCGACGCAAGGATCGACCGGTTGCGTGCCGGCGTCGACGAGCTGCTCGCCGCGCGGCGCCCGTTCCTGGCCATCTGCCTAAGTCACCAGATCCTTTGCCGCCGTCTGGGTTTGCCGGTCGAGCGGCGTACGGTGCCCAATCAGGGTGTGCAGCGCCGGATCGACCTGTTCGGCAGGCCGGAGACGGTCGGGTTCTACAACACCTTCGCCGCGCGCAACGACGACGACAAGATCGAGATCGACGGCGTCGGCATCGTCGAACTCTGCCGCGACCCCGAGAGCGGACAGGTGCACGCGACCCGCGCGGACCGCTTCGCGTCCCTGCAGTTCCATCCGGAGTCGCTGCTCACCGTCGACGGGCCGAGGATCACCGCGACATTGATCGATGAGGTGATGCGGCGCTGAGTGTTTCGCTTCGCACCAGGTTCGCTTACCCGTCGCTGCCGCAGGCACGACCTGTTCAGAGAGGTACCTCGCATGCTGCCTTACACCGTCGTCGACGCGTTCACCAGCGAGCCGTTGTCGGGAAATCCGGTCGCGGTCTGTTTCGACGCCGACCACCTCGACGCCAGCACGATGCAGCGCATCGCCAATGAAATGCATCTGTCCGAAACAACATTCGTGCTGCGCCCGAGCGCGGGCGGTGACGCACGGGTGCGGATCTTCACCCCGGTGAACGAGTTGCCGTTCGCAGGCCATCCGATTCTCGGCACCGCATTGGCCTTGGCTCAGCGCAACAATGCCTGGGCGCTCGAGCTGGAAACGGCGATGGGGATCGTGCACATCGAGGTCGAGCCGCGCGGCGACCTGCGCGGCCGGGTCCGCATGTCGCAGCCCGTCCCGGTCTCCGCGCCGTATCGGCGTTCCGTCGAACTGCTCGCCGCGCTCGGTGTCGAAGCGCCCGCTTTACCGGTGTCGGAGTACCGCAACGGTCCTCGGCACGTGCTCGTCGGGCTCGGCACGCTGGCGGAACTGTCCGCGCTCAGTCCCGACCACCGCAGGCTGGCCGAGCACGAGGACATGGCGGCGATCTGTTTCGCCGAGGCAGGCGACCATTGGCGCATGCGGATGTTCTCGCCCGCCTACGGCGTCGTCGAGGACGCGGCGACCGGCTCGGCGGCCGGGCCGCTCGCGATCCACCTGGCCAGCCACGGGCGAGCAGGCTTCGGTGATCAGGTCCGGATCCGTCAGGGTGTCGAGCTCGGCCGTCCGTCGGACATGATCGCGACCGCGCAGGGCTCCGGCACCGGCGTCGAATCGGTGGCCGTCAGTGGTGACGCGGTGACCGTTGCGCGCGGCACGCTGCTGGTGTGACCCGTGCTGCGACCGAAGGGAATTCAGTGATGCGCCCGGCTGACCATGAAACACTCACTGCCGCAGTCGAACACGCCTTTCCGGAGTATTTCGATCCGCCGGCCGACCCTGCGCCGATCCTGCACGCGTGGCTGGCGGCGGCGCGCAAGTACGGGGTGCGCGAGCCACTGGCGCTGGCCTTGGCGACGGCCGACGCGGCAGGTCGCCCGTCGACCAGGATGGTGTCGATCATCGGCGTGGAACCCAACGTGCTCGTCTTCGCCAGCCACACGACCAGCCGCAAAGGCCGGGACCTCGCCGTCAACCGGCAGGCCAGCGGGGTGCTGTACTGGCGGGAGACCGGCCAGCAGATCGTGCTGTCCGGCACCGTCGCCCCGATGCGCCCCGACGAGTCCGACGTCTTGTGGCGTGCCAGACCGCGGGCGCTGCACCCGATGTCGGTGGCCTCCGAGCAGAGCCACGAGCTGCCGGAACCCGCGCAGCTCGCCCGGCGGGCCGCCGCGCTGGCCGATCATGGTGCGCTGCTGCCGCGTCCGGCGCGCTTCGTCGGATACCGGTGCGCCATGGACGAGATCGAATTCTGGTGCTCGGACCCGGATCGCTTGCACCGCAGGCTCGTCTATCGCCGCGCCCACGGCCAGTGGCAGTGGACTCGGCTCCAACCCTGAACGCCCCCACCATCTTCGGAGTCGCCATGAGCACAACCCCGCAGTCCCTCGCCGACCTCGACGTCCCCGTCGGCGTCGGCCAGACCGCCCTGTTCATCGCCTGGCAGCGGCAGCGCGAGAGCGTCCGTCCCGACGCGCTGTTCCACGATCCGCTCGCCACCTGGTTGACCGGCACCCTCGCCGACCATCCCGACATGCGGGCGTGCACCCAGCTGGTGCGGGAGGTGTCCAGCGACGAGCCGACCTACTCGGACTACTTCTCGGTGCGGACCCGGTACTTCGATGATCGCATCGAGGCCGCGCTGCGCGGCGGGGTGCGTCAGATCGTCACCCTGGCAGGGGGATTGGACGGCAGGCCGTTCCGGCTGAACTGCCCGCCGGACGCCGACTGGTACGAGATCGATCTGCCGACCATGCGCCGGTTCAAGCAGTCCGTCGCGCAGCTGTCCGGCTTGCGCCCGCGCTGCCGGTGGCAGCCGGTCGCGGCCGACCTCACCGGCGCATGGCAGCAGACGCTGGCCGAGGCCGGGTTCGACCCGACCCGGCCGACCGTGTGGCTGATCGAGGGCCTGCTGATGTACCTGTCCGATGCGGACGGCGCTGCGCTGCTCGCCGGGGTGCGGCAGGTGACCGCGCCGGGGAGCCTGCTGCTGCTCGAGCAGTTGCAGGCGTCGATGCTCGGCGAGTTCGGCCGCTACGCCAGGGAGCGCGTGGAATCACAAGGCGCGCAGTGGTTGTCGGCTCGTGACGATGTGCCGCAGTGGCTCGCTCGGCACGGCTGGGTCGGCGACGTGCACGCGGGCGACGATCCCGCCATCGGGCTCGGCCGCGCCGTCGGACCACTGCCCGCCTGCTGGCTCGCCACCGCCACCCCGGACTGAGCTGTATCCGTAACCCGGTTCGCGTGGTCTGTCCTGTTGTCCGGCAACGATATTCGACGCAGGCCGGATCGAGCACACGTCGGGAGTCCGGTCTCCCGCAAGGACACGACGGAGGTCAGGGCCCATGAGGCTGCCCAATTCCACGTACGACGCACGGTCATGGCGGTTGGCCGAGATCGCGCCCGACTTCGCCGTCGAAGACGTGTGGGTGTTGCCCGCCGAGGGCGCCCGCCAGGAGTTCCCGGACCTGGTACACCAGATCGCCGAAGGAGAGGGGGCGTACGAAGGGGAGCGACTGGTCATCCTGCTGTTCGTTGTCCGCCAGATGCTCGGCAAGTTGTTCGGCTGGGACCGCCCGGAAGCCGGGCTCGGCGCGCGGGTGACATCCCTGCGTGATCGGCTGCCGAAAGACGCGATCTTCAGCGAGCGCGGCCCTGACCAGCGCGCGGCGCCGTGGATCTCCGTCTACCGCACCGACCGCGAATGGGTCGGCGAATACGCGGGCCGGACCGTGCACGCACTCATGCACGTCGGCTGGGTTCCGGTCCCCGGCAAAGCCGACGACTGCCGCGGCGAAATGACGATCCTCGTCCGCCCCGCAGGCCTGATCGGCCGCCTCTACATGGCGGCCATCCGCCCCTTCCGCCGTTTCGTCATCAACCCGGCGTTCTTCCGTATGGTCGCCCGCAACTGGCAGCGCCACCGCGCCAACGCGCAGTAACTGTTCGGCCGACCCACGAACGTGAGCCACGTCTCCCTGTCGTAAATGTTGCGTTAGGGCCGTTCCTGTGCACGTCATCGCCTTCTAGCGTGGCTAGCAGGGATGAGTTGGAGTGTGGAGGTCTGGTGCACCAGCAAAACTCGATCGCGGACCTGGAGTTGCGTGGCCGAACCGTATCGCGGAGCTTCGGACAGGGTGTTCCAGGTCTGATCCGGGCGGTGACCAGGGGAACACCGGAAGCGATCGCGGTATCCGACGGCTGCGGCGAGCTGACCTATCGGGAGCTGGAGTTGCGCTCGGATCGCGTCGCGCGGCTGTTGCGTGCCACCGCGCCGCGCGGTCGCACGGTCGCCGTCGCGGTGCCGCGCGGGCTCGCCCTGCCCGTCGCGATGCTCGGGGTGCTGAAGGCGGGCCTGCCCTATCTGCTGGTCGATCCCGGTGAATCCTCGGCACGGATGCGGCAGGTCACCGAGATCGCCGATTGTGCCGTGGCGTTGGTGGCCGGGCCCGGTCGGCAGTTGGTCGTCGAGTGCGGGTTGCGGGCGGTGGACATGCCCCGCGAGTACGACAGCGATGAGCTCGACCCGCTGCGGGAAGTGCCTGCCGATCAACCGGCGTGTGTGCTGTTCACCTCCGGATCGACCGGCATCCCCAAGGGAGTCGCGGTGGGTGGTCTCGCGCTGGGCAATCGCCTGGAGTGGATGCGGGACACCTACGGGGTCGGCGCCGATGACCGGATCTTGCAGAAGAATCCGGTGAACGTCGACGTGTCCGGCTGGGAACTGTTGCTGCCGTTGATCTCCGGGGCGCGTTGCGTCTTCCTGGCGCCGGGGGAGCATCGTGATCCGGTGGCGATCGCCCAGGCGATCGTGCGGCAGCAGATCACCCTCTGTCATTTCGTTCCTTCCATGCTGCGGGAGTTCCTGCGCTGGCCGGACGCGGCGCAGTGCACGTCGCTGCGGCACGTGTTCTGTAGTGGTGAGCCGCTTCCGGTGCCGGTGGCGCGGGAGTTCGTGGCGACATTGCCCGCCGCCCTGCACAATCTGTACGGCCCGGCCGAGGCCGGGATCGACGTGACGGCGTGGACCTGTCCGAGTAGCCCGTCCGACATCGGCCAGGTGTTCATCGGCCGCCCGATCGACAACTGTGTGCTGTGCGTGCTCGGCGCGGACGGCACGCCGGTGCCGCCGGGGCACGAGGGTGAGCTGCACATCGGCGGCATCTCGGTGGCGGCGGGATATCTGAACCGGCCCGATCTGACCGAGCGGGCGTTCGTCACCGCACCGGAAGGGTCGTCGGTGCGCACGCTGTACCGAACCGGGGACCGGGTGCGGCTGGTCGACGGCGAGCTGGCGTATCTCGGTCGCATCGACGACCAGGTGACGATCCGTGGCCAGCGGATCGAGCCCGCGGATATCGAGTGTCGACTGCTCGCAGATCCCGAAGTCGCGGCCGCGGTGGTCGTCGCGGTCGACGTCGACGACGACACCACCGTGGTCGCCTGGATCCAGCCCGCGAACCCCGACTGCGAGCCCGAGGGTTTGTTCCGTCGGCTGCGCGCCGGTCTCTGTGCCCAGCTGCCCACGGCGGCGGTCCCCAGCCGCTTCGTCCGCACCCGACGAATGCCGTTGACCCGCAACGGAAAACAAGACCGTGAACAACTGCGCCGCCGGGCCGTTGAGCAGGTCCACGCGCGCCCAGCGGTATCGGCGGAGATGGTGTCGGCCGGCGGCGCTCGGTAGTCGGCAGGGCGGTAGCGCCGGTTCATCGGACCGCGGCGCGGCGGTGGCGAATGATCGAAAAATTATGTGGAGCACGTAACGAGCGATGCCCGCTCTCGATCAGACCTATCGGTCCGTACGAGCGGATCGACACGTGTTCGCCAACGTTAGGCCGTGATGACCGAGGAACCCTCCGCCCCCGATGAGAAGCCGCAGGCCGACAATGCAGGCCGGTGGCCTGCGGTTGTGCTGGCGGTGGTCGCGATTGTTGTTTCACAGACAGTGCCCTTGGCGCTGCAGCAGGGAACGTCGCTTCCAGAACTGCTCATGGGGCTGGCGTTGTGCGGTTCCGCTCCGGTGCTGATTCGGGAGGTCGTGCGCCGTCGTGGCGGCGGCTGGCCATCCTTGATGTTGTTCGGGGCCGGTTACGCGGCATTCGAGTACGGGCTGCTCAGGCAAGATTGGCTGAACCCGTCGCAGTTCTCCTTCCACATGTTCCGCTTCGAGCAGCGCTACCTCGGCGAGGATCACTCCTTCGAGGTACTCGGTGTGCTCTGGCCGACAGCCATCAATGTGGTGTTTACCGCAGCATGGACAATTGCCTTGCCAATTCTGCTGACCGAGTTGGTGTTCCGTGATCGACGTGATCAACCGTGGTTGCGGTGCACCGGAATAGTGACCTGGGGAACGGTACTGGCGCTGGGTTCCCTCGGGATGTGGGGATTCATGTGGGCCGATTGGTCGTCCCCGTACAGTGACCGGGGCCGAGGAACGGCACTGGCGCTCGGTTCCCTCGGGGCGTCGGGATTCAAGTCGCTGGGTTCCCTTGGGGCGTCGGGATTCGCGTGGGCCGAATATTCGCCCCTGTCCTGTGACCAGGAAGTCCGGCGTGTGTCTGTCCTCGCCGTGGCAGTCGTGGCGGCGGGGCTGATCGCGGCGGGGTGGTGGAGCACAACGGCATTGCGCGGGCGCGCCGAGCCGGTCGACGTTCCTGCGCCAGGCGCGGCGATTGCGGGCCTGGTCGCGTTGGCCGGTGCCGGAACATGGTTGGGTACCGGTTACGCCTCCGACTACACACTGTCGACCGAAGGTGTGTTGCTCTGGTACCTCCTGCTACTCGTCGGCGCTGTGTGGCTCATCCGGACATGGTTGAGCCGACCCGGATTCGACGATCGGCATCGCCTCGCCTGCTATGCGGGTGCATTGGCCGCCTATGCCATCGGCGGATTCCTGACCAGCCTGCCGACCGATGGTCGGCCGGTGTTAGACGTGATCGCATTCGAAGTGATCGTGCTCGACGTGATCGTCTGCGTCGTCGCGGCGGCCCTGCTTGCGCTGCTGGCCCGTCGACTACGTCCCTCGAGCCGAGACACAGACCCGCAGGAAAGCTGAAGTTAGGGTTCGATCATGTTGTTTCGGGTGCAGGTTACGAGCCGTTTTGCCGGTGGCCGATCTCCTTGGTGCCTGCGATGACATCGGTCAGGAGTTGGGGGAGTTCGCCGCATTCGTCGGCGACGATGTGCTTGCTGGTGCCATCGCGGTAGGTCGCGGTCACGGCGTAGGAGTAGGTGTCACGGCACCCGTTCGGTTCGGTGTAGCTGTCCTGCAATGCCTGGAACTGCGGGCTGCTGACCGTGTTCAGGAGTTCGGTGCGGCGCTGGTTGTCGGTGGTGCTGTCAACGGTGTACCGCACTTCGGCCCCAGCGAAGCCACCCGTCTGGTTCACCTCGATGCTGGTTGCCTCTGGAGGCGCTGCGGCGGAACCCGTTTCGCCGATGCGGCACGCTGTCGACGCCAGTAGCAGTGCGCCGATTGCCATGATGGAGAGCGCAAACAGTCGTAAGCGGCTACGGCGGAACCGACATTCGTCCATAGCCGCAGCGTATCGCCGCGGACAGTCCTGGACAATGTCGATCCGGTGCGATCGATCCCCAGTTGAACGCCGGTGACGCTCGTTCATGTCGCGCGGTACGGCCGTGAGAAGTAGGCGCTGTCCGCGTGTTCCGTGCTGTCGATGCGGGAAAAAGGTCGCTCACCGACGCGGGGGTGATGGCTAATGTTCCTGAAGTGCGTGCGATCGATGTGCCCGGGTTTCTGCGACGGTTGGCTGTGCCAGGTGCCGAGGAGCCGAGTGTGGCGGCTTTGACCAGGTTGCACGAGGCGTTCGTGGAGCGAGTGCCATACGAGGCCTTGGAGATTCAGCTTGGTCGGCGGACCACGCTCGACCCGTTCGATTCCGCCGATCGCATCATCGGGCAGCGACGCGGCGGATACTGCTACCACCTCAACGGGGCGTTCGCGGGCTTGCTGCGCGCACTCGGCTACCGGGTCACGCTTCATCGCGCCGGTGTCCAGAACCTAGGTGCGCCAGCCGAGATCAGCCGAAACCATCTGGCGCTGACGGTGTCCGGACTGCCCGACGATCCCGGCACGACCTGGTTGGTCGATGTCGGCCTCGGTGACGCACTGTTCTCCCCGCTTCCCCTACGCACCGGACGTTATGCGCAGGGGCCGTTCACTTTCGGTCTGCGGCCGTCCGCGATCGCGCCCGGCGGCTGGCATTTCGACCACGACCCGCGCGGCAGCTTCCTCGGCATGGATTTCGATCCGGCCCCGGCAACCATGTCCGACTTCGCGTCCCGGCACGAATACCTCTCCACCGATCCGGCATCCGGCTTCGTCCGAGTGTGTGTCGTGCAGCGCCGCCACGCAGGCGGCTGCGACTCCCTGCGGGCCCGCACGCTGACCAGAGTGGACGGCACACGCTCCAGCACAAGGGTTTTCACCACTGTCGACGAATGGTTCGACGCACTCGACGAGGTCTTCGGCATCTCGTCGGCCCTGTTCACTCCCGCAGAACGAGACCGGCTGTGGCATCAAGTCACCGAACAGCACGAGGCCCACCTGTCCCGCCGATCCTGACGCCGCTCGGTTCAGTGACCGGACTACAGACCTTGATTGGGCTGATGACCGACTGTCACCCACCTACTGCCGGACGGTGCGTGCGCCTGCCGCGGGCGACAAACGTGCGGCCGCGGTGTACTGTCAGCCGACACAACTGAAGACGCCGTTGACGCGCAGCGGGAGAACCTCCGTTCGGGAGGCGCCGTAGGAGCAACATCCTCCCCGGGAATCTCTCAGGCACCAGTACCGCAGCGCCGAGGCAACTCTGGAGAACAGGACCGGTGTCGAGCCGGTGCTTACCGAAGGTGAACAGCGCGCTCGCAGTGGCACGCCCAAACTCTCAGGTTTCAGGACAGAGCGGGGAGGTGCCCTTGTTCGACGTCCGGGCGATCCGGACGCGCGCGAAACCGGAGACACCTCGTGCTTGCTGAAGCTGCCATGCCTGCCATCCCCGTCGACCGTAGCTACACCCGCGACCACGAATGGGTGGTGCTCGCCCCCGGCGCCGACCTCCCCGACGCACCGGTGCGGGTCGGCATCACCGCGATCGCCGTCGATTCCCTGGGCGACCTCGTTTTCGTCGACCTGCCCGCGGTCGGATCCACCATCACCGTCGGATCGGCCTGTGGCGAAGTGGAATCCACCAAGGCCGTTTCCGAGCTCTTCCCGCCGGTCAGCGGGCGGGTCACGCTGGTGAACCAGGCGGTGGTCGACGACCCCGCGCTGATCACGTCGGATCCCTACGACCAAGGATGGCTGTTCGCCGTGCTGCCGTCCGCCGCAGGCGAACTGCTGACCGCCGCTCAGTATGGGCAACTGAACGGCGTTGCACCGCAGTAAATTTCGGTTACCACGCCCCCTGGATCGTCGAGGCGACCGCGTCGATGGCAGCTTCGGTGGTGGTCGCATGGACGGACAGGCGTACCGCACTGGCATGCACCGTCGCGGTGACGCCACCAGCGGCCAGGCGCTTGCCCAACTGTGCCGGCTGGTGATCGGGCAGCGCGAAGGAGAGAATCCCGGCACGGTGCGCGGGGTCGAGCGAGGAGCGGATCGTCGGGCCAAGGGGGAGTAGCGCTTCGTGCAGCGCGTCGAGCCGTTCGCCGATCCGCTGTTCGATCCAGGCCGGGCCGACGGACTCGACCAACTCGAGCGCGGCGGCGAACGCGGCATGATCGATCGGACTGAGATTGGTGAGCGAAAATCGCGCGGCACCACACGCCTGCGGATGGATCAGGCCGTCATAGTGGGTGGGATCGACCGCGCCGGTCCATCCCGAGAGCAGTGGATCGACTTGTTCCAGTGCGCGATCCGACAGCGCGAGAAATCCGGTCCCCCATCCGGCGCGCAGCCACTTCTGTCCACCGACCACGAGAATGTCGCACACCTCCCACGGTTGGGTCGTCACCCCGAACCCCTGGATGCCGTCGACGATCAGCAGCCGCTCACCGATGACGTCCCGGATACCAGCGAGGTCGGCTCGATAGCCGGTGGCGAAGTCGACGGCGCACACCGACACCGCCGTGGTGTCGGGCCGCAATTCCGCGGCGATCACGTCCGGCGTCATCCGCCCGCCGGGCGGGGCGAGCACGCGCAGCCGGATCCGGCCGGACTGGGCGGCGCGCGCCAACGGATAGTGGTTGGCCGGGAAATCGCCTCCGCTCACCAGGACCTCGCCGGCCGCAGGTCCAGGCGGGATGGCGAAGGCGGCCTGGAACAACCCGGTCGAGGTGTTCGGGATCAGCGTCACCGACGAGGTCGCGAAGCCGGACAGTCGCGCCGCCGCACGGGTTGCCCGGTCGGTCGCGTCCATGAGGTCGTCGACCGTTCCCGGCCCTGCCGTCGCACCCGACTGCATCGCCGCGGCGCTCGCGGCAACCACCGCCTGCGACGGCGGACCGTACCGCGCGAAGTCGAGATAGCCTGTCGTCTCGGAGAATTGGGCCAGATACGCGGCCTGTGGGTCGGACTGAGGCTGGGTCATGCGTGCACCCGCGCCAAGAATTGACGGGTACGGCTGTGGGTCGGATTGCCGATGACCTGCTCCGGCGGGCCCTGCTCGACAACGACGCCTTGGTCGATGAACACCACCTCGTCCGCCACCTCCTTGGCGAAGGACATCTCATGAGTCACGACGATCATGGTCATGCCCGCACGGGCGAGCTCGGTCATCACGCTGAGCACCTCGCCGACGAGTTCCGGATCGAGTGCGCTCGTCGGCTCGTCGAAGAGAATCAGCTTGGGCTGCATGGCCAATGCTCTGGCGATCGCCACCCGCTGTTGCTGTCCGCCGGACAAGCGGCCCGGGTATTCGTCGACCTTGTCGGCGAGTCCCACTCGGTCGAGCAGCTCTTTCCCCTGCTGCCGTGCCTGCGCCTGCGACGTGCCCTTCACCTTGACGGGCCCCTCGATCACGTTCTCCAGTGCCGTGCGGTTCGGGAACAGGTTGAATCGCTGGAACACCATGGCGATCTGCGCGCGTTGCTTGGCGATCTCGCGTTCACGTAGCTGGTGCAGCTTGCCGCCGCGCAACCGGAACCCGATCGGATCGCCGTCGACCCAGATCTCCCCGGAATCCACCGATTCCAGATGGTTGATGCAGCGCAGAAACGTGCTCTTGCCTGCGCCCGAGGGACCGAGCAGCACGACAACCTGACCGCGACGGACGGTGAGGTCGATCCCCTTGAGCACGTCGGTGGCGCCGAACCGCTTGTGCACCGCAACGGCTCTGACCAAAACATCGGGATCGTTGGTGCTCATGGAGTACTCCTGACCATCGGAGGGGTGCCGAGAGATCGCCCGATCCGCCGCCACGGTGTTCCCATTCCGCTCGTTCGATCCGACGCGGAGTACTTGCGTTCGAGGAAGTACTGCCCGACGCTTGCCACGCTGACCACGACCATGTACCAGATCGCGACCGTGAACAGCGTCTCCATCGGATTCAAACTGTGCGAGGTCAGGTTTTGCGAGGCCTTGATCAACTCCACGTAGCCGATCACCGACGCCATCGAGGTTCCCTTGAGCATGTTGATGAAGTCGTTGCCGGTCGGCGGGATGATCACGCGCATCGCCTGCGGCAGAATCACCCTGCGCAGCACCGTGGTTGGCGGCATGCCGATCGACTGGGCGGCCTCGACCTGTCCCTTGTCGACACTGTTCAGCCCGGCGCGCACGATCTCGGCCATGTAGGCGCTTTCGTTCAGCCCGAGCCCGAGCAGCGCGGCGACGAACACCGTCATCAGCACATTGGACGACTGGTCGAGCACAGTGACGTCGACGAACGGGATGATGATCGTGATGCGCGGAAAGATGAACGCGAGATTGAACCAGAGCAGGATCTGCAGCAGGACAGGCAAGCCGCGGAACAGCCAGATGTAGCCGCTGGCAAACCAGCGCGCGACCGGATTGCGCGAGGCGCGCATCAGCGCGATGAGCACGCCGAGCACGATGGCCCCCGCCTGCGCGGCAACGGCCAGGAGGATCGTGTTGACCAGGCCCTCGAGGATGATCGGCGCGGTCAGCAGCTCGGGTATGGACGCGTAGTCGATCTGACCTTGCGACATCGCATATCCGAGTGCGCCGAGCAGCACCAGGATCAGCACGCCCGATATCCATCGACCCCAGTGCCGCAGCGGAACCTTGGGTAACAAAGCGGCAGTGGACATTTCGTCCTGAACCGGATGGATCTCAGCCGGCATTGACGGTGACCTTCTGCAGCGCGCCCGAGGTGATCTGCCAGGCATCGAGGATCTTGGTGTACGTCCCGTCATCGATGAGGGACTGCAGCGCCTTCTGCAGTGCCTGGGTCAGCGCCTTGTTGTCCTTGGACAGACCGATGCCGTACGGACCGCCGTTGAGCGGTGGTTGATCGACAGTCTCGAAAAACTTTCCGTCACCGGCAGTCCGGGAGATGTACACCGCCGAAGGCAGGTCGTTGAGGATCACCGCGATCCGGCCGGAACGCAACTGTTGCTGGTTCTGCGAATCGCTGCTCGTGTCGGTGATGGCGAGGGCCGGTTTGCCCGCTGCCGCACACTGCGCGCTCTGTGACTTGGCGAATTCCTGTTGACTGGTGCCGGTCACCACCGCAATGGCCTTGCCGCACAAGTCATTGACGGTGTGGATCTTCTCGGGGTTGCCTTTTGCCACCATCATGGTGATGCCCGAGGTGAAGTAGTCGACGAAGTCGATCTTCTGCTGGCGTTCCTTCGTATCGTTCATGCCCGCGATGGTCGCGTCGATGCGTCCGGTCTGCAGACTGGTGATGAGCGAGTCGAAAGACATGTCGCTGTAGGCGATCCCGAGGCCGAGCTTCTTCGCGGCGGCCGTGATGAGATCGACCTCGAACCCGACGGCCTTCTTGCCGTCCGCGCCGTAGAAGTTGTTCGGCGGCGATTGCACATTCGAGCCGACCGACAGGGCGCCCTTGCCCTTGATCGGCGCGGGCACCTCGCCGGCCAGCGCCGGATCGCTCTGCACGGCGTTCACGATCGCGGCGGTGTCGGGGATCGCCGATCCGGGGCGCTCTGAGCCTGCAGTCGATTCACCACCGCCGCATCCGGTGGCCAGGAGGGTGCCTGCCAGCACGAGAAGGGTTGCGTAGCGGCGCAAACGCGCCGTTGAGTGGGTCACGGGATCTCCTTTGATCTGTGTTCGACGATGTCTGTGGGGGGATTTCGCGCCGAGCCGGGCGACTCATCGCTTGATAGGCCCGGACTCCCTGACGATCAGACGAGTCGGGACGACGACATGTCGCGGACTGTCTGTCCGCCCGCCGATCCGGTCGAAGAGCATCTCGGCGGCGCGCGCGCCCATCTGCTCGGCGTCCTGGGCGACCGTGGTGACGGCCGGGCTCAGCAGATCGGCGAGGTCGAAATCGTCGAAACCGACGTAGGCGACGGACAATTCGGGAGCGGAACGCAGATGCCGGAGGAGCGCGAGGGTGGCACGGATGTTTCCGGTGACCACCGCGGTGACCGGCTCGGGTCCACTGGTCCACCGCTGCCAGATCTCGGCCTGACTGCTCGGCTCGTGTAAACCCATCCCGACGAGGTCCGTCGCGTCGAGACCGTGTCCTCTGATCGCGTCGAGAAAACCGTCTCGACGACGGCCCGCCGTCCAGAAATGCTCGTCGTCGCCGAGGTAGCCGATCTTGCGGTGGCCCAAGGCGACGAGATGGTCGACGGCCTGACGGACGCCGCCTTCGTTGTCGGAGACGACCGAGTCGAACGTCGCACTCGAACTCGGTCGGTCGACGAAGACGCACTTGGTTTCCGGCGCCAGCTCGGATTCGAGCTGCACCTCGCCGGCCAGACTGGCTGCGACGATCAGTCCGTCCACCCGGCGGGCGAGGAAGGCGCTGGTCAGTTTCGCCGCACGCGCGGAATCACCCTGCGCCGAGCCGGCCAGCAGCAAATAGCCTCGGTCCCTCGCCACCTGCTCGACGGCGGCCATGATGGTGCTGTAGAGAGGGCCGGTCAGGTCCTCCATCACCAGGCCGATGCTCGCGGTGACGTTGCCCTGCCGGAGGATTCGCGCGCCGTCGTTACGGCGAAAGCCCAGGTCATCGATGGCCGCCCGGACCCGCTGCGCGGTCTCCTCCCGGACGCCTGGCTCACCGTTCACCACCCGCGACACGGTCATCAGCGAGGCGCCGGAGCGGCGAGCCACGTCCGCCATCGTCGGCCACCGACGCCGCTCAGCCGATGCCGGAGCGTCCCGCTCGCCGTCTGGTAACGTTACCATCGGCCAAAGGTGGCCTGTCGCAAGCGCTTTGTCAACCCCTCAGAATGGCTATAACTCGCCGATCAGCGCGGGTCCGTTCGTGGTGGTGGACGATCGGGTGGCGCATGACGCGTGTCAGACCGTGAATTCGGCGCCGTCGGGCATGACCTCGATGCCTGCCCGGGCAATCAGCGTGCTGGGGGTGGAAGCGGGATCCAGTAGCGGGTTGGTGTTGTTGAGGTGCGTATAGATCCGGCGTAGCGACGGGTGGCGGGCGAGAGCGACCAGGGTGCCGGTGGGTCCGTCGACCGGCAGATGGCCCATCCGGGATTGACCCGCATCCGAATTCGTCGAGACGACGGCCGCGCCGAGTTCGCGTGCGCTGAAGAAGGTGCCGTCGACAATCGCATGGGTGGCCGTGGCGAGCAGTTCATCGAAGCCGGGCGGCCAGTCCGCCAGGCATGGGGCGTATATCAGTGTGCCGCCGGTGTTTTGGTCCTCGATGCGCAGGGCGGTCACCCAATGCGCGTCGGTCGATGCGGCGGTGACGTACTTCGGTGCCTTCGCGCTGATCGGGTGCGTGCTGACGCGGAGTCCACCAGTGAGGTCGAACCCGCCAGGACGGGTGCTGAGCTGCCATGACCACGGTTCGTAGCGGTCGAGCAAGCCGTGTAGCGGCAGGCTTGTGGTGAGGGCGTCGAGCACGGGCGCCGCGGCATACAGCGTGAGATCGCTGGCCCCACGCAGGATGGTCAGTCCCAGTGTGTGGTCCAGTTCGGCATCGGTGAGCAGCACACCGCGCACGGGCGTGTCCCGCGGGCCAGGCCCGGGGTGGAGGTCGGCGGTGGCGAGCAGTTGCGTGCGGATATCCGGGGAGGCGTTGAGCAACCACCAGTCTCGCGAATTGCCGCTCACGGCAACGCATTCCTGGGTTCGCGACATCAAAAGGCCACTCTGCGCGGCCTGACACAGTGCGCAGGCGCAATTCCATTGCGGGAAGCCACCACCCGCGGCGGTGCCGAGCAGAATCACCTTCACGGCACGGTATTCATTCGCATGGTGAATCCGCGCGCCACGGGTTCGGCGGATTCGCGCAGCACCGCGTCCACCAGCGGCCGGTGCGGGGAGAGCCCGCAGACCGGGTCGGTGGCGGCGGCGTCGCCAGTGAATTGGAAAGCCTGGCACCGGCATCCGCCGAAGTCGCGGAACCGCTCCGGGCAGGAACGGCACGGTTCGCGCATCCAGTCGGTGCCCCGGAAGGCATTGAATGCTGTTGAGGAGTACCAGATCTCGGCCAACGGGCGGCGCAGCACGTTCTCCACAGGAAGGGTGGTGATGGCCGATGCCGCCGGACAGGGCAGCACATCGCCGCCGGGGGTCACGGTCAGCTGGATCCGGCCCCAACCGTCCATGCACGGCTTGGGCCGATCCGCGAAATAGTCGGCAAGCACGTAGATCAGCTCGGGGCCGCCCGCATGCTTCGCCCGTGCCCGCTGCATGGCGTGCTGCGCGGCGTCGAGCTGTGCCGCAGTGGGCAGCAGCGCGGCGCGGTTGCGCAGCCCCCAGCCGTAGTACTGGGTGTTGGCCAGCTCGATCCGCTCCGCGCCGAGACCGACGGCGAGATCGACGAGCTGCTCCACCCTGTCGATATTCGCCCTGTGCAGCACAACGTTGACGGTGAGCGGCAGCCCCGCGGACGTGATCGCCTCGGCCGCACGGAGTTTGACGGCGTGCACGCGGGCGCCTGCGATCAGGTCGGCGGTCCGCGGATCCGCGTCCTGGATGGAGAGCTGAACGTGGTCGACGCCGCACTGCGCGAGCTGACTGGCCCGCGCGGCGGTCAACCCGACACCGCTGGTGACCAGGTTGACGTAGGCGCCGAGTTGCCTGGCATGCGTCACCAGCGCGGGCAGATCGGCACGGGCCAATGGCTCACCGCCGGAAAAGTGCATCTGCACCACGCCGAGCTCACGCGCCTGAGTGAGCACGTCGGCCCACTGGTCATAGGTCAGCTCGCCGGCACGCTGGACGAGCTCCACGGGGTTGGAGCAGTAGGGACAGTGCAGCGGGCAACGATGGGTCAGCTCGATCAGCATGCCGAGTGGCGCCTGCGGTTCAGTCATCGAGGACCACCACTCGCCGCTGCGCGAGCCGGTCGAGGAGCTCGGCGACGTCCTCGGCGCGCACGCCCTCGTATTCCGCACCGAGCTGTCGGACTATGTGGTCGATGCTCGAGGTGCCGTCACACAGTGCGAGTATCGCAGCGGCGGTGTCGTTGAGAACGACCACGCCCTCGGGCAGCAGGGCCAGGTCGCCACGCGCCGGGTCGTTGGTCAGCCGGACTCCGTGGCGCAGGCGCGGCCGTTGCCGGTCATCGGGGCGCATCAGTGGGTCCTCTCGCAGCCGAGTGATAGTCGATGGCGTCGAGCACGCCGTGCAGCACTTCGCATTTGAAGGCGAGCGCTGCGACGCAAGCCTGCTGTTGCGCGTGCGTGGTGGCGTGTTCGACCACCAGCTCGAGCAGCGAACGTCCCTCTGCCGCAACGACATCGATCCGCGCGGTGAAATACGCGAAACCGTCCTCGGCGATCCACGGATAGTGCTCACGCATCCGGCCGAGCCGATAGGCGAGCAGGCCGGGGGAGAAGAGCTCGGTGAGCCCGGATGCCGCCGCCTCCAGCCACGGGCGGCGACGGGCGAAGTCGACGTAGGCGTCAACGGCGAAACGCACTCCGGGCAGAACGTGGCGCTCCGAGACCACCTCGGCCCGATCCAGGCCGACCGCCTCGGCCAGGCGCAGCCACTTCTCCGCGCCGCCCGCCCGATCCTCGGTGCCGTCGTGGTAGACGATCCGCGAGAGCCATTGGCGGCGCACCTGCGGCAGTGGGCAATTGGCGATGATCGCGGCATCCTTCTGCGGCAGGCAGCGCTGGTAATACCAGCGATTGGCCACCCACAGCCGCAACTCGTGCTTGTCGAGCCGTCCGCTGTGCAGCCGTTCGTGAAAGGGGTGGCGGGCCCAATACGAGGACTCGAGTGCGTAGAGCGCGTCCCGGAAAGTGTCCGCGCTCCACGGTGTTTCGGTGTCGTGCAGCACCGATATCGTCCGTCCTTCGCGCTGCCGTCAGGTCAGCCGCGGCCCGCGTAAGCGGTGATTTCCAATGCGGTGTCGAAGAAGTCGAAATCCGGTCGCTGCCAAGTCTTCTTGATTGTTTGCATGCGAGTGTCTCCGATCGCTGCTCGGGAAAGGGAAGTGCTACCTAATCATAAGGCGCGGTACGCCTTTCGCGTTCCCAGTTGTCTCCAGTCGAACACGTCACGTTGATGTTCTACTTGGACATGGCTACGACACTTCGAGGTATGGCACGTTACACCGGAACCGCCGTGATCGCTTTAGCAGCAACGGTTTTAGTCGCCATACCGAATTCATTTGCAGAACAAATCACCGCAGCCGGTACGCCGGATCTCAATGCTCCCGAGGAGGTCGGTCGCGACATCGGGACGCCGTGGGGTCTGGCATTCCTGCCGGACGGTGCGGCGCTGGTCGCGCAGCGCAATACCGGCACCATCGTGCGGGTCGCGCCGGGCACCAAACCCCAGCAGGTGTATCGGGTACCCGGCGTGGTGGCAAGTGGTGAGGGCGGGCTGCTCGGCGTAGCGGTGTCGCCGAATTATGCCGAAGATCGTTATGTCTATGCATATTTCACCAGTAGCGCCGACAATCGAATCGTGCGTTTCCGCCTCGACGGGCAGTCTGAAGTGATCTTCAGGGGAATCGCGAAGGCCAGCATCCACAATGGTGGCCGCATCGCATTCGGGCCCGACGGCATGCTGTATGCCGGAACCGGCGACGCGGGGCAGAAGAGCCGGGCGCAGGATCCGGCGAGCCCCAACGGCAAGATTCTCCGGCTCGCCCCCGACGGTCGCCCGGCTCCGGGCAACCCCACTCCCAATTCCCCCGTCTACACCCTCGGTCACCGCAATGTGCAAGGCCTGGCGTGGGATCAGACCGGGCGGATGTACGCGACCGAATTCGGTCAGGACCGATTCGACGAGGTCAATCTGATCGAACCGAAACGCAACTACGGCTGGCCGACTGTCGAAGGCAAGGGTGACACCCAGAACGGCCGCTTCACCAACCCGCTGGTCACCTGGACCACCGGCGAAGCGTCGCCCTCCGGGCTCGCGATCACCGCGAATACGTTGTACGTCGCGGCTCTGCGTGGCCAGCGGCTGTGGACGGTCCCGCAGCGCAGCGACGGCACGCTAGGCACTCCTGTCGCGCAACTGCGTAACCAGTACGGCAGGCTGCGCACCGCCGCGGTAGCGGCCGACGGCTCGCTGTGGGTCAGCACCTCCAACACCGACGGTCGCGGGACTGTGCGCACCGGCGACGACCGGATCGTCCGTTTCCCCGCACGCTGAGGTACGCGGGAACCAGCGCTCGGCGATTGGTGTGGGGCATCGTGTGCTTCACACCTTGCTATGCTATGGGCCATAATGACGTTGTTTGTCTCACTGCCTCAAGGAAAGGGTGACTCATGATCAGTTGGGTGATCTTCGGATCTGCGGTGCTGGCTGTGGTTACGCTCCTGCACGATGGCGAGTCGGACGACTTCCGGGGACGGGAGATCCGCGAAGCCCGTGCGTATCGAGAAAGCGGTGCGCGCCTCCGTGTGCGGTGTGCACTACCCGGGCGCTAGGCGCGCTCTCAGAGCCATCCTTTGCGACGGAAGAGGACGTGTACCGACGTCGCGAGGGTAACCATGAGCCCGAGAGCGGCCGGGTAGCCGTAGGTCCAGGACAGCTCGGGCATGCCTTCGAAGTTCATCCCGTAGATTCCGGCGACCAGGGTGGGAGCCGCGGCGGTGGCGACCCAGGCGGAGATCTTGCGCATGTCTTCGTTCTGACGGATGCCGACCTGGGTCAGGTTGGCGTTGAGGATTCCGTCGAGTAGTTCGCGGCGGCCACGGACGCGGTTGTCGATGTGGCGGAAGTGGCGATCTATTTCGCGTAGTGCCTGCTCGCCGATGTTGGCGCTGTACGGGTCGTCGGCGATCCATGCGGGGAGACGGCGACGGACCAGGCGTTCGAGGGGTTCGTCGACGAGTGGGGCCGTCGCTTGTTCGAAGTCCATCAGCAGGCGCCGTAGTCGGTAGATCTGCTCGACCGGGTTCGCGCGATCGCTGGAGAAGACTGCACGCTCGACCTGTTTGATCTCGCGGTCGAGGTGATCGAGCAGGGTCAGGTAGTCGTCGATGACGAGGTCGAGGACGAGGCGGAATGCAGCGAGCGGTCCGCCGGCGAGGTCGGCGTCGGCGCCCGGTTCGGTGGGTGGCGTGACCCGTGCGCCGACGGTGACGATGAAATCCCTTCCGAGCACGAGCAATACCTCCTCCACATCGATGGAGGTGTCTTCGGCGTTGTAGTGGCCGGTCGTCATCGCGATGGCCACGGTGTCGCCGCAGACATCCAGTCCCGGCCGTTGCAGGCTTCGATGTGCCTTGGACAGAAAGACCGGGTCCACGCCCACCGCCTGCTGCAGCCTGCTGAGATCGTCATCGTCGAGATCCCGCACACCGATCCAAGCGAATGCCCCCGGCGCCTTGTTGCCATCGGAACTCGTCCCCCGCACACCGGGGCACAGCTGTCCGTCGAGGTAGACGGCATCATCGGTGATCATTGCGACATTGTGCCCGTGGACCGGGAGCATCATCTGCCGGGGGATTCGCGATCAGGTACGAATTCGCTCCAGCAACCGCCGAATCCCACGCCCTCTGGAGTTGGTCGATTGATCACGGGGCTCTGGTGGCGGCATCGCCCGAGAAGCCCCCGCCACCAGTGCCCCCTCAGCACGAAGCCGCCTCTTGGATCCCACATACCGAGACCGTCGGCATTCCGTGGACCATCAATCGCGCCCAGCTCCGCCTCGAAGCCGAAATCCGCACCGCTGCTGTGGATTCCACACAGCTTCCGTACTGTTCACAGAGCCAAGAGCCTTTGTGAACCGTAGGGAACGTTTGTGGATTCCCGCTTTGGTGGAGTTGCCCTGACTCCGCGCTGTTGGCTAGTGCTGGACGGTGATGATGATGCGGCTGGTGCCCTGACCTGAAACCGTATAGGCGGCAGGAGTTGCCAGGCCGATGTGTAGTGCCAGCTCGCCTTCGTAGGTTTGGGCGAACGCACCCCGTACAAGGGGCAGTTGCTTGGGCGGCACATTGTTGGTGATGCGGCCGGACCAGCAGACTTGCCGACATCCGAGATGAATGTAGTGCTTGCTGTCGCCGATCGGGCGCGGCTTGTCGGCGCCGATATCGACCGGAACGGTGTTGTCGTCGGCGACGTCCAGACCTTGCGTCGGTAGCGGTCCGGTGAACTGCAGAATCACTTGCTCATTTGACCCTGCGCTGATCGCACTGAGCGTCAGCGCCGACGCGGTGTCTGCGGATGCCGAAGAGGGAACAGCGAAGGCGCAGCCCACCAGAAACGTTGCGACCGCGACAATTTGGCGATACATAGATTCGCCCTCCCTGTTTTTGTTGCCAGAGGGACGGTATCGGTACTCGGGGCCGCCGGTCATTCCCCGGTCCGATGAGCGAACCGCGGCCGAGGCAACCGCTACCCAGTCGAACGAGGTAGCTGCGAGCGGCTCGATCAGTCGCCGCTGCTCCGGTGCTCGGAGCCGCTTCGCAAACGTGCAAAGGCATCGCCGATCGTGATTCCCAGTTGCACAACTGATCTGGCGCAGGTGATCGCACGTCGTTAGCGTCCTGCATCGTTAAATGGGCAGTCGATCCGACCTAGGGGGTAATATGATGCGCTACTTGGGATCTGCTCGATCCACGCAACGAACAGCGCCGCTGACGAGGCTTGCCACGGCGGTGTTCGCGGTCGCCGCGCTGACGGGAATTGCCGCGCAGCCCGCCGCTGCCGATCCTGCCTCGATTGCTGTGCCTGCCGGCGCGGAGGCGAGTTTCGTGGTCTTTGATCGCACCACCGGCGACTCGCGTGTGCAACTCAATGCGCACAAGCAGTACCGGTCTGCGTCGGTGGTCAAATTGCTGATTGCGCTGGACTATCTGGATTCGCACGATCCGCGGTCCATCCCCGCCGACGATGCGGCTCGGCTCCAGGCGATGTTGCGGTCCAGCGACGACGACGCCGCGAGCTACCTGTGGGTGCAGAGCGGGTGGGAGAAGATCGTCGAGCGAATGGTCGCGAAGCTCGAACTGACCGACACTGCGCCGCCTGCGGATCGTGGGATGTGGGGTTATACCGCGATCAGTGCGGCCGATGTGGTGACCATCTACCGGCATATCCTCGAAACCGCGAGTCCGGCGGTGCGGCAATTCATGATGAGCAATCTGCACGCGTCGACGAAATGCGCGCAGGACGGGTTCGATCAGTCGTCCTTCGGGATTCCGCGCGCACTCGTCCGGCCATGGTCCGTCAAGCAGGGGTGGTCCGGGTTCGGCGCCGCGCCCGAGCCCGGCAAGGAGTGCGTGCCGGGGAACGCGAAACCGCACATCCCTCGCGAACTGATCAGGGCTGCCGCTGACGGCCCAATCGTCTTGGGCCCAGACGGAATCCGCGAGACGGCGCCGTCCAGGCAACGATCCGCACCGGCCGATGCGCCGCCGATCGATCTCACGAAACGAGCCATGCACACGACCGGGACCGCCGGCGTCGACGACGCCAAGATCGTCGTGGTGCTGACCCTCGAACCAAAGGGAACGCCGTGGGACGTCTCGGCCCAGCGCATCACGTCGCTGACCAAGGCGATCGACCGCGCAAACTCGGACGTGCCAACGCAATCGGGTGCCGGCTAGACCGCGGCACCGGTGAGTCGTTGTCGCCGTGGCGATCTCGGCTGACTTCGCCCCATGCCTGCGACTCCATCGGCTAGCGTGCTGGCCATGACTCAGTTCCGCGAGCGTGATCTGACCGGAGCCCAGTTCGAACGCGTCACGCTTCGAGACGCCGGGTTTCACGATGTGGATTTGACCGGAGCGCAATTCCGCGGAGTGATGCTGAAGGGAAGTCGGATGCGCGGCGTAGAACTGGTCGACGTCGAGATCAATGGTGAGCTACAGAACGTTGTGGTGAACGGTGTCGACATTGCGCCGCTCGTCGACGCCGAACTGAACCGTCGAATGCCCGAGCGGGCGAAGATGCGGCCACACGACAGCGCAGGATTCCGTGCGGCCTGGGAGATCCTGGAACGGCTGTGGGAGGGCACGGTGGCGCACGCGCGTGCGCTACCGGAGAGCGAGTTGCACCGCAGCGTCGACGACGAGTGGTCTTTCGTACAGACGTTGCGGCACCTCAACTTTGCCGCTGCGGCGTGGGTTGGTCGTATGGTCCTCGGCGACCCCTCGCCTTGCATCGACTGGACCTGCCCTGGGACGACGCCCCCGGGTGGGAGGGCATTCCGTGGGACCGTGCGGCGCGACCGTCCCTCGACGAAGTGCTGACCGTGCGCGGCGAGCGCCAGGCGATGGTGCGCGGTGTCATGGCGTCGCTCACCGACGAGCAGCTCGGCGCCAAAGTGACGCGCACCGAACCGGGCTGGCCTCAGCTGGAAGGGTTTCCGGTGCAGGAATGTCTTCGCATCGTTCTCAACGAGGAGTGGGAGCATCGCCTGTATGCAGAACGTGACCTGTCCGTGCTCGAGCGAAATCCGGTCTCGTGACGCTGATTGCGACATGAGCGGTGAATACTGCACCGGTGCACAGCATTTCGTGATCCGGTGGCACGCGCCCGCCGGGTGAATGGTCGGCAAGCCGATGGGATATCGCCGAAGATGGGCTCCGACATTGCATTATGGTCGACGGGTTCGTGGTCGAGGTAACTGTTTCGCCACCAATCAAGAACGCCAGCAATTGCTGGGTATATCTTGCGCAAGCCGGGCCGGACCCGGAGGCAACACACATCCAGAAAGTACGATCATGCGTAGAGCAACGGCGCTCTTCGCCACATTATTGTTGGCTGTTCTCTTATCCTTTGCATACCCGACGAGTCCGCGGGCGCAGGCCGATGATTGCCTAGGTGACTGGGCCATCGGTGTCGGCGGACTAGGTGACAACACGTCGTCGGTGTTCGTTCCGTTCGTGAATCAACCTGTTGGTTACAACTCCGCCGATGCGATGTCGGGGTTGAACGAGATCGACCGGCTGTTCTGGTGGCATCGCAACCAGTGTCCAGGCGATCACATCAGGTTGATCGGGCACAGTGAGGGCGCGGCGATCGTCCACGCCTGGGTCACTGCGCACCAGGGCGTCGGTAACGCGAATGCCATTCTCCTGTCGGATCCCAAGCGGGCGCCAGGGCCCGGCTGGGGCGGATTGTCGTCCACTCCCGGTAGCGGGATTCTCGGTTATCCACTGGCAGGTGTCGACGATTGGTTCGGCCCCTTCCCGGTGCTGACGGTATGCAACCGCGACGACCAGATCTGTGACACTTCAGCTGGTTGGTGGGGATACCTGTTCGGGGGAGCGCATGGTCGCTACGATTTCAACGTATGGGATTACGGCGCTTGGGATTCCGGTGTCTGGTACCGGTAGCCGATGATTGATGGGGATCAGTAGCCGTATGGCACTGGTCCCCATTGGCTGAACCCGTGACCCATCGACGTGCATACCGCAGTGCCGTTGAAGGTGATTTGGCAGTTCGCTCCGGCGTAGGTGACCGAGTACTGCGGGTCGTGATAGCTCACCGGGTTGATGCGTGCCAACGGCGGGTTTCCACCGGGCAGTGTGTGACTGCCGTTGGAGTTCCATTGGGGGTGTGCGGGCGTCATCGCCGAATCGATGACGATGGCAGGCACATTCGGCAGCGACACCTGCATTCCGGCGTAAAGCACATTCATGGACGCGGCGGGAGTCGTGAGGTCGCAGCCGACAGCGCCGTTCGCGCCGATCGAGCAGTTCCACCCGCCAAGGGCGAAATATGCGCTGCCGTTGACCATTGCCGGTCCCGGCGCCTCCTGCGCGTGTGCGACGCCGAACCAGCTTACGCACAGAACAATCGCGAGAATTCCTCCGCAAACTCGCGCGACGGCAACTTTCACACCCCTGAACACGGAATCTCCCTAGATGCGCGACAAGTAACAGGTCGAGTCGGCCCTAGAAGGTAAAATATCACTTTACGGCGCAAAAGCAATAATTCTGTCGAGGGGGCTTCCGCGGAATTCGCTGTGGTTGGCGAGGTTCGGGTCATGCGGCCGGTGCGATCACGCCTCATGAATGGTCGGACCGACGCCACGCGGCGAGATCCGCGTGGAGCGCGGCCAAGGCGCTGTGGCTGGAGCGGTACATCCCATAGAGCGGACGCAGCCGATCGGCTTGCTCCGACGGCACGAACGTGCGCGCGACGTGAACCGTTGCGGCAGCAGCGGATTCGATGTCGGGATAGATCCCGATGCCCACCGCGCCGAGCAACGCCGCGCCCAACACGGCGCTGTCGCGCACCCGCAGGCTCTCGACCGGACGCTCCAGCACGTCGGCATGGATTTGCGCCCACAACGCGCTGCGCGCCCCGCCGCCCGAGAACGTCACACTGGGCACCGAACGCCCGCAGGCAATCTCGACACCGCCGAGCACGTGCCTGCCCGACATCGCAACGCCCTGCAGCACCGCCAGCGACAGGTCCGCCGTGGTGGTCGCCGAGCTCATCCCGAGGAAGCTTGCCCGAATGTCGGCGTCCCACAGCGGCGCTCGCTCGCCGGAGAGGTGGGGAGTGAAGATCACGCCTGGCGTGCCTGCCGCCGCCGAGTCGAAAACGTCCTCGATGCGCAACCCGGCGACCCGGCTCCACCAGCGCACCGCATCGCCGCCGGCCTGGGTCGGCCCGGCGTGCACGTAATAGCCGTGCCGCAGTGGAAAAGTCACGATGCCGGGCGCGGGGTGCGCTTGCTCCGAGGCGCCTGCGACGACCAGCGATGTCCCGCATGAGACCATCCCGCGACCGGGTTCGGTGGCGTGGCTGCCGAATACGGCGCTGTAGGCGTCCATGGTGCCGACCACGACGTCGGCCGAGTCGGCTCGGCCGAGTCGCGTTTCTGGTTCCAGGATCTCCGGCAGTCTGCCCGCGAGACCGTCGACGAGGCCTACCGCGTCGGGAAGGTAGCCCTGCGGGCCTGCCACGCGGACGCCGGAGAGCAGATCGGTCGCGACCCGGCCCGTCAGTTGCGCAGCGACGAAGTCTTTGGGGCCGAGCACCCACCGCGTCTTCGCCCAGGCGGACGGATTCGCCGTGGCAAACCATTGCGCACGAGCTCCGACGAACGAGGCGTCGAGGGTGATGGGGGAACCCCAGATACGAACCTTGTCCTCGGCGGTGAAACGGGCATCGAGCTCGGCGGCGATGTCGGCGCAGCGCTGGTCCTGCCAGACGATGGCGGGCCCGAGCGGCTGCAGCTGGTCGTCGGTGAACATGTGGGTATTCACCTGGCTCGTCAGCCCGATCGCCCGCACCGACCCCGCAGGCACCGCGGACAGGACCGCGCGCATACCGTCGACACAGCCGCGCCACCAGTCCCACGCATCCTGCTCTGCCCAGCCGGGCCGCGGCCTGCTGATCGGATACGGCGTGGAGTGCTCGGCGAGCGGCTGCCCGTCCGCCGTGAACACGGCGACCTTGACCGCCGTAGTGCCGATGTCGATACCAAGCAACAACGTGCCCGATCCCGCAGCGTCCCTACCGATGTCGGATCCATCCACGAGTCGCATCCTCGCATCTAAGCGCCCGTCGGAACCTGCCGGAGCGGGTGATCACTTCATGCGTCGGTGGTCAGGCGGGGCAGGTGCGGTGCGGTGTCTGGCTGGGTGACCGCTACGGTGTTGCCGCCGCGGCGTTTGGCTTCGTACATCGCGATATCGGAGCACCGCAACGCGTAGTGGCTCGGGTGCGGGTCGGCCGGTGGGGGAATCAGGAATACCGTGATCCCGACGCTGGCGGTGACCGGGACGGGCAGGTCGGGTGTGGTTTCCACGGCCTGGCGCAGCCGTTCCGCCAGCACCGATGCCGGGTCGTCACGGAGATAGCCTGCGACGACGAATTCCTCGCCACCCGCGCGCGCGACGAGAGCATCGGGGTCGGCGGCGGCGCGGACCCGGTTCGCGATCCGGATCAGGACCTCGTCGCCTGCCGCGTGACCGAACTCGTCGTTGATGTGTTTGAACCGGTCCATGTCCAGGGTCGCCACATACACCGGGCCGCGGTGGTGCGCGTCGAAGTATCGGGGGAGGAAGGTGTCGAGGGCCCTCCGGTTCCAGAGTTTGGTCAGGGGATCGGACAGGGAGTCGCGGCGCAGCAGCCAGTGGCCGAAATGCGAGACCGGCAGCGCGACAACGGTGGCGGCGACCATGCCGAGGATCAATGCGGCGCCGAAGGCGTAATCGCCTGCGGCGCCGCCGGATCGGGCCGAATCGTCGGTCACCATCAATGCGGTCACCGCCAACACCGACGCCACCGACCAGCAGACGTGCAGGATCAGCGCGCGTGGGCCGAGGAAGAGCAGGTATCCGCCGGGGATGATCAGCGTTGCCGTCGCGATCGCTCCGTACACATGGTTGTGCACGGTCAGCGCGGAGACGGTGATGACCAGATCGGCGCACGCGATCATCACCAGCGATTCGGTTTCGCTCGGCCAGGGCAACAACCACCAGCGCAACGTCCAATACACCGCAACGACCGCGGTGACCACGGCCACCGTCTTCCCGACCGGTCCGTGGAAGCCGCCGGGCGATGCCGACATGCACAGGCTCATCGCCAGCAGCACCGCACCGCCGATGCCGATCATGAACCTCGTCAGGCCGAGGGCGGCGTGGGATTCGAATGCGGCGACTATCGCGCGGTAGTCGACCCGGTCGCGCCACCAGGCAAACAGCAGAAATCGGGTATCGGCCATCGAGTCACCACTTTCAAGTGGACAACGAGCACCTTCAACCGCAGGACAGGAGACGCCAACTGCATGCACACATGGAGCAGAAGAGAGGTAGGGCGACGATACTCTGAGCATTCTATGCGGACACTGTGTCCTGCATCACGCTGACCTGGTTGCCGGGGGCCGCGCGATACCGGCTCCATGAGACCCGACCGGGAGAGTCCCGCTCAGGGTGAGTAGTGGTGGAATGCGGGTATGCGAGATCGAGTGGTGCAGTACGCATGTGCTCGCGCGGGTGGTGTGGAACCCTTGGTCGAGTCGAACTGCGGCCAGTGAACTGGGAGAGCTCCGATGCCGTTTCTGCTGATCAAAGGCGTGTTCCGCGCCAAGGGCGCACAGCCCGATGGTGATTCGGTGCGATTCAAGCCCGACACGGTGGCTGATTGGGACTTGGTCGGCGGGGAAACGCCGGTCAAGCGCAACGCCTCGGGTGCGGCACAGTTGCGTCTGGACGGGATCGACTCGCTGGAAACTCACTACACGCCCCTACACGGCACCCGCATGCACCAGCCGCTGCCATTGGCGCGGGCGGCGGCCGACGAACTGCTGGACTGGCTCGGATTCACGGGCGTCGAGCGGGATGCCCAGGAAACGGTCACCGCGTGCGATCAGGACGAAGTACCCGGCTTCATCCTGACCCGAAGCGCCGACCTGTACGGTCGCTGCATCGCCATCGCCGGACGTGGCGAAGCACCCGCAGCCTCGGGCAGTCAGGTCTTCGTCGATCCCGAGCTCTTGCGTACCACCCTCAATCAACACCAGCTGAGCATCGGTCTGGCCTACCCGACCTACTACCGCAACCTGTTTCCCGAACTCCGCAACGAACTCAGCGCCGCTGTCGCCACCGCGATCGCCGCCAAGCTCGGCGTCTGGGCGGTCGATGTGACAACCTCGGGCGCGATCGTCGCGACCGAAACCTCGCTCACCGACGACCTGGTCGTCCTCCCGAAGTTGTTCCGGCGCATGGCCGACTATCTGCAGCTCGGCGCGGGAGACCTGTCCTTGGCGGGTTTCCCGGACTTCCTGGCTCAAGCGAAGGACCGGTTCTTCATCCTGTCCACCGGACACTCCACCACCGGCCTCGACGCCATCACCGAGGTCGACGGGAACACGGTTCGAATGACGCACGCCGCAACGGATCTCGTGTTCGACGAAAAATGAACTCGAGGATTCCCGAGACCTCAGCGCTCGGTCTGCTTCGCCGGTAGTGCGGCTCGGCGTCCGGTCGGTAAGTAGCTCGCGCGCACCGGATTACACCCTCCTATGGTGAGCATAGGCATATACCGATGCCATGCCGATGCCGTCGTGCGCGGTTCGAGGCAAGGTCGCAGGGGCTGCGGTGCCGATCGGCGCGAGCCGAGGCGCCGCTGCTGCCAACGTCCCATGCCGGAAGGCTCCGCCAGTGCCCATCTCGTCGCCGAATCCTGCCGTGTCAACGAGCACGCTGCCGCACCATGGCTCGCCGGTCGGTCCCGCCCCCGATCGGGTTGCGCTGTATCGCCCGGAGTTCGCCGCCGATCCACATCGGGCCTACGCCACGATGCGCGCCGAGTACGGCGGGCTGGTTCCGGTGGAGCTGGCGCCGGAGGTGCCTGCGACGCTGGTGATCGACTATCGCATCGCGTTGCGGATTCTGCATGACCCCGAGCGGTTTCCGGCCGATCCACGCGGCTGGCAGCACTCGGTGCCCGCCGACAGTCCGGTGCTGCCCATGCTGGAGTGGCGGCCGAATGCCTTGCGCAGCGCCGGATTCGAGCACGCACGATACCGATTGGTGAACACCGCGGCGATCGGCGCCACCGATCTGCGCGAATTGCGTGCCACGGTAGGGACTTTGGCGGACACGTTGATCGAGCGGTTCGGTCGGACCGGCAGCGCGGATCTGGTGCGAGAGTACGCGGGACCGCTGGCGTTCGGCGTCGTCAACGACATGCTCGGCTGCCCGCCGGAGATCGGCGAGCGGATCGCGCGGGGTATGGCCGCGATCTTCGAAGGCGCGGATGCCGCGGCGGGCAACGAGCTGCTCACGCAGGCGCTGATGGACCTCGTCGCCCACAAGCGCGCCACACCGGGGGAGGACATCGCCACGCGACTACTGACCCATCAACTCGGCTTGAGCGACCTGGAGCTGGTCCACCAGCTCGTCGTGCTCTACGGGGCGGGGATCGAACCGCTGCAGAACCTCGTCCTCAACACGTTGCTCCTGATCCTCGAAGACGAGCGATTCGGTGGTGACCTGCTCGGCGGCAGCCTGTCGACCAGGGACGCGCTCGACGAGGTGCTGTTCACCGATCCGCCCATGGCGAACTTCTGCATCAGCTATCCGCGTCAGCCGGTGCTCGTCGACGACGTGTGGTTGCCCGCGCACCAGCCGGTGGTGATCAGCATGGCCGCCTGCAACAACGACCCGGCGATCCGCACCGAGGACCGCACCGGCAACCGATCGCATCTGGCGTGGAGCGCCGGACCGCACGCATGCCCCGCGCGCTCCGCAGCCTACTTGGTCGCCCAGGAAGCAGTCGACCACCTGCTCGACGTGCTGCCCGATCTCCAATTGGCAATCCCCGCAACCGATTTGGTCTGGCGCCCCGGACCGTTCCACCGGGCGTTGGCAGCACTGTCGGTGACATTTCCGCCGATACCGGCGTGAGCGGTATCAGGACACGTTCAGAGGCTTTCAGCCCTTGATCGTTGCGGTGTAGGTGCTGTTGAGGCAGGTGAACCCGCCGTCCCCACCCCCGAATCTCAGCTTCCGACAACATGTTACGAGCCGATCCGAAACTTGATCAGTCAGTCGTTCAACGGACAAGCAGCAGGATGATGGTCATTCCCGGCGATCGGATCGTCTCGGCGACGTCGTAGGTGTCGCGCAGGGCGGATACTTTGTCAGGTGGCATCGGCTTGGCTCGGGTGACGGGATCCACGGTGTACGGCCCCGCTTGGTCGCCGGCCATGACCATCCAGAGCCGCGCGGGTGGCTGCGGCGTGAGACAGGCTGCGTAGTCGGCACATTCGGTGGCGAACAGGTCATTACGCTCGGTTGCGGTCTGCGCCAGGAAGACATCGCGTGGCAGTGGGTTAGCGCGCGTGTAGTAGGCGAGTCCGGTGTCGAGAAGCCAGAAGTCGCGGCCGCCGTAGACGAGGCCGTCGTTCGGCCGTTGCCGAGTGGCGATCAGTTTCGCTGCCTCGGCGTAGCCGGTGTGGTTGGCAGGTTGGTTGGCGAGCAGGTTGACCGCGGGATACAGCTCATGGTCGTGGGATCCGAGCGTCCGTGCCGCCACCTGGTCGGACAGACCGACCAGCGCCAGTGCCGCAAGTCCGCATGCGGCGGCGATCCGCCAGCGGACAGCGGCCAATGCGGCGCCGGCCAGGACGGACCACGTCGGCAGGGTGAAGAGCAGATACCGCGGCAGCTAGTACGACGTCCCGACCCGAGACATGACCCAGATGGCGAGCACGGGAAGAACTGCGACCGCGGTGACAGCTGCGACCTTTGCCCGGTCGCGTCGCAACCACGCGAGCGCCGCTAGCACCAACACGGCATAGGCCACCGGCGCGGATCGGAAGACCTGCGTCCACAGCCCGCCGCCTTGCGCGAAAGGATGGTCGACACCCAGCAAGGCAAGCAGCGACGGCCGTGGAATCCACGTGATCTGCCTGGCCTGCTGCCCCAGACCGAGGATCAGCAGCGGGAGCAGGGCGAGCAGCGCGGCTGCGGTGACCACCCCTGCGCGCATGAGCCGTTGTTCCCGAGATCGCCACCATACGACGAACACCACCGCGAGATGCCCGGCAAGGATGGCCAGCGCCACCATATTGGTGAGCCCGACGAGGACGATCGCCGCACCGTAGCGCAGCCACCGCCACCATCCTGGGTCGTCCAGCGCGGCGAGCAGCAGGAAGGTCGCCAGCGCACAGGCGAACATCAGCAGGGCGTATGGGCGCGCCTCCTGGGCCATCCTGGAAACCTCTGGCACCAGAACGAATATCAGCCCTGCCAGGAATCCTGCCCATCGGCCGAACAGCCGAGCACCGATCAGTGACACCATGCCTGCCGCCGCGGCTGCGGCAAGCAACGATGGCGCCCGCATGCTTACGGCGGAATCGCCGAACACTGCAATCCAACCGTGCATGACCAGGTAGTACGGGGCGTGGACACCGTCGACGTTGCTCGCCAGCGAGAGGATCTGGGGCACCGAGCGCGTCGCCGCGCTCCACGTCGCCAACTCGTCGCGCCACAACTCGGGTACGCCGATCCCCACCATGCCAACCAGCAGCATGAGGAGGCCGGACGAGACCCATCCTGCCTGCTCGAGCACCGCGGCCGACCTCGGCGGACATACTCGTGCCGACGGCGGCGCGGAGACGGAACTCTTTTCTGTCACAGGGAATTCGTCCTCCTTCCGGTCCAGGAGTATGTGAGGACTAGCGCAGAGTAGCGGGCAAATGATCAGCTAACAAGAGGGTCGCCAGCGGATCGCATCCACGTTGGCGACAGTCTGGCGTGCGCGCATGGGTTGACCGCGGACAGTGAATCAACCACGGCCACATGATCATCCCGCGCGGGGGGCGCCTCGATTGTGTTTGGTTCGCTGCACAAGTCCGTCCGTATTGCGCAAACATATTGACAAATAGCCGAAAGAGGGCGTGCATTTTGCGGGCGCAAGTCATTGGTTACCGCACGGTTCGTTTGGTGTCAGTTCAGTAGGGGTCGGGGCATGTTGCGGCGAAGCCGCAGTGTTGGTGCTGGTAGGGGCGATGCGGTGCATGGTGCGGGCACCAGCCAGAGCCCTCCTTTTCGACGCCGAGTCCTCTACTATTAATTGGATTGAACCGAACGGCTGCGTGCCTCGTATCTCTCACGGGGGGCGACCGAGAGCAGGCTTGGGAATGGCTGAGTGCGTAGTCCCACCGAAACGAGCGAGCCTGCGGGAATCTGGTGTCCCTTGCCCTTCCCCGGTGCCGGTTGCCGCATATGTGCCGGTGCTGTCTGCCGCCTGCGTCCATCAAGACGTCCGATGATGGAATGAGGAAATATCACATGACAAATCAGAGAAGCTCCGGGCGGATTCGATCCGCGCTACGCAATCCAATTACCTGGATCGTGGTAGTGGTCGTAGTGGTCGCACTCGCTGTCGGCGGCCCCTTTATCTACCTTCGAATGGTCAGCGCGAACAACCCGGACCCATTGAGCTTCAATGATCTGGCGACCTCGAGCGGCCCACCGCGGACGACGACGATGCCGCCGGTGCCGACGACCGATGCAGCGAGTGTGACGCCGTCCATCGCCGCACTGCCCACGGCGGAATCCCCGGTTCCACCGCCACCCGAGGCCCCGGCACCGCCACCACCACCAGCTCCGGCACCACCGCCACCGCCCGTCGCGCTGGCTCCGCCGCCGCCCCCTCCCGCACCGAGTAGTCCGATCGCGGGAACATGGACCGTCGGTTCCGGCACGGAGGCCCGTTGGGCCACCGACGACACGATCATGGGACAGACGACCCGGGTGATCGGCCGGACCTACGATGTTTCGGGATCGATCCAGGTCGATGGCCTGACTATCACGTCAGCGAACATGACGGTCAATATGCAAACCGCGAACTGCGACTGCATGCATGATCCGGCCTACCATCAAATGCTGGAGACGGGCAAGTTCCCGACGTCGTCGTTCGTGCTGACGAGTCCTATTGTCTTCCCGTCGGTTCCGACCGCAGGCGCGACGGTCAGCGTCCCCGCCACCGGCCGGTTCACCGTCCATGGCGTCACTCGCACGGTGACCTTCAATTTCGAAACCACCGAGGTCGGTCAGCGTCTCGCGTTCAAGACCAGCATCCCGGTCGAACCGGCCGATTTCAGCATCCAGCCCCCGATCAGCAGTAACCCGTTGGGCAGCATCTCCAACACCACCATCGACTTGCTGATCGCTTTCGAAAGGTCCTGACCTGAATTGCGTCCGGCAGGACGATTGATCATGGTGTAGCGCAACGCAGTTGGGACGGCCCGCCACTTCGGCGGACCGTCCCTTACCAGGTGCCGCGCTTGGCTTGCTCGCGTTCTATCGCCTCGAACAGCGCCTTGAAATTACCCTTGCCGAAGCCGAGCGAGCCGCGTCGCTCGATCAGCTCGAAAAACACGGTCGGGCGGTCCTGCACCGGCTTGGTAAAGATCTGCAAGAGGTAACCGTTCTCGTCCCGATCAGCCAGGATCTGCAGGTCGCGCAGTTGTTGAATCGGCGCCCGGATCGACCCGACCCGTTCGGCGAGGGTGTCATAGTACGAATCCGGCGTAGCCAAAAACTCCACGCCCATCTCACGCATCGCCCGCACACTCGCGACGATGTCATCGGTAGCAAGGGCCACGTGCTGCACACCAGGTCCGCCGTAGTACTCGAGGTACTCCTCGATCTGGGATTTCCTTGTGCCCGAAGCGGGTTCGTTGATCGGGAACTTGACCCGGCGGTTGCCGCTGGCCACCACCTTGGACATCAGCGCCGAGTACTCGGTGGCGATGTCGTCGCCGATGAACTCGGCCATGTTGGTGAATCCCATGACGCGACGGTAGAACTCGACCCATTCGTCCATCCGCTCGACGTTGCCGACGCAGTGGTCGATCGACTGGAAGTACCGATCCGGATGATGCGCGGGTTTGGCGGGAAAGAGCGGTTTCGCCTCGACGAAGCCGGGCAGAAACGGGCCGTCGTAGCGGGACCGGTCCACCAACGTGTGCTGCGTATCGCCGTAGGTCGCGAGCGTGGCGACGCGGACGGTGCCGTGTCCGTCGTGGAGTTCCTCCGGTGGGCGCAACACGGTGGCGCCGCGAGTCCGCGCGTAATCGATCGCCTTGTCTGCGTCGGGTACCTGGATCGCCAGGTCGGCGATGCCGTCACCGTGCCGTGCCACCGATTCACCAACCACCGTTCCGGCCCGCACCTCGCCGGCCATGACAAATCGGGTCTCACCGGAAGTCAGGACATACTCGGCGATGTCCGGGCAGCCGGTCTCCGGCCCCCGGTAGGCGACGAGGGTCATGCCGAACGCCGCCGAATAGTAGTAGGCGGCCTGCTTGGCATTGCCGACGTGGAATCGCACATGGTCGATGCCGATCACGGGGAACGGGTCGGCCGAATCATCGTGCGCCCCAGCATCTGTCGCGTCCGTTGCGGTGCTCGAGCTCATTCGCCTGCCTGCTATCCGAGTTCGAGTGTCGTCACGATGCCTGCTCATCCTGTGTTGCTCCGGTGGCCGGGCGGACGCCGACGATCAGCCCGAAAACCCAGATCAGGTAGATCGCCATGGTGATGGCATAGACGGTCAGTCCGTTGTTCCAGGCTGGTTGGTCCTGGTCGAGCAGTGTATGGATCACCAGTCCGGTCATGGCCGCGCACACCATGCTCGGTAGCTGGATCGAGGCCAGGAAGGTGATTCGGTTTGCGACGCTTGGCTTTTCCATGCCGCCGGTGAGCAGCTTCCAGCCCACCCACGCCGGTAGTGCCGCGGTGAGGAGCATTGCCACGGTGACCGGTAGGGGGAGGGCGCCGACGATCCCGAGCACCGCGAGGGCGAGATAACACAGCACTTGTCCGCCCGTATAGAGCCGCACGATCATGTTGGGCCCCAACACAACTGCTGCCGTCCGCTTGTTGGTCTTCCGGTCGCCTTCGATATCGGACAAGTTCATGATGAACTGGCGCAGCACCTGGACGCACAAAATGGGTATGACGATACTCAGCAGGAGTCCGGAGACGGATCCCGCGTAGAAGTAGTAGCTGAGTATGGGAACCAGTCCGTAGAGGCAGATTCCGGATGTCAGCTCGCCGAGTCCGTGGTAGTTGAGCCGGAATGGCGGGGCGGTGTAGAACCAGGCCAGCGCAAGCAGCAGCACAACGAACTCGCGGACAACAACATCGGGAACCGCGGAAATGATGAAGAACGCCGCGAATACCAGGACGAAAGCTGAGCTCAGGCTGGTTTCCGGTTTCACGAGACCCTCGACGAGAACACGACTTCCGCCGGTCCACTGGGTATGCGATGAATTGGCGCGATCCGCAGGCAGATCGAAGTACTCGTTGCAGTAGTGCACCATGAGATGGCTGGTCCACGCGAGCGCGATACCTACGGCGTACCACCCCAAACTGAGTGGATGACCGTCGTGGTCGGCCGCGAGCATGCCCAAGCCGAGCGCCGCCGCGCTTTGCAGGAGGAACCTGGGGCGGCCTAGCCGGACGAATGCCTTCAGCCGTACCGAGCGTGGAGCCTCGGTACTGGTGAGTGTGTCACCACTTTCGATCTCGGCTTCCATCGGTACCTCACTGTTCGGCTGGAACGACAGAGCTACAGCGTTCGCTCCGTGGCGTAGTGCGCGACTTTCATGAGCCGGCCACGACTGGGCGAATCGGGTAACGAGAACAACCGCTGCACCGCAGACGACACGTGCTCTCGCGCCATCTCCCACGAACACTCCAGTGCGCCAGCGCTTTCGAGGAGAGTCACCACGGACTCGAACGATTCGTTCCGGTAGCGCTCGACGACAACGGAGCGCGGGACATCCAACGCACGGCTCGCCAGGATGATCGGCAAGGTGGGTCGGCTGTTCTCCAGATCGCTGGTGATCGGCTTGCCCACATCGTGTTCGGTTTCCGTGAAAGGCAGGAGATCGTCCCTGATTTGGAACGCTATCCCGAGTTGCTCACCGTAATCTCCGAGCACGGCCACCTCGTCCGCGGTTCCCCCGGCCAGAATCGCGCCGATCTCACAGGATCCCCGAAACGCCGCGGCGGTCTTGTTGCGGACCATCTCCAGGTAGCTGTCGAGATCACACTCGCTACGTCCACTCAGTCGGTCTTCCAGGAGCTGTCCGAGGCACATGGCGCAGATCGCTTGGGAGGCATGCTGAATCGCGCGGATCACGTTCGTCTCGGGAACACCGAGCTGGCTGCTGTAGGTCAACGCGTCGAACAGCGAGCTGATCATGGCGTCGCCGGAAACGATGGCCGCGTTGACTCCGTACTTGTCGAACACCGAAGCGCGCCCGCGGCGCATCAAGTCGCCGTCGATCACGTCGTCCTGGACGAGACTGCCCACGTGCGCCAGCTCGAGGCCTGCTGCGGCGCGAACCACGATTCTGGGGTGGCCGCCCAGGGCCGTTGCGGACTCCATGCAGAGCAGCGGTCGAAGGAGTTTCCCGGCAGGGAGCAGCGCATAGCTGCACACCTCGCTCAGCCGGTCATCCAAACCCGCTGAGCACAGCCGCAATTCGATGATCAGCTGATCGGTGTACTCCTGCCATAGCTCGTCGATCATCGGTACCCAGGGCGGCGGACCGACCGCATCGGTGCCGTCCTGTTGTGAGACCACGGCTCACTACCTCTCTCGTTCTGCGGAGTCGCCAGATTCGGTTGCGGCGCCCAGTGCCTGATACCGGCCGAGTGCGCTCAGCGGGAAGACGATGCTGTAGGAGCTGTAGTGGATGTAGACGCCATCGGGGAGTCCGGTTCCGGTGAACTGAGGTTCGTCCCACCCTCCGTCGGCGCGTTGCGTCTGGATCAGCCAGTCGATGCCACGGTCCACAGCCGGGGATCGGCCTGATGCGGCGATCAGGGCGAGCAGCGCCCACGCGGTCTGCGATGCGGTGGAGGTCCCGGAACCGATCCACTTCGGGTCGACATAGGACAGCGGATCCTCGCCCCAGCCTCCGTCGGAGTTCTGGTGCTCCTCCAGCCAGTGCACGGCTCGCTGGATGGCGTTGTGCTTCGCGGGCAGGCCCGCGGCGACCAACGCGGGCACCACGGCGCCCGTGCCGTACACATAATTGACACCCCACCGGCCGAACCACGATCCGTCGGCCTCCTGATGATCCAGCAGCCAGCGCACCCCGTGGTCGACCCGATCGGCGTGCCGTTCGCCGTGCTCGGCCAGCATCTCGACCATGTGCGCGGTCACATCGGCCGAGGGAGGATCGGTCACGTCGGCGAATTCGTTGAACGGCAGCCGCTTGACCAGCGTCTCGGTGTTGTCGGCGTCGAAAGCGGCCCAGCCGCCGTCGCGCGACTGCATGCCCGCGCCCCACGCCACACCGCGCTGCACCGCCGAATCGGAACCGTGGAGCCGGGTCAGTGCCCGGACTACCACGGACGTGTCATCGAGGTCGGGATAGTAGCTATTGACGAACTCGAAAGACCAGCCACCGGGAGTCAGCCCGGGACGGCGCTTGGCCCAATCACCTACAGTTCTGACCTCCTGGGTCAACAACCACTCACCGGCCCGTTTGAGGGCGGGGTGATCAGTGTCCATGCCCGCATCGGTGAGCGCGAGCACAGACAGTCCCGTGTCCCACACCGGCCCCTGCATCATCTGGATCCACTGCGCAGGGCCATGCGGGGTTTCTTCGTGAACCACGTAAGTGTCGAGGTTGCGCAGCCCGGCGGCCATCACCGGATGATCCACGGGCAGGCCGAGCACCGACAGCGCGGCAATCGAGTACAGGTTCAGTTGCTGTACGCCTGCCCAGCTTCCATCGGAGTCCTGCCGCTCGATGATCCACTGTTCCGCACGTCGTAATGCCGTCTGCCGCAAGGGTTTCAGCGGCAGTCGCTGATAGGCCTGCAACAGGTAGTCCGCGCCGTAGAACGCGCGGCTCACCAAGTCGGTGGGGCGTTGCCGCGTCGAGACGTCGCCTGCCAGGTCGGTGAGGGTGAATCCCACCGAATGCACCGGCCGGAAATGGCCGATCACGGCGAGCGGTACGACGATGTGTCGCGTCCAATTGGCCCAGGAATAGATGTTCAGCGGTGCCCACGTCGGCAACAAGGTCAGTTCGGGCGGCAGGACCGGAATGTCATCCCAGGACCACAGGCCCAACATGGCCAGCCAGAATCGGGTGATAACACTGGCCTGCGCCACGCCGCCGTTGTCCCGAATCCAACTGGCCGTCCGAAGGAGATGGGGTTCGTCCGCGCTGTCACCGCAGATTCGCAGCGCGACATAAACTGTCACGGTCGTGGACAGGTCGCCGGGCCCGGCGTGGTATTTCGCCCAGGTGCCGTCGGATCGCTGCTGCGAGCGCAGCCACCGTGCCAATTCGGCGGCCTTGGTCTCGTCCCGGATTCCCAGAAATTCTCGTAAGAACAGGTCCCCGGATTCGTTGATGGCGCAGGTCGCGAGCGGCTGGCACCACCATCCTTCTGGCGACTGCAACCCAAGTAGGTGATCGAGGCTCCGGCGAAGAGCATCGGCGACTGCCGATTCCCACTCGATCTTGTCGGGGCTCATAGCTCTAAGACGATACCGGACCGCGGTGTAGGGCACCCGGTATTGCCTCGTACCCGATGTATTTTTGAGATGAATGGTGATAGGCCATGCGGGTCAACGAGATTCGGGATGCTACAGCGATTGATACAGTTGTCGAAGTGCTTAAATTGTTGGGTCCCAATATGTTACGGCGCACAGATGAGTCGGTGATGCGGAAACGTCGGTGCGTTCGGCGGAGGCCAGGGTACGGCAATTGTGTTAGAGGAGATGGTGGTTGGGGTTCGGTGGGGCGATCTCGGCTGCGGGCGTCGCGGTGCGATCATCCAGCACGACAGCATTGCCGCCCTGTTGTTTAGCCCGGTACATCGCGGTGTCGGCGCGGTGGAGAAGGTCGGTGACCGACTCGTCGGCCGGATCGTGGCCAGCGTTGTCGGTGTCGAGGACGGCGACGCCGATGCTGGCGGTGACGGGGGCGGGGCCGGTTGGTTGGGCGATGGCGTCGCGCAGTCTGGCGGCGGTGGCGCACGCGGCCGTCATGGGCACTCGGGTGAGGATGGCGAACTCTTCACCACCGGTGCGGGCCACAAGTGCGCTCGGCGGGGCGATGGTGCGGAGCAGCCCAGCCGTATGCGCCAGCACAGTGTCGCCGACGTGGTGGCCGAATTTGTCGTTGATGCTCTTGAAGCGATCGAGGTCGATCACGATCGCGCAGAGCGTTGACGGACTGTCCTGTTCGATCACGTGTGGTGCGCGGAATTCCAGTCCTCGCCTGCTCAACAGGCCGGTGAGGGCATCCGACAGTTTGTCCTCCCACACCAGCCATAGACCGAAGTGGAGCGCAGGCAATGCGCCGATATTGATCGACACCGCTGCCGCGATGGTCGCGAAGGCAGCGACGGCGGTATCTCCTTTCAGTAAGGGAAGCCACAGCATCAGAACGGTCGCCACGGTCCAGAATGCGTGTGCGACAAGAGCTCTGGCGGTATGGAAGATCATGAAGTAGAGGCCGATGGCGAGCAGGAGGATGATCCCTGCCGACCTTCCGAGGAAATAGTCGCCCTGCACGCACACTGCGGTAATGGCTACGTCCGCGACGGCGAACAGTGCCAACGACTGCGTGGCCGTTGGTAGCGGCAGTGCCCACCAGCGCAGTGCCCACAGCGCCGCCGCGGCAGCGCCGACGATCACCAGGGTGCGGTCCACCGTATTGGTCGGACCGGCCGATGACAGTGCGGCGAAGACCAGGACAACGCTCAGGACTGCCCCCGCTGCCCCGGCGACAGCTTTCATCCAGCCGACCGCGGAATGGTCGACCAGGGCTTTCATCAGCATCGGGTAGTGGTCACGATCGTGCCACCAAGAGTCAGCCATCTCTCGGTTGTCCATGAACGGCCTCCTGGTATCACCCGACGAGTGCCAAATCCGTACTGAGCCGATCGATGATGCGAGCAACCAATGATAACGGTCTATTAGCTGTGCGTCGCGCGATGTGGTGCTGCATCGTCGATGCGTTGCCGCCCCGGGCGGCGTCCTCGACGCTGGCAACTGATCTGCGGGCGTCGCGTGTGCTGGCACCGCGATTTGTCCAAAAACGCAGCAGCGCAGTCGAATCGGTCGAGCTCGACGGTGAATGCGCCGAGTGGAGGCGCGTTCAGTCGTCAGTGTCGGCGGACAACATCGTTCGGATGGCGTCGGCCAAATACTCGAGAGTCGCTCGATCGGCGCGTTCGGAGGAACGCAGCGGTCGAGACATCGCTATGCCGCGGAGCGCGACGACGACGAGTTCCCTGGCTGCTGGATATCGCGAGTGCTCGACCAAGGTCGGACCGAAGAGGGTGTCGATGACGCGGTGCAGGTCGCGGCCTGCTCGACGTTCGGCGACCCGGAGTACGGCTGCGAGCTCGGGATCGGTGCGCGCGGCGGCCCATAGTTCGAACTCGGCCTGAGCAGGCGGGCGGGTCATGCTCTCGTACAGCGCGGTCAGGGCGCGGTGGATCGGGTCGGCGGTGTCGCCGATCCGCTCGGCGGTCGCTTGTGTCGTGGCCTCGTTCAGCTCGACGAGGTTGGCGACGAGTGCCTCGGTGAGCTCACGCATCGTCGGGAAGTGATGGAGCAGGGCGCCCCGGCTCAGGTCGGCCGCGCGCTGGACGGCCACCGTCGTCAGGGCCGAGTATCCACGCTCTACCAGCAGGTTCGTTGCCACGTCCAAGATGCGTGCGCGGGTCGCCTGTTTCTGTTCGGCGCGTGTGGTCACCGCGGGGGCTCTCCGTTTCGTCGGCTCGGCGTCGGATCGAGAATTTCACAGTCACTCTTGACTGTCAACGGGTGCTCGAGTCAAGCTCCATTCGATGCCTCGAGCGGCGAAGGACCTCGACGACCGGCCATGCTGCTCACTTGTTCGAAGGGAAAGCCATTGTCTGACAATCAATCTCATTCCGGCACTCGCCCGGCAGCCTGGTATGAGAACTGGACTGAGGCGCCCGATTCGCCGTGGCAGGACCGCCCTGAGCCCAACGGGGAGCGTCAATACTCGACACTGACCTACGAACGAGACGGCCGGATCGCCCGGATCACATTCAACAGGCCGGAGAAGGGCAACTCGATCACCCCGGCGACCCCGCTGGATCTCGCCCATGCCGTCGAGCGCGCAGATCTGGACCCGCGGGTGCATGTGATCCTGGTCAGCGGGCGAGGCAAAGGGTTCTGTGGCGGCTACGATCTGGACATGTTCGCCGAGCGCGCCTTCGCTACCGAGGGCAACCCCGACGAAGTCACCGGCACCGTGCTCGATCCGGTGGTCAACGCCGTGAACCACAATCCTTGGGGCACATGGGATCCGATGATCGACTACGCGATGATGAGCCGCTGCAACCGCGGGTTCGCCAGCTTGCTGCACGCCAACAAGCCCACCGTCGCGAAACTGCACGGGTTCGCGATCGCCGGCGGCACCGACATCGCGTTGTACGCCGACCAGATCATCTGCGCCGACGACACCAAGATCGGCTATCCACCCACCCGGACCTGGGGCATCCCCGCGGCCGGAATGTGGGCCCACCGCCTCGGTGATGCCCGCGCCAAACGACTGCTGTTCACCGGTGACAGCCTCAGCGGCAAACAAGCCGAGGAATGGGGTCTGGCGGTGGAGTCCTGCCCCGCCGAGGAACTCGACGCACGCACCGAAGACCTGGTGCACCGGATAGCCAGAATGCCGGTCAACCAGCTGATGATGGCCAAGCTGGCGCTCAACTCGGCACTGCTGGCGCAAGGAGTGGCCAACTCGGGCATGATCAGCACCGTCTTCGACGGCATCTCCCGCCACACCCGCGAGGGGTATGCCTTCCAATTACGTTCCGCCACTGTCGGTTTCCGTGAAGCCGTGCGCGAACGCGACGAACCCTACGGCGATTACAAGCGCGCGCAGTTCGAACGCTGAGCTCGGCCCTCCTTGGTGGAAGACCGCCCGACCTCCTGCAGGGGGTGTGCGAAGGACTTGCAGAACTCCAACTCTGCGTCGGCCGAACGCTTCTCGTGTCGCCATCAGTGCTGGATCAGCCCGCCGACCGGAGTCGAGTCGACGTGGCCGGTTGCCGGGAGGGTCTGTGCCAGAGCCAGGCCGGTATCGACGAGCGATGATCGGCGCAAAGAGGGCACCTCGGCGAGCGGAGTCCAGGTCGGTTCGACAGTGGCGCCGTTCATTTCGCCTCTGAGCCGACCACCGACGACGCGGACACGGTAGAAGGCTCCAACGTTCTGATGCTCGACGCCTGCCAAGGCAACAGCCGCGGGAATCACCCTCGAATCCACGCCGAGAAGCCGTTCGACGACCCCTTCGTAGCCGGTTTCCCTCGCGCAGCTCACGAGTCACCGCGTCGAAGGGATCTTCGGTGTGCTCGACCCCGCCACCCGGCAACGTCCAAGTCGTTTCGCCGGTTTCGGCCACATGCCGAGCAAGCAACACCCGGCCCAGTTCCAAGCAAACGCCGTACGCCGCGATCCTGAAACTCACCCACCGGACCCTATCTCTACGCGTGAATCACCAGGAGTCTGCCGGGCGTACGAGTTTTACGCCCGGCAGGAATCCCGATCATCGTTTCAGAGGCGCCGTCCCGCCCGCGCGAGGATGTCGGCCGCTGCCGGGTCGGCCTTGATCGCTTCGTCGAAGGTTTCCTTGGGCAGCACGGTGTTCCCGGCCACGGTCACTGTCTTGGGCGGGTCGTCGTAACCGGCGGGCAGGACGTCCCAGAAGTTGCCGATGAAGGCGACGTTCTCCAGCGGCGGACCGACCTGCAGCACGATCGGCGTGTCGGCCCGGCACACGATATTCCCGATGGCGGTGATCCACGCGGCGCCATAGTCGGCATAGAGCCCGAAGTTGTACGACGTCAGGACATCTCGGATCACGTTGCCCCTGACCACCGCCCCGCCGGCGAACGACGAGCCCTGCGGTGCGGACAGGTAGATCCCGCCGCCGTCCATCAACGCGCTCATGCTCCGTTCGACGAGGTTCCCGATCACCTGGGTGCCCTTGGCTCGCTCGCCGCCGGTGATCACGATGCCGTTGTGCGGCACATCGTGGATCTCGTTGTGCGCCACGGTGGTTTCTTCGGAGATGAAGACGAGGATGGCGGGCGAACCGCGGTACTCGGTGCCGATGTGGTGGACGAGGTTGTCCTCGACAGTGACGCGAGTGGAGCCATGGACGGCGATCCCGCTGCCCGAGATCTCATCGAAAACGTTCCCCCTGACCTCGACGGCGGTACTGCCGTCGATCGCCAGCCCGCCGGCGCCGAGGCGGGTGAAGTGGTTGCCCTCCAGCACTATCCGGCTGACCGAGTCGAGGAGGACGTTGGCGGGTAGCTGGGTCGGTGTCGCCGGAACGTGGGCATAGCCCATATCGGCACCCAGGTCGATCTTCTGGAATTCGCCGTGCTCGTGGCGGCTGTTGCCGTGGTAGTGCAGGTAACCACCGGTGCGGTTGGGGCTCGACCAGTTCGTCTCGGCGAAGGTGAGACCGCGCAGCACGATGTCGTGCACGTTCTTCGCGCTGACGAGCGTCTCGAGAACGGGCACGATCGCGGTGGTCTTGCCGATCTCCTCGCCGGGGCGCGGGCGGTAGTGCAGGACGTGTCCGCCCGGTTCGGAGCGGTCGACGGCGAAGGTGCCCGGCTCGCCGAGGAAGGCCACGTTGTTTTCGAGCACAGACGGTGCGGCGAGGCCGTCCCAGGTCCCGTCGGCATCCCCTGCGCCGTACCACTTCGAGTCGTAGAGGGACTTAGCGTTGTCGAAGGTGGGCTGGGCCATGGTGATGGTGGTCGAGGAGCTGTCTCCGGAGATCGCGGCGACCGCCAGGCGAGCTTCGGACCACGGATAGACGCCTGGGTAGACGAACTCCAGTCCTGGGGGATCCGGCCACGACTGCGGCTCCACGCTGTCCGTGACGTAACCAGTCGCCGTTTTCGTCACGGTTCCCGGAAGTCCGGTGGTGCGGGCCGCCCGGGCTGCGGGGCGGCCGTCGACGGCGAGCCGTCGTGGTTCCAGTTCGCCGATCGGGGCGGTCCACACGCCGCCCGCGGACCAGCCGGTGACCTCGCGGCCGCCGCTGAGCACGACCTTCTCCTGATCGGCCGTTCCGTAGCCGTTGGCCTGGTAGACCACCCGGAACCCGTTCGTTCCGGAGTCGGCATGCGTGTTGTCGAAAGTGAGCGGTTCTTCGAGGTGGTAGACACCGGCTCGGAAGGCGACGACGATATCGCCGGTCATCTCGGCGGTGCGCGCGCGGACGGCTTGCTGAGCCGCGTGCGGGGTGGCGAACGGCTGGTCGAGGGTGCCCGGCCAGTCGTCCTGGCCGTCGGGGGACACGTACAACCTGTTTTCGGGCATGGCGATGCTCCTACGAGGTGGTGTATGGGATATACTGATGTTTATCAGTTAAACACGATTGAGCGACAAGCGTCAAGGGAGTAGCGGGTGACTGAAGACGACGCGCAGGCGGATCCGGAACGGGCGATCGAGCTGCTGTGGGGCGCGCGCGAACCGGACCGGCCAGGGTTGAGCCTCGGCCGGATCGTCGCGGCGGCGATCGAGGTCGCGGACGCCGAGGGGCTCCGCGCACTGTCCATGCGCAAGGTCGCGGAACGGTTCGGCACCACGACGATGTCGCTCTACCGCTACGTTCCTGGCAGGGCGGAACTGGTGGAGCTCATGCGAGACGCCGTCTATGGAGAGGCGCCGCTGGAGCCCGCGGACGGACTGGACTGGCGCGCCGGCCTCGAACGTTGGGCGCGACGAGTGTGGGAGATCTACCAACGGCATCCGTGGCTGGTTGACAGCACGGGAAGCCGCCGCCTGCCGGGGCCGAACATCATGGCCGGGTACGACCACGCGCTCGACGTCGCTGCACGCGGCGGTTTGGCGCCGGCTCAGGTGTTCGCGGTCGTGAATCTCGTGGGTGGGTTCGTCGAGTCGGTCGCGCGGCAGGCGGGGGAGACCGCGGACGTTCAGCGGCGCACCGGGATCTCCCATGAGCGCTGGTGGAGCGAACGTGAGTCCCTGTTCGAGCGATTGGACGTCTATCCGGCCTTGGCGAGGCTATGGGAGAGCGGAGGGATGGATGAGCCGCTCGACCCGTTCGAGTTCGGGCTGCAGCGCACGCTCGACGGTGTCCAGGTGCTCGTCGAAAGCCGGGATCGTGATGTAATGCGTGACGAAATTGAGGGAGCGACGTGCGTGATGTGCGGGAAGTCGTTGGACGAGGGAGGACGGGGACGACCACGGGACTACTGCTCGAGGGCCTGTCAGCAACGTGCCTATCGCCAGCGTCGGTCGACTCCGTCGTGATTCGGAAGTCTGCCCGAGATGGTCTCCGACCCGTCGTTCCGCCGCCTGCCCGAGGCGCAGCTCGTCGGCGGGTTGCGTGTCCGCGGCGATCGCCGGAGAGTGCTGTTCCGTCAGGCCGCGCCGGCGCACGGCAACGGCCGAGCGGTTAATGAATCGACGTTCTACGCGCCGTCTGTGCAACGAATTGCTCTTTGATGTTTTCCTTACGCAACATACTGTCGTTACGGCACGTCAAATCACATCGCGAAGAACATCAAAGTGCTGCACCTTGGAGGACCACCGATGACGACGGCCATCCCCACCGGACGAGTCGCGCGCAACTACAACCCGCTGCCCATCATCGCTGAACATGCCAACGGCGTGTGGATCACCGACACGGACGGTCGCCGCCATCTCGACATGCTCAGCGCCTACTCCGCCATGAACTTCGGCCACGGCCACCCGGCGCTTGTCGCGGCGGCGCAGGACCAGCTGCAGCGCATGACGCTCGTCAGCCGGGCCTTCGACCACAACCTCCTCGAACTCTTCGCCGAGCGCCTCACCGAGCTGGTCGGGGCCGAGATGATGATTCCGATGAACACCGGTGCAGAGGCGGTCGAGACCGCGATCAAGGTCGCGCGCAAATGGGCGTACGAGGTCAAAGGTGTTCCGCGCGACCGTGCGGAAATCATTGTGGCGGCAGGCAACTTCCACGGCCGGACCACCACCATCGTCGGCTTCTCCGACGATCCGGGCGCGCACGACGGATTCGGGCCGTACGCACCGGGTTTCATCCTCGTCCCCTATGGTGACGCCGACGCCATCGAGCGTGCCCTGTCGGACAACACCGCGGCCGTTCTGCTGGAACCGATCCAGGGCGAAGCCGGAGTCATCATTCCGCCCGACGACTACCTGCCGCGGGTGCGCGCGCTGTGCACTGAGCGCAACACCCTGTTCGTCGCCGACGAGGTCCAGTCCGGCCTCGGTCGCACCGGAGCGACGCTCGCGGTCGACCGCGTCGGTGTCACCCCGGACCTCGTCGTCCTCGGTAAGGCCCTCGGTGGTGGCATCGTCCCGGTGTCCGCCGTGGTGGGCAGCCGCGAGGTGCTCGGCGTACTGCGACCCGGTCAACACGGTTCGACGTTCGGCGGCAACCCACTGGCCTGCGCGGTCGGCCTTGCCGTGGTCGACCTTCTCGCAGACGGCCATTTCCAACGACGAGCCGAACGGCTGGGAAGCGTACTGGCCGAACACCTTGCGCCGCTGCGCGGGCACGGCGTAGACCAGGTTCGCGTCGTCGGCCTGTGGGCAGGCGTCGACGTCGATCCCGCGCTGGCGACCGGCCGCGAGATCTGCGAACGCCTGGCCGAACGCGGCGTCCTTGCCAAGGACACACACGGCTCAACCATCCGCCTGTCGCCCCCCTTGGTCATCGAGGAGAGCGAATTGACTTGGGCAGTAGGCGAACTCGCCACGGTACTGACCGAGCTCCGCACCGGATAACAGGGCGGACAGATCTGCTGAGCCGGTATCACAGAGACCTTCGACCACATCGGTTCGGCTGAGTCTGCACACCAAGTATCAACATGCCGTTCAGTTCCGCCCGCTTGGCCACGAGCCCCGAAGTGCCTGGACCCATGAGTCGAGGTCAGTCTTGGTGAGTCCTCAGTTGTGCTGTGCGAGCTGTGGACTCGTCATTTCGTGTAGCGACCGGGGGCCGGACGTGACAGCGCTTCCACCTCGAGCATGAAGCGGGTCATGAGAGCCGCGCATTCTCTGGAGTGGGTTTCCAAGAGTTGGTGTCCGCTTTCGAAGACGTGGATTTCGAGTGAATCAAGCGTGCGACTGTATGCCATGATCTCGTCGAGCTGGAAGAAGGGATCGTGCCTGCCCCACAGCAGCAGACACGGCGGCTGGTGTTCGCGGTGGTAGGCGCGAATGGTTGGGAAGCGCGCGATATGCGACCCGTAGTCCGAGAAAATCTTGAACTGGATGTCGATGATCCCGGGCCGCGACAGGCGTGCCCAGTCCAGATGCCAGCCCTCGGGTGGATAGAGACACGCCTGGTGCTCCGGCTGATTTCCGATGTACTGGTAGCGAGTTGTCTCGAAATCCATCCACTGGGGGAGCTTGGCCCTGTTCGTTGCGGTGGGTTCGGCGAAGAACGCCTTCGGGCCGTCCCAGTCCGGCCCGAGCCCCTCGTCATGGGCATTGCCGTTCTGCACGATCAGGCCGCGGATCCGGTCCGGTCGGCGCGTGGCGAGGTGGTAGCCCACTGGCGTGCCGAAATCGGTGACGAATAGGAAGAACCTGTCGATGTCCAGCGCATCGAGGAACGCCTCGATCGTGTCGGCGATGTTCTCGAACGTGTAGTCGTAAGCATCGGCGGATGGTGCCGCGGAGAACCCGAAAGCGGGCAGATCCGGCGCAACGACATGGGCGGTTCGGGCCAGTGGTTCGATGATGTCGCGGAACGCGTACGACGAATTCGGGTAGCCGTGCAGCAGCAGGATCGCTGGCGTTTCCGGGTCTCCGGCGTGTCGGTAGAAGATGTCCAAGCCTTGGACATTGACCGTCTCGTGCCGGGTCTTGTGGCGATAGTCGTGCATCGGGTGATCACTCCTCGTGCTGAGCCGGCACCTCTCCCTACCGGATACCATGGTTATAGGGGTTACCGGTGGAGTAACCACTAAACATCCAAAATGGAGTTACAGGCCGTGGAGTACGCAGCGACGAGATGGGTGCCAGAGCACTTCATCGGCGGGCATCCTGCCCTCGACCTCGCGAACGCCGTATTCGACCGGCGGGCGCCAGGACCCGACAACGAGTTGCTCAAATCCGCCCGCGACATCGGGAACTGGTTCATGGCGTCGGAGCTGGCCGACCCTCGCGAGGCCGCGGCTGTCGCCGAGATAGCTGACGAACCATTCGTAGAACGGGTCCACGCGGTCAGGGAGGCATCGGCCAAGATCTTCGGAGCGATCGCCACGCGCAATGCGCCCCCGGCGGAGGCTTTGGGCTCCCTATTCGGTTCCGCCGCAAGCGGACTCGCTGACGGTGCAGCCCGACTGAACGACACGAGACCCGCCATGGCCCCCGCCCAGTGGCGAGACCCCGACGCCGTCACAGCCGTCCTTGCCATGCTCTCGATCGAAGCCTTCTACACCCTGCCACGCGAACGCCTACGTTCCTGCCCCCGCTGCCACTGGTTGTTCCTGGACACCTCCCGCGGCGGAAAACGCCGCTGGTGCAGCATGCGGGTCTGCGGAAACCGCGAGAAGGTCTCACGTCACCGAGAACTCGCCTAGATCGACAAGTTGTGCGACTTGCGATGTCACGCCGACGCACTCGAGCCCGGGGTGACTCCAAGCGAATCGAATCTGCAACACACGCTCGTCAGCATCCCGCTGACCGACGATGACTACCTCGCAATCGGATCTCTTGCCAAGTCCCGCCCGACGAGAGAATCGCTCTCCCGCGCTCGTGCTATCAGGCCAAACATGCTGTGGTGCAACACCAAACGCTCAGTACCGATGGAAATACGTTGAAGCAATGGTCTACGCTCGCGACGGCGCTGTGCGCTCTCCATCAGTTCTGCTGATCGAGGACGTCCGACGTACTGCACGGCTCGCGGCATCGGCACTTGCCGCGCCAACAGTTGGCCCGACCAGCTACGGTCAGGCTTGGCGTACCGATATCGACAACCTGAGTACTGAGTTCATCGAGGAGTAGCTCCCCATGACGATACGCAAGGCCGTAATCGCTGCTGCTGGACTGGGTACACGTATGTACCCGATCACGAAGACGATCGACAAGGCGATGTTGCCGCTGGGGCGCCGCCCCGCAATCGATTACACGATTCGTGAATGTGCACGCGCCGGCGTCGACCAGATTGCGATCGTGGTGCGGGAGGGGAGTACCCAGGTGCAGCACTACTATGGGTGCGACAGCGATCTTCGAGCGTTGCTGGCGACGCGTGGATGGGAACAAAAGGCCGCGGCCTTGGACGAGATCGCCAGTGTCCCTGAGCTCACCTTTATCGAGCAGTCGTTGGAACAAGGTTATGGCACAGCGATTCCGGTGCAGCTGGCCCGTGAGTTCGTTGGCGAGGACAGCTTCTTCTACATCTCGAGCGATGATCTGCTGTCTGACGAGCCCGGCAGTTCAACGCTCGCCTCACTCGCCCAAACAGCCGGCGATGGCTACGGGATCGTTGGCCAGCCGATGGTGGTCGAAGACCACAGCCGCTACGGTGTACTGAGCATCCAGGAGGTCGACTCCTCGCTGTACTTGCGCGGCATAGCGGAGAAGGAGGCGCCGTCCCCTGACAGTCGAGGGGCGCTCGTCAACATCAGTCGATACGTCTTCCCGCCCACGTTCTTCGATACGTTGGCGATGGTCGGCACCGACCCAGGATCCGGCGAAATCTATCTCACAGATGGCCTTTCCGCTGTGCTCAACGCCAGCCCGGACGCGGTACGAGTCCAACCGTCGCTAGGCATCTACTTCGACCTGGGAAGTGTCGATGGGCTCGTTTCCGCAATCAACCACTTCTCGTCGATCGAGGATCTGTCCGACGATTCCTCGATTCTCAGCGTCGTCTAAAAGACTGCTGCGCAATGAGTCTGGCCCCCATGCTGGCGGCCACACCACCGTGAGCAGTATCAACAGGACCCCAGGCTCCGCCTGGTGAGCAAGGGCCAATCTGGTATTGGCTACGCCCTGTGCGCATCCTGGTGGATGCTCGGTGATGTTGTGCTGCTGTGGGTTTGGGTGGACGATGCCGGTCGTGGGTTCGTAGGCTTCGGGGATGGTACGTAGGACTCCGCCGAGGCCGGTCGATGTGGAGGCGCTGTTTCCTGAACTTGTCGCGTTTCGGCGAGAGGCGGTGCGGCTGCATCCGCGACCGGGTCGACCTGGTCTGCGAGATAGTTCGTTGGGTGGGCCGTTGTTGTGGCCGCGGTGGGAGCCATGGCCTCGGTGCTTTGACTTGCATGAGGACCGGCCGGACAGGGAGAGCTATTCTTGGGGGAAGGTCATACCCGACGGTGCACCCTTCGTGCCGGTGCTGCAGTTGTTCGCTGACGATGTCCCGGAATTGCCGTTCCCTGCCGATGCGGATCTGCTGCAAGTGTTGTGGTGCCCCTACATTCACCTGCGGAGCTTTGCGCCGCGGCCGCAGTTGTACTGGCGCAACAGCTCTCGATGCGGCGATGACCATCCTCAGCCGCCGCGCCCGCGCGACGCGCAGCCCGAATTTCTGCCGAACCCTTGCGTGGTGCATCCAGAGCGGGTCGTCGACTATCCCAGAGGTGATATGCCTCGGGAACTTTCGGATTCCCTGGAAGATCGCTTCGAGCAGCTGCGGGAGACAACGGGTTGGGACTACGAGCAGGATCTGGCGGTGTCCAGTGGCGTGAAAGCCGGTGGCTACCCGACCTGGACCCAGGAACCGGACTGGCCGAACTGTTCCGGATGCGGAGCGCCGATGGAGCACCTGCTCACCATCAACAGCATGGAGTTCAACGGCAGCGGATGGCGCGTCTGGTTACCGTGGGAAGACCGCCCCGCCACTGATGGCGAGATGGACTTCAGGCACCCCGGTTTCGCAGGCAAGTGCAGCCCGCACGGCCTGAGTCTCGGCGACGGCGGCGGTATCTACATCTTCGACTGCCGCGCGTGCCCTTACTACCCGTACACCTACCGCTTCGACGGCTCGTAGCCAACACCCGAGCTTCGAGGGTCTGGGCGTTCGGAATCTGGTGGCGGTCGTTTTCTGACGTAGGGTCGGTGACGTCATGCTGATCTTCTTACTGGCACTTGCGGGGTTCGCAATCCTTGATTCCCTTCACGTCCTGAACGTAGGGATCACGGCTGCGGTGGTCGTCGACAGCCGACTGAGTCGGCGCTCGCCCATTCCTGGAGCGTTGAGCTTCATCGCGGGAATCTTTGTTGTCACAACCGCTTTCGGGATCTGCACTGTGCTCGGGTTGAGCTTCTTGACAGATCTTGTCGACTTCGACATCACGCCGACTGTTCGGTACTGGGCAGAGCTCGTGGTCGGTGCGGTTCTACTGGTTCTCGGCGGTATTCGGTTGCCGGGCAGTGCAGTCGGGGCGATACCGCCTTGGGCGGTTGAGGCACGTCGACGACCGTTGCTTCTAGGGTTGGTCGGTGCCGGCGTCGGCCTCGGACAGGCGCCGACCGCAGTGCCGTATCTTGCGGCGTTGGCGATGCTTTCGGTGCGAGAACCGCGACCGGCGCTGTGGCCGTTGATCGTCAGCGCGTACTGCCTGATCGCATTACTGCCGCCAATCCTGGTGCTGCTCACCTCGACACGGCGCTCTGCCCGTGCCCAGCGGTTCTACCGCGCCCTTGTTCGGATGCTGGGCCGTTTCGGTCCGATGTCGATTCGCGTCCTGTTCCTGATTTTCGGAGCCGTGCTCATTGCGGACGGACTCCGAAATTACTCGTCGCTGTAGTGACATTGGGGCCTCACCACGGGAGACCAGGCTAGGAGAGTGGATGGCACGGCGGGACCTCATCGGTGCGCCGGGCAGCACGCAGCTTTCTTCCCGCCGGTGGGAAGGACCGAACCGACGAGAGTGCCATGCTGCGTCGATGTCCGAGGAAATAGTCCCGTTTCGCATCGATATTCCGCAGGCGCAGCTCGACGATCTGCGTGAGCGACTGACGCGCACGCGCTGGCCGGAGCCGCTGCCGGGTGACGACTGGGACACCGGCGTGCCGACAGCCTGGTTGAAGGACCTGGCCGAGTACTGGCGCGACGGCTACGACTGGCGGGCGGCCGAGGAACGGATCAACCAGTTCCCGCAGTTCATGACCGAGATCGACGGCCAGAACATCTATTTTCTGCACGTCCGCTCCCCGGAGCCCGGCGCGTTCCCTCTGATCCTGACGCATGGCTGGCCCGGTTCGATTGTCGAGTTCCTCGATGTGATCGGCCCGCTGACCGATCCTGCCGCGCACGGCGGCGATCCTGCCGACGCGTTCGACGTCGTCATCCCGGCCCTGCCGGGCTTCGGATTCTCCGGGCCCACAAGCGATCCGGGCTGGGACGGACCGCGCATCGCCCGCGCGTGGGTCGAGTTGATGCGACGACTCGGCTACACCCGCTTCGGCGCGCAGGGCGGCGATATCGGCGCCACTGTGAGTCCCGCGGTTGGCAGGGCTGCACCCGATCAGGTCGCCGGTGTGCACGTCAACGGCGGTCCCGCGGTGCTGCCACCGCTGCCGCTGAGCCAAGAGGAACTCGCCGAACTCAGTGAACTCGAGCGGGACCGGGTTGCCCGCGTCGAAACGTTCATGCAGGTGGAACACGGCTACATCGTGATTCAGGCGACCCGCCCGCAGACGATCGCTTACGGGCTCAACGACTCTCCGGTCGGTCAACTCGCGTGGATCATGGACAAGTTCCGCGAATGGACCCACCCGCGCACGGCGCTGCCCGATGCCGTGCTGGATCGAGATGTGTTGCTCACCAACGCATCGATCTACTGGTTCACCGGCACCGCGGGCAGCGCTGCCTATGTCGGCTACGCCCAGGCGTCGGGCTGGGGTGCGAAACCGGCGGATTCCGGCGTGCCGACCGGTGCGATCGTGTTCGCCCACGATGTCGGGGTGCGACGCTACGCCGAACAGGAGAACACGATCACCCACTGGGTGGACGTCGCCGATCGTGGCGGTCATTTCGCCGCGTTGGAGGAGCCCGAGCTCTTGGTCGGAGATATCCGGGAGTTCTTCCGCAAGCTTCGCTAGCAGCCGGGTCGGCGGGCGATCATACCGGGGACAGATGGTCCGCCAACCACTCCAGCAGGTGCAGCGGTGACCTGTCCAACATCATTTCCAGGCCGTCGTTTTCGTCGCGCGTGACGGCGTGGATGTGCAGGTGGCCAGCGGTTTGTGTCGCGGGGTCGCCGCGTGAGGTGATGATGTCGACGTTGGGTGTGTCGCGGGTGAGTTCGACCATGTGCGCCATCATCGCGCCGGAGGTCGCCGGATCGACCGAGACGTCCTGCACATGGATGTCCTCGCCATCGGCGCCCCGCACATACCCGTTCGGGATGACCAGCCGGTGCCCGCCGGGACGCACCGGGTCCAGTGGCTCGAGCGCTATGCCGTCGGACCAATGTCGCAGCAACTTCGTCAGCGGTGTGCCTGCGATCACCTTGCAGAAGCCGCAAGGGAAGATCTTCAGCGGATGGAACGGTCGTCCCTCATGTTGCTTGGTCCACGGCAGTATCAGCCCGTCGCCGAACCTGCGTGGCACGACGCTGACCGGCCCGAAATCCGCACCGAGCCCGCGGCGGGTGGCGATCACGTTGCAGGATTCCATTCCTCCGGCGAGCTCCGCGGCATAGGTCATCCGCTGCTCCACCGACGCGCCCCGCGGCCCATCGGACACGACGATCAGATGACCTTCGGTCACACCATTTTTGGGCCGAACCGCGATCGCGCCCGGCCACCTCTGAACCACATCTTCGGGGCCCCATATCCAGGTGCGTTCGGCGATCCGAGAGAAGCGTGGGCCGGCCCCGGCACCGCCTGCGGTCAGCTGCTCCTTGAACGACAGGGCCGAGAGTTTGTCGCTATCCGTCATATGCGGCCCGACCTTGCGCACGTGGCTGCTCGCGTCGTTCACGGGCCGAACCAGTGCCCTGGCGAATGCTTCGATCTCTCTGCCGATCATGCCGACCATGTAGTTGCACACCTGACCGAGCTCACCGCTCACCCTGAAACACCCTCCGCACCACAGTTCGATCACCGTTACCGGCGCATCGGCAACGGCGTCGCTGCCACGGGCAGTACCGCACAGATACCTTCGACAGCCGAAATCAACTCTGCCACAGCGGTATCGCCATAGTTGGTGAATCCAGGCTCCGTGCAGGGTCATTCGCGGAGTACAACGAGAATGCTAGCGATGCGAGCCGTCAGCGTGGACGCGCGCTGCCGGGTCGCGATGGTCGGCCATCTGCTGTCGCCGGACGAATAGGGTTGTCACCATGACTGTCCTCGACTCCCCGATTCCGCGATTCCATTTGGCCATGCCGGTCGACGACCTGGACGCCGCACGTCATTTCTACGGCAAGGTGCTCGGCCTGCCTCAGGGGCGCAGCGCGGAGACCTGGGTGGATTGGAATCTGCACGGCCACCAGTTCGTCACCCATCTGGCGCCGGCCCGACCGCAGGGAATCCACAATCCGATCGACGGCCATGACGTCCCGGTCCCGCATTTCGGCCTGATCCTGACGATCCCGCACTTTCATGAGCTCGCCGAGCGGCTGCGGGCCGCGGGCACGGAGTTCGTGATCGAGCCGTATGTGCGGTTCGCGGGTCAGGCCGGCGAGCAGTGGACCATGTTCCTGCTCGATCCTGCGGGTAATGCGTTGGAGTTCAAGGCATTCACCGACGACTCCCAGGTATTCGCCGTCTGACGGCGATCACCACACCGAGTGTGCCGAGTAGTAGGGCACCTCACTCCGCCAGTTGCACGCCGAATCGGATTTCGGCCGCAGCTACATCCGCGAACAGCGGCAGCTCCATCGGACGCGCCGGTACTACGCGCAGCGGGCCGAGCACACCAGGTCGATGGATATTGTCCAGGGCAAGGTCGAAATACGGTCCGCGCGGTATCTCGGAAAGGAGTCGTGCCCGATGACAGAAACCCCGAACCACGAGGATTCCGCCCAGCCCAACCGGAGGGTCGCGATCGGTGCCGGTGTGGCCGCGCTCGGCGGCGCCGCCGTGGGTTCCGGTCTCGGCTTCGCCGCCGCCAGGGCACGGCAAACCAATGCCTCGGCGCTGCCCAATGCCGGGGAGCTGGACAACAACCTCGGCGCGGCGTCGCATCTGTTCCATCTCGATGCGGAGGAACCTCTGCGTTTCGACGGAGGCACGCTGCAGGGCGCGCACGAAGGCAACTTTCCGGTCTTGGCCGGTCAGCAGGGCTCGGTGTATCTGGTCCGGTTGGAGCCGGGTGGGATTCGTGAACCGCATTGGCACCCCACCGCTTGGGAGCTGAACTACGTCATCTCCGGCACCACGCGGTGGTCCATCCTCGGCACCCATCCCGACGGCACCTACCGCAGAGACGTTTTCGAAGCCAGCAAGGGCGATCTCGTCTTCGCGCCGCAGGGCTACTTCCACTACTTCGAAAACCACACCACCGACACCACATTGGAGGTGCTGGTCATTTTCAACACCAGTGCCCAGGAGCCCAACGACGATATCGGCATCGTCGGCACGCTCAACTCCATCCCGCGCGATGTCCTGGCTGTCTGCTTCGGTGTCCCCGAAACCGCGTTCGGCCAGGTCCCCACTGATATCAAGCCCGTAGTCATCACCAAACGTCCTCGCTGACCGCACCACGTCAGCCGACGTTCGGTGTCGCGCAGGCGACTTCGGCACACGCACCGGTCCGCGGACAACTACCCGCGGACTGGCGCTGTCGATTCCGCCACCTACTACCACGTGCTCAGGCCTGCCTGCTCCCGCTCTTTTGCGCCGAAACCTCCACGCCGCCGGGTAGCAGGGTCACGGGCTGCTCGGTAGCGGACAGTCGCTGCGAGTAACGGGCGAGAATGATCATGACCGCCGGAAAGAGCAAGTCGCACACCAGAACTCCGCCGGTGTTGCCGGGAGCATGGTCGCCGTTGGCGAACCACTGGTAGACGTGGCCGATCAGTGCGCCCCACAGGAACATGCCTGCGCCGAGGCCGATGGTGATGCGCTCGCGGGCAGAGGCCGAGACGGCGCGGAAGCCCATGACGGCGAGTCCGAGGTTGGCGAAAGCGATTTCGAACTGGAACGGGGTCGAGTTGAAGCCGATCGCGGTGGCCATCACGTCCGGGGCGGTGAGGAATGCGATGGTCATCCACAGGCTGCCGCACCCGAGTGCGGCGCCGGCCCACCACCGCTGCCAGGTTTCCAGCGCGGCTGCACGGGAGGGGCTGTGCCGGGTGCGGATCAGTGCGCCGACGACCGCAATCAGCGGCCAGATCAGCGGGAAAGCGGTTTGGGCAAGGTACGAGATCGAGTTCATGCCTCGAGTCTTGCATGGTTAATATTAACCATGCAAGACTAACGTTGTCGGATGAGACGAAGGACTCCCGAATCGCCTGGTGCGCTGCGAGTTCGGCTCACCCGCCTATCGAGCGGACCTTGGTGATCAGGCGCCCGCCGAAGGTTGCGCACAGCGGTGCCAGGAACCACAGAATCCAGACGTAGGACGTCAGCCAGGCGAATACCGCGGTAGCGGCGAAGACCGCGGCGACCGCAGAGGACGCGTCAGCACCCGAACGCAGGTCGGCGGGGGTCGTGGCTTCGGTGAGGACTGAGCCGCGGGCGGCCAGCCCCTTCACAACCGCCTCACTTGCGAAAAGCAAAGCGGCCGTTGTCGCGAACAGGCAGATGGCGAGCCGGTTGTCCGGGGCATGGCCGAATACCGCTGTCGCATAAGGCAGTAGCTTGCGGTCTCATAAAGCCTCCGTCGGTGGGGCGCTTGCCGTTCGGCACCGTTCTATCACTCTGGCCCCAAGCTTTCAGGCCCTGCACGTGGCCTTCAATGAGACTGAGTTGGGCTGGAACAACACCTTCCCCGAGTGCTCCGTTGCCGTCCTGCCGGTTGGCCGGTAGAGCTCAGATTGCCCGCCGCCACTGTCCATCGATGCGCCGCCACTCCACCGGATCGTCGACCAAGACGAAACGATCGCGGCGCAACCAGTAGGTCAGGTCCGGGTCCCATCCCGCCAGCACTGTCGCGCCTCCGGCGACGTCGATCGCGCGACCCGGGGTTGTCAGATATCCGACCGCACTCAGATGAACCGCGTCGTATTCCGCGCCAACTGCTGCCCAGTCGGGAATGAACCACTCCCCATTCCGGCCAACCGCCCGATACCAGTCGTGCCGCCGTGAAGCCGTCACCCGCAACGGATAAGCGTCGACCAGTGCCCTCCATGCAGTGGGACCATCGATCTCGAGAACCCGAACGGGCTCATTCAAAGCCACTGGCCATACTCGTGCGCGCTCCCAGCCCATCGAATCCTCCATCGCCGCCAACCGCAGCGCGCCCAGCCAGGGGAGTGCTCGCGAAGTGGCTGGGCACTCTAGGCTCGGCGTGGACCACCACTCACCGCTCCAGTTGTCGTTCGGATCAACCCCCAGCTCCCGCCGCGCCCGTTCCTCAGCAGCGACAACCTGATTCCGCCACTGCCGCATGTCCGCGTCGCCCGTTGCCGACGGCTGCTCTGGATACCAACCGCCGTCGTGCCACCACTGGACCCACCGCTGACCCGCCCGATCAACCGGGCTGTTCAGTAGCTCGAACGGTGGTGATCGGACCAACGCGTCGGCAACGGAGCGCAGAGCTGTCACCACAGACGGCTGCGCATACACCCGATCAAACTCGTCGGGCTCCTGCCAATACCTCGCAAAGTCGGTCGCCTCTGCGACCGCCCCCACCACGATTTCCTCTGACAACCTCTCGATCGCGTCCGCCCCGAACGCCTGGATGGCAGCAGCCACCCCTGCCGCAGGGTCGCCGCTACTCCCGTCTCGCCCCGCTATCCTCCCCGCCGCTTCCCAAACCCTGCCCAGAAACCCGCCATCGCATTCCGCCACCAATTCGGCGCACACACGGCGTCCGCGGGGGCAGCTGATGATCAGCTCAGCAGTGTCCACGAGATCAACATAGGCCACACCCGTCCTCTATCCCCTTGTCAGCGGCCACCGACAATGCGCCGAACCCCTGATCGATCCACCACGCGAGTTCACGGTCCACCGCCGCGACCAGCTGGCCTGATCGCCCGGAATCCGGTGTGACGCAGTGACTTCACTGCGCACCGCCCATGGTCGGCCTAGGCTGCGTGGATGGTGCCCGTTTCCAATCTTGTGGCCTGCATCGTGGCCGCGTTCGTCATCATCGTGATTCCCGGTCCGAATGTGTTGTTCGCGATCGGAAGAGCGCTGGCACACGGTCGCCGACAGGCATTGCTGTCGGTGCTCGGTGCCACACTGGGGTCGACTGTGCCGTTGGTGGCCGTTGTGCTCGGGCTCGGCGCGGTCCTCGCCGCGTCAGCCCTCTTGTTCACCGCAGTCAAGATCGCCGGTGCCGCCTATCTGATGTATCTGGGCGTCATGGCGATTCGCCACCGCAAACAATTGGTCGGTGCACTCGAGTCCGCGCCCGGCGAATCAGATACCGGCCGCATGGTGCGGCAGGGTTTCGTGGTCGGCGCCACCAATCCGAAGACGATCGTGTTCTTCGGCGCAGTCCTTCCGCAGTTCGCGACGCCGGAAACCGGTGCACTACCAGTGCAATTGCTGTTGCTCGGCGCGATCTGCCTGACCATTCAGGTCATTTCCGACACCAGCTGGGCTTTGCTCGCGGGCACCGCCCGCTCCTGGTTCGCCCGCTCACCGCGCCGCCTCGAGGCCGTCGGCAGCGCCGGTGGAGTGATGATCATCGGTGTCGGCGCGAGCGTCGCGTTGAGCGGAAATGCTTGACCGGTCGCCGCCTGAACCGCCGAGTCCGCAGTAGCCCTCGCCCCACACCTCTGTCGATCTCATGAGGTGAGTTGCAGCACAGCGATGTGAGATTCGGTGAAGCAGCGTCTCTGCCGCACCGCCGTTCGGTCGCGCTTGGGCTGCTACTGCGTTACATTTCCGTGGATCTGCATCGCTTTCGTTGTTGCGTGGTGTGTTGGGGCAGGAGTGGGAGTCGAGGGTGGTTTTGCAGGCGAGGGCGGTTTTCGCCGGATACACCATCGAACGTCTCCTCGGTACCGGGGGAATGGGTGCGGTCTACCTCGCGGGGCATCCGCGGCTGAAACGCCTGGTGGCGCTGAAGGTTCTCTACGACGCCTTCGCAGCCGACGCCAAGGCGCACGCGGCATTCGACCGCGAGGCAGATCTTGCGGCGCAGCTGGATCACCCGAATATCGTTCCCGTCTACGATCGCAGCGGATCCGACGACCCAGTGTTGTGGTTGTCGATGCGCTATATCACCGGCGGTGATGCGAACGCGCTGCTTGCCGCGGCACCCGACGGGCTGGCGGCCGATCGGGCGGTGCGGTTGATCGCCGATGCCGCACGCGCCCTGGATTTCGCCCACGCCAAGGGCGTGCTGCACCGCGACGTCAAACCCGCCAACCTCCTGATCGAACGCGAACCCGGTGACGGGGAACGCGTTCTGCTCGCCGACTTCGGCATCGCCCGCACCCTCGACGACACGGCCACCCTGTCCAGTGTTGCCGCCACCCTCGCCTACGCCGCCCCCGAACGCTTCAGCAACCAGCCCGCCGATCACCGCGCCGATATCTATTCTCTCGGCTGCACCCTGTACCAACTGTTGACCGGACAGCCCCCCTTTCCGCGCGCTAACCAGGCCGCGGTCATGGCTGCCCACATCACCGAACGCCCGCCGGTGCCAAGCAATTTGCGGCCCCACTTGCCTACCGCGCTGGACGCGGTGATCGCGACTGCAATGGCCAAAGAACCCGACGACCGGTACACCACCTGTGCCGATCTGGCCGATGCCGCAGTCTGCGCCCTCACCTCCACCATGCCGCGCGGGGCTGGTCGTCATCGGCTGGGAGCAGAACACGCCACACCACTGACCGACGCAAAGGTGTATCCGCACGCAACGACTCACTCCGGTGCAGACACAGCCGCGTCGACACCTGTTCCGACACTGCCGGATTCGTCGAGCCGGTTCAGCCGACGTCGGCTGCTGATCGGTGGGATCGTCGCTGTCCCCGTTGCCGCCGGGGTGGCTGCCGGAGTCGTCGCCCATCGCACTACGGTGACCTTGGATGGCGTCCTTGCCGGCCACACCGGCCCCGTCTACTCCGTGGCGTTCAGTCCGGACGGCACGCTGTTGGCCTCCGGGAGCCTCGACCGTACGGTGCGGTTGTGGAACTGGCGCACTCGCCAACCCGACGGACAACCCTTTACCGATAATGCCGAGGCAGGACGATCGGTCGCGTTCAGTTCGGACGGATCCCTGCTGGCTGCCGGTGTCGGTAGCCAGCACAGCCCCAGCGTCGAGCACGTCAATGCGCTGTTATGGAACGTGCGCACGCGCCAACTCGACAGACTGCGCATGTTCGATGGACGATCGGTAGCTGTCAGCTCGGTGGCATTCAGTCCGACGGACGCGTTGATGGTCGCAGGCGGTCTGTTCGGCAGCGTGGGGCTCTGGAATACGGACACCCGCCAACCCGACGTACAACTGACTGATCCCGATTCCCCCGATGTCCAGTCGGTGGCATTCAGTCCGGACGGGACCCTGCTGGCCGCTGCTCATCTCGACGGAGCGGTGCGATTGTGGAACGTGCCCACCCGCCAACTCGACCCGCGGCCCCTCACCGGCCACACCGGACCCGTCTACTCGGTGGCGTTCAGTCCGGACGGCACACTGTTGGCCTCCGGTGGCCACGATTCCACGGTGCAGTTGTGGAACGTACGGACCCGTAAAACAGACCGACCGGCCTTCTCTGTCGATGGCAAGGTGTCGTCGATTGCCTTCAGCCCCGACGGAACCCTGTTGGCTGCGGCTTCGGGCAACACCGTGTCGCTGCGGAACATGCACAGGTCATGGTGGAACGTGGACATCCGTCAACCCAGCGGCCAACCCCTCACCGGCCACATGGACGAGGTGTCGTCGGTAGCATTCAGCCCCGACAGCACCGTGCTTGCCACCGGTAGCAAGGACACCACGGTGCGTCTTTGGAAACTCGGCGAGACATGGTAGTCGGCAGCCGGATCCGTTGGGCGACAGTCGATCTCGGGTCGATGCGCAGATCGGTAGCGCTGCCCGTCGGCTAGTCGTCGGGGGAGGCGCGGCGATTGCGTTTGGTGAGGCCGCGCCGCTTCTTCGCGGCGATGCGACGTTCCTTTGCCCCGCGCGAGGGCTTGGTGGCGCGGCGAACGGCCGGCGGGGCGGCAGCGGCGTCACGCAGTAACGAGGCCAGGCGTTCGCGGGCGATCGCGCGGTTCTGCAGTTGTGCGCGTTGCTCCGATGCGGCGATCGTGAGTACCCCGTTGACCAGGCGGGTGGCCAGGCGGTCGAGCATCCTGGTGCGCAGCCACTCCGGCACGGAGGGCGAGTTGGCGAGGTCGAACGACAGCTCTACCCGGCTGTCGGTGGTGTTGACGTGCTGTCCTCCAGGACCGGAAGATCGTGAGAACCGCTCGTGTAACTCGGACGCGGGTATCGCCAGCACCTGAGTCACTGTCAGGTCCGCTGCCATGATCCGACGCCGCTCTTTCCGATCCACAAGTCGACCAGGCCATGTTGGTCTAGTTGCGACTGAATGGTGACCTCGCCGTTCACGATAGCGACGACCTTCTCGACGTGTAACAAGCGGGCCGTCCGTGCATGAGCGCTTGGAGGCCGGCCGATCGCTGCTGAGGTGCCCGGAGTGAACAGATGCTCATCGCACTAGCTGGTTGCGGTGACGGAGCTTCTCGGGTGGGTGCCGAAGACGAAGGTCAGTTCGGTGCGGCGGGCGATCTCCAGTTTGCGGTAGACGCGGGTGAGGTGTTGTTCGACGGTGCTGGTGGTGATGTCGAGGGCGGCGGCGATGTCGCGGTTGCGTTTGCCGTTGGCGGCGAGTTCGGCGACTCGGCGTTCGGCGGGGCTGAGGGTGCCGAGGCCGTTGGTGTGGGTGCGTAGTCGTGGGATGGGTTGTCGGAGGTGGTGCGGGCGGTGGCCGAGTAGCTCGTGGAGCAGGGTGTCGGCGCCGCAGGAATCGGCGAGGCGGGTGGCCTCGCGGATCAGCATGCGTGATTTGTCGTGGTCGCCGACGGCGCGGTGTGCGGCGCCGAGTTCGCCTAGGACCGTGGCTAATTCGAGGTCGCAGCCGCCGGAGCGGGCGATTGCCGCGGCGTCGCGGAGCAGGCGAACGCGTTGGTACCGGTCGGCGGTCGCGGCGAGCAAGCGCAGCGATACGCCGCCGGTGCGATGCTGGCTCGCGGCGCCGAGCAGATCGAGATGACGGGTCGCGACGGAGCGGGCATGCCGGGGGTCGCCCAGCGCGAGGTGGGCGGCGGCGATGTCGTTGCGCCACGGCACCAGCCAGGCAAAGTCCATGTGCCAGCGCCGCATCAGGTATCCGCAGCGGCGGAAGGTGCGCAGCGCCTCGTCGGCACGGCCGATGGCAAGGTGGTGGTGGCCTTGTGCGTGCAGGTAGGCCAGGCCGAACCGGGATTCGAACATGGCTCGGGGCACGGGTCTTTGGAGTTGTGCCGCAGCCTCGGCATGCCTGCCTGCCAGGGTGAGTGCGCGCACGAGCGCCGCGATCGGGGTCCCGATCCAGACGCCGAGATGTTCGGCGGGAACATGATTCAGCGCGAGCACCGCGTCGTCGGCCGCGGCCCGCACATTGCCTTTGCGCAGCATGGTTTCCGCGCGTAGGCCGGCGAAGATCGACTGCCAGGTCGGAGCCTGACGTGCCTCGGCCTCGGCCAGCAGCGAGTCGCACCAGGCTGCCGCGGTATCCAACCGGTCAGTGTAGATCAGGCAATGAACGGCTGCCGCAAGGGTTTCCACGGTGCTCGAGGCGAGCCGATGGCCGGTGAGCAAACGCTGGGCGAGGGTGACGGTTTCGTCGAGCGGCCGCCCGGTGAACAGGCCGGTCAGCAGTTGCGCGCCGAGTACGTGCGGTGACGGTTGCGCCGCGATCGCCGGCCGCCGCCGCGCCTGCGCCGCCAGCAGCCGCTGATGTCGCTGTGCATGCGGCGGATGCGAGGATCGCAGCCACGCACACAGGAAGTCGACCTTGGGCGTCGCCTCGTCGAGCCGATCACAATCCAGTTGGCCGAGAGCCTGATCCGCATGCTGCACCTGGCCGTGCCAGAGCAGGAACATGACGGCGGAGGGTAGTCGCGCGGTAGGCACCCGGCCCGCGCGAACGGCCGCGCGCACCCGGGTGTAGTTCCGAGTTCGATTCGACGGACTGATCCGCCATTCGGCGCGCACCAGGCGGATGGCGATCGCGGCACGGTCGGCGGGGTCACGCGTCGCCCGGTAGGCCAGCTCCAATAGATCCACCGCGCGGTCGATCTGGTCGTTGGCCAACGCCTCCGCCGCAGCGGTGAGCAGCACCTCGGCCGCCCACGGGTAATCAGCGGCACCGGCCGTGACCAGCTGCTCGGCTATGTTTGCTGCTGGAAACCCTTTGTCGTGCAACAGCTTCGCGGCACGACAGTGCAGTTCCCGGCGGACCGGCGCCGGGGTGTCACGCAGGATTCGATCAGCGATGTCGAGATCGAACAGCGCCCGCGTGGACGATCCGACAGCCAGGCGCCGCACGGCCGTTCGCACCGCTGTCTCGTCGGCGGCGAGCAGTTCGGCGACCAAGCCGACCGTGCTTGCGTTGCCAAGCACGGCCATGGCCTGGCCGACCTCTGATTGCGAGATCTGCTGGTGCATACCCGAGCTCCCTTCGTCGATAAGGTTGCCCGACTGTGGAAGGGCACCATCGAAGAGAGCAACTCGGGTGCACTGAAGATGCGGCATCGTCGCAGCAGGGGCGTTTCCGGATGCCCCATTGATCCAGCCGGTGCCAATAGCGTAGGTCGCCGACCGCGACCTGTCATCTGATCCCGGCAACAAGATCGCCGGAACAATTCCGACGCGAATGTCGGAATCCAAGTAACAGCAACGGCTTTCGCTTACTGAACCCGTGCCGCGCTCGCCACCGCCGTCGGCTGCGGATGGTAGGCGAGACAGGCTGCCGCGGCTTCGTCGGCGGCCAGGAACAGCACGGTGTCGGCCGCGCCGAGCACACCGTATTTCCGGGCGTTCAGATAAGCGTGGACGGGCGCCGCCGTGTACGGATCGCCGACCGCCGGGGCGAGACCGACCACCGATTCCGTTTGCAACCCCAATGTTTCGGCAAGGCGCGCCCGGAATCTGGGCGCTGGGGCCGGGGCGAGCAGCACCGCTCGTCCCTCGGCGAAATCATCGCTGTCGAGACCTTCGTCGTCCATACTGTCACGCACCGCCGACGCCGCGAGCTCGATCGGATCCGCCACGCCGTGCCGAACGCGCATGGCCGAGCGGCCGTTCGCGCCGACCGTACCGAGGTCGACCCAGGCCGATGGGTCAGCTTTCCCGTCGGTCTCCTTGGTATGCAGACGACCGAAACCGCCTGCGGTGGGGGAGTTTCCGAGCAGGATCGCGGCGGCCCCGGTGGTGTAAGGAAATCCAGCGACGTAGCGCTCGGTGGACGGGTGGGTATCGCCCGCGACGAGCAACGCGTACTCCACTTCGCCGGTGGCCAAGAAGCATTCCGCGGCGGCGATGGCGTGCAGCAGGCCGGTCGCGCCGTGCATCAGGTCGAACGAGAACGCGGGCACCCGGCCAGGCTGGTATTCCAGGCCCATGCCGATCCGTTTCTGGATGAGTGCCGACACCGCGGGCTCGGAAATGTTGTCGTCCCGGAAGACGCCGACGTTGATCAGCATGCCGACCTCGTCGACGGAAACATCCGAGCCTGCCAGGCAGTCACGGGACGCGCGAGCGGCCAGCTCGAAGTAGCTGCCGGTGTCGAGATCGGTATTCGTCGTGGCCGCGACAATCGTGGTACCCATGGCTCAGGCCTCCAGACGCGAGACGGTGGCGGCAAGATAGCCGGAGACGGTCCCGGAAGCCGCTGGAAGCATCAGGATCTTCGATCCTTTGGGAATCTTCTGCTGCCCGAGATATTCGTGCAGCACCAGAAAATGCGAGGTCGACGCGGTATTGCCGTAGTCATGCAACACATTCAGGGTCTGCGGCATCGGGGTGCCGAAATGCTGCTCGGTCAGGTGCCCGATGTAATCGATGGCCGGCCCGCTGAATTGGTGATTGATCCAGTAGTCGTATTTCTCGCTCTCCCAGGTGCGCCCGGTCTCCTTCAGGAAGGTGTCGATGCGGTTGATGGCCTGCATGTACCTGCCGTCGCTCTGCATGGCGCGGTTGTCGGTGTAGAGCGCGATGCCTGCGGACCGATCGCTGGGCATGCCGAGGCAATGCTCGGCCCCGGCGGCGGCGGTCATCAGTTCGACGTAATGGATTTCGTCGTGGTCGTCGCCACGATCGTCGAGCACGACGGCCACCGCCGCGTCACCGACGGTCAGTGCCGCGAATTGCGGATCGTACGGCTTGCTGATCTCCCGCACCGCGGTTTCCGCGATCGGCGTGATCTGTTCGCCGCTGACCACCAGACCGTTGCGCACCACTCCCGCCTTGATCATCCGATCCAGCACAAGCACCCCGGTCATCATGCCCGCGCACGCGTTCGAGACGTCGAAGTGACGGGCCGACGTCGCGCCGATCTCGTTGCCAAGCATCAGCGCGAATGCCGGTGCGTAGCAGAAGATCTCCTTACCGCGCGTGCGGGTGATGGAGGCCGAGATGATGATGTCGAGGTCATCCGCCTGGTAGTCGGAATGTCGCAGACAATCGTCGATGGCCCGGAGCGCCAGTTCGAAAGACGATTCATAGCGGTCCGGATGCGAGTCGTAGACCCGCCGATTCTTGATCCCCGTGATCCGCTCCAGATCCAGTGACCTCGGCACGGCCAGGCTGTCGATCAATTCCTCGGTGGAACGGACGGTTTCCGGAGTGTACGAGCCGATCGACTCGAAACGCGTACGCTGCATTGCCCCTGCTTTCTGCAGATCAGTCGATGACAAACAAGTTGTGTCGCTTGGACTTCCGACAACGTTGTCGTGGACTGCATACAGCCACTGTGCCTAGCCGGTTGGCTCGACCAGGGTCGCGCTCACCTCGCACAGTTGCTGTCCGAGCGCGTCGTCCTGCGCACGACGCGACGGAATCTTGATGCGGTTCTTCTGGAAATAGGCGCCGGTCACCCCGCCCACCTCGGGATCGGTCGCGAGATAGGTGAGCGCCTGACCACCCTCCTCGACGGTGATCATGAACAGGCGCTTGGCCAGCGCGACCAAAGGCTGCCCGAACCACGGCAGCGAATCCCAGATCCCGGTCGCCACCGCGCCGGGATGAAAGGCGTTGACCGTCACCCCGGTTCCCTCGAGGCGGCGCGCCAAAGCCTTGGCGTAGAGGATATTTGCCAGCTTCGATCGGCTATAGGCCTGCTCGCCCGAGTATTTTCGCTGGAGGCCGAGATCGTCGAAATCCAGGGTGACGCCGAAATGCAGTACCGACGAGGTGAACAGGATGCGCGAGGGGGCGCTGCGCACCATCAGATCGGTGAGCAGTTCGGTGAGCAGGAAGCCGCCGAGGTGATTGACGGCGAACGTGGTCTCGATGCCGTCCACGGTCTCGACGCGATCCTTGTGATAGCCGCCGGCATTGTTGGCCAGCACATCCAGTCGGTCATATTGCGCCAGCACGCTTTTGGCTAGCTGACGGACCGAAGCCTGTGAGGCGAAGTCACATTCGAGGGTGTCCACGCCGCCCGCACCGGCGGCCCGAACCGCCGCCGCCGCATCGGCCAGCTTCCGCGGATTTCGTCCGACGAGCACCAGTCGATGTCCGCTCGCGGCACACTGTTGTGCGGCCGCGAGGCCGATACCCGATGTCGCCCCCGTGATCAGGATCGTCTTCATAGCCGACCACCCTGCCACACGGTTCCGGCTGGTCGGGGGGACCGAACTGGGGTCATCTCAGGCCTGAAAGATGCTGCACGGGAACAGCATTTGCAGAATTCCGCAGGTCGGGCGTGGTCGGCTCGACTCGCCCGAGATCAGCCGACGCGTAGTTGCGTGGCTGAGGGTAGGGGGTAATAGGGGGTGCGCCCGTGTGTAGGCGGCAGGGGTATGCGCTCGCCGTGTCACCCTCCGAGTTCCCATCCTCCCTCCACGTGTCCGCCTTCGCGTTGGCACGGCGCATTCGAGGCGCGAAGACCTTCGCGGCGGAGCGGTTTCGCCGGTCGGACACCGATGCGGGAGTCGCGTAACAGTAGAGACCGGTCGGTTACCACGGCTGAGAAGGCGCCGAAGCGCGCTTTAGCATGCCGACAGTGAGTTCGTTGTCAGTATTCGTTGCCATCGCGGCTGTGGCGGTCTTCGCACTACTAGTCGGCTTCTGCCTGTTCGTTACCGGCGGCCGGAACAGGTTGAGAGACGATCCCGGTGCAGATCGACTCCAGGTAGACAACGTTTTCGGTCGGCCAGGGAGTGACAGGCTATGGACGCCTGATTGGCACAGCGCTCCCGAATCGCCGTTCACGGTGGCCGCTGCGGAGGACGTTGTGTACCACCCTCGGCATGCCTACTGCTCCCCGATGAACTGTCCTTGCCTGGCGTCCGCATACGAGACATTGGCTCGCAGCGAGTCGTTCGATTCTTGATCTGTGGCGGTCAGCGCAACGGCCTCGTCCTACTTGCGTGGTGAAACCTGAGTCTGCGATCACCAGCCATGCGTGACTTCACAAGTCGGCGGGCGGCTGTCCGATGAGTGCTCGTAGCGGCCGCTGCCGACCGCTACGAGCGAGTGGTCGCTACTCCTTGGAGTAGTCGGTGCTCAACCAACGCTCGGGGCGCAGACGCACGAGCAGCGAGGTCGGGGTGAGGTTCTGATCGGTGAAGGCTTTGCCCTCGGCTTCGCCCAGGTATCGGACGGCGATGGCTGTCACGACGTCCGCCGTGGCCTGCTCGATGCTGGTCACCGTGCCCTCGACGGTGACGTACTTGTACGGCGGCTGCTCCGCCTGCGCGGTCAGCGAGAAACGCCCTGCCGCGCGGATCAGCTTTTCCTTGACCGATCCGGTCTCGGTCCAGATCAGCACCTCACCACCCGGCTCGTACCCGTACCAGATCGGCACCGCGAGCGGCGCGCGATCCGCCCGTTCGATCGCGATCACCCCCACATGTAGGTCAGCAAGAAACGCCTCACGTTCGTCGCTGGTCATCTTCGCCATGGAAATCCTTCCGGTCGGTGACACACGTCATACCGGCAAACCATCCGCAGGGCAGAAGTATTTCGCCATCGTCACGGCGGCTATCGTCGAGTAAGCACAGCCTCGCGCTCGCTGAACGGCGGCGGCTGTGAAATCCATCAGGACGAAAGCATGAAACTCATCGTGCCCGGTCCGGAACGCGCGCCGCTCTCCCGGCAACTCTCACCATGATCGGCCTACTTGCCTGCGCCCCTACGGCTCTGCGTCACCGGCACGACAGGTGGGGTATCGAGCGCGTCTTCCCTGAACGCCGTCGCGTAACTCGTTGACGATGGCGGTGACCGCACCTCCGTCCGCGGTTACGCCGTTGCGGGTGCGGCACCCGGAAATAGCGCCTCCGTGGCCGCAGCCAGCCTCGGTCAGTCCGATCCGTCAGTCCGAACCCGATTCGGCGCCAGCAGGTTTCGCTCGTGTGGCCTTGGACATTGGTCGGCTGAGTTGGCGCCTGCTCTGTCCGGGGTGAGGTGGGGCAATGGGTGACTGGGTGCGCGTTGTCGTTGCGAGTATCGCTGTACTTCGAGGCGGCGGTCGGTCAGGGCAACGATATTGGCCCGGGGCAATCGAATGCGCGTCAGGTCAGCGCTTTTGGTGATGGAGATCCGGCTTCGGCGGTCGGAACAGTTGCAGCACAGCTGTTTTGCGGGCTGAACAATTGGGTGGAGCATAAGTGGAACGTAATTGGAGCATCATTGAAAGATCATCGTTGCGTGAAGTGCGGCGGACGCTGATCGCGGTTGGGAGTCGGATGGTGAAATGCGCAAGTGGTGAACGCTTTTTGTTAATAAAGTTCGGCTCCAGCAGTCGGACAGCAGCCGTATCTGTTGTGTCTGCAACGCTTTAACCTCTTGTTCACTCGACGCGATGAGAATTCTCGAAAAGACAACGCTGCCTTGACATCTCATGGATCCGAGGTTTGCCGTTGCCGAATGCACCACAGTGATTGGCGGAGAATGGGCGGCGGAGGATTCGTACGTTCGGTCGGGCGGAAAGAGTGACCGCTGCGACGGCCGACGAGGACATGCAGACCGCCGTGGCGGTCATCGGAATGGCTGCCCGGATACCCGGCGTCGCGAACCTCGACGAATTCCGGGCCGCGCTCGTCGCCGGCCGTGATTTGACCACCCGCCTCGACTCCCGACGCACGTACGGGGTAGTCGCCGACACCGAAAGGTTCGATGCCGCGTTTTTCGGGATCGCGCCGCGGGATGCAGAGCTGCTCGACCCGCAGAGTCGAGTTTTCCTCGAATGCGCTTGGGAGGCACTGGAATACGCTGGCTACGACCCCCACACCTACCCGGGTGCCATCGGTGTGTATGCCGGGAGTGGTGAAACGGACCATTACGCCGTGCTGCGCTCGCAGCGGCACCGGTTCCCGGAGACAACGGACGAACAACTCCGGCTCGCCGGCAGCCGGGACTTCCTCACCAGCCGACTGGCCTACACACTGAACCTGCGCGGCCCAGCCGTCACTGTGCATTCCGCCTGCTCCACCTCGCTCGTCGCTGTTCATCTGGCATGCCAGGCGTTGCTCGCTGGCGACTGCGAGATGGCCCTGGCCGGCGGGGTGACGCTGCGTGGCGCCGCAGGTCCCGGGGAGGACGACGACCTGCTGTCACCGGACGGTCGCTGTCGGCCGTTCGACGCGGATGCGGACGGAATGGTCGGCGCCGACGGGGCTGGAATCATCGTGCTCAAGCGGCTGCCCGACGCACTCGCCGACGGGGATCGCGTCGATGCGGTAATCCGTGGGTCGGCACTCAGCAATGACGGCTCCGACAAGGTGGGCTTCACCGCACCGAGCGTGGACAGGTCGCCGCGATCCGCTCCGCACACCTGCTCGCCGGAGTCAGCCCGGGACGATCGGGTATGTCGAGGCGCACGGCTCCGGCACCACGATCGGCGATGCGATCGAAGTCCGCGCATTGTCGGAGGCGTTCGGGCCGGGCTTGCCCCAGCGGTGCGTGCTCGGCTCCGTCAAGTCGAACATCGGTCACGCCGACACGGCAGCAGGCGTGCTCGGCCTGCGCCACAGGTGTCGTTCGATGCGTCGATCGCGCCGCGGCAGAAGCCCGTCGTGGTGCCTTCCACGATCTGCTCCACGGCTACCGCACTCGCGATGCTCACGCAGACGATGGCGAGCAGCACAGTCGCGGGCCACGGATCGGGGATCACGCGACTCACCCCGACCGCCAGGTAATAGACGGCCACCACCGTGACCAGGCCACGCCACGACGCCCATTGTTGTCCCGCAAGGAAATTCGCACCCGCCGAAGCGATGAGGAGGGTGGTCAGCGGGAGGTCGAGCTCGGTTCGCCATCTCGATTCTCCGGCAATCAAGACCGCGAGCAGGCCGATCCCCACCGCCAGCCGGGTCGGTGTCACCAGCCAGGCGATCGGCTGTTCGGGCAGGATGTTGACCGCACAGTTCAATGCGACGAGCGCGAGGCACAGCACAGCCACCGCGCGACCGGCAACGATTCGCAGGCCCGCACTCGGTGGGCGTCATGACCCGCGGCGGTGTCGGCTCGCGCGCCGACGTGTGGGTCGCGGGCATCAGCATCGCGGGGGAGCACCCGCTCGGCGTAGGGCCAGGGCGGGCCGGTGCGCATTTGAATGAGCGAACCACCGGACCCGAAACGTACCAGCACGCCCACAACCTGTGGCTGAACTACGCCATCGAGGCCGGGGTGGCCGGTCTGTGCGTGACGGTCGCCATAACCATCATCGGAGCTTGGATCGCGGTAGAGGCAAGTCGAATCGGATCCCACACCGCTCCCGCCGCCGGGGCGGGCCTCGCCGGGTTCGTCATCATGAACCTTGCCGACACCCCCTCCAACAATCAGCGCCTTGCCTTCATGACCGCGATAGTCCTCGGCGTCCTCATCGTCCGGCGCACCCGCCCGCAACCTCCGCCGCGGCCGCGCGCGGCATCGATGTTCGACGTGACGATGGAACTTCCCCGCGTCACTGTCACTTCGTATCCCACACCGCGCGAGCGTCAAAGGAATCCTAGGTGGCGTTTGCCGCGCCGCCCCGCCGGTGCGGAGCAGCGCGACTTCGGTCAGTAGGCCCCGCGCGGATTCCTGCCGAAGTAGGCGGAGCGACCAAACCCAGGTAACCGTTTCTGGGTAGTAGTCGTTGCCGCCCAGGCAATGGACGGGTCGGCTGCCCCGCCTCGATGTGATTCAGATCACACTTGTTGTCGGCAATCTCGGGCGCTGTCCGTCGCGACTCCGTGGTGAAGACATCTGTGGGCTCAACGCTTGCCCTGCTTCAACCTGATGCGCTCGGACCGCCCGCTGTCGAGGGCGGCCGGGGCGAGTTCTGGGTTCCGGCCCGACTACACAACATTCGAGACGTTCTGCGTCGAAATTTCCTGGAGGTTGCCTGGATGAGCCGTCACGCGCCGTTCTATGCCGAAGTTCAGTCTCACTACGACCTTTCCGACGAGTTCTTCGCGTTGTTTCTCGACCCGACTCGTACGTATAGCTGCGCATATTGGAAGCAGACCGGATATACGCTGGAGCAGGCTCAACTTGCAAAAATAGATCTCGCGCTGGAAAAATGCGACCTGCGCCCAGGGATGACGTTGCTCGACATCGGATGCGGCTGGGGCGCGACAATGCTTCGTGCGCTGCAAAAATACGATATCCGCGTTATCGGTCTGACGCTGAGCCGCAATCAGTGCGACTATGTGCAAAGCAAGTTGCACGGTCTGCATGGAGAGGTGTATCTACAGGGCTGGGAAGAATTCAACGGGCAAGTCGATCGAATTGTGAGTATCGGTGCCTTCGAGCACTTCCGGCAGGAGCGTTATGAAGATTTCTTCGAATTCGCCTATCGGGCGATGCCTGCGGATGGGCTCATGCTGCTGCACACGATCGTTGGGTACGGGCTGAATCATCTGCGGGCGAACGGCATACCGCTTACCAGACAAGATATCGACTTCATGCGTTTCATCCGCACGGCAATATTTCCTGGTGGCCAGCTCCCGCTCCCGTGGGGACCTGTTCCGCGTGGCGTTCGTGAATATGCGGAGTCGGCGGGTTTCGATGTCACTCGCATCCATCCGCTGCGGTTGCACTACGCGAAGACGCTGGATCGATGGGCCGCCGCTCTGCACGAGAAGAGAGGTGAGGCCGTTGCATTGGTTGGTGAGGAGACGTTCGATACCTACATTCGGTATTTCACCGGATGTGCCCATCATTTCCGCGCTGGGCACATAGACGTCATGCAGTTCACCTGTTCAAAGACTCCGGCCGATACCCCGAGCAACAGTCCACAAATATTCGCGTAGGCAGCGGGTATCCGGAACAGCAGGTGAGGACAGCCGATGGAACCAATCTTTGCGAAGAGGGAGCGTGACCATGACTGCGCGGGATTGGCGAGCCGGCGTGACTCGAGCGGCGGCATTGACCGTCGCCGCCGAGTCGTTCCTGGTCGCCCGAATCGGTGCGGAGCTGCGTCAGGCCGCCGAGGTGGCAATGGACGATGCCGCGGCCGGGACACGGCTGGCGGCGGAGGCGCAGGCCAAGGCGACATTGCTCGCGATCTACCGGTCTGCTCGCGACGAGGTGAACATCGCTTTCGCGGCAGGCGGGGGTCTTGCAGAAGGCGACCCGGCTGTTGTTGCCCGGGAGCGCGCGTTCAGGGAAGTGCTGGATCTTGTCCTGGAGGTTTACCGATACTATCCCGACTTCGACGAGTCCTGGATCTGACGCCTGGAGAACGGCATCTGAGGCAAGGATGTGCTCATTCCGATTTCCCTGCCCTGGGCGCTTGTCGCCTCGCCATACCCGCTGTCGCGCATCGCCGCCATCTCGAGGGCGACCGGTTTGGCTGTGATCGGTTCCGTCACGCAGTGTTTGCTTCATCACCGACACACTGAAACATTCAGTATCGCCGGACCGTTGATGAAGTTGGAACGCAGCCACCTCACATCTCCATCGACCTCGAGCCGCAACTTTCGATCAACTAGCTGACGAAAGAACAGATCAAGCTCCATCGCCGCTAGGGGCGCACCGACACATCGATGTACTCCGTGCCCGTACGCCAAATGCCTGTTCGGCGTACGCAGGATGTCGAATGCGTCAGGGTCGCGGAACACCTCCTGATCCCTATTGGCAGACACATTCCACAAGGTAACCAGATCGCCCCTCTTGATGGTGGTACCATTCAGTTCGAAATCACGGGTACATTTTCGAAGTACGTAGCAATTCGTGGAGGCCCATCGCAGAATTTCATTTACTGCATCATCCATTAGTTCCGGCCGCTCGAGTAGCGTGTTATACGCCGACTTGTGCTCCGAGAACAAGAACACGCCCGTACTGGCGGTATACGACGATGTTTCGTTACCGCCTACAGCAAGGTTCATGCAATTGAACAGTATTTCCTCGTCGGTCAGAGTGTACCCATCTACCTTTGCGTTCAGTAGATAGGTGATGAAATCATCACTCGGATTATCACGACGATACTCCAACTCGTCATCGAAGAAGCCGAGCATGTCGGCGTGAATTGAACTCAATCGAAGTTCATTACCATTCAACGATCCACCATAGAACGGGTCCTCGATACCGATCATCGACCTCGTCATGGCGATTAATTCCCTGGCTCGCGAAGAGGAGATTCCGAATATCGCCATCAGTGCACCCATCGGGAGGCAGAGGCTTAGATCTTCACTGACGCTACCGCCTCCCTCGCGCTCGACCTTGTCAAGCGCCGCCGCCAACAGATTTCTTGTCTCCGTCCGCGCACGATCTACATATGGGGCCGATGTGGTAATCCGTACTAGTTTGCGAAGCACTCGGTGTCGCGGCAGATCTGACGCAACGAGCATCTTGTTTGCTGCCGTGTCCGTATTGGCGGACCCATACGATCCGCCGAGTATCGGTCCGACGGTTGACGTGAGTCCCTGATGGTTGACATAGCACGCATAAACGTCGTCATATCGAGTTACCGCCCAGAACCCTTGATGGCGTCTGGGTTCGTTCCAGAATATCGGCGAGTTCTCCCGCAAATAGCTGAATACTTCGTAATGCGCCCTGTTCTCGAAAATTCGAGTATCAGTGAGATCGATAAGATCTGCGGTGTTCGACATCGTCAGCAATTCGCCGCAATAGTAGCGAGTTCGCGTACGGTGCGTGAAGTAAGGACATCTCTCTGTTCGATCTTGGCGTCCAGCTCCTTGTTCACCCGACGCTGGACCCGGAAGGCGATAAGTGAGTTACCGCCCAAGTCATAGAAATCATCTGTCACGCCGATATGCTCTACCGGCAGAAGCTCCTTCCATATGCGCAAGATCTCGACTTCGAGAGTGCTGACTGGCGGAACTTGCTTCGATCGTCGAGCGACGTACTCGGCCGCCAAGGTGCTCAATGCGTGATCATTTCGTTTACCGTGCGGCGTTATCGGAAATTCGCTCAGGCGCGCGAACATCGCTGGCACCATATAGTCTGGAAGCCTGCTCTCCACCTCGCGCCTGATATCACCCATCGACAGGCGATTCGGCCCGACAACAAATGCGACAAGTTGTCTGTCGGCACCTTCACCAACCGCAATGGTGGCACACCTGTCCACTCCCGGCACCTGCAAGATGACTGTTTCAGTCTCTCTGGGTTCGACTCGGTAGCCTCGGATTTTCACCTGACTATCCAGTCTCCCACGAAAATGAACGATACCCCTCTTGTCCACACTTCCTCGATCGCCCGTCGCGTACAGAAGTCCACCTGATCCATATGGATCCCGGATGAAACGCTCCGCTGTGCGCGACTCGTCGCGAAAGTATCCTGGAGAGAGGGTATCGCCGCCGATATAGATCTGCCCGATGGCATCGGTCGTGCACTCGTTCAGTTCATGGTCAAGGATGCGTATTGTCACGCCGTTGAGTGGAAAGCCGATCGGCACTTCGTTGAGCTCTGAGTCTGAGATTTCGACACGGTAACATGTGCATGCGACCGTAGCCTCAGTTGGCCCGTACAGATTGTACAACTCGCCGCCGAAGGCTCCCGCGAAGAGATTCCCACATTCCCGGGGGGATACTACATCCCCACCGACGCATAGGATCCGCAGGTTGGAAAACGTACTTGCGTCACTGCTCATAATATGATTGAAAGCCATGGACGGAACAAGCATTACGGACACGTTTCGCGTTCGCAACTCGCGAGCGATATCCGTATTCAGCAGTTCCGAAAGCGTCTCCATGACGACAATCTGGGCGCCCGACTTCATCGCTGACCACATCTCGTATTGAAATGCGTCAAATGAAATGCTGGAAATGTGGGCAATGGTGTCATCAGGTCGAATTTTCGGCAGTCCGCTGTTTGTGATGAAGGACGCCAGGTTATTGTGAGTAAGCATAACGGGCTTCGGCTCGCCTGATGAACCGGAGGTGAAGAGTATGCAAGCCAAATCATTGGGTCGCACGTCGGTATCTTGTGTCAGGAGGGGCTTCCCGAGCGCCTGTCGGTAGTCCAAGACTGCGACCGTATCCGCTACGTAATCCTCCCCGGTTCCGCTGCCTGTGAACACGGCGACGGCAGCAGAACGTGTGATCATGTACTCTCGGCGTTTACGTGGGAGAAGCGGGTCGATCGGCACGTATGTGCAGCCGGCTTTCAATATTCCGAGAATGATCGGGAATATCTCCGGATGTCGGCCGACAGATACTGCAACCCTGCTTCCGGTTCGGACTCTGTTTTCTGTCAAGAGAGTGGCGATACGCTTCGCATTCGCATCGAGATCGGCATATGTCATTGCTGTCCGACTGTCCGAAACGGCGACCCTGTCGCCGTAATCGTTTACCGTCCCGCTGACCAACGTGAGTAGATCTGTAGGTGCGATCGCGGCAGGCTTGTTTTCGGTGATCTTCGAGCCTTCGGTTGGTTCCCGATAATTCATATCATCTCCTGAAATCAATTCACTACCTCTCCGCCTGAAATGTTGAGGCATGCTTCCGATAGTGCATGGATCCTTTTGCGGGAACAGCTTTCACTGCTGTCGTGCCTCCGATCGAGATAGTTCTCTTGCAATCCCTGCCCGGTCGTACCGGGCAGGTCGTCCGGCACGTCTTCAATTGTCGGGAACCCGGGTCGAGAGCACATCGGACCTCGCCCCAGCCATACCGGGAAAAATTCCCGGCTGGACCGGGTACACAACCCTGTCGCTCGGGCACAGGTTCCACCAACGATGCTTCAGGCGGCCGAGCCGCCCGAAGAGGGCGCCACCACCACAACATGGCTAGAGCAGGCCGAGTAGTCGGAGGTCGGAGAGATATTTGTCGATCAAGGAACGTTCCAGGTGCGGGATGTCACCACTGGGGTCGACTCGGGCACGGTGAACTGCGTCCCGAAAAGCGGTGGCGGGTAGAGCGCTGCCGGACACCGTCGTGGCGGGACGGCCGTAGGACGACAGCAGAGGCAATACCGAGTGCGCCCGCTGTTTCTCGGGCAGGCTGCGCAAGGCCGTGCCGAAGCGGGCGAACCACTCGCGGTAATCGTCGACTCGGTGGATGGGATGGCCCGCCTCGACCAGCCACTCGACGAATTGGTCCAGCGAACGACCGTCGTCGTGCGGGTTCACGACGTGGTAGGTGCGGAAGCCGTCAGTCCCACCGAGTGCGGTGATCGCGGCGGCGGTGAAGTCGACGGGTAGGCCGTCATAATGCGGTCTGCGACCCCCGTCGTCGGGGGCGTAAAACGAGCGTGGGGCGATGCCGGTTGCGACCAGGCTGAACAGGAGTCTGGTGAACGCGTCCGGCAGGTTGAGCTGCCCGGTGTACCGGCTGTGCGCGAGGGTCATGTTCGACCGGAACACAGTGACCGGCAGTGCGCAAAGGTCATGTGCCTCCCGCAGCAACACCTCGCCCGCCCATTTACTATTGCCATAGCCGTTGGCATAGCCTGCGTCGGATAAGGTGCGCTCCGGGCTCACGTCACGGATATCGTCACCTTCGGACCCTGCCATCCGCTCGGGGTCGATGTCCGAGGCAACGGCAACGGTGGAAAGGTAGACCACGGGCTTGATCCGGTCGGTGACGGCGAGCCGGATGATCTCCGCGGTGCCGACTACGTTCGGCCCGAATAGTTGGCTGTAAGGCAATAAGTGGTTGACCAATGCAGCCGGATGTACGACGAAGTCGACTCGCTGTGCCAAGTCGGTCCACTTCGATTCGTCCAAACCGAAGTAGCGCGCGCTGACATCGCCGGTGATGACTTCCAGTGTGCTGGCGGCGAGTTCGCCGTAACGGTGTAGCAGCTCGGCGTCGCCGGTGTCGAAGACCTCGTCGAGCCGGCGGCGCGCGTGCTCGGAGTCGACACCACGAAGGAGGCAGATCAAGGTGCCGCCTATGGTCTGCAAACGCTCCATCCACTCCAGGCAGAGGAAACGACCTATATACCCATTGGCGCCGGTCAGTAGAACCGTGCGAGGTTCGCCCGTGACGCGTGCCAAATCCTTTGCTGTGGTGAGGGTCTTGGCGTCGATGAAAACATTCAGCGCGAGGTCGTCGGGCCGCACTTGGTCGCTGCCGCCGTGCACGCTTGCGTAACTCGGACACTCACTATCCAGGGTGTGGGCGGAATCGATGTAATGCGCGATGGCTGCCAGATCGGTGGTGGGGCTGGTGATAAATCCAACCGGGACTTCGATTTCGAGCACATCGCGGAGCAGGTTGGCGAAGGTCAGTGCTGACAGCGAGTCGCCGCCCAGGTCGAGGAACCGCATGTCCGGGCGCAGCTCGGAGTCGGCTACGCCGAGCAGCGCGCGGGCCGCCCGGCTGACCGACTCCAGCGCCGGCAGTCCGGCGGCGGACACCCGCAGAGCACGCAGCTCGTCGGCCCGGCTCTCGGTCAGCGTGACATAGCGTTCTTCGAGTCGATCTCGGTAGCGTGCAAGGAGTTTCGGCCGGAGAAGCTTGCCTGCTCCGGACAGCAGACCGTTCTCCACGCTGAATGGCTCGGTCTCGACAAGGAAGTCACGCGGAATTTCGTAGGGGTTCAGCTCGGCTTCGGCGGCGGTGTGCGCCAGCGACTTCCGCAGCGCCGTCATCAGTGTGTTGCCACTGTCGAACGTCGTAAGTGCTGCGGCGGTGGGCACGATGACGGCGAGCAGGAATGCGCGCTCGCTGTTGCCGTAGACGAATATCTGCCGTATCCATGGGCCCTTGCCGTACACCGCTTCCAGCCGTGCCACGGTGACGAACTCGCCTTGCGACAGTTTGAGCACGTTACTGCGACGATCGACGTATACCAGTTCGTCGGGCCCGATTCGGGCAACGATGTCGCCGGTTTTGTAGAAGCTGTCGTCGAAGACCGCCGCGGTGACTTCGGGCCGCTGGAAGTACCCCGGCATGGGGTTGCGCATCTTCACCAGCAGCTCGCCGCGCGGGTGGGGCCGGTCGCTGGTGAAGTAGCCCAGCTCCGGTACGTCGACGAGCTTGTATTCGGCGACCTGGGTCCGCTCCACCTTGTTGTCAACGGTGAGCAGACCGGCTTCGGTCGAGCCGTACAAATCGTGCAGTTCGGCATCCAGCAGCGATTCCATGAACTCGCGCATCTCGGAGGTCAGCGGAGCGCCCGCGATGGAGGCAGTGACCACACGCCCGCCGAAGACGCGTCGGCGCAGGTGCGCCCGCGCCGCTTCGCTGTCGGTTCCGGAGCGTTCGAGTTCGGTGAGGTAATGCTGGAACAGCATGTCGCACACGCGCGGCACCAGGTTCACCCGCGTGGGACGGACCAGCGCGAAATCCTCCAGCAGTGTCGACATGTCGCTGCGGGCAGCGAAATAGGCGGTGCCGCCGCGGACCAGCGTGCCCACCAGCGTGCTTCGCCCGAAGACGTGGCTCAGCGGCAAGTAATGCAGACTTATCGCAGCCGCGTCCAACGCCGCGTCGCCGCTGTTTTCGAGTCCGCTGAGCCACTTTCCGCGCTGTATACGTTGGGTGTGCATGGCGCCCTTGGGCGTTCCGGTGCTGCCGGAGGTGTAGATCAGCATCGCGAGATCATCGCCATCGGCCTCGGTGTACGCGGGCACGGCCGGTAGCGCCGCGCCCCGGACCCGCAGTGTCGCAAGCGATTCGGTCGTGACGGGACTGTTCGCGTCGGCCAGGCGCGCGCGTGCCGCTTCGAACGTGCAGCGCTGTGCGTCATCGTCGGAGTGGTAGTCGTAGACCACCAGGCGCGGCGCCGGCATGTCGGCGGCGCGGACCGCGTCGACCACCAGCGGTAGTTGCGCCAGACTCGTTGCCACGACGCGTGGTTCGGTCTCGGCGAGAATCGCCGTCAGCTGGCTCGCCGGAGCCCCTGCCTGCAGCGGCACCACGACAGCGCCGAGGTGGGTGGCGGCCAGGTCGAGAGTCAGGCAATCGATACTGGCGAAGCCGAGCACGCACACCCGGTGGCCTGGGCGCACCGGCAGCGGATCGTAATGCCAGGCGGCCGCGACTTCCGCGATCCGCGCGGCGAATTCGCCATAGGTGACGGTGCGATAGCTCGGCAGTATCCGCGCGGCGCGGCAGCCCGTGACGGCGTCGATCACGATCTCCACCGCGCGCTCCCCGAGCGCGGGTCGATCGGCGTAGCCCGCAAACACCGTCGCCACGATTTGCCCGACCGTCAGGCCCGGCTGCTGCGCAGCCTCGCTCACGGCTGCGCTGATCTGGGCCAGACGGGTCTGCACATCGTCCGCGTACAACCGTGAAACCCGTTGTGCGACTCTGTGTCTCCGTGCATCGCTGCCCACCGCTTCATCCCATCCTTGTTGCAGCACTGATAGACCCAGGTACCAGCCCCGATGGCCGTCGGACGACTTTCCTGACTCAGTTCTGTAAATGCGGGGATATCTCCTCGAGGATCTTCTCGCTGCCCTGATAGGGGAATTCCGAACGGGGCCAGTGGATCACGAGGTCGGTGAAGCCGATTTCCTCGAACATTCCCGACGCGTCGGCGAAGGAGCCGGCCGACTCCAGCACGCCGCTGATCATCCCGCCGGCGAGCACCAGGCGACGCAGAGTCGACGGATCCCGCCCGGCGTCGGCGCAGGCCTGGTCCAGCGCCGACGACTGGGCTTGCAGCAGCGGAAGTGACAACGCATACGGCCGAGGTTCGGGTTTGCCGACAGTGCCCGTAGTCACCCAGATACCAGCATATTTCGCAGCCAACCGCATGCTTCGTTGCCCCGCTGCCGCCAGCGCGAAAGGGATGCGAGGCCGCTGGACGCAGCCCGGGTGCATGGACACCTCGTGTGCGGAAAAATGAGCACCCCGATATGACGTCTCCGTCGAACTCAACAACAGGTCGGTGAGCTCAACGAACTCCGCGAAACGTGCCATTCTCTCAGCTGGTGGGAACGGGTCGGCACCCATCGCCATGTCGTCGTAGGCGCCGTTCCCCGCGCCGAATCCGCAGATGATGCGGCCGTCGGAAATGTCGTCGAGCGCCATGAGATCTTTTGCGAACGTGACCGGGTGGCGAAACGTCGGGCTGGCGACCATGGTTCCGAGACGGATCTTCGAGGTGGCCGCGGCGGCCGCCGCCAAGGTGGGAACAGCGCCGAACCAGGGCTTGTCGCGGAGCCACCGCCACATGAGGTGGTCGTATACCCAGGCGTGCGCGAAACCGAGCTCCTCGGCACGTACCCATTTCGCCTGCGCTTCGGACCAACGCCGATCGGGCAGTATCAGAACTCCGTGGCGCATTCGGGCCCCTGTCAGAATAGTTCCGGTTCACAGCCGAGGGTTCGTCAACCGACCGGCGTGTAAGTGAATTCGAACTCCAAGCCGTTCACATCGAACAGGTAGAAGCTTTGTATCCCCTCGTCGTCGATGACGATCTCGGTCGGGTGGTCCGGCCTGGCGAAGACATAGTTCTCCGATTCGAAGACCTCGATCCAGCGGTCACGCCGAACCGACAGCTCTTGCGGCGATTCGGTGGCTACGCAAACGTGTTGGAACTGTGCCGCCCTCTCGGCTACCGGATCAGGAGCCAGGTCGGCGCGCTCGAACAAATGCAGGCGAAAATCGCCGATGCGCACCTCGGTCAGCCGGGTTATCCCGGGCAGGCGGCTGAGCGTCAGCGGCGAGAACTTGTCCAGGGTCCACTTCTCTTCGACCCCGAAATAGTCTCGGTACCACGCCAGGCAATTGTCCAGATCGCGTGTCTGTATCGCGATGTGATGAAAAGAGATCATCCTCGCCTCATTTCCGGTGTGCGCCTTCGATGCGCACGATATTCGTGTGCCGGTAGAGGTCCGATACCATCTTGACGATCGTAGAATTGCCGCTGCGCTCGGCGATCTCGTTCATCGATCGCCACACGAAGTCCGGGCCGCCGTCGTTGCGGTAGTGCTTTCGCACAACCAGTCCCATGACCTGCATGAAGTTCTCTTCGTCGATGATCGAGGACATCGAGAGGATGCCCTCTCGTTCGGCGTCGCTCAGCGCGGGCCGATCACAGATGTTGGCCTCGGGGAAATTGCCCGACAGGTCGGCGTCGAACTTGAAGAGATCCGCCACGTCGTCCACATCGGCGAGGTCAACCAGCAGATGTACCCGGCGGGTATTGTCGATGACGCCCGCGCTGTGCGGGCGGGTGACGTCGATGGCCCAGATCTCGCCCTCCCGCATCCGGTAGACGGAATCCGTCTCGTTGAACTTGGCGCTCTCCGAGGTCGACAGCACAATGTGCACGCGATGCGCGATGCGCTGTTTCTCCACGTCCGTGGACATTTCGACGTAGTCGCAATGTGGGACCAGGACGCCGTCGGTGAGAGCGACCAGTCGGGCGAAGGTCGCGTGCTCCATTGCGAAATTTTCCCGGATGATCTCTTGGATGTACGGAAGATGCTCTCCGGCCTTCGTGAACGCGCTGGGCCTGCGCGGATCGAAGTCGGCGAGCACGCCGCCCGCCCCACCGCCTGGCGCCATCAACATGACACTCTTCCACGGGCGACCGCAGGCGAATTCGTCGTACGGTTCGGCGTAGGTGACCTCGAGGCTGCGGTCCAGGTCCGCCGAGAGCCGCACCTGGTCGAATTCTATCTTTCCGATCAATTGCGTACGCACCACTTGCTCCTTTGACTCATCCCGGTCGTGAATTCTCGGATATCGATCGTCGCTGGGACTCGGTCGACGCTAGCGCCGGGCGTCACCCGGAAACAATGGACGTGGTGCCTCGAGGTATCGGGAATTCTTCCCGGCGCACCGGGAATGCGACCCCTGTCGGCAAGGCATCCGGGTGCCCCACGCTGTACTCGTGAATGTGACTGCGGAAACACCGAACTCCGTTCCCGCTCGTCGTACTCCGGAGTGGTGATCGATGACCACCGAGGCGATAGTGATCGATCTGCCCGCTACCTCGGGGTGGTACTTCGGCGGCGTCCGCTACGGTCTCGAGCCGTTGACCCTGCCGAACCCGGAGGTGGCCGACGATGATCTGCCTGCCGGGCGGGAGCACGCCGACTATCGGGACGTCGGTGCGCGAATCCTCAACGGGGACATGGTTGCCGGGGACGAGTCGGAGCAGGAGGTCTTCTGGTTCCGCTGGCTGACGGGCCACCAGGTGAGCTTCGTGATCTGGCGACTGATGACGGGGGTGCTCCGCGACATGGACGCCGGTCGGACGCCGCCGTCGATCGGCTGCCGAGTGCTGACGGACTATGTGCGCGGGTACTGCGCCATGCTGCTGTACACCAGCTCTTGCCCGCGGCAGGTCTACCAGAGCCTGATCAGACCGAGCATGTATTTGCAGCATCGTTGTTTCAGCGGCGCCTGGGCGCCGGACTACCGGCCGGTTCGGGAAGTTTTCCGGGGACGGCTGCCGTCGGGAACCGAGTATCTGCGGGAGGCGGCCGACCTGGCTACCGCGGTGCGGCTCTACCAGGAGATACACGAAGGCGTCGCGGCCAAGCTGGTGCCTGATGGACCGTCGCTGCTGCGGGCCGCCGCATCGGCCGGACGAGCACGGGACATCCGCCTGCAGGATACGAGGTTGCTCGGCCTGCTCTACGACAACTACTTCCTCACCATGCGGGCGCAGGTGTCGCGCCAGGACATCGTGGCGCAGTTGGCGCGCAGGCTTGTCGCGATCTCGCAGGATGTGGCGAGCAACGGCCTGTCCCTGGTGGATGGTCAACGGACGGTAGAGCTGTCCTCTGCTGAGGTCGTCGCCTGTGCGGAGCGGTTGCCGCAGATCAACTTCCGGGTCGTGAGCCATGCCGTGGGGAATCGTCTGCCGCGCCTCGATTCGCTGACGGCGCAAGCACGGGTGCCTGGCGAACACCGCGGACTGCGTGCCCATGGCGGATGACACCGTGACGAAATGCGTTGCGCGATCTGAAGGTGGAACACGATGACGTTGCTACTGACCGCTGACGACGTGCGGCGCGCGGCGGACCTGCCCGGGGTGCTCCTGGCGTTGGATACGGCCCACCGGGCCGAGTACACGGGTGCCGCGGCGATCACCGAGCGGGTGAATCTCTGCTTCGCCTCGGGATGGTTGCGACTGATGGCGGCGGCGCTGCCCGAGTTCGGGGTGGTGGGGTACAAGGAGTTTCACTTCGTCGGCAATGAGGTGCGATTTCAGATCAATCTGTTCGACATCGACAGTGGCGTGCCGCTGGCCTGTCTAGACGCCAACTACCTGACCGTGCTGCGCACCGCTACGACCGCGGCGCTGGCCGCCGTCCGGCTGGTCCCGCAGGCTTCGGCGGTCGGGATCATCGGTTCCGGGCACGAGGCGCGCATGCAGGCGGCGGTCGTCGGCCAGCTGCTCGCCGTGGACCGGATGTCGATCTACAGTCCCCGCGCCGAGCGCCGTCAACTGCTGGCCCGTGACCTCGCCGGAGAGTTGGGTATCCCTGTGCGCGCGGTGGATTCGGGCGCGGCGGCGGTGCACGAGGCCGACCTGATCATGGTCGCGACGAACACCGCGGGCGCCGGGCCTGCCTTCTTCGCGGACTGGATCTCCGCCACCACCGCGCATATCAGCTCCACCGGTTCGACGATGCCCGCGGAGCGCGAGCTGGACGCTGCGGTATGGGCGTACCCGGATCTGATCGTGGTGGATCGCATGCAGGCGCTGGAGGAGTCCGGCGACGCCATGGCCGCCGCCGACGCGGGAACCCTGGACTCCGGCAAGGTGATCACCCTGGCCGAGCTGTGCGGTCGGCAGGTCGACGAGCCGCCGCAACGCACCATGTACAAGTCGGTGGGCTCGCCGCTGCAGGACATCGCGGTGGCCGCCTACGCCTATCGGAAGGCGGCCGAGCTCGGCTTGGGTCGGCGCATCGAGGACGTGGTGTCGGTCAAGTCATCGGTGCCCGTGCCGGTCGGGCGACCGGCATGAGCGCGGCGTCCACGCCGCAGACCGTCGAGGTCGCGGACGGCGTCTACGCGTATATCCAGCCGGACGGCGGCTGGATGCTCAACAACACCGGGTTCATCGTCGGCGGTTCCGGCGTCATCAGCATCGACTCCTGCGCCACCGAGCGGCGCACCCGGGCTTATCTCGCGGCGATCGCCGCGGTGACCCCGCACGCGGTCCATACCCTGGTCAACACCCATCACCACGGCGACCACACCTTCGGCAACTTCCTGTTCCCCGGGGCGACGATCGTCGGCCACGAGCACTGCCGCGCCGGGGTACTCGCTTTCGGGGCCCCCAGAAATCGAGGCATCTGGACCGATGTGGAGTGGGGCCGGTTCGAGATGGCGCCGCCGTTTCTGACCTACACCACCGGGATCACCCTCTGGTCCGATGAATTGCGTTGTGACGTGCGGTATGTCGGCACACCCGCGCACACCGGCAATGACTCGATCGTGCACATCCCCGAGCGCGACGTGCTGTTCGTGGGGGATCTGGTGTTCAGCGGGGGCACGCCGTTCGCCCTGATGGGTTCGATCAGCGGCACGATCGAGGTGCTCGAGCAGGTCATCCGGCCGCTCGGCGCGCGAACGATCGTTGCCGGGCACGGCGCTGTCTGCGGGCCGGAGGCGATCGAGAAGAGCCTGGCATACCTGCGGTTCGTGCAGGAGGCCGCGCGCCGGGGGCAAGAGGCGGGACTGACACCGCTGGCAGCCGCTCGGGAGATCGACCTGGGGGAGTTCGCCGGGCTGCAGGATGCCGAGCGCATCGTGGGCAACCTGCACCGCGCCTACGCCGAGCTGAACGGCGTCGAACGGGGTGCCCGTCTGGACAGCGAGACAGCGCTGCGGGAGATGGTCGCCTACAACGACGGTCGGCGACTCACCTGCGATGCATGAGGGTGGCGCGGCCGGGGCGCCGGCTACTCGACAGCGGGCGGCCCGCCCGAGGAATGTGCCGGCAGGAGAACGTAATTGAGTCAACGTGAACGGCTACGGCCGAGCTGGGACCCGCAGGTCGCCCTCCTCTTTTCCTGTATGACGCTGGCCATGTTCGTCGCGGCGATGGACCAGACCGTCGTCGAAACGGCCTTGCCGTCGATCGTGGTCGAACTGGGTGGACTCACCGAATTATCTTGGGTGACAACGGCATACATGTTCGGGATCTGCGTTTCGGTGCCGCTGCACGGAAAGCTCGGTGATCTCTATGGACGCAAGCGCCTGTTCCTGATCGCGCTGGGAGTTTTCCTGGTGGGTTCGATGTTGTGCGGGCTGGCCCAGTCCATGCCGCAGCTCGTGGTCTTCCGTCTGCTCCAGGGGATCGGCGCGGGCGGGATCATCGTGAATTCGTGGGCGGTCATCGGCACGGTCGTACCGCCGGCGATCCAAGGCAGATATCAGGGAATCGTGCAGTCGGCGTACGCGCTGGCCTCGGTGTCGGGCCCGGTGGTCGGTGGTGTGCTGTCGGAGACGCTGAACTGGCGATGGGTCTTCTATGTCAACATCCCGATCGGCGCATTCGCTTTGGTGGTGGTCGCGGCGAAGCTGCGGGTCCCCGATCAGGACCAGCGGCCGCCGGTCATCGACTGGTGGGGTGCGGTGCTGGTGTCGGGAGCGGTCAGCTCGCTGATCCTCCTCGTCACCGTGGGCGGGACGAGGTACCCGTGGACGTCCGTCCCGGTCCTGAGTTCGATTGCCGCCACGGTGATTTTGGCGATCGCGGCGGTGTACGTCGAACGGCGGGTCGACGAGCCGCTGGTGCCGCCGCACTTGTTCGGCGACCCCGTGATCCGGGTCTCGATCCTCTTGGCGTTCGTCCTCGGCTTCTCGACGCAGGGCATCGCCACGTTCATGCCGCTGTTCCAGCAGACCGTGGACGGTGTCTCGCCCGCCACCTCGGGATGGCACATGACACCGTTCTTGATCGCCTGGGCGGTGACATCGGCGCTGTGCGGGCGGGCGATCAGTCGCACCGGGCGCTACCGGCGGTTCCCGGTGCTCGGGACGGTCCTGCTCGCCGTCGCCACCTTCAGTCTGTCCGTGCTGGATGCCGACCTGCCCTATGTGGTGCAGGGCGCCGCATTGGCAGTCGCCGGAACAGGACTCGCGATGCTGAGCTCGGTGGTGCAGCTCGCGGCGCTGAACGCCGCGAAACCGGCCGACACCGGGGTTGCCGTGTCGACCGGGGCGTTCAGCCGGACCGTCGGGCAGGCGCTGGGGGTGGCGGTGTTCGGGGCGGTGTTCAGCACGGTGCTGACGCGGACACTGCTGCGCACCCCGGTCACGGATCCGTTGTCCGTGCTGGCCCACAGCGGGACCGGCATCAGCCGAGACCAGATCGACGCGCTGCCCCCGGGCTCGCGTGACACCTTGCTCGACGGGATAGGGACGGCGCTGCACGGTGTGTTCCTCGCCGCGGCGATGGTTGCGGTCATCGGCGTGGTGATCGCGCTGCGGTTGCGGGAGATACCGCTGCGGCGGGACAACGGGAGTGCGTGATGAGAGTGGAGGGTCTTTTCGTGTCTGTCGACAGCATCAGTTTGGATCGCGTCGACTCGCAGGTGTTGGCGCAATTGTGCAGCGGGGTCAAGGACGAGACCGCTGCGCGGGAGATGGATGTCTCCGTCCGCACCTATCGGCGCTATGTTGCCCGGATATTGCGAACCCTGAACGCCAAATCGCGTTTCCAAGCCGGGATCAAGGCGGCGGAGCTGGGGTTGGTGGACATCGGTTAGTCCGGCGACACCGTTGACCGTCATCGATCGGATCCGGGGCGTGTCATCGTCCTGACCAGACAGGTCGGCGTTTCTCGGTGAACGCGCGGGGGCCTTCGCCGGCGTCGAGGCTTCGCGTGCGTCGCTCTTCCCAGTGGTACTGGACGCCGAACGCTTGCTCGAGCGGAACATCGGCCGATCGCATGACGGCCTCTTTGATCGCTCGGACCGACAGCGGGGCACAGCGCAGGATGTCGTCCACCCAGCCCCGCACGCAGTCGTCCAATTCGCGGTCCGGTACGACCTCGTTGACCAGGCCCAATTCCAGTGCTCGGGTGGCGGACAGCTCGCGGCCGGTCAGGAGATGTCCCAGCGCCGTCTTCAGCGGTAACTGCCGGGCCAACCGGAACGCGCCGCCCGCACCGGGGATCAAGCCGAACCTGGCCTCGGGCAGCGCGAAGATCGCACGCTCGGCGGCGACGATGATGTCGCAGGCGAGAGCCAACTCGAAGCCGCCGCCGATGGCGTAGCCGTTGACGCGGGCGATCAGAGGTTTGGTCAGGTCGAATCGTTCGGTGAGCCGGGGCCAGCCGGGCAGGCCGCGGCTGCCGAAGCTCGTCGGCGGGGCCCCGGCTCGGTCGAGCGCTGCCCGTTCCTTCAGGTCCTGCCCGGCGGAAAAGGCGCGGTCGCCGGCACCGGTCAGGACGCCGACCCAGATGTCGTCGTCGCGCTCGAAATCGTCCCAGATGGTGGCGAGTTCGTCGTGCATCCGCAAGTCCATCGCGTTCAGCACGGCAGGGCGGTCGAGCGTGATGTAGGCGACGCGATCCTTCTTCTCGTAGCGGACACTGGGCGTACCGTCCGTCATGATCGGAGCACCTCCTTCGGGAACGTGGGTCACCCTGCGGCCAGCGAGCGTGCGCGGAAGCGGTCGGCTTTGCTGATGACGTCCTCGCTGTAGAGCCGAATGGCCTGCTGCACAGCGAATTCCGCCACATAGCGGCGAAACGCGTCCGGCGGCTCCTCGGCGAAGTTCAGCATTCGCCGGTTGGCGACGACGGCCGGGCCGTCGAGACGTTCGATGCTGCGGTCGACGGCTGCCGCCATGTCCCGCTCGTCGACGACCTCGTCGATGAACACCCGCGCGTCCGGTTCCTGTGCCCACATGCGGCGGCCGCTGAGAATGACCTGGCGGGCAATTCGGGGTCCGGCCGCCCGGGTGAGCCGAAAACCGCTGACACCGGGGATGATTCCCTCCTGCGCGGCAGGCAGGCTGACATAGCTCCCTGCGCCCGCGACGACGTGGTCGAACACGAGCAGCAGTTGGGCGCCGCCGCCGATGGCGAAGGTGTCCACTGCGGCCACCCAGGGTTTCTCGATCATCGGCGCGTGCCACGGCGCCTCGTCGGCCAGGACACCGCGCAACAGCTTGCTGAGGTAGCCCAGCTCGCGGCGCAGCAGGAAGTCGACGAACGAAATGCGCCCGGCGTGCAGGCTTTTCAGGTTGATTCCGGAACTGAACACCCGCCTGCCCCGGTAGCGGGGATGACTCATCTCGCCGCCCCGGAGCACCCCTACGCGCACCGCTGGATCGAGCAAGGCGAGATCGACCGCGGTTTCCATGTCCTCGACCTGACTGTTGTCCTCGGCGTTGAGGCAGTCGTTGCGGCACATCGTCACATAGGCCGCGCCGCAACGACGTTCGAGCCGCACCGATCCGAGCTCGGCGACCCCCGTCTGCCGGAACCGGTCGAGCAAGAGCCGGGCGCGGGGAGTGGGCCGAAGCATGGCGTCGATGAGATGCGCACCGGCGGTCGGGCTCCGCAGCAGCTGGCCGAAGAAGATCCCTTGGTCGATCTCCCGGCCTTCCTTGCCGGCCTGTGTCCGGGTTTGCTCTTCGGCCAGCTGCGCCTCGGTGGGAACCAGACCGGGAAACGCCACCGCGGTCGCGCCGGACAACTCCGCCAGTCGCAGCGAGGTCGTCCGCCCGTCGGTGAGCTGGTCGTACACGGCGTCCGCGTGCGCCTGCAGGAACTGCCTGCGCACCAGCGCCGCAGCGCGTTTGGCGTCGTCGGCCTGCCTGCGCTGTTCGTTCGAACGGTCCGCGGGCTCGGGCAGGACTGCCAAGGCTTCGTCGACCTCGCCGGTGAACTCTGTCAACATCCGGCGTGCCGAATTCAGGCCCGCGCCGGCGTTCACGTCGGGTGCCCTCATCGTCGATCGATTCCGTCGCCGTTGCGCGCCCGACGCAATCGGCGATCGCAGGCCGCGAGATGCCTGCCGAGGGCCTCCTCGAAACTCGTCGTCGTCGCGTCGAACAACAACTGGCGTGCGATGGCGAGTTCGGCTCCGGAGCGCGAGGCGACCAGGGTGTCCGCTGCCGCGATCGCGTCGGCGGGGTCCTCGACGATCTCGTCGATCAGGTTCAGCGCCTTGGCTTCGGCGACCGAGATGGGGGTGCCGAACAAGACCGCGCGACGTATTCGTCCCACGCCCACCTGGTTGGCCAGCCGATACAGGCCCATTCCCGGCCAGGTCGCGCCGTCATCGGTTCTGGTCGTGACAAGCAGCCGCAGGTCGCCGGTCGCGAGCCGATAGTCGGTGCACAGCAGTGTTTCCAGCGCCACGCCGCCGCAATCGCCCTGTGCGACAGCGATGGTGGGCGTGTCGAGCCGTTCGAGGCGGCGCAGAACGCGCTCCCACTTGCTGACCAGCTGGATTCCGATCTTGCCCGGGCCGGCACTTGGCGCACCGGAGAGATGAATGACCGGGACGCCGGTCCAGCTCTCGGCTTGGTCGGTGAACATCTGCACCTCCGCCACCAGCTCAGGGGAGAGGGGGCGAGTGCCGTCGATGCGCAGACGCGGTCCCGCGTCGATCTCGGGAACTGTGTCCGTGCTGGTCACCTTGTCTCCATTCTTCTGCTCGGCCTGGCCGTTACCAGCGAACAAGGGCTGTCTCGATCGTCGAACCCGGGCCCATGGTCATCAGCACCCCGTAGTCGCCGCGGCACACCACCGTCTCGTCGAGCAACCGTTCATAGGAGAACAGGAACGAGCCGCTGGACAGGTTGCCGAAGTCGCGCAGCACACCGGTGGTGTGGCGCAGGTCGTGGCGAGTCAGGCCCAGGTTGACCAGGACCGAATCGATGACCTTCTTGCCGCCCGAATGCACCAGCCAGTGGGCGATGTCGCTGCGGCGCAAGCCGGTTCCCGCCAGCAGCCGGTCGACGACGTCTTCGGAGTGCGCGCCCACCACGTAGGGCACGTCCGGGTCGAGGAAGAAGCTGAACTTGTGCGCTGCGGGATCCCAGTCGTAGCGCATGGCGTCGATCGAGTCCGGGATGATGACGCTGGCGAACCCGAGGACCTTGGGCACGTCGTGTGCGGGAACCGGGCCGGTGTCGTCGTCCGTCACCAGGGCCGCGGCCGCCGCGCCGTCCCCGAACAGACTGTTGACCACCGAGGTTCGCAGGGTTCCGTCGAAAACATAGGCCGCCGAACATGTTTCGATGCACACCATGACCGCGAGTTGTCCGGGACGGGCCCGTGCCCAGCCTGCGACGGCGTTGAGGCCGTTGAGTCCCGCGTTGCAGCCCATGCCGACGATGTCGAGCCTGGCGCAGTAGGGGTCGAGCCCGAGTTCGCGGATGAGCAGTGCGCTGAACCCCGGGGTGAGGAAGCCCGTGGAGGTTACGCAGCACAGGTATCCGATATCGGATACCGCCGCATTGGCCCTTTTCAAGCAGGCGCGTATGGCGCGTGCGCCCATGTCGATGCCATGGGCCTTGTGCTTGTTCAGCAGATCGCCTTGGGCCTCTGCTGCGCGTGCGCCGTCTTCGAGCTGCGGCGGCAGGGTCAGAAACCGCCGATCGATCGCGCTGTTGAGGAATATCGAACGGATCTTGGGGTCCGATATCCGGAAAATATCGAGGATATTCTGTTGCGAATACGAGGTGTCGGGGACCGCCGTCCCGACTCCGACGATTCGCGCGAATGCGCTGTCGTCCACTGGTTCCGGCGACCGTGTGTGCAGCCCTCGATATGCCAGTCGGCCCGTCGTCATCGGTAGGTCCATCCCCAAGACCGGCGGGCGCTGCGGGTTCGTCGAGGCAGCTTTTCTCGAATTACCGGGAACATGGGCTTCCTTTCTCAGACGCTGTACTTGCGGACGAAGGCTGCGAGCCTGTCCAATCCCGTCTCGATCTCGTCCGGGGTGAGATGGCTGAACGAAAGCCGGAGGTGATTCCTGGCCTGGCCGTCGCCGTAGAAGTAGTGCAGGGGCGTCCACAACACGCCGTGCTCGAGCGCGGAAATGGTCAGCAGATCGTCGTCGACTACGAACGGAACCGTCAGAACCAAGAAGAAGCCGCCGGTCGGTGTGTTCCACGACACCGAGGGGACTGTTCCTGGCGGAAACCTGGTCGCCAGACCGGCGAGAATCTGGTGGAGATTGTTCTGATAGATCTGCCTTTCCCGGATGCTCGCCAGCCGCAGGCTGCCGCCGTTCTGCAACAGCTTTCCGCCGATAATGGCCTGTGCGATCGGGGAGGTGTTCACGGTGAGCATGCTCTTGATTTTGGCGAGTTGATCGGCGAGCAGCTCGGTGGCCTCGCCGACGGTGTGCACCCGCTGGTCGGCGACGACGTAGCCGACCCGGGCGCCGGGAAATCCCGTCTTGGCGAAGGAGCCGAGATACACCACTCGCTGGGTGCGGTCGAGTGCCTTCAAGGTGGGCAGATAGCCGTTGTCGCCATAGAACATCCCGTACGGGTTGTCCTCCAGGATGAGAAAATCGTGTTCGTCGGCAATGCGTAAGAGTTGGTTGCGCGTCTCCAGGGAGAAGCTGATTCCGGACGGGTTGGCGAAGTCCGGCGTCACGTAACAGGCGCGGGGTTTCTGCCCGGCGGCTTCGGCACGATCGAGCACGAGTAGCAGGTCGTCGAGGTCGATTCCGGCGGTGGAGTCCTTGACCCCGAGGACCGTCATGTCCGCGAGTTGCGCGGCACCGGCGAGCCCGACGTAACCGGGCAGCACGGCGAGTACGACATCATCGGCAGTTCTGCGGAGGGCGCGCAAGGTGAGGAACATGGCCTCCTGGCAGCCGACCGTGACCACGATCGACTCCGGGTCCACCGTGATGTTCTCGTCGATGTCGAGATGCGCGGCGATGAGGTCGTGAATGATTCCCTTGGTTCGCCCGTACTGCATCAAGGTGCGAAGTACCGTGGCCTCGTCATAGTCAGGATTTGTCAGCAAGTGCTCGCGATAGGTCGCTAAATATCCGTGCACCGACTGAATATCGAAGAAACCCTCGAAGGGTCGTCCGGCGGCGAACGAGATGGCGTCCGGAAAATGATTCGCGACCTCATTGAGGAAATTCATCGAATTCGCGCCTGGAAAACTCGCGGAATCGTGAAGTGCGAGAAGTTCCAACGACGTCTTCGACCGAATAGCTGCCATCGCGGTCCTTCCCCCGGCCAGTCTTGTGCACTGATGTACCGATCCAGGCTATGGCCGGGCGGGGGCGGTCGCAAGAACCACGAGGGTGTCCGGATGGCAGGAACATGTCATTCGTTGGGTCGTGTCCCCTGGGGCGCGCCACCGAATTTGTCATCTTGTGGACACGGCAATGCACTGGGTGGGACCGCTGACCTAAGGTCGAATCCATCTCTCCTTACCTGCGCGCTATTTTGGCGGGTCCCTGGTCGTCATTGCCGGAAGAACAGACGGGTTGACATATGTTCCATTCCCAAGTCGAACGACTGCTTCCGCTGCTGCTGCTTTCCACGGACGAGATCGAGTGCGCCGATCTGGAAAAGGTTGCGATTCGCCGTGCCCAAGATTTGACGATCGAGCAGCCAGGCACCTCGGTGGATCTCGTCATCCGAGCAGCCGTGGGAATGCTGCTCGGCAAGGTCACGGGACGGGGTCGGATCGCCTACGACGCGGTGGAACCCGGTTCGAGCCACGGCGGGAACACGGTCCAAGTCACGCCGGTGGAGGTGGACCTGTCGGCCTGGTCGTCCTTCGACAAGGTCGTTGACGCGTTGCGCGGGCATCGAGCTGGATCGTCGGTGGACCCGTCGCGATACCCGCTGATCGTGGTCGTACAGCCAGGCGCCCCCACCGAGATCACTCTGCACTACCGCCCGGAGGAGTTCGCCGCCACCGATGTGCGCGCGCTCGGCGAACGGCTGGAGCGGGTGCTGGCACAGGTGGTGATCGATCCTGGCATCGGCTTGGGCAGCGTCGACGTGCTCTCCGCGCGAGAGCGGCAGCAACTGGAGGAGTGGAACGACTCCGCGACGCCCGCGGTGGCCGCCGATCTGATGACTGCCTTCGGCGAGCGGGTCGCGTGCGCACCGGACGCGATCGCGGTGGAGTACGGCACGGTCTGTCTGACCTATGCCGAGTTGGACGCCCGTGCGCACCGGCTCGCCTGCGTCCTGACTGCGGCGGGCGTGCGACCGGAAATGGCTGTGCCGCTGTTGATGCCGCGGTCGGTCGAACTGCTCGTTGCCATTGTCGCGGTGCTCAAGGCCGGCGGTGCCTATCTGCCGTTGCCGACGGCCTATCCGGTGGCGCGGATGCGTGCCGTGCTCGCCGACAGCACGTGTCCGGTGTTGCTGGTGGACCGGACGCTGCGAAGCCATGAGCTGGCGGTCGGTCGACGAGTGATCGTCGTCGAACCCGGCCCGCCGTCGGCCGCGGCCGAGCAGACCGGCACGGACCTGCCGGTGTTGCGTCCCGGTCAGCTCGCCTACGTCATGTACACGTCCGGATCGACAGGTGAGCCCAAAGGCATTGCCGTGACTCATCAAGACGTGGTGGACCTCGCGCGGGATCGGTGCTGGGAGGTGCATGCCGACGACCGGGTGTTGCTGCATTCACCACACGCGTTCGACGCGTCCACCTACGAGATCTGGGCACCGCTGCTCGCCGGTGGACGGGTCGTGCTGGCGCCGCCCGCCGATATGGATGCGGGCGCATTGGCGAGAGTCATCGAGAACCACGGGATCACCCGAATCAGCTTGACCGCGGGGCTGTTCCGGGTGGTGGCCGAGGACTTGGTCACCTGCTTGCGCGGGGTCACCGAGGTGACCACCGGCGGTGACATCATCTCGCCGCATGCCGTGGTCGAAGTCCTGCGGGAGTGCCCGCAGATCACGGTGCGCACCACCTACGGTCCGACCGAGATGACGTTGTGCGTCACCCAAACCCCTTGGCGGCACGGCGATCAGATCGGTACCAGTGTGCCGCTGGGCAGGCCGTTGGACAACACGCGGCTATACGTGCTCGACGATGGGTTGCGACCGGTACCGATCGGGACGGTGGGGGACTTGTACCTCGCCGGAGCCGGTCTGGCCCGGGGTTACGTCAACCGGCCTGAGCTCACCGCCACCCGGTTCGTCGTGAATCCGTTCGGCGGCCCTGGTGCGCGGATGTATCGCACCGGCGATCTCGTCCGACGCGAGTCCGACGGCACACTGACTTTCCTTGGGCGCGTGGATGATCAGGTCAAGATCCGCGGGTTCCGCATCGAGCTCGCCGAGATCGAAGCGGCGTTGGCGGCGGTCGACACGGTGCGCGAGGCCGCGGTGATCGTCCGTGAGGCTCGGCCTGGCGACAAGCGGTTGGTCGGCTACCTGGTGCCCGCCGTCGACAAGGCGAGCATCGACATCGCGGAAGTCCGTGAGCGGCTGGTGAAGACGCTGCCGGATTACTCGGTGCCCTCCGCATTCGTTGTGCTGGAACGTTTTCCGTTGACCCCCAACGGAAAACTGGACCGCGCGGCCCTGCCCGCGCCGGAGTACGCCGCAGGGGCGGACCGCCGGGATCCCGGCAATGCCCGCGAACACACCTTGTGCGACCTGTTCGCCGAGGTTCTCGGCGAGCCCGAAATCGGTGTCGACGACAGCTTTTTCGAGCTCGGCGGAGATTCCTTGCTCGCCATCCGGTTGCTCAACCGCGTCCGCACCTCGCTCGGCATCGAGGCCGGTATCAGCGCGCTGTTCGACAACCCCACGGTCGCCGGTTTCAGCAGGCACCTCAGCGGCGATACCGGTCTGGCACGTCCAGCGGTGGTCCCGGTTTCGCCCCGCCCGGATCTGGTCCCGGTGTCCTTTGCGCAGCGGCGGTTGTGGTTCCTCGATCGGCTGGAGGGCCCCAGTGCGACGTACAACATCCCAGTGGTCACCCGGATTACGGGCGAACTGGACGAAGACGCCCTGACAGCCGCGGTCGCCGATGTGATGGCGCGGCACGAAGCACTGCGGACGGTGTACGTCGAGCTGGACGGCGAACCGTTCCAACGGATCATCCCCGCTGCGGAGACACCGGCAACGGTTTCGTTCACCCGGTGCGCCCCCGAAGAGACCGACGCAGTGGTGGTTCGCGCCTGCGCGCACCTGTTCGACCTTGCCATCGATCCGCCGTTGTACGTGCACGTGATCCAGAGCTTTGCGGGCGAGAGTCTGGTCGTGCTCGTCGTCCACCACAGCGCCGGTGACGGCTGGTCGATGGATCCGCTGAGCGCGGACCTGTCGTCGGCGTACGCGGCAAGGCTCGACGGCGCCGCTCCGGACTGGGCGCCGCTGCCCGTGCAGTACGTGGACTACACCTTCTGGCAGCGAGACCTGCTCGGTGACGAACACGACCCGGACAGTGTGTTGTCCCGTCAGCTCGGTTACTGGCGAGAACACCTGCGCGGCTTGCCCGACGAACTGGCTTTGCCGACCAACCACCCGCGCCCCGCACAGGTCAGCCACCTGGGCGGCAGCGTCGACCTCACCGTGGACGCGCAAGTCCACCAGAGTCTGCTGAAGCTGGCGCAACACCGAAATGTGACGCTGTTCATGGTCTTTCAGGCCGCGCTGGCGGCCTTGCTCACCCGGCTCGGCTGCGGCACCGATATCCCGTTGGGCACGCTGGTCGCTGGACGCTCCGACGATGCCCTCTCCGGCCTGGTCGGGTTCTTCGTCAACACGCTGGTCCTGCGCACCGACACCAGCGGGGACCCCGGGTTCGACGAGCTGCTCACCCGGGTGCGCACCACCGACCTCGCGGCCTTCGAACACCAGGACCTCCCGTTCGAGAAGATCGTCGAACACCTCCAGCCCACCCGATCCCTGTCCCGGCACCCGCTGTTCCAGATCGCACTCGTCGTGGACGAAGGGATGGTTCTGCACCTGGACGGTCTGCCGTGCACGCCGGTGAAGACCCCGCTCGACGCGGCGAAATTCGATCTGTTCTTCGGATTCATCCAGCGTTGGACCGCTGACGGCCGCGCCGCCGGTGTGGATCTGACCCTCACCTACGCAGCGGATCTGTTCACCTCTGATGGGGCCAGGGTGCTCGGTGAGCGCTTGCTGCGGTACCTCACCCAAGTCGCCGCCGACTCCGGCGTGCCGATCAGCGGCGTCGAGGTGCTCGCCGCGCCGGAACGGCACCGAATGCTGGTGGAATGGAACGACACTGAGCGGAGGGTGCCGCAGCGGACGTTGCCCGAGCTGCTCGAGGCGCAGGTGCGACGCACCCCGGACCTGCCTGCCGTGCAGATGGGCGAAACGGTGCTCACGTACGCGCAGCTCAACGCGCGGGCCAATCAACTTGCCCGTTATCTGATCGATCGCGGTGTCGGCCCCGAATCCGTTGTCGGCCTGATGATGCCGCGCTCCGTCGACGTAATCGTCGGGCTCTGGGCGACATTGAAGGCGGGGGGCGCGTACCTGCCGATCGACCCGAATTACCCCGCCGACCGGGTGGCCTTCATGCACAGCGACGCGGCGCCGGTCCTGACCCTCACCGAATTGGTGGACACCGGGCACCTGTCCTCGGCCGATCTCGTCGACGCCGACCGCCTGGCTCCGCTGCGGCCACAACACCCGGCATATGTCATCTACACGTCCGGATCGACCGGGCTGCCAAAGGCAGTTGTCATGCCGTCCGCCGCGACGGTGAGTCTGCTGACCTGTTACGAGACGGTTTTGCCCGCAGGCAGAATGGCCCAGTTCTCGTCGCTCAGTTTCGACACTTCCGCCTACGAGGTCTTGTTCGCCACCACGCGAGGTGGCTGCCTGGTTGTCCCGCCCGAGGAGGTCCGCAAGGACGCCGAGCTGTTTGCCCGGTGGCTGGCCGAGTTCGACGTGCAGGACATGTATCTGCCGAACCTTGTGTTGGAGGCGCTGTGCGAGGTCGTGCAGAATACGGGCGCCGACCTCCCCGAGCTGCGGCTGATCGGCCAGGGCGGGGAAGCGCTGGTGCTTTCGCCCGAGGTCAAGGCGTTTTTCGCGACACGCGGTCGTCGGCTGGACAACTGCTACGGCCCGACCGAAACCCACCTGGCGATCGCGTCCTTCTTCCCTCATGAGGTGGACGACTGGCCCGACCAAGCGGCGCTCGGCAAGCCGATCGGCAACACCCGCGCCTACGTACTGGATTCCCGGCTGCGGCCGGTGCCCTGCGCGGTGCTGGGAGAGCTGTATCTCGCAGGTGCTCAGCTCTCGCGCGGATATCTGAACCGACCGGCCCTGACGGCAGCACGCTTCGTGGCCAACCCATTCGACGATGCGGGATCCCGGATGTACCGCACCGGTGACCTGGTGCGCTGGCGTGCTGACGGCCAGTTGGAGTTCCACGGCCGCGTCGACCATCAGGTCAAGATCCGCGGGTTCCGGATCGAACTCGGCGAGATCGAGACCGTGTTGCGCGGTCATCCGCACGTCGCGCAGGTGGCGGTGCTCGCCGTGCAGGACCGTCCGGGGGATCAACGCCTCGTCGGCTACGTGGTGCCGACATCCGGGGAGGTCGAGCCGGCACAGCTGCGGGATCATGTGGCGGCGGTGCTGCCGGACTACATGGTGCCGTCCGTGTTCGTCCAGCTCGACGCCATGCCGCTCAGTCCCAACGGCAAGCTGGACCGCAAAGCACTGCCCAAGCCGTCCCGCGAGAGTACGGGCCGTGCGCCGCGCACGCCGGTCGAACGAGCGCTGTGCGAGATCTACGCCGACGTGCTGGTTGTGCCGTCGGTGACGATCGACGACGATTTCTTCGCCTTGGGCGGTCATTCCCTCACCGCGACGAAGCTGACCAGTCGGATCAGAACCGTGCTCGGGGTCGAACTGCCGGTCCGGGTGGTGTTCGAGCGGCCGACTCCGGCCGGGCTCGCCGACCGCGTCGGCACCGCCGAGCTGGCCCGTGGCGCGGTGACACCGCGGCCGCGACCCGAGTCGGTTCCCTTGTCGTTCGCTCAGCTCAGGCTGTGGTTCCTGCACCGGATGCAAGGACTGATCTCGACCTACAACCTGCCGATGGCCGTCCGGCTGTCCGGCGAGCTCGATCAGTCGGCACTCCGAGCGGCGCTCGCCGACGTCGTAGGACGGCATGAGAGCCTGCGTACCGTGTTTCCGGACCACGACGGCCAGCCATACCAGCACATCGTGGACGCACCGGCGGTCCGATGGGAGTTCGCCCGGATATCCGAGAGTGAACTCACCGAACGACTGGACGCGGCGGCGGGCTACGCCTTCGATATCGCCTCCGAGATCCCGCTGGCGGCATGGTGTTTCGAGCTCGGACCGGACGAGCACGTCCTGTTGCTGCTGATGCATCACATCGGCGGCGACGGCTGGTCGATGACACCGTTGGCGCGCGATCTCGGCATGGCGTACAACGCGCGGCGTCTGGGGCAGGCACCCGGGTGGTCGCCGCTGCGGGTCCAGTACGCGGATTACGCGCTGTGGCAACGGGAATTGCTCTCGAAGGCCGATCCGTCGTACTGGGTCGGCCGGCTGGCGGGCTTGCCGGAAGAACTCACGCTGCCGTTCGACCGGGCCCGCCCCGCGGTGGCCTCCCAGCTCGGTGGACGGGTTCCGGTCCGGCTCGCCGCGGACGTCCACCACGGACTGATCGGGCTGGCCAAGCGGACCGGTGGCACGCTTTTCATGGTGTTGCACGCGGGATTGACTGTGCTGCTGACCAAACTCGGCGCAGGCACCGACATCCCCATCGGTACGGTCGTCGCCGGGCGCGACGACGAGGCCCTCGACGACCTGATCGGGTTCTTCGTGAACACTCTGGTGCTCAGAGCCGATACTGCGGGCGATCCGACGTTCACCGAGCTGCTGACCCGCGTGCGCGACAGCGATATCGCCGACTTCTCCCAAACGCATGTCCCGTTCGAACACCTGGTGGAGGTGCTCAATCCGGTGCGGCACACCGGTCGGAATCCGCTGTTCCAGGTAGGGCTTTCGTTCAACAACAATGAGCCGCCGTTGTTCGACCTGGGCGGCCTGACCGCCGTCGCGGATGGTGTGTGGCGCGACATCGCCAGGTTCGACCTCACCCTCATCCTCTGGGAAACCTTCGGCCCCAACGGCGAACCCGCCGGCCTGGACGGCTCGCTCGAGTACAGCAGCGATCTGTTCGATCGCGGTTCGGTCGAGGTGATGACCACCAGGCTGCATCGGATCTTCGCCGCGGTCGTCGCCGACCCCGACCGGCCGATCAGCGCGATCGATGTGCTCAGCAGAGCCGAACGGGAGTCGCTTCTTCGCCCACCGGTGGCGCAGCCCGGTGCGGTCGCACACCAGCTGTTCGAGGAGCAGGTCCGGCGTACCCCGGACGCGCCTGCGTTGGCGGCGGGAGACACCCTGCTCAGTTACACGGAATTGAATGCGCGGGCGAATCAGTTCGCGCGGTTGCTCATCGAACGTGGTGTGCGGCCGGAAGACCGGGTTGTCGTGCTGCTGCCGCCCTCCGCCGAGCTGGTCATCGCGCTGCTGGGTGTTCTGAAATCCGGCGGCGCGTACCTACCGGTCGATGTGAACTACCCGGACGACCGGGTGGCATTCATGCTTCGAGACGCGGCTCCCCGGATCACGGTGACGACGTCGGCGCTGTCCGGCCGCGCCGGGCCGGACGCGCTGTGCGTCGACCAGTGCGACAGCGATCGTTACCCCACAGCGAACCCGGGGCCTCGGGTCCATCTGGATAATCCTGCTTACGTGCTCTACACGTCAGGATCGACGGGGCGCCCCAAGGGGGTCGTTATCGCGCACAGGTCGCTTGGTGCTTACCTGTTGCGCTCACGGGATGTCTATCCCGGCGTCGTGGGGGAAAGCCGCATGCACCTGTCCGTGGCGTTCGACATGTCCGTGTCCGCGCTGTACGTGCCGCTCGTCAGTGGCGGATGTGTCCGCGTCGGCGAGCTGGACGAACCCGGTCCACGGCCGTCGGTGTTGTTCGGGACACCCAGCCACCTAGAGCTGCTGGACTCCATGCCCGACGATGCCTCGCCGAGCGAATGTCTGTCTGTCGGAGGTGAAGCGCTGTTCGGTGACACGCTGGCGCGCTGGCGTGCCCGTCACCCGGATGTGCTGGTGTGCAACAGTTACGGCCCCACCGAGACGACAGTCAGTGTCATCGAGTTCCGGTTGACCGAGGGCGATGAGACACCGACGGGTGCCATACCCATTGGCCGGCCGTTCGCGGGCGTGCGGGTATACGTGCTCGGTGACGACCTGGATCTGGTCGCGCCCGGGGTGCTCGGCGAGCTGTACATCGCCGGTGATTCCCTAGCCAGGGGATACCTCAACCGGCCTGGATTGACCGCCGAGCGGTTCGTGGCGGACCCGTTCAGCCCCGGAGCTGGACGGATGTACCGCACCGGGGACGTGGTGCGGTGGCAGTCGGAGGGACAGCTGGAATTCGTCGGCCGGGCCGACGACCAAGTGAAGGTGCGGGGTATCCGGGTCGAACCCCAAGAGGCGCAGGTCGTGTTGGTCCGGCATCCGGCGATCCGGCACGCGGCGGTGGTGGCACACGAATTCGGTCCGGGCGACATCCGGCTGGTGGCATATGTGGTGCCGGACACGACGGTGGGTGAGGCCGAACTGCGGTCGTATGCGGCGGCGCGACTACCGGCATACCTGGTGCCGTCGGCGGTCGTCATGCTGGACGAGCTGCCGCTCAGCGTCAGCGGAAAGCTCGACCGCCGTGCACTGCCCACACCGCGCCGCAGCGGCGGTTCAGGACGTGCGCCGGAGTCGCCCCGTGAGCTGATGCTGAGCGAACTGTTCGCTGAGCTGCTGGATGTGCCGAAAGTCGGCGTCGACGACTCGTTCTTCGATCTCGGTGGTCACTCCCTCCTGCTGATCCGGTTGATCAGTCGCTTACGGCCCCTTGGCATTACGTTGACAGTGCGGGACGTGTTGGAGTCCCCGACGGTCGCCGAACTCGCCTTGCTCGCGTCGGCAGGCTCGCGCGGAGACTCGCTCGCGGTGATGCTCCCGCTGCGTCGAGCCGGCACCGAACGACCCTTGTTCTGCGTGCACCCGGCAGCCGGAACCAGTTGGGTGTACTCCGGTCTGCTACGTCACCTCGACGCCTCCCGCCCGGTCTACGGCCTGCAGGCTCGCGGACTCAGCGAACCGGGATGGTCGCCGGCATCGGCCGTGGACGTCGTGACCGACTATCTGGAACAGATCCGGCTCATCCAGCCACGCGGCCCCTACTCGCTGCTCGGTTGGTCCCTCGGCGGAATCATCGCGCACCTGCTCGCGGTGCGGCTCCAGGAAGAAGGCGAACAGGTCGAATTCTTGGCCATACTCGACAGCTACCCGAAGCCGGACGACTACCCGCCGGACAACGGCCCCGTATCACCGGAGGAGGTCGCCGAGTCCGTCGGACAGGACATGGAGCTCGCCGGCCTCGGCGAACTCGACCTCACCACGCTGCTCACGGTTTTCGCCACCACCAGGGCAGTGGTTTCCGCAGCCTCCCTCGGCGTCTTCCACGGAGATCTGCTGCTGTTCGAGGCGACCATCGGCAAACCCCAAGGCTCACCCTTCACTCCGGACCGATGGCACACCCACGTAACCGGCGAGGTAGAGGTCCACCAAATCACCTGCACCCACGGCGAAATGACCCAGCCCCGCCCCCTGAGCCACATCGGCCCAGTCCTCAACGCAAAACTGACCCGTCCGCCACGCTGAGGTTGCGATCGGGTCGGCGGCGGCCTGGACCTCGCTTTCGCGTACTGCCGTGGCTAGTCGAACGTCACCGCCGTCGAACTCGCCACGCGCACAGCCGAACTCCTGGAGCCCGGTCAGCAGCGTGAGCGGATAACCCAGGCCCGTGAGCGCGGCTACGACAGTCACGACGCGAGGCTACTGTGGCCGGCTTCCCACTCGAGTGGGAATCTGGCTGGTTCTTGTCTTCCTGTAGCGTCCGGGCGCGCTGGGGATGGTTGACATGGGCGGCGATCTGTGTGGAATGTGCCTGCTCGACAAGCGGTTTGGCGATCTCGACCCGCCAGGCAGAGCAGTTGAAAGAACACTGCAGCCAGCGCATTACAGAATCCGGCCGCGCCCTTGTCTGCGACGTCCTGATTGCCGCGGCTGGCGAGGTCAGCGGCGGTCACGATATCGCAGTCCTGGAGCGTGCTGACCGCATGCAGACGGCGTTGTACCAGCAGTGAGCGGACGGCGTGCTGAGTATCGGTGACTTGTCGAAGGCTGGCCGATGTGCCGAAGTCGACACGAACCATGAGCGCACCCTTGGGTGATGTCCAATCTTCGCGGGCAGCACGGTGCGACGCGACGCGCTCCTCAATTGGATCGGTTGAATCTGTTGATTCAGGGTCTGGCTGGTCGTCTGTCGAGCGAGCCCCCGGATCAGTCACGACTGCATCGTAATACGACGCCTCATTGCGCTGCGGGTTTACGACTCTCTCATCGACCCGCAACGAGCACCAGTACTCCTGGCAACAAGGAAGATCGCCATGTCCGTATAGCGCATCACGATCACGAGCAGTGGCGATCACCTCGAACAAATGGGTGAACCCTCATGGCGCGGTGAGCTGCGTCTGAGTTTGACTGACCGGCAAGAGATCTCGCGTGGGCCGGGGGCGGATGAGTCGCGGCGGGGGATCGGTGCCCGGCTGCGGCTGTATGAGGCGTCGGGCAACCGTCCAGTTCGCCGGGTTGCGTCGAACCGGACAGGCCGGATCGCGTCATCTTGATAGCTGTTACCAGCAGGAACGTCTGGTTGCGTCGACGAGACTCGTTACCCGCTGGTAGCGCTTGAGTCGTGCGAGCAAATGTGTGGACTATCTATGCCCGGCGTTACTTGCGGCGTAGAGTTCGGGTACTTTCCTCCGGGTCCCGAAGTGCGGCTCGCTCCGTGTGCCGACCTTGGAGTAGTCCCCATGAGTAGCGACAACATCGACTTGCGTTTGGTACGAGGACTTTCGGAGTTCGAGCCGTCGGCTGGTGCGCGCTGGGCCGGTAATGGGTCAGTCGTCAACAATCCGCCGGATTTGGTATGGCGATGGGCGACGTCGATGACGGCCAGCCGCGTGACCGCGCAGCGGTTGGGGAGAGAGTTTCCGACGGTGCCGCCATCGGTGATCCATGCCGCGGTTGTGCAGGCGCGCGCCGAACTGCATCCTCAGTTGGCGGACTCGCTGGTCGAAATGACCGAACTGCTTGTGCGCGAACGAATCCGGCGGATCGCGGCAGCAGTGGGTAAGCCCCCGAGCTGAGGGACGGTGCGGAGGCCGAGTAGATCAGTTCGATCGTTAGGCGAGGGCGGAACTTGTCCCGCTGGATCGCGCGGTTGAACGGTGCGGCAGGCCTTTCGTGCATTGTGTTGCTGACGGAAACTGCTGTTCCGCCATCGACGATGGACGGTGTTGACGGGTCGTCGCAGCGACGAACCACACCGCACGAGTGTGCGGTGTGGTTCGGTTCGTGCTGGGTGGTGTCAGCAGTTGCCGGTGCCCGTATCTCCGGGAGCACCGCCGACCAGACCTGCGCCACCGCTGCCTGCGGTGCCACAGGCACCGAGAGTGCCGGTGCCGGTCTTGGCCCCGCCGTTGCCGCCGTTGCCGCCGGCCCCGCCGGTGCCGAGGACCCCGGTACCGCCGTTGCCGCCGCGTGCGCCCGCACCGCCGCCGTTGTTGGCGCCAGAAGCGTTGCCGCCGTTGCCCGCACGCCCGCCTGCGCCGCCGGTATCGACGGCAACA
>NZ_BDAY01000036.1 GCF_001612685.1 Nocardia altamirensis NBRC 108246
TACGACGACCCGAACCGGGCCGAGAATCCCTGTTCCGGTATCCCATGCAACCGGGCTCGACCCGTGGCGGCCGAGACGAACGCGAACGCGGCGCGCGGGAACCCATCCGACGCTGAACCAGCGCGGTGCCAATTAGCGCAACATGCTGGTGACGGCCAGCTGGAATTCGCTATTGCCAGGTGAACCCATATGGAGTGCGTAATCAACCTGTGACCCCGGCAAGCATCGCCACTTCCTCGCGCCGCAATCCGGCAACCCGCCGCTGCCCGCCACCGGACATCCCGACATCCTCCGGACGCACCAGCTCCCGCCGTGCCCGCAGAAACGCACCGAGTCGATTGTCGGAATCCATCCTTCGAGCGTAGGTCAGCACCGAACAGGCTGGGTGGCCCCGCTACTACCAGGAAGTCCGTGCCCGAGCTAGCGCACGGTGAAGCCGCCCAGGGTGCGGTCGCCGCGGAAACCGCATTGGGAGGCGACGTTGGTGCCGGTGTCGAGCTGGGCACGAATCACGGCTGCGCTGGCGAGCACCAGCGAGGCAGGACCTGGTGTGTTCGGAGCGTGCAGCGGGTAGCTTGCTGATCCCGTGAACGTCATGGGGACGTCGGTCGGCGGCAGCGGAACGGAGGGGGTGCGGACATCGACGGTCGCCGCCGGCGTGAAATTGCCTGCGCTGTCTTTGGCGTGCACCTGCGTGCCGAATATTCCGACCGCGCTGCTTCCGCCTTTCGCCCGGATCGCCTTGGCCATCTCAGGTCCGAATTCGGCGGTGAATTCGAAAGTCAGACTGCCGAATACGGTGCCGGGGGGCACGCTGTCGGGCAGGTCTCCGGTCACCTTCGCGGTGATCGTTCCTGCCAATTTCGGGTCCTGACAGAACATGTCGAACGTGCGGTCGACGTGGGTGTCCGCGTTGGCGACTCCGGTCCCGAACAGCGTAGCGGCCACTACCGTGATCACCCCCGCGGTCGCGATCCCGATACGCGCGAATGGTGTTGATACCCTGGACATTTAGCGACTCCAGATTCGTCGATAGGTCGAGCCGACCTCTATGGCCGCTGAATCTACCTCCTCCCCACAGTTGGCGACCACGCCCAAGAAATGGGGGCTGGGTGGCCCTGCCACTCCCAGGAAGTCCGTAGCCTGGCACCAGACGCTGACCAGCACGAATGTTGTCGACATGACAAACAACCTCACCGGCCGCGTCGCGGTCGTCACCGGAGCATCCAGTGGAATCGGCGCCGCCACCGCCAAGCGGCTCGCGGCGGACGGCGCGAAGGTCGCCCTGCTCGGGCGGCGCAAGGATCGGCTCGAAGAGCTGGCCGCCGAGATCGGCGGCGACGTGCTCGCGGTGGCCGCCGACGTGGCGGTCCAGCAGTCGGTGCTTGACGCCGCCGCGACCGTGCGGGCGGCCTTCGGTCCGGTCGATCTCGTCGTCGCCAACGCGGGCGTGATGCTCGCCGCACCGTTCGAGTCGGCGCAGACCGACGAATGGGATCAGATGGTGGGCACCAACATCAACGGATTGCTCTACACCGGAAGGGCTTTCATCGATGACCTGCTCGCCGCGGCGAACAACGGGCAGCGCGCCGACCTGCTGCACGTCGGCTCCATCGGCGGGCACACGGTGTTTCCCAACTACGGCGTCTACACCGCGACCAAGGCGGCCGTCGCCCACCTGACGCGCAATCTGCGAGCGGAGTTCGGGCCGCGGGGGGTGCGCGTGAAGAACGTCGAACCAGGTTTCGTCACCACCGAACTCGGCGCAGGCATGCTCGACCCGGACCAGAAGACCGAACTCGCCGAATGGCGCAGCCAGATGGAAATCCTTGTCGCCGAAGACATCGCGGACGCGATCGCCTACGCGGTCGCCGCGCCGAAGCGCGTGAATATCGCCGAGATGATCGTCGTTCCGACCCCGCAGGGCTGAAAGACGAAGGCCCGCTGATGCGTTCGCATCAGCGGGCCTTGCCGAACTACTACTTCTCGATGCCCTCGAAACTGAACAGGCCGTTCCAGGTGAGTTCGGCCTTCTTCACCTTGTCCGACCGGCCCGCCGCGGCGACATAGTCGAACATCGGGATGTCGGCCATGTCCTTGAACAGCAGGGCCTGCGCCTGCGCGACGATCTTGTTGGACTCCTCCTCGCTGGAGGCGGCCAGCGCGGCATTCAACAGGCCATCGAACTCTTTGCTGTCGTACTTGACGCTGTTCGTCCCGGAAAAGCTGTAGTACTGCGAGGTGAGGAACTGCAGCATCGTCGGGTAGTCACCCTGCCAGCCGTGTCGGAACGCCTTGCCGATGGTCTTGCCGACGATCGCGTCCCTGATGCTCTTGAAGGTCGGATACGGCGTGCCGATGGCATCGATACCGAGGGTGTTCTTGATGCTGTTCGCCGTGGCCTCGACCCAGGCCTGGTGGCCGCCGTCGGAGTTGTAGGCGATCTCGTAGCGGCCCGACCACGGGGAGATGGCGTCGGCCTCGGCCCACAGCTTCTTTGCCTCCTCCGGCTTGTACTTCAGCGACTCGTTGCCCGGCACCGTGTCGGAGTACCCGGGCAGTGTCCGCGCGGTGAAGTCGAGCGACGGAATCCTGGTGCCGTTGAAGATGTTCTGGCAGATCTGCTCGCGGTTGATCGCCATCGAGATCGCCCTGCGCCGCAGCACACCCTCCGCGCCGCCGAAATGCGGCACGCTGGGTTGGATGCCGAGGGCTGCCTTGTACGCGATCGGCTTCTTGATCGCGCGCTCGCCGAGATCCTTCTCGAAGGTGGTCATCGCGGAGTCGGGAATGACGTCGAGGGCGTCGAGATTACCCGCGAGCAGATCCTGGTAGGCGGTGTCGAAGGACTGGTACATCACGAACCGCAGACCCTTGTTCTTGGGTACGCGGCCACCTTTGTAATCCGGATTGGCAACCAGGTCGATCTTGACGTTGTGCTCCCACGCCCCCTGCCTGGCGAACTTGTACGGGCCGTTGCCGATCGGGTTCTCACCGAAGGCCTTCGGGTCCGTGAACGCCGCCTCCGGCAGCGGGAAGAACGGGTGGAACCCGAGTCCGAGCTCGAAGTCGATCGACGGCTGCTTCAGCGCCACGGTGAAGGTGCGGTCATCGACCACCTTCAACCCCGACATCGTCTGCGCCACCGGCTTTTCCGCCTGTACCTCGTCGAACCCGACGATCGCCGCGAACACATAGTTCTGCAGCTGCGCGTTGGTGGCGAGCGCACCGAAGTTCCACGCGTCGACGAACGACTTCGAGGTGACCGGCGAGCCGTCGGAAAACTTCCACCCCGGCTTGATGGTGATCTTGTAGTTCTTCCGGTCGGCAGACTCGATCGACTCCGCCACTTCGTTGTGCGCCTTGCCGTTGGCGTCGTAGTACTTCAAACCCGCGAACAGCCGATCGACCACCCGGCCGCCCATGTTCTCGTTGGTGTTGGTCGGCACCAACGAGTTCTGCGGCTCCCCGGCATTGACCGTCACGATGCCTGCGTCGGCACCGTCGTCCGACGAACATGCGGCCAACCCCAGGCTTGTGGCCATCAGGGCCGCCGCGAACAGCGCACCAGCTCTCGTGAATCTCATGCGTTCTCCCGATTTCGAACAGGCCATCGAGATTCCAGGAGCGCGAACCCGATCGCACCGCGCCCCAATCCGACCGCCTTGGAATGTCCTCGGACAGTAGCCATTCCGGCGACAGTTGTCCCGAGATCACGCGGGTACGTCCGAAAGACGAAGGCCCGCTGACGCGTTCGCGTCAGCGGGCCTTTGTTCAGTGCCTGCCCTACTTCTCGATCCCCTCGAAGTCGAACAGACCGTTCCAAGCCATCTCGGCCTTCTTCACCTTGTCCGAGCGACCGGCCGCGGCCGCGTAGTCGAACATCGGGATGTCGGCCATGTCCTTGAACAGCAACGCCTGCGCCTGCGCGATGATCTTGTACGACTCGTCCTGAGTCGACGCCGCCAGCGCGTCGTTCAGCAGCTTGTCGAACTCCGGGCTGTTGTAGTTGACGTTGTTGGTCTCGGAGAAGCTGTAGTACTGCGCGGTGAGGAACTGCAGCATCGTCGGGTAATCACCCTGCCAGCCGTAGCGGAACGCCTTGTTGATGGTCTTGCCGTTGATCAGATCCCTGATGTTCTTGAACGTCGGGTACGGCGTACCGACCGCCTCGATGCCGAGGGTGTTCTTGATGCTGTTCGCCGTGGCTTCGATCCAGCCCTGATGGCCGCCGTCGGAGTTATAGGCGATCTCGTAGGTGCCCGACCACGGCGAAATGGCGTTGGCCTGAGCCCACACCTTCTTCGCCTCCTCCGGGTTGTACTTCAGCACCTCGGAGCCGGGCAGGTTGCCGTTGAAACCGGGCAGCGTGCTCGCAGTGAAGTCCTTGGCCGGGACCCTGGTGCCGTGGAAGATGTTCTCGGAGATCTGTTCCCGGTTGATCGCCATCGAGATCGCCTTGCGCCGCAGCACGCCCTCCTCGCCACCGAAGTGCGGAGTGGTCGTCTGAATACCGATGGCAGCCTTGTAGGCGATCGGCTTGGTGATCGCGCGGTCGCCGAGTTCCTTCTTGTACGTGGCCAGCGCGCCGTCCGGGATGACATCGAGGCTGTCCAGGTTGCCTGCCAACAGGTCCTGGTACGCGGTCTCGAAGGTCTGGTACATCACGAACCGCAGGCCCTTGTTCTTGGCCGGGCGCCCGCCCTTGTACTCCGGGTTCGGCACCAGGTCGATCTGCACGTTGTGCTGCCAGGCACCGTTGCTCGCGAACTTGTACGGGCCGTTGCCGATCGGGTTCTCGCCGTAGGCCTTGATGTCCTTGTACGCGGCCTCGGGCAGCGGGTAGAACGGCGCGAAGCCGAGGCCGGTCTCGAAGTCGATGGACGGTGCTTCGAGCTCAACGGTGAAGGTACGGTCGTCGACCACCTTCAGGCCCGACATGGTCTGTGCCGTTGGCTTTTCCGCGGAAACGTCCTTGAAGCCCTTGATCGGGCTGAACACGTAGCTCTGCAGTTGGGCGTTGGTGCTGAGCGCACCGAAGTTCCACGCGTCGACGAACGACTTCGCGGTGACCGGGGTGCCGTCGGAGAACTTCCAGTCCTTCAGGGTGATCTTGTAGTTCTTCCGGTCGGTCGACTCGATCGACTGCGCGACCTCGTTGTGCGCGACACCGTTGGCGTCGTAGTACTTCAGACCGGACCACAGCCGGTCGACGACACGCCCGCCCATGTTCTCGTTCGTGTTGGTCGGCACCAACGGATTCTGCGGCTCGCCCGCGTTCGTGGTGACGATGCTCGAATCAGCACTATCGTCCGACGAACACGCGGTCAGCCCGAGGCTTGTGGCCATCAGGGCCGCCGCTAGCAGCGCACCAGCTCTTGTGAATCTCACGCCTTCTCCCGATTTCGAACAGGCCACCGGGACCCTCCGGCGCACGACCCAACCTCACCGTGCGCCAACCCGACCGCCTTGGAATGTCCTCGGACATTAACCATTCCCGCGACAATTGTCATGGGATCCACCGATGATCTGCCGCTGACCAGCATCGCGCCGAAGTCTGTTTGCGCGCGACGTCGGCGGGTAGCCGAGAGCCATGAACGAGTCGTCTCTGCGCGCACGCGCGCCCGGAGACTTTCGGCACCTGCGAAAACGGACAGCAGTTCGACCTTGTGTCACGCGTGCTGGTTGGCGGTTCACCGATAGAGTGGCCACGAGACATTCCGCATCCCCACCTCCGCGCGCCGAACAGTGCGTGCATCGCAAGGCTTTGCCGCTCATGTGCGCCGACTCGACAGTAATTGCCGTGGCCGAGAGCTGGAGGTTTTCATGGTCGCCGAACCGCTGATCAATCTTGCCGCCCGCGGCACACCCGAACGTGTCTGGAACCCGTGGCGGCACAGCAGGCCCGAACTGTCCCTCACCGGCTGGCGGCACCTGATCGTCGTCGCGCCGCACCCTGACGACGAGGTGCTCGGCGTCGGCGGCCTGATCGCGCTGGCCCGTTCGAACAACCTGCCGGTGACCATCGTCTCGGTCACCGACGGCGAAGCATCCCATCCCAGCTCGCGGTCGCACTCCCCGGCCCGGATCGCCGAGCTGCGCGTGCAGGAATCACGCCGCGCCGCTAGAGAATTGGATGTCCCAGCGCCGATTCGACTAGGTATCGCCGACAGCAAAGTCGCCGACTACGAGGCGGAGGTGACCGAGGCGCTCGGCGATATCCTCGCCCACTGCGGTCATACCGGTGCGTGGTGCGCGACGAGCTGGCGGCGCGACGGACACCCCGATCACGAAGCCACCGGCCGCGCGGCCGCCGCGGCCTGCGCGGGCACTGCGACCCGGCTGCTCGAGTTCCCGGTGTGGATGTGGCACTGGGCGACTCCCGAACATCCGGTGGTGCCGAGCAGCCGCGCCCGCACCCTGTCGCTCCCGCGTCCCGCCGTGGACGCCAAGGTGCGCGCCATCGCCCAGTTCCACAGCCAGATCCTGCCGATGTCGGCCGATCCCGCCGACCGCCCGATCCTGCCGCCGCACGTCATCGACCGCTTCACCGGCACAACGGAGACCTTCTTCGTCTAGGTGAGCGTCACATCAGCCTGCGCATGAAGTAGGTGTATTCGAGGACGCTGGTGTGCGCCCGCTCGTCGATGTTGGCGCCATAGCCGTGGCCGCCGGCGGTGGCCTCATAGAACAGGTAGGGGACGCCGAGCTCGGCCAGGCGGGCAGCGAACTTGCGGGCGTGCTGCGGGCCGACGCGGTCGTCCTTGGTGCTGGTCCAGACGAACGGTTCCGGGTACTGCACGCCCGCACGCAATTGCGCGTAGGGCGAGATGGATTCGAGGAAGGCACGCTGGGCAGGGTCGTTGACGCTGCCGTACTCGCCGACCCAGGACGCGCCTGCGGCGATCTGCTCGTAGCGCATCATGTCGAGCAGCGGCACCTGGATGTCGACCGCGTTCCACAGCTGCGGATGCTGGGTCGATTCGACGCCGACCAGCAGGCCACCGTTGGAGCCGCCGATGATGCCGAGCCGCCGCGGCGAAGTGAGCTTGCGGTCGATCACATCCCTACCGACGGCGGCGAAATCATCGAACGCGCGCTGCCGGTTGGTGGTGAGTGCGGCCTCGTGCCAGGCCGGTCCGTATTCACCGCCGCCTCGGATGTTCGCGACCACGAACGCACCACCGCGTTCCAGCCAGAGGCGACCGAGTGTCTCGTCGTAGTAGGGCGTTTGAGAAAGGCCGAACCCGCCATAGCCGGACATGATCGTCGGCGTGTTGCCGTCGAACGTCAGGTCAGCGGCGTGCACGACGAAGTACGGCACTTGGGTGCCGTCGGACGAGACGGCCTTGCGCTGCTCGACCACGAATCGCGACGCATCGAACCGCGGTGGTGTGCTTTTCACCGGCCGGACCACACCGGTGGCAGTGTCCAGGCTCCACACGGTGTCCGGCGACAAGAACGAGGTGACCATCAGATACGCGGTATTGCCTCGGTCGTCCGCATCGATGGGAGCGATGGTCGTGTTGTCGGGCAACGGAACCGGCGCGCCGGACCACGAGCCGTCCGGTTGCGGGGTGTGGACGGTGGCGCGGCCGCGGACGTCGTTCAACGACAGGACGATCACGTGGTCGCGGGTCGTCAGTACGTTGTCCAGTGCCTCCGTCGGTCCTGGCAGATAGATCGAGGTGGCACGCAGCCGCTGGGGGTCCTCGGCCACCTCGTCGGCGTTCAAGGAGATCAGCGCACCCGCCCGAAAGGTCGAGCCCTCGGTCGTCCAATCCTGGTGCAGCGACACCAGAATGCGATCGCCGACCATGCCTGCCACCGCCGATTTCGGTGGTAGCGCGAGCCTGGCCGGACCGGACCCGGTGAGCAGGGTGAATTCGTGGTCGTAGAAGGAGCGGCCGCGGATGACCATGTTCATCCTGCGGCCGGTTCCGTTGTCGAGCAGTATCGGCGCGGTGCTCACGTCGTCCGCCTTGCCGCCGCGCACGATTTCGGCGGCGTCGGCCAGGGCTTGGCCGCGGCGCACCTGCTTGACGATGAACGGATACCCCGAGGCGGTCGTCTCCCCGTGCTGCCATTCCCGCGATACCAGCAGCGTGTTGTCATCGACCCAGGCGACGGACTGCTTGCCGCGCGGCAGCACGAAGCCGTCGGATACGAAAGCACGTGCGCCGGTATCGAATTCGCGAATCGTCACGGCGTCCTCGCCGCCCTCCGACAGCGAGACCAAACAGCGGTCCCTGTTGACAGGGGCGCAGTCCCCGCCTTGCCACACCCAGTCCTTGCCCTCCGCCTTCGCCACCTGGTCCAGATCGAGCACGGTGGTCCAGTTCGGTTGTGGCGTCTCGTAGTCCGCGACGGAGGTGGTGCGCCAGATACCGCGCAGATGGTCGGGGTCCTGCCAGAAGTTCCCGACCATGCCGTCGGCGAGTGCCGGCGTCGGAAGGCGATCGGGCGCGTTGCCGAGTTCGGTGGCCAGCGCCAGGTTGTCGGCGTAGCGCGGATCCTGCTCCAGCACACCGAGCGTCTTGGCGTTCTCGGCCGCCACCCAGGCCATGGCTCGTGGACTGTCGAGTTCCTCCAGCCAGCGGAACGGATCGTCGGGCGCCGTGTCTTTCCCGCATGCCGCGATCATCAGGACAAGCGCCACCGCGCCGACTCGCAGGCCTATAGCACTCATGTACCCCCCTGCGGAATACCCGTCGCCCGCGTCGATCGAGCTGTCTGCACAGCCTACCGAGTCGCGCTCGGCAGCCTGCCGACCTCGGGCGTTGACGTGTCGCGGCTGGCCGTGCGCAGGTCAGCTGATCTCACTCCCGCTGGGCCTGCGGCGATTCGATCAGCTGACCCGACGACCTGGGCAGCGCGACCGCCTATTGCAGCGCGAAGCGCAGCAGCGCCTGCTTGTCCCCCTGCTTGATCTTGCCCTTGCGGTCGAGCACCTCCAGCTGCCAGGTGGCGCCGTTGCGGAACGCACGGGCGATCGCGTTGGCGTTGTCGGCGCCGAGCAGCGACGGCCAGATGTCGGCGACCTGCTGGCTGCTGCCGCCGCTCGCGTCGTAGACCTTGAAACTTACGTTGTTCGCCTTCTCGAACGACGAACCCTTCTTGAACGCCGCGGCCACGAACACGATGGCGTCGATGCCGCCGGGCACATTCTCGAAGGTGACGTGCACGGTCTCGTCGTCGCCGGCCGCGGCACCGGTCTGCTCGTCGCCGGTGTGCAGCACCGATCCGTTGCCGAGCGGGTCGAGCGAGTCGAGTCCGGCGAATCGCACCGGCTCGCTGCCTTGCATGAGAATGGCGATCAGGTCCAGGTCGACACCGCGCTTGCGGCGCAACAGACCCAATGCCCCGCCACTGGTCCCCGCCGACGGATCCCAGCTCACCCCGACACTAAGTTTGGTGACACCTGCGAGATCCGCGGCGCCGTCTTCTTTTTTGAGCGTGATCATGCGTCTCAGACTAGTCGCGATTCGGTATTTTCAAGGGGCGGAGCAACTCTCGTACGCAGCGAGGCAGCCTTTGCCAGCAACCGGTGCAGTTGGCGCTGCTCCTTGGCGGATAATCGCCGCAGCGGGGAGTGCGATGTCATGGCGTCGACCAGCTTTTCGCGGTGCGTCAGGCCCGAGGTGCTGAGCGCGACGACCTTCACCCGCTTGTCGCCTGGCCCAGGCCTGCGCTCGACGATGCCGCGCTTCTCCAGCTTGTCGATGATGAAGGTGACCGTCGACGGATCGCTGCAGGTGCGGCGTGCGAGCTCGGACATCGATGGTGGCGGCGACGTCGGAGCCAGGTGCCACAAAACATTGGCGGAGGGCGCGGTGAGATCCAACTCCCGCAGGACGCTCACCAACGCGGCGTCGAGTTGATCGGTGACCGAGCGGAGCTCGGTGAGCAGGAGGTAACCCAGGTCCGCGTCGCGCAGTTCCGCTGTCACGACAACAGTCTAGCCAGCTACTTGGAGACACGTAGAAAGTTACTTTGACACTCGAAATTGCTGGGCGCGATTTCGGCTGGCCTCGCAGGCCATTCGCCAAAAGCCTTGGCCAACTGGCTCTTTACAAACCGACCGGCGCGCGGTTCGGTGAGGCATGGCCGATCCGCTGAAGGAACAGGATATCGCGGCACCCGCGCTGGAGTTGGTACACCACGCGGCGGAACCGTATCTGAACAGTCTGCCGGAGCGACTGGTGCACGACACCGCGCTCGACTCGCTCATCGAGGAACTCACCGGGCCGCTGCCCGAGCAGGGTGACGGCACCATGGCGGCCGTCGAGCAGTTGCTCGCGGTCGGCACCAAGGCCGCGATCCACACGGCCGGGCCGCGCTTCTTCCATCTCGTGGTCGGCGGGGCGACGCCTGCCGCGATGGCGGGCGACTGGATCGCCACCCTGCTCGACCAGAACGCGGGACTGTGGGTCAGCTCGCCGCTGGCGTCGCGCACCGAAACCGTCGTGCTCGGCTGGCTCAAGGAGTTGTTCGGCCTGCCACCGGAGTTCGGCGCGGTGCTCACCCCGAGCGCCACCTTCGCGAATCTGACCGGGCTGGCTGCCGCCAGGCGCTGGTGGGCCGAACGGCACGGGGTCGACGTCGTCGCGGACGGCCTGGCGGGATTGCCGCAGCTGCCGGTGCTGTCCAGCGGACTGGTGCACGCGAGCACCCGCAAGGCTTTGCAGATTCTCGGCTGCGGGCGAGATACGGTGCGCACCTTCTCTCGTGACGATGCGGGGCGGGTCGATCTGCCGGCGCTCGAGCAAGCATTGCAGGCACTCGACGGTGCGCCCGCGGTGCTGGTCGCGAACCTGGGTGAGGTCAATACCGGCGACAGCGACCCGATCAGCGCGATGGCCGACCTTGCCGAAAAGTATGGCGCCTGGCTGCATGTCGACGGCGCGTTCGGACTGTTCGCGGCGGTGTCGCCACGCACAGCGGGGCTGGCGCGCGGCATCGAGCGGGCCGACTCGATCACCGGCGACGGTCACAAATGGCTGAATGTGCCGCAGGAGAGCGGCTTTTCGTTCGTCAACGACAGCACCGCGCTCGGTAAGACCTTCGGCAGTTGGGGTGCGGCCTACTTGCCGACGCTCGACGACGAGCAGATCAGCTACAACATGCACGGCCCCGAATCCTCGCGCCGGGCTCGCGCATTCCCGATCTGGGCGACGCTGCGCGCGTACGGCCGAGTCGGCTATCAGGAGATGGTGGAGCGCCACCTCGACGTGGCGGCCCATCTCGGCCGGGTCGTCGATGAGGCGCCGGATTTCGAGCTGCTCGCGCCAGTGCAGTTGTGCGTCACGTGCTTTCGCTACCGGCCGCCCGGCGTTCCGGAAGCAGAGTTGAACGACCTCAACGCGCGGCTCGGCGCGGCGATACTCGAGGACGGACGCGTCTATGTCGGCACGACCACCTATCGGGGCATGACCGCGCTGCGACCCACCTTCGTCAACTGGCGCATCACCGATCCGGAGGCGGACCTGCTCGTCCACGTCATCCGCGAGATCGGTCCGCGGCTATAGGGTTTCGCTCACCTGCGGCACGTCACCAGGTCGAACGCCTTGGTCAATTCGTCGAGGTCGGTCGCGGTATGGAAGGTGCCATCCGTCAGGCGGGCGATCTCGCGGAGTGAGTCGTGCTCAGCAGGCACTGGAACGCGGTGGCCGGTCGGCGGCGGGTCGGCACCGTTCGACGGCGGACTCCCCGGAACCTCGATCGTGCCCGCTTTCGTCCCGAGCGCAATGGTCGAGATCCGGATGTGCTGCTGCTTGGCGTCGCGCGCGGCCGGGTACGCGCCGCGCGGCTCGTCGAGACCCGCCGGAACCGTCTGCTTGCCATCGGAAAGCAGCACGATCTGGGCAGGTTGCGGTGTCGGGCCCGCGGCCGACAAGGCGTCGAGCGCTTTGTAGATGCCCTCGCCCGTCGCGGTGCGTTCCTTCAGCTCGAACTTGGCGAGCGCCGCCTTGACGGCGTCGCGATCCGTGCTCGGTGCCACGAGCGTTACGCCGGTGCCTGCGAATTCGACCAATCCGAGCAGTGTCTCGGGCGGCAGCTTGGTGGCGAAGACGGTGCTCGCCTGCTGCGCGACCACCAATCTGGTCGGCGCCACGTCGGTCGCCTGCATCGAGAGCGACACATCGAACAGGAGGATCACCGCGGCGTCGCACTTACCTGCGGTGTGGGTACCGGGAACCTCTCGACCACAGGCCGAAGCCCCGACCGCGAAGGCCAGTATCGACACCATGGTCACCGACCTCGACCAGGTGTCCGCGCGGCGCCGGTGGGATTGTCGCGCGCGAGCGTGCCGAAGAGTCAGCATTGATGCGACGTCCTTCCGAGGGAACGTCCTATCCCCCGCTTGGAGAATATCGCACTGTCCAGCGTCGATACTGCCGAAAGCGGGGCCTTCCGTCGCACTCAGACCAGGAAGGCGAGGGCAGACGGTTCTCCTTGACGCAGGGCCTCGGCGTGCGCGGCGACGTTGATCGCCTCGCTCAATGTCGAACCAGCGTCCAGCTTCTCGACGACCATGGCCTCGGCCGCCTTGACGCCTGCCGCGGCATCGAGGAGTGCCTCGATCCGACCCGGGTCTACGACGATGATGCCTTCCTCGTCGGCGAGGATCAGGTCACCGGGAGCCACCTGAACGCCACCGCACTCCACCGGGATCTGTAGTTCGCCGAGGTCGGCAGTCGTGCCCGCCATCGGGGTGACGAACCGGCTGTAGATCGGGAGCGGGCAGTCACGGACATACCCGATATCGCGGTATCCGCCATCGACAATGATGCCGCCGAGCTGCCGGACGAGCGCGCCACGGGCGAAAAGCTCTCCGGCGAAGGCGATGTCGGTGCCGCCACCGTCGACGACGATGACGTCACCCGGCGCGGCGGATTCGACGGCGCGCAGCACGCCGAAGAAGTCGCCGCGGCAGCGCACCGTGAAAGCCGTTCCGGCAATGCGTGACTCGGCGGAGCGGAGCCGAATACCGCTGTCCAGCACGCGCGTCGACTTGTCGGCGTCGCAGAGCGCCGTCGTGTCGACGGATCGGAACTTCGCGGCAAGATGATCGGCAAGCATCGGCGACGCCCCTTCGAGGCTCGGAGAATGTGCGGTCGGGTCGACTCTACTGACGCCGACAGCGGGTAAACCACGGAAGGCGAGCCCCCGACCGGTGCTCGCCTTCCGCGGGTTCGCCAGGCTAACCGCCCACAGCGGTCGTGCCACGTAGCGTGACCGTCGAGGCGGACGTGGCGTTCACCGGATCGGTCTTGACATAGACGACCCCGCCGCGATCCTTCGGGTCGTACCACCAACCATTACGCGCCTTGTCGAGATCGGCGCGGCTGGCTCGCTTCTCCAGCTTGCCGAGGTCGGTGCGTACTTCGTTCGGTGCGGAACTCGAATGCACGGCCAGCTCGTAGCGCCGGGCGGCCACCTTGCCGGGGTAGGACCCCTCGGTCGCGCCGATGCGCACTTCGACTGTGCCACGGCCGGATCCGGGCGCCTGCACGGTGAACACCTGACTGGACTGCTCACCGCGCTGATAGCCGCGGGTCACCCCGTCGTCCTCGACCAGCGTGAAGCTGTTCTTGCCCTTGGGGTAGACGTCCACGTTCAGCACGGACTTGTCGCGGGTCTGCCAGGACTGGGTGCCCTCGGCCCACATCGGCACCACCGCGCCCGCCCGGACGAACAGCGGCAACCTGTCCAACCCGGCCGCGTACCCGTTCACCGTGGTCGGCCCGGTCCAGGTCTTGCCGGTCCAGTAGTCGACCCAGGTGCCTTCCGGCAGATAGATGCCGTCCCGCACCTCGGCGTCGGTGTACACCGGCGCGACGAGAAAGTCTCTACCGGAAAGGAATTCGTACTTCGCCTGATCGCCCCAGGTGTTGGGGTCGTTCGGGTATTCGAGCGCAAGCGGTCGGACCTGGCCGACACCGGTGCGGTGCGCCTCCACCGAATGGGTGTAGGTGTAGGGCAGCAGTCGCTCCTTGAGCTGCAAGTACTTTCGATTGATCTCGGTGTACGGCTCGCCGTAGCGCCACGGCTGCTTGTCCTTGGGCGCCCAGCCGTCCATCGTCATGATGGTGGGCAGGAACGCTTTCCACTGCAGATCCCTGGTGTACGTGCGCGCGCTGCCGTTGAAGATCCCGTCGACGTCACCGGTGTTGTACGCGATGCCCGACATCGCCGCGCCCGCGTAGGTGGGAATCTGCCAGCGGATGTAGTCGTAGGTGCCGGACTGGTCACCGCTCCACAGCACCGCACAGCGTTGCGCCCCAGCCCAACTCACCGGTGTCCAGACGAAACCGCGTGCGTCGCTGTTCGCCTCGATGCCCTTGTGCGCGGCATCGCACCCGTCGAGGGCGAACTCGTAACCGGGTCCGACCCAGGCCACATCCAACTTGCGCACCCGCACGCCTGCGGCGACCTCCTCGGCCTGATGCGGCAGTCCGTTCTCGGTCCACAGCCCGAGCTGCATGTTGTCCTTGCGGAGTCCCTCGCCGACCTGCTTCAAATTCTCGTAGCCGCAGCCGTAGCCGTCGTTGACCAGCATCCAGCCGTTCGGCATCTTGTTCTTCACGTACTCGTCGGCGATCTTCACCGCATCGAGGGTGTGCCGCTCGCCCCGATTGGCGTTGTGCAGATAGCAATCGGAGTCGCCCATCTCCAGCCCGTAGATCGGCGGCAGGAACGGCCGCCCGACCAGCCCGGTGTAGGCGGAGATCACCCCCTTCGGACCATCGCCGACCACATAGACCGCGTCGAACCTGCGCTCCTCGTGGGTGGTGCGCACCGGGTTCGTGAACGAGTAGTTGCCTGGCGCGAAGGTATTGCGCAGCACACCGTATCCGCTGCTGGACAAATAGAACGGCTGCGAATTGGGCGCACCGCCGTCGTTCCAGTTGTGATCGGCGAAGATCTTGATGGTCTGATCCCGATGGCTGAACCGCCCGTTCTGCTCCCCGCCACCGAAGAACTGTTCCCGCTCACCGCGCCCCAGACTCTGGGTGGCGGTTTTATCCGTCCAGGACAGCGGAGCCGTCTCGGCCCAGATCTGCTTGGCATTCGCGCCGTCGTACAACGCGAACCGCAACGGGTGCTTATACGCCCGCAGCGTGATCTTCCCGGTGGACAGCGCCCAGTACTCGCCCTTGTCGGCCCTACTGGGCTTGGTCGGCGGAACATTCTGCGGCAGCACAATCTTGCTGCCTGCCGGGTCGGCGAACTTCCCGTCCGGCGCCAGATGGATGCGTACCGCCTCAGGATTCGGAAAACTCACCCCCACCGCAGCCGAACCCGCGTGCAGCATGACCCGAGGACCGTCGTCGACAACCTTGCTGAGATCTCCCAGCTGCCCGGCGGACGAATCCGCCAGCGCAGCGGGTGGCGTGACGAAGGTGCAGGCAACAACCAGCACCCCCAACGCCAGGTGCGTAATTCTGCGCATTATAGAGGCCTTTCACGCGCGGATGAGCATTCAGTGCCGCCTCATGTATAGCCCACCAAACACCTCGCCAACATCGAAATCCCCTGCATGACAATAGGTTTCAGTTCCGGTGTGGAGATGAAAACCGCTGGCGACCATGAGTGATGGCGAAGGATGTCGCCCGATGATCAGTTGGGGCGGCGAATAGCCTGGATGGCGCGGCGGCCGGTGCGAGTGGTGAGCAACGCGGCAGTGATGCCTGTTACCACAAGGGCGATCGCCAGGTAGGTCCAGAGCGTGGTGCGACCGACAATCTGGAGGGTCGCGACCGCGATGCCCGCGGGGACCGTGGCGAGGCTGAACAGCAAGGCGGCGTTCGCGGCGTGCAGGTTGTGCGCGTCGCGGACACTCTGGTTGAAATCCTGTACCTCACTGAGGATCTGCTCGAAGCGTTCGGGCAGGCGATGCTGCTGACGATGCGCCGTCAGCAAGTCGTTCGGCACACCGTGCATGCTCAGGTGTTGCCACCACAGGCGATGCCGGAAGTCCGTCACAGCACGTTCGAGATGACTCATGCTCGCCGGGGTCGGCGTGTCGATGACGGTGCAGGCCAACTGCTCTTCGAGGTCCGCGATACCGTGCAGCTGCAGCTGACCGATCAGGACGGCGTCGAGGTAGATGCTGCGGACGTAGCCGACGGCCGAACCGTAGAACGGATCGGTGGCGCCGAGATCGACCCTGGTCCCGACGAAGGCGACGCCGTCGCGCAGCACGAGCGCAGACCAATCGGCGGACAGGCGCAGCTTGTTCTCGGTGTCGCGCAACAGATCCGGCGGATGATCGGCGGGGCCGGTGCGGGACGCGAGGGCCCAGAGCCATTGATCGACGTGCGGCCAGTGCAGGTAGCGCGGATGCCGATACAGCTGCGGCATCGGACGTTCCGTGGTGAACGCGACCGTGTACGGCCTCGCCCCGATGGTTTCGATGGCCAGACCGGGCACGCAGCGTTCGGCGCTGATCGCGAGATCGTCGGGCCAGCGCCGCGCCACACTGCGGACGATATCGAGCGGAGTGCCGGTCGTGGCACGCAGATGTATCGCAAGTAGTCCGGTATTGCCCTGCGCGAGAAGGACTTCAGCGGCTATCGACTCCACGCCGTCGACAACCAATTGCATGACCTGATGCCAGCGGCGCGGCACGGCATCGGTGCCGTACAGCAGCCGCGCGGTGCGCGGTGGGTAATAGGTGCTGCGCCGGGCCCGATCGGCCACCAGCGGCCGACGCGGATCGAGTATGTCCACCGGCAACGGGCCCACCGGCCAGTCCGGCGGCTGCCGCAGCGTCACCGGATACACGGCGATGACGACATGACAGCCGCTCACCGGTAGTACTCGTCGACGTCGGGGAGGTCGAGCCGGACCACGTAGACCGCGCCGCCCGGCCGATCGGGATCGACGAGAAACCGGACCCGCTCGCCGATCCGGCTGCCGCGAAATCCTTCGGTGACGACCTCTAGATAGGAGAAGTCGTAGACCAGCCCGGTCTCGTCGTCACGGACGAAGAAGGGGACGGCGTGCGGGCTCGCGACAGCCGGCGGCGCCTCGATGATCCGTCCGAAACGTTGCGCGGTGCCGTTCACAGGTCGACCACCGTCCGGAAGCCGACGGCGTTGCTCGCGCTGCCCGGCCGGATCAACCCTTTGCTGTGGGTCTGGACCGCGCGATACGGGTTGTCGAACGCGCCGCCGCAGATCACCACCTCGTCGGTGGCTTCGATGGCGGTTTCGGTGTATTCCCAGACGTTGCCGACCATTTGATGGACGCCGATGGGCGAGACGTTACGCGGATGGGCGTCGACGGGCTCGGGTAGCGCGGCGGCCAGGCCGCCGCTCTTGACCTCGGCGAGCCAGCTCGCGTAGGTGATCAACGGGCGGCCGCTCCAGGCGTCGGCGCAGTTCACCGCCGCCAGGTCGACGTCGTCGCCCCAAGGGAACAGCCGACCGTCGGGACCGCGCGCCGCGGCTTCCCACTCGAGCGATGTCGGCAGCCGCGCGCCGGCAAAGCGGGCGAATGCGTAGGCGCTCCACCAGCTCACGCAGACGGCCGGGTGCTGAGCGTAGGCGGGATTGTCGTAGTAGTCCGGGATACGCAACCGGTATTCGGCCTGCGTCGGGTCGTGTACGGCGTCCGGCGGCTTATCCGGATGGTCCCACTGCGCCGAACCGTGTTCGCCTATCGCGGAAAGGAATTCGTTGTACCGGGCGACCGTGACCGCGTGCTTGTCGAACACGACCGGAGCAGCGATGTGACGCAGCATCAGCTGATGACTCGGACCGACCAGGTAAAGGCCTGGCCGCAGGATGCGGTCGGCGGCGGACTCGACACCGCCGTGCGCGAGGAAGGCGCGGATCTGTTCGGTGACCCGCATGGCAGAATCCCGCGCCGCAGTGGCCCGAAGATACTGTGCGGCAAGGTGTTCCTGGTAGGCACTGTGCACGAACGCGACCCGGTTCTCATCGGCCTGCCGCAGCACCGGCCGCAGTCGCAGCGCCGCCACACTGAGCTGCCCACCACGGAAAGCCGCCGCCCCCAGGGCATTCCACAACTCGGTCAGCGAGAAGCCGCACTGGCCACGCAATGCCGCCCCGCCGAAGAACTCCACCATGCGGGCGAGCATGTCCGGATCGTCGGTCGCCTCGGCGACCCGCCGCAACTGCAACGCCAGCAGTTCAGCGAACGGGCCTCGGGTGTCCAGCGTCGTCGACAACCGCAACTCCAGCGGCGACACCGCCTGTTCCGCGCCGTCGCCCGCGGCGATGTCGTGCAGCCTGATCACCGAGAACCGTGGCAGCCGCCGCGGATCGACGCCTTCGGCGTGCAACTGCGCGACCAGCTTCTCCGACATCAAGGCCGCGCCGTCGAGGAGCCGCCGCACCTGCGGCGAATCGGCGAGGAAGGAAGTGCGCGAACTCATCACGACCACCGACTCCGCCGACAGGATCTCGGCCAGCTCGGTGAACAACGCGAGAAACCCCGCCTGCGTGTGCTCGGCGACCGCCTCGTCGATGGCGTCCAACGCGCACACCACCGACCCGGATCTGGCGAAGTAGCGGAACCCGTCCACCACCCGCGCCCGATCAACCCCCATCACCGGGCCGAGCGTGCGGGCGACGTAGTCGGCGAAGTTCTCGTCCCTGCGCTTGAGGCTCAGATCGAAGTAGAAGCGATAGCGACGGGCCGTCGCCGTGGCACCCTGCGCGACAAGCTGTTTGAGCAATGCGGACTTACCGCTGCCCGATCGGCCGACGACCAGCGCGTTGCCACCCGAGCACGCCAACTGTTCGAGCAGCGCCGCCGCGTCGCCCGCCTCGGTGACCTGCATGTCACCGCTCTGCGGGTCGGTGGCGAGGAGATCGGCGGCCAGCGGGATCCGTTCCGGCAGATCGTGACTCGTGGGGTAGGCAGCCTCGACGGCGGCCAGATGCGCCTCGACATTCAAGATGGTTTCCAGGAACCGGTCGTAGGCGACGATGCGGTAGTCGGCGAAATCCGGTGCTGTCGAACCGTTCTCATCGACCACCAGGAACCGGGTGGTCTTCGGCAGCCGGGTGTCGAGCAGCTGGCCTCCGGTGGACGCCAGCACCTGACGGACCTCATCGATATCCCGGCTCAGGATCAGCTCGACGTATTCGGTGCGCAGCCCGCTTTGCCTGGCGAACAGTTGGTACACGGTGCATTCGGACAGCTCGAAGCGCTTGACACTCGAAAAGCCCAGCGTCAGATACAGGCCGGAGAGGAACTGGGCCTTCGCCGCGACCACCGGCGTCAAACGTGGTGCCTGGCCGGTCAATACGTCGCTGCCGGTGTCACTGAACCAGCCGAGCACCTCGAGCAGCCTGCGCACCGCCGTCAAGCCGTCCTCGTCGGCGACCACGTAGCCGTCGTGCGCGGATCGGTTGCGCAACCGCTGGATATCGCGCAGCGCGTCGAGCACGGTGGTGCTGCGGACGAAGGGGGCACAGCCCTTGATCAGTTCACTCAGCGACTTCCCCGCAGGATCACCCGGCACATTGTGGTGGCGCCACAGCTGTTTGAGGATTCGCTCGGTGAATTTGCCGACCAGCGACACCGAGTACTCCGGGTAGCCGTCGCCGAGCGAACGGATCGGGCGCTCGAAATCCAGGCCGAGGTGGCGGGCGATCCTGGCGTGATCGTTCAGCTCGGCCTTCAGCCGCTGCAGCCTGCTGTCCAGCGCCGGACTCATGGCCGGATACCGGTGAGGAACGCCAGGCGGTCGACGAATTCGAAGGCGCCGCTGGGATATCGGCGGGTCATCTCGTCGATGCCGGCGGCCAGCTCAGCGTCGTCGAAGTCCGAGAGGATCGACAGATAGCGGTCGGCGACCATGCCGAGGTAGCGCTCCCGGGGGAAGGACAAGCCGAAGTCGTCGTAGGCCAGTTCCGTGGTCAGCCCGGCCGCGCGCATCATGGTCGCGATATCGGCGGGATCGGGCTGCAACTCCTCGAATCGGCGCAATGCCGCATCGAACAGCGGGTAGCCCACCCGCGTCGGCAGCATCACCACCAGCAGCCTGCCGTTCGGCCGCAACAGGTCGGCCAATGCAGCGATCGCCGCGGCTTTGTCCGCGATATGGTGGATCAGGTCCTTCACCAGGATCGCGTCGAACTGGTTGTGCGGCAGCTGAACCCGGCCCGCGACGAGCTCTTCGACGGACGCGCGCACCGGGGCGTAGACCGGTTCGGCCGGCAGCTGATCCAGCATCTCGGGCAACTGGTCGAGGCAGACGACGCGGTGCGCCCGCTGCGCCAGACCACGGGCGTAAAGACCAGGTCCGCAACCGATGTCGATGGCCAACTCGACGGTGCGGCCGTGCGGTGCGAGCCGATCGAGAATCTGATCGGTCATCCAGGACAGGAACTGCGGGCTGAACGACCATGCGCCATCGAAGTCCGCCGCCAGCCGCTCGTAGTGCCCCCGCACGTTCCCCACGTCACCACCCCGTCCTCGCAGATCCGGGCCACTTTCCTCTCCACCGTAGACGACGGCCGGACCTGTTCGCGGGCGAAACATCCGATTCGACGGCAGGCGGCGAGGGCAGGCCTCGGGCCCTACTGTCCGGTAGCGAGCTTGCGTTTCATCGCCTCGAATTCGGGGTGCAGGCGGGTCCATGCGGGCAGATTCGCCTCGTCGTAAGCGCGCATGGTGTGCTCCAGTTCGCGAATATCACGCCATTTCGTGGCGTCGCGATACAGCAGGCCTATTTCGTCGGCGACAAAGGTGCCGCCGGTATTTCGGGCGACCCACTTCTGGCCGAGGTTGATATGTTGCAGAAATTCCAGTCCGGCGCGTTCGCCATATTCGATGGCGTATTTGGCGTTTTCGAGTTGGAGGCCTTGGAAGCCGAGGGAGCCCTTCGGGTTCTTACCGAGGTAGGGCCAGCCGACGACAGTGATCAACACGAGTCCGTATGGCACGCGCGTGCGCGCCGTCTGCTTGAGCACGCCATCGAACAGCTGGCTGTTCGAGCCGATGCTTTCGACGTAGGACACCATCGACGGATCCGCGCTGCTGCCATAGTTTCCGGTGTGCGGATTGCGGAAGATCACCAGATCGAACGGGCCGTAGAAGGGGTGGTTGACCGCGTCGACACCCAACTGCACGTTTACTCCGGACCTGGTGAGCGCTCCGATGTTCTCCATCACCCGCGCGCCGTACTGCCTCCTGAGCTGCTCTTCGTTGCGTAACTCCGTTGCCATCACATCCACCGGAACGTGCGCACGCCAGTTCGACGGGTCGAAAGCCTGAAAGGCGGGCATCTTCAGCATCTGAAGGGTCTCCTGGAGATATTCGATCACATAGGAGAAATCGCCACAGCCGTAGAGGATTACACGCATGGGAAGACCTGCGATTCTGCAAAGAAGGTTCGCATTCCGAGCAGTGTTCGGAATGGTCGTGCATCCAGTGTAGGATCGTATGTCATTGTGGCGCAGGGAATTCACTAGGCGAACCGTCGGTTATGTTTCAACGCAACAAGATTCGACATTCGGCACAAATGATCTCCGTCGGGCCTGCGGTCACGGAGCGAAGCGAAGATAGTGCGGGACAACGAATTGCCGCCGCTCAACGTCCGCGTGGTGCTCCCGCCAGCGGAACTCCGGTGCGCCGGGCCTGCGCGAGCGAGGCCGGTGAGTCCACACTGCGTGCCGCGGTCTGCGGTATGACGGGCGGACTTTCGGCTTGCTGCGCGGACGGGCGATAGCCTGCCAGTGTTGCGGTGCCCCACACGTAGGGGTCGGCCTGAGCGCTGCCGAACGGCGACCAGGCCAGGCGGGAGCGGCCGGTCTTGTCGGTCGTATCGGAGTCGTAGACCAGGATGTTCATCGCGAACGCGGTCGGGTCGACCGGTCCCGGCAGCGCGGTCAGCGGGATCTTCACCTCCACCGTGTAGCCGCGGTACGGCTCGGTGACCAGCGCGGCGATGTGGACTCCCGGTGCGGTGTCGCGGGCCGGGCCCTGATGGTTGTCGGCGTCCCGCTCGGCCGCGGCGGTTCCGTCTGCGGTGTAAGGCAGAACGCCGAGTTTGAAGGTGGTCGAGGTGTCGACGGAGTTGCCGCCGGGGTCGATCGCGATTTCGACGGCGTCGGTGCGCCAATGCCGTTTGATGTCGTCAGTCGCGAGTGCCGCGCCCTTTCGCTCGTCGGCGACCGTCACCAGCACGTACAGGTCGTCATCGTGCCTGGACAGCTTGGCCGTCGCCGAACCACCCTCGCCCTGCCAGACGACGAGTGGTAGTTCCGGGCCCGGATACTCCCCCGGGCCGTCGATGCCGTTGAGCACCGGTGCGCTCGGTACCGCGGGGATCGTGGTGCTCGGCTTCGGCGGATAGTTCGGCTGGACTTGATTTGCCAACCACGGCAACCCGATTCGATCGCACCAGGCGGCGAACTCGGCGTACAGCGGTCTGAGGTCGGCCTGCCGATGCACCGGCGCCTCGACGAAACGCCCCTGCTCGGCCAGCACGGTGAACCAGTCTGAGCCGAGCTGGCTCGGATCTGTCGGCACCTGAGCGGGCATCGCTGTGAAGCCCTGCGTTCGATATATCCGCTGTGCGTCTCGCTCGACCTGTGCCCACGTCGCGTTGTGCTTGCGGGACCGGACACCGGACCACACCCCGAGGACCGGCAGGCCGGTCTCGGGATCGATGCGGCGCTGCGCGGGAGCCTCCGGGCCCAGCACCGCTTCGAAGGCGTAGCACTGGGCAAGCAGCCTGGTCGGCTGCCACGGCGCTAGTCCTTCGTCGGCAAGCTGTTCGGGACAGACCAGCGGGTCGGCGGCCGATCGGAACGCCTCGATGCCGAGACGTGCCGAAAGTTGATGGCCGCCATGCTGATTGAACGGACGCGGACCCATCACCACGATGGTGTGCGGCGTGGTCTCGCGCACCAGGCGCACGATCCGCGCCAAGGTGTCCTGCGCGTCCCAGATGCGAGCGGTCAACGGCGCGGAGAGGGTGTACCAGAAATCCGGCTTGTCGAGGTAGTAGATGGTGTCGATGCCTGCGAAGGCATTCGCCTCGCGTTCCTCGGTTTCGCGGATCAGCCCTAGTTCCGGGCCTTCCGCAGGCCCTGCCGCATTGCCGCCGCCTTCGCCGCGGGTGACGGTGACGACGCTCGTGCTCAGCCCGAGGTCCTCGCGCCACTGGCCGAAGGTGGCGAGCAGGCTCGATTCATCGTCGGGATGCGCGCCGATGAAGAGCACATCGGTGTGTGGATCCGCGCGGACCGCTGTGTTCGCGGAGCCGTCCGCCGCCAGCCAGACTCCGGCCACGGCGGCGGTCAGCACAGTGCGCCTGCTGACCTTGCGCCAGTCGCCCCGTTCGGTCGCCTGCATCCAGTGCCCTCCCGTGGTCACCTGTCTTTCGCGCGTCGAGATACCTCACGGCATCGTCGCGCATCCCAGGTGGCGACACACGGACCGGGGTCAGGTGATTCGCGGGGCGGTGCCGCCGGGGAAGGTGGCACGCGCGGCGGAGCGATAGTCGGCCTGCACCTTGTAGTACCGATCGTTCGCGCCGTACGCGGTGTAGAACACGAAGCCGTGTTCACCCGTGTCGACGAAGGGCGCGCCGCCGACGAAGCGGTCGAGTACCGGGTCGAGGTGCACCGGGAAGTGCGCGGCGGTGGTGCGCACCGGGAAACTGATGCGGTGCATGCGCGGTGAGTCCCAGGAGAAGGTGCGGTAGACGTTGAACGTCTTGGCGAGCAAGGTGAGCTCTTCCTCGGACGCGGGAACGAAGTCGAGTTCAGCCAGTATCGCGGAGATGTCGGCGGCGGTCAGCGTTCCCGGCGCGAAGACCTGGGAGTACCAGTTCATCGTGTGGCTCAGGAAATCCAATGCCAGGATGCCGATTTCGCCACCGTAGCGATTCAGGTGCCCGGCATGGTCGCGCGCCGCGTCCGGGATGCCGGGGAAGGCGAGCATGCGGTCCACCGAGACCAACTCGGGAAACACCAGCCAGATCTTCTGCACGCCGCGTACCACCGACAGGTCGACTCCCCACCGCACCGGCACGGCGGCGGTGACCTCGGCCAGCAATCGCTCCATCGGGTGACCGGTGAACTCGAGCAGGCCCGCGTCGCGCAGTGTTGCTACCGGGCGGGCGGATTCGTCGGAACTCATCAGCCGAGCGCTGACCTCGCGGCGGTGGGCCGGCTGCGTGGTGGTGCGCGTGCCGATCCATGAGCTGGCCCAGAGTTCATCGAGCACCTCAAGCACCGGATCTACGACCGTCGGGTCGTAGCGAACTTCGGCGAGACCGGCGAGTTCCCGCAGGTCATGCCGGAGCTGATCGAGAGTCAAATCGACGGGCGTGCTCATAGCCACCTCGAATATCCAACGGCGTCGGGTTATTCAAACGGGTCACTGCGTTACTTCGACCCGTCTATTTCAGCTGATCCGCACAGTAGGCGCGAGGAGATCGGCGAAATTGCCGCGTCACTGCCGAACGGTCGAGTTCATCCAGTCGATCACGGCCCTGTGATAGGCGACCGTGTTCCGCGCCAAGTTTACCGAGTGTCCGCTACCGGGCAGCACGAAGGCCTGCAGTTTCGCGGACGGCCCGAAAAACGGTGCCTCCGCGGCCTGCAGCGTCGCCGAGTCCCGACAGATCGAATAATTGGTGCCGCAGGACAGTCGATCCCGACCACCGTTGACGATCAGCACCGGCGCGGTGATGAGGCTGGACATGCCGGGCAAGGTGGAGGTCAGACCGTCCGGGTACTCGGTGAGCGAGAAGGTTTCCTTGGTCCGCTCATCGATGGCGAGCACCTCGGGGTCGACGTTGCCCTCCCCGTGGAAATCCTGCATGCGCGTTCCCGGTCGCGAGGTGAGGTAGCCGGGGTCCAGGTTTTGGCCTGCGAACACCGGATCATTCGCCGCCTGGTAGTAGGTGGAGATGACGCCGATGGTCTCGGAGATGTTCAATGCGTGCGAATATCCGGTCAGCAGAACACCATCCACGTCATGGTGGGTGGTGGCCTCGATGACGGAGGTGCCGGAGGTCAGCGAGTGGCCGACGGTGACGACCTTGCCGAACGGCTGCGCGCCCGCGATGCCGCGCCGGGCGGTCTGCACGATCTCGTGCAGGGCTTGTGCGGTGGCTGTCGCCGTCAGCGTCACGCTCGGCGGATGAGTGCTCGCGCCGTTGCCGAGCCGATCGACGATCAGCGTCGCGAAGCCTGCGGCATTCATCGCGCGCCGGAAATTGTAGGTCTCCGGCTGATAGTGGAAGTCCCAGTACGTCCCGTTGTAATTGGATCCCGACATCAACACCATCAGGGTGTCGGTCGGCGCCGACGGCAGGCACAGGGTCGAAGCCAGTTGCCCTTGCGGTACCGGGAAGGAGAACGACCGGCATTCACCTGCCACCGGACCGGGGTCGGCCTGAGCCACACCAGGTATGACGCACAACAGTGCCGCGGCCGCAACCGCGGCCAGTGTCCGAACCGAGCTTCGCACGCGACGCACTCCCTTGAATGAGGGTGAGATTCGAGAACCGCCAGCCTGACATCCACGTTCAGCCATTAGGGACGCAGGCTATAGCGGTAGGCGGTTGCCACGCAAGAGCTCCCGCCGATCTCACTCACCCTGTCGTGTGCCCGTGCTCGTAACCCCGACTCCGCCAGACTGTTTCGGCCTTCGAACGCCGCGCACAGTGAATCGTTCGCTCGTCAGATTCCGTGGCAGAAATAGCGGGAGCTATCCGCTGCTCGCGCCGAGACACCTTCGCCTCGGCCGTGCCCGTGCCGAACATCGTTGCAGCGGAAGCATTTCCACCGATCAGAGCTGTGACCTGCGGCGCCACTCGCGATTCTTGGCGCGGTTGCCACAGTTGGCCATGTCGCACCAGCGGCGCGATCCGTTGCGTGAAATGTCCAGATAGGCCCAGCGGCAATCCGCTGCGGCGCAAGACTTGATGCGCGACCATACTCCGTCGGTGCGGACAGCGAGATAGGTGTGCGCCACCGCGGCGATGCTTTGCTCGACGATATCCGGGCCGACCGCGACAAGGCCGGGATCTTGCTCCTGATCGCCCAACCGCATCCGCAACGGCACCGCATCGACGATCTTCGCCGCCGCGGCGACCGCGTCGGCCGCCGGCTCTTCGCCGTTGTTCGCCGCGGCGAGCTGACGAAGCCCCTCGCGCAGCTCCCGCAACGGCGCCAGTTCCTCGGGTCCGATGCGCACGCCTGGCGCGCCGAGCCAGTCCGCGAGCCACGCGGCGCCACGTCCGTCCGCCAGCACATCGTCGCCGTCCGGACAGTGCCGCGTGTTGATGAACTCGACCAACCGGTGCGCCGACACCACATCACCCATCGCCATGAGACCAGTGTATCCACTTGACAGGTTAGCGGCCAATGCGGGATGCTAACCAGTGTATTGAATTAGGCGGTCACGGGATCCAAGGGATCTGATCCGCGCAATCACTCAGTTGGAGCACGTAATGACAACGAAAATTCTTGCCCCCGTAGAGAATCGAGCGAAAGAACTGCAGGGCATCGGCGGCGGGATCGTCCGCTACGGCCTCGCCCTCGTCCTCATCTGGATCGGCGCCATGAAGTTCTTCGCCTTCGAGGCCCAAGGCATCCAGCCCTTGGTCGAGAACTCGCCGCTGATGTCGTGGCTCTACAACATCCTCAGCGTGACCGCGCTCTCCGCGGTCCTCGGCGTCATCGAGGTGGCGCTCGGCCTGCTGATCGCCGCATGGAAATGGGTCCCAGGCCTGTCCGCCCTCGCCAGCCTCGGCGCGGTCGTCATGTTCCTGATCACCCTCAGCTTCATGCTCACCACCCCCGGCGTCTGGCAACCCGGCTACGGCTTCCCCTACCTCGGTTCCGCGGGCGGCTTTCTGATCAAGGACGTCGTGCTGCTCGGCGCATCGCTCGCCACCGCAGGCGCATCGCTCGTGTCGCTCCGCCGTGCGTGAAAACCCTTGCCCCACTTCTCATGAAGGCCCGGCCCGTGTGGTCAGGGCCTTCGGCATATGAAGACTTCGGCCCGCCCGAAAGGTTGTGCCCCAACACCTCTCACTGACACGCGATGTCAGTGCGCGCGTAACTCATGCGGAAAGTCGCGCTGCGCGGCAAGGAGCTCGTCTCCGTGCTCGAGCACCCACGCACCGAGCGCCTTCATCGGTCCGTCGACCAGACTCTGCCCTAAACCGGTCAAGCCGTACTCGACACGAGGCGGAACCTGCGCATAACTGCGTCGCTCGACCAGCCCGTTCCCAAGCAACCGCCGCAAGGCCTCGGTAAGCGCCTTATCGCTGACACCGCCGATGCTGACCCGCAGCTGACGCCGCCGCAACGCCCCGTCACGCAGCGCAGCCAACACCACCGGATCCCACGTGTGCGCGAACAGGTCGATCCCCGCCCGCACCCGACAGTCCGCCGCCAACTCCGGCCCCGCGAAACCACTCATCCCCCCATGGTCCCCCGCCCTTCACGCACCATCCGGTGCGCATCGGCGTGCCTACCGTAGCTCTCGTTCAGCACCGACTTCACGAGAGAGCACTCATGCGCATCGCAATTCTCGGCACCGGCACGATGGCCAACGCACTGGGAACCACATGGGCCCGCGCCGGCCACGAAATCATCATCGCCGGAAGATCATTGACCAAAGCTAACAACCTGGCGGCGCAGATCGGCGGCACGGCAACCACAGTGCCCGAAGCCATCATGGACGTGGACGCAGTCCTCCTGGCCATCGCATGGACCGGAGTACCAGACATCCTCGACGCCGCCCACGCCAGCACCGGAACCCTCACCGGCACAACCCTCATCGACCCAACCAACGCCGTAGACCACGGCATCGGCACCCACCTCCTCCCACCCCACACCTCCGCCGCCCAACACATAGCCCACCTGGCCCCCGGCTCCCACGTAGTAAAAGCCTTCCATCTCCACCCCGCCGACCAATGGACCGACCCGACAAGACCACCGGTAACAGTTCCCTACTGCGGCGACAACCCCCAATCCTTAACCGCCACAGCAACTCTGATCCGCGACGCCGGCTCGACTCCCGTCCCCTACGGCCCCTTGACCCGCGCCCGCCAACTGGAAGAAGTCGCCGGTTTCATCATCACCCTCGCCTTCAACGGCCAAGACCCCCGCACCGCAGTTCCCCACATCCCTGCCACATGATCGAGTACATCCGCAGGACAATCGATCTCAGGGCTTGCGGCCGATCGCGCCGAGGATCGCCAGGGTGGTGTCAGGCAAGTCGTCACCGATCCACCGCTGCACCGGGACCACCCCGGGTTCGACGATCTCGTAACCGTCCAGCAGCGCGGCCACGTCGTCCTGGGTGCGGAATCGGACCTGCGAAGAGCTGTTGGCGAGGTTCGCGGCACGTGCGATGAAGGCCTCGGCCGTCTCGGTGGACGCGTGGGTGAAGGCGAAGTAGCTGCCCGGCGCCATCGCGTCGCGGAATCTCGCGAGGATGTCGGCAGGATGTTCGTCATCCATGACGTAGTGCAGCAAGCCGACCGCCAGCACCGCTACCGGCTCGTCGAAGTCGATCAGTTTCTGCGTTCGCAAGATCTCGATGAGCTCGTCCGGGCGACGTGCATCGGCAAGCAGTGGTGTCACACCCTCGACACCCGACACCAGAACGTCGGCGTGCACCATCACCACCGGGTCGTAGTCGACGAAGATCACGCGCGCGGTGGCGTCGTGCTCCTTCGCCACCTCATGCGGGCTCGGCGAGATCGGAATGCCTGCACCGAGATCGATGAACTGCCGCACCCCGTTTTCCGCGGCGATGGTGGTCGCCTTGATCAGGAACCGGCGGCTGAACCAGGCCTGGGTCTTGGTATCCGGAGCGACCTCGAGCACCTTGGCCGCGAACATCTGGTCGATCTCGTAGTTGTCCTTACCGCCGAGCATGAAATTGTATACACGCGCAGCGTTCGGCTTGGTCGTGTCGACCCCCTTGGGCACCCGCCTGACTTCCGACACTGCGTCGCGCCTCCCTCCGACTCCCCGACCATCGTAACGACGCATAGCCGTCACATGGCGGATAACTGAGCAGGTGACCTGCAATTGTCCGGACCAGCCGGTTCGCATTCACGGAGGTGCCTGATACCGACAATCCGCAGCACTCAACCCGAGTTTCGCCCTGGGGTGCAATCGAAAGAAACAGCGCTACAACAACTTTCGAAATCAACAGCATGTCGGCGCGTCCACCGGACCCAGCAAGCTACCGCAATAGAACTCGAACATCAACGGCCACATGAGAACACACGCCAGACAGCGTTGCCGCGAGTATGCCGGGTTCCGCTGGACCGCTCGATTACGGAACCAAGCGGTTGTTCACAGTTCCTACCCGGCGACCCCGGTCGACGTCGTCAGCAAACGCCGTCTCAGCACCTGGGTGGCCAGCACCACGAGGGCGACAGCAGCCGCGGTAGCAATGATCGGAAGAATCGTCGTGCCTGCCTGGTCGGCAGCACTGGCGATCGGGTTGACGAAACCGAGTCGATCGAACACCCAGCCCAGAGCAGCGACGATCACCAAGAGTGAGCCGCCGACGCGAAGGACTGGCTGAGCCCGAGTGGTGGCCAGCACCAGCAGTGGCGGCAGGGCGAGCGCGACAAGCAGCAACTGAACGGCCTCGATGCCCAGATTGAACCCGAGCAGACTGAGCGCCAGCTGACTGGTGGACAACTCCAGCTCGGCCAGGGTGAACGAGAACGCCATCCCGTGAATTAGCCCGAATGTCCCAGCGACCAAGGCTTCTCGGCCCGGAAACAGCGGCCGGACGGCGTGCGCGCCGCCAACCAGGATCGTCGCGGCGATGAGCGTCTCAACCGGACGCGCAGGGATCTCCAACCGACTCAGCGCGCTGACCGCAAGCGCGGCGGAATGTCCGACGGTGAAAGCGATTGTGACAGCGAGGATGTGCCTCATGGCGCGCCGCGGACGATTGTCCGGGTGCCAACGACCGGCCTTGGCGATCAACACAGCCGGCAGCAGCAGGGTAAACAGAAACAGGAGATGGTCAGTGCCCTCGAGAATGTGATGCCCACCGAGCACCACCATCCCGACGAACCCCCGCCACGCGCTGGCATCATCAAGATCCACCGTCAGCGGCGGCACAGTCATCGACCCCGAATCCACCCGCACGACACCGACCTGCCTGGCGTCATTGCCGACATCGACTTGCCCCCCTCGCCAATCCTGGCGCACCGCAACGACGGCAACGTGCGTAACAACCTTATGGACGACAGCGTCGTACCCCAACACGAACCGCCGCATGTCAACGCCCGGCGGCGGAGTCAACACCGCATGCGCAACAACTTCCTTGTACGAACCAGCGGCCGTCTCATCTGCATACCCCAGCCGCACATCGCTGATCTCGACAGTCCAAGGCACACCATCCAACGTGGTCGGCCGCACATGATCCCGCAGATAGCTCGCCAGCCCAGCAGCATCCTCCCCCGACAACACCGCCTTCACATTGACATCGATCCCACTGGCCTCCGCGAGATTCGCTGCAGGCAACAACAATTCCGCATCGATCGCCGCCTCCCGCACATCCAACACAACCGTGGACCCCGGCATCGGATGCGCCCCAGCGACCGGACTACACAGCAGCACGATCCCCGCACACCCCAACGCAACCAACGCTCTTCGTAGCATTCGAATCATGCGCCGATGATCCGCGACCCTCGGGTCCTCCCGAATCGGTCGATCAACCTATCTTCGCGACAACCAACAAGCAGACCTAGATGGGGACGTGCGGCGCTGCTTCGGGACACGCACACGCCGAATCTCTAGCCGAGGTACGGCGCGGATCTGCCCTCCAGGTAATGGGACAGCCTGAGTCGCTGCGTGTGGTGCATGTCGAGGCTATCCAGTTCCGCGGGAACTACGAACCGCAGTTCGGTGGACTCGTCGGAGATAGCGAGGTCTCCCCCGATGACACGGGCCAGGAAGCACACATTGAACTGACGTCGGACCTCGCCATCGCTGTAGGCGATCACGTGGCGGGGATCGGTGTAAGTGCCTACAAGCCCGGTGATTTCGATGTCCAGACCGGTCTCTTCCTTAACCTCTCGAACCGCGCAGCCGGGCAGGCTGTCGGTCATCTCCATACCGCCACCGGGCAACGCCCACAGTCCGCTGTCAGCACGCCGCTGCAGCAGAATGCGGCCCTGGTCGTCACACACCACGGCGGAGGACGCGACCACGAGACTGTTCGGCTCGGGTGCGGCAGGATCGTCGTAGAACTCGGTGCGCGCCATCGGTTTACCCTTCCACCGGCCGGGCCGTGTGCCAGACCGCGTCAAAACTGTCGGTGTAGGTGTCGAACAGGCCGCCGTCGAGGGTACGTCGCAGGTGCCAGACGGGCGCACCGTAGGCATTCACTCCCCACACGTGGGCATTGACCACCATTTCGTTGTCGGCACGATAAATGCTGTTGTAGAGGATCGTGTCGTGCGTACGCAGCTCGATTCCGGGCGTGGCGTGCAGAGCCCGGTAGTGCATCAGCGCGAGACGGCAACGAGATTCAATGCCGTGCCCGAATTTCTCTTCCTTGCCCCGTTGTTGGACGTTGACACTGTCCGCATCACCCACGGCTATCCGAATCGCGCAGCCCGCCTCGGCCCGTTCGATCAACAGATCATTGAGCCGGGGGTACGCCTCGTGGAGGAAAACCGCCGCGTACACCAGGACGTCGATGTGGTGGCGTGCTGCCGCGAACAGGTTGACGAACATCGACGCCGGGACGTCAGCCCGCTGGTCGTAGAGACCGACGAGTTCGGGGCTGACAGCGCGGGCTGTGCGCGCCTGCCGCAGGGCAGGCCACAGGGCGTGAACGTCCTCGCCGAGGGTCTCGGCGGCTTGGATTGCGGTACGCCGACGGGGGATCCGACCGAGATTCACCCATCGCTCAACCGATTTCGGATCGACCCCCGTCGCCTCGGCCAAGCTCGAGTGGGTCCATCCTCCGACCGCCATGGCGGCCCGTAACCGCTCATTCGACATAAGGACGTTGTACACCCCTCAGGACGTCCCCAAGTGGGAAATGTACGAGGTTCCGCCGTCCCAACGATCAACGAGACGCTGTGTGCAAAGCGCGGCGACGGGAGAGCGGCCCCACCTGGTCATCGGTCATCCCCCAAAGCCGGGTAGACACGGTGCCCATTGGTCCCTGACGGCGGGCGCTCATCAACCGAGCAATCGAAGGGGGCGGGCGATGGACCTTCCCGCACGACGCGACGACGAAGACCTCCATAAGCTGGCGCTGGCACCGAACGACGGACCGCACTATCTCCAGCACTCGGATGGCACATGGTGGCTGGTCAGGCCGGACGGGTGGCCGGTCAGTCCCGACGAATACGCAGAACTCCACGCCGATTCGGAGTCAGCGATTGCCACTGCACCCGTACTCGCGATTAATGTGGAACCAATCTCGGTGCAGGACAGCGAAATTAGGTGAACAGCGGATGGATCACGCTCGGATGGGTAACCGTGATTGGCGTGCCACTGATGGTGCTGACCGCCGTGATCCTGTGGCCTGAGCGCATAACGAAGGATCATTCCGCGGAGGCGATCCGGCGACGAATCGAGGACGAAAACGAGCTACCGCCGACCTGATGCGACCGCGAGTCAGGTACCCGGGATGCCGATTTCTGTCGCCTGGACCTGGCGGTGCCAGGCTCGGCAGTGCTACCAGCCGTAAACCGAGAAGCTATTGCCATCTGCGATAGACCGCATCGCCACGCGACAGTAGTCGATCATGTGATCAGGCAACGCATCGGTTGAAAACCATTCCAGGGCAGAACATTTGTCCGGCTCGCGGTTGTCTGGTTCGCGCTTCCAGTTCCGCACAGTGAAGAAGAATGCCATCCGGCCACCCGACGAGGAGTTGTGCATGATGTGGCTGAACTGGACATCGTCCGGTTTGATCGTTACGCCGATTTCCTCGTTGGCTTCACGGATCAGGGCAGAGACAACAGATTCGTCGGCTTCGAGATGGCCGGACGGCAAGTGCCAGGCCCCATCCTCGAAGCCCGTGTTATGGCGCTGACCGAAAAGCACCTCGTTTCCGCGTCGCAGCAAAAGGTGAACATCGCCAGTGACCTTGTGGCGGCGAGTATCTGAGCCGTGAGCTTGTTTCGTGACCGCGTCAGTCATGAAATGAAATCCCCTACTTCCGCAGTAGTTGAGCTGGGGTTTGCCGCAAGGCAGGCAGAACGAGGCGAGCCCAACTCCCAGTGCGGCACCGAAATATACACCGGACGTATACCGACCAACGGGCTACGGCATTGGGACCGGCAGACCCCGGGAGAGGATCCAGAGGCGCAGCTTCGGGACCTGCGAACCGGAAAGGGGTCCCTGGGCGCGGCTTCAGGACAGGCGAACGCGGGAGGAGATCCAGGGACACGGGCTTCGGGCCTGGCGGACCTGGGAGGGGTCCGGGGGCGCGGCCTCGGGACTGGCGAACGTGGGGAGGGGGTCAGGGGGCGAAGCCCGCCGGGCGGGGTGTGGGGGCTGCGCCCCCACAAAACACGACGAAACGAGACAAGGCCCACGCCCTCCGTGGGCATGGGCCTCGCATCGAGTGGAGCTGCCGGGAATCGAACCCGGGTCCTCCGCCGTTTCTCCAGGGCTTCTCCGTGTGCAGTTCGCTGTGTCTCTGCTTGGATCTCCGAGTCTCGCGAACAAGCTCAGATGACGATCCCAGTCGCTGTTAGATGTCCCATCCGAACCCGCGACCGGCTCGGACGGTAATTCCCTCTAGCTGATGCCAGTACCCGGGTCGAGGGACGAACCCGGACTGACAGAGACGACCTGGCTACTTAGGCAGCGAGGGCGTACTCGCGCTGATTGGAATCGGCGCTTAATTGGTTGCAATGACGCTTACGGTGGTCTCTTGCCTGCACCGACACGCTTCCCCTAGATCTACGTACGCAGTCGAAACCGTTCAGCCCCGTACGTCCCGACACCTTGCCGGGCTGTTCATGTTAACACCGCCGCGAGGGCGGTTCTTCCCATTATTCGGCGGTGTCGCCGCGTGTGCGGGCAGGCGCAGTCAGGCTGCGGCGATCAGGCCGACGGCGAGCAGGGCGAGCACCATGCCGACTTGTTGTTGCCGGCCGACGCGCTCGCCGAGCAGCACCATCGCCAGCAGGACGGTGGCCGCCGGATACAGCGAGCCGATGACGCTGACCAGCGACAGCATCGATCCGTGGAACGCGTACAGCAGCGCCGCGTTGCCGATCACGTCGAGCACGCTGATGTAGAACGCCAACCGCAACGGTTCGCCGCGCAGCCGCTTGAACTGTCCTCTGGACAGGGCGGTGATCCACACGACCCCGGTGGCGGCGGCGCGCTGCGCAAGCAACGGCCACAGTCCGGCCGAGGCGGCGGTCGCGTGCAGGAACACGAACATGAGTCCGAACGCGACGCCGGATCCGATGGTGAGCAGCGCCACCTTCTTGGTGAACCGCAGTTCGCGCCCACCGGTGATCTCCTCGGTGACGTCGTCGGGTGATTCGCGACTGACCAGCAGCACCGCGATCAGCGCGAACACGATCCCGGCGTACGCGAGCGGACCGGGCCGCTCCCCGATCACCAGGCCGAGCAGCACAGGTATTCCCGCGACCAACACCGCGGTCAGCGGCGACACCACCGCCATCGGCCCGCTGGCGAGCGCGGCATAGAACCACCACACAGCGACACCGCTGGCGACGCCTGCCGCCAACCCCCACCCGATCGACGCCGCGTCCGGCGTCCCTTCGATGAACGGCAGGAGCAGCAGCACCAACACGACCGAAAACGGGTAGGAGTAGATGACGACCCGCAGCGCGGTCACCCGCCGCGACGCCACTCCGCCGTAGAAGTCGCTCACGCCGTAGCCGATGGCGGCCACGATCGCGAGCAGGACGGCGGTCACCGCATGCCTTTGATCCGCCGCCCTAGCTCGCGGGTGACCTCGCGCTCAGCGGTGCGCTTGGCCAGGTCCTGGCGCTTGTCGTAGTCCTGCTTGCCTTTGGCGAGCGCGAGCTCGACCTTGACTTTGCCGTCGGAGAAGTACATCGACAGTGGCACCAGCGTCTGATTGCCTTCGCGTGACTTGCCGACCAGCCGGTCGATCTCGCGCTTGTGCAGCAACAACTTCCGGATGCGGCGCGGCGAATGGTTGGTCCAGGTGCCGTGGCTGAACTCGGGGATGTGCAGCCCACGCAACCACACCTCGCCGTTGTCGACCGTCGCGAAGGCGTCCACCAGTGAGGCCTTGCCTTCCCGCAGACTCTTGACCTCGGTACCGACCAGCACGACCCCGGCCTCGTAGGTGTCCAGGATCGTGTAGTTGTGCCGCGCCCGGCGGTTGGTCGCGATGACCTTGCGCCCCTTCTCCTTCATAACGATCAACCTTAAGTGACGCGGCAACCGGATTATTCCCTGGTAGGGCCCAGCGAGGATGGCGACAGCGAAGCCGGAGGGGCGGGTGCACGCATTGCTCGTGGCGCGGGCCGCTCTAGTGCACGAAGAGCCAGAGGACCAGCAGCCCGATGAAGGCGAGGGTCAGCAGGATCGTGGACAGGCGGGGCAGGCGGGAACGGACGGGTGGGCGATGATGGAGCCAGACACCTTCGACGGCGGGGTCGACGCCGCGGAAGGAGCTGGGTTGCGCGTCCGGGGCTTCACCGCCTGGCGAGCTGGTGGAGACGTCATCGGGGCCATCACCGGGAGCCATACGCTGCACCGTAGTGGGCCGAGGTGGCTTGACGCCGCAATTCGCACGCGGCGCAACGCAGTTGGTATTCAGACGAGACGTCGGGTAAATGCTTCGGTGGTGGCAGCGGTCGCGGCGTCGACGGTGTGCACGCGCAGATCGACGGTGGTCGCGGTCAGGTCGAGGACCATGAAACCGAGCTGGTGGTAGTTCTCGAACAGGGCGTTGTGTCTGCCGCGGGGAGTGATGGCCGGCTCGGCGCCAACGGTTTTGGCGGCGGCGCCGGACACGATCTGGCGGGTGCCTTTGGATTCGACGGTCGGCTCGAGCACCTGCAGCGAGTGGTCGTGTCCGGACAGCAGGAACTGGCACTTGCCGAGCACATGGTCTTCGAAGAACCGCTTCACGTGGACGCCGTTGATCGGTTCGATGGGCAGGTTTTCGTAGCGTCCCGCGTCGCCGTGCGGGCCGTTGTTGAGGTAAGGGTGGTGCGTGCAGGCGATCTTCCAGGTGGCGGTGGATTCGGCGATGGCGCGGTCCAGCCAGGCGCGCTGCTCGTTCATGAACTGCCCGTCGACCGCCCAATAGGGCGAGAGGATCGGCGGGATGTAGGCGGCGAGCGGGTTGAGGTCGAGGACGAAGAATTCGACGACGGGCCGCTGCTCGGGGACTCGAACGGAGTAGTAGCGGCTCGGCATCCACCAGCGTGGTGAGTTCGCGTGGTACTCGACCTCGTGGTTGCCGCGCAGCAGCCAGCCGCCGTCACCGCCGAGCACAGAGCTGGTGTCGTGGTTGCCGAGCACCATCAGCCACGGGAAATCCAGTCCGGCATTGGGGTTTTCGAACTTGTCGGCGAATTGTGGATCGGTGCCGCTGTTCGGTCCGCTCTCGTAGATGTTGTCGCCGAGGCCGACGGCCAGCGACACCGGTTCCCGGCGGTGGAGGGTACGTATCGCTTCGGCCACCGCCCATTGCGCGCGTAAACCGGTGCCTGCGTCACCGGTCACCAGTACCCGCAGCGTGCGGTCGGTAGGAAAGCCGAACTTGGTGACGCCCGGCGCGACCGGCACTGCCTCCGCGGGCGACAGGCCGACCAGCGACGCACCTGCCGCGACGCCCGCCGCACCGGCCAGGAATCCCCTGCGGCCAAAGCTGTTGTCACGCATACGATCCTCCATACGCCGCTGCCCCGCCCGACGACCATCTTCGCCTATCGGGCGGGCAATGGTCATGTCGGGGCGGGGCAGCGGCGTTGGCGGATGTCTTACTTCGCGGCCTGGACCGGCTTCTTGGTCCGGTCGAGTCCGAGTGCGTCGGAGATGGTGAAGAACATGTCCGTCTGGTCGGTCAGGCCGACCACGTTCGCGGCGCGCGGGCCGTAGGCGGCGACGCGCAGCTGGGTGCCGGTGTGCTCCTGCGAACCACCCGCGTCGGCGGTGCCGTAGGAGATGCCGATCTCGGCGCCGTCCTTGGTGACGACCTTGCTGGTCAGCGCGGGCGACTTGGTCTCCAGCGGGACGATCTGGCTGCTGTGCGCGTGGTCGGCGGTGACGATGACCAGCGTGTTGCCGTCGTTCTTGGCGAATTCGAGGGCGGCCTGCACGGCCTCGTCGAGGTCGACGGTCTCACCGACCTGGCCGCACGGGTTGGCGGCGTGGTCCTGCTTGTCGATCGAGGCGCCCTCGACCTGGAGGAAGAAGCCGTCCTTGCGTTCCTTGAGGAGGTCGATCGCCTTGCGGGTCATGGTCGCCAGGTCGGGCAGGGTGGCGGCGCGGTCCGGGTTGGGCTTGCAGGTCTGCGCGGGCGCGTTCAGGCCGTTCGGCACGGCGGTCTCGCCTGCCCAGCGGATCGGCATGTTGCCGGGCGAGAACAGGCCGAGCACCGGCGCGTCCTGGTCGGCCTTGGCGACGGCGTCCAGGCCTGCCTTGTCCGAGACCAGGTTGTAGCCGCGGGCCTTGGCCTGCTCGCTCAGCGTCTGGCCCTGCCACTTGCCCGCAGTCGCCTTCTGCTCGAAGCTCTTCGAACCGCCACCGAGGGTGACGTCGGCGCGGGTGTTGAGCAGCTGCTCGCTGATGGAGCCGAGTCCGCCGTTCTCCAGCGCGTTGGTCGGGCACTTGGCCAGGGTCTCTTCCGGGCCGTAGCACTTGCGCTCGGTGACGTGCGCGGCCTGCACAGCCGGGGTGGCGTCCTGGATTTCGGCGGTGGACACGTTGCCGGTGGCCTTGCCGTTGGCCTTGGCGATCTCCGTCAGGTTGGCCTGCGGCGCGCCCTTGAGGTCGACGCTGATGGCGCCGTTGTAGGTCTTGGTGCCGGTCGCCCATGCGCTGGCGCTGGCCGCGGACTCGGTGACGTAGTCCGGCTTTCCGGTCTTCTTGTCCAGCGAGTAGTGCGTGTAGGAGCCGGTGAGCGGCAGGGCGTCGATGCCCTTGAAGTAGCCGCCAGCGCCCTCGGCGACGTTGCGCGCCACCGTGATCTCGGAGTCGCCCATGCCGTCACCGATCAGCAGGATGACGTTCTTGGCCTGGTTGCCGTTGAGCGAGGCGCGCAGCGCTTCGGTCCGGTCGCCGGTGGTCCGGCGGGCGCCGCCGTTATCGCTCAGCGTGCCTTGGGCCTTGGGGCTGATGAGGTCGCCGTTGCTCTGCTTCGGTGAGTCGGCGGAGCCGCAGGCGGCCAGGGTACCGACGAGAACAGCGGCGCCCACGATGGCGCCCGCGCGGAACCGGCGGGGCATGGAACGCGGCGAGACAGGGGGCATGAGCGAAAACTCCATTGTTCGTTGCGATGTCGGATGATCGGAGCTTTACGAGGCCGTCTGAACAAAAGGAGCACAGCGGGCAACCGGATGGTTACCGCAGACTGTCCCATTAGCTTATTCGCATGGGTAACGTTCACGTTCGGCGAGCGAACGCCGGTACCGCACAATGACTTTCGGGTCACCTACCAGAGGTAGCGGAGTCATCAACGTACAGACCGAATGGTGCATAATGTCACTTTTCGGCGAGGACCTCCAGCACGCCCGCACCGTACTTGGCCAGCTTGTTCTCACCGACACCGCCCACCGTGCCTAACTCGGTCAGACTTGTCGGCTTACGGGCAGCGATCTCCCGCAGCGTGGCGTCGTGGAAGACCACATAGGCTGGCACGCCCTGTTCCTTCGCGGTGGCCGCCCGCCATCCCCGCAGTCGCTCGAACACCGGGACGTCCGTCGGAGCCATGTCCGCGGGCGCTGACTTGCCCGCCTTGGCGACACGCGCAGGCTTGGTCGCGCGTTCCGGCTCGCGACGCAGCCGCACCTGGCGACCGTCGAAGAGCACTTCGTTGCTCGCGTCGGTGAGGGTGAGCACCCCGTAGTCGCCGTGCACCGCGAGCAGTCCGAGGGCGAGCAATTGCCGTGCCACGCCGCGCCATTCGATATCGCGCAGATCGGTGCCGATCCCGAAGACCTTCAGCTCGTGGTGATCGTGCTGCAGTACCTTGGGATTCTGCTTGCCGAGCAGGATGTCGACGATGTGGCCCGCGCCGAAACTTTGGCCGCGTTCCCGCTTCAGCCGCAGCACCGCAGACAACAGCTTCTGCGCGGCGACGGTGCCGTCCCACGACTCGGGCGGGGTGAGGCAGGTGTCGCAGTTGCCGCACGCCTCGCTGGACTGACCGAAGTAGTTGAGCAACTGCACGCGCCGACAGGTCACCGTCTCGCACAGCGCCAACATCGCGTCCAGGTGCAGTTGCAGCTGACGGCGATGGGCGGCGTCGCCCTCGGACGAATCGATCATCTTGCGTTGCTGCACAACGTCGTTGAGGCCGTACACCATCCACGCGGTCGACGGCTGCCCGTCACGTCCGGCCCTGCCGGTCTCCTGGTAGTAGCCCTCCACCGATTTCGGCAGGTCGAGATGGGCGACGAAACGCACGTCCGGCTTGTCGATGCCCATGCCGAAGGCGATCGTCGCGACGACCACCAGACCGTCCTCACGCAGGAACCGGGTCTGGTTCTCCGCGCGGGTGCGGTTGTCCAGGCCCGCGTGATACGGCACGGCGGTGACACCGTTCTCGGTGAGGAACGCCGCAGTCTTCTCGACCGAGTTGCGGGACAAGCAGTAGACGATGCCCGCGTCCCCGGCGTGCTCGGTGCGGATGAACTCGAGCAGCTGACGATCCGGCTTGTTCTTCGGCTCGATCCGGTACTGGATATTGGGGCGATCGAAACTCGCGATGAAGCGCTTGGCGGTGCCGAGGTCGAGGCGTTGGACGATCTCGTCGCTGGTCTTCGCGGTCGCGGTCGCGGTCAGCGCGATACGCGGCACCTCGGGCCAGCGCTCGTGCAGCACCGACAGCGCCAGGTAGTCGGGCCGGAAGTCGTGGCCCCACTGCGAAACACAGTGCGCCTCATCGATGGCGAACAGTCCCACCTTGCCGCGGTCGAACAGCTGGGCCGTCGACTCCATCCGCAGCCGCTCCGGCGCGAGGTACAGCAGGTCGAGCTCGCCCGCGACGAATTGCGCCTCGACGGTGCGGCGTTCGTCCGGGAACTGGGTCGAGTTCAAGAATCCGGCGCGCACGCCGAGTGCGCTGAGCGCATCCACCTGGTTCTGCATCAAGGCGATCAGCGGCGAGATCACCACGCCGACGCCGGGCCGCACCAGTGCAGGCACCTGATAGCAGAGCGACTTACCGCCGCCGGTCGGCATCAGGACCAGCGCGTCACCGCCCGCGACCACGTGTTCCACGATCTCGCGCTGGTCACCGCGGAAGCGGTCGTAGCCGAAGACTCGGCGTAGAACCTCTTGCGCCGCAACTGATCCGGCGTCCACACCGGGATCGGTGTCGGTCGCCACGGCCGCGAATGCATCGGGGGGAGTCACCCGGCCCATCCTACGAGCGTGCGCGAGCGGCGCTACCGAGACGTCGGTATTGATCCAGGTCGGGTTGTGAGTTCTCCACATGGGGACAAACCATTCGACTTTCGCCGCGCCCGACGCGCTGAGCTGGGACTTCGCCGCACTGACCGAGATTCGCCGCACAGCCGCGCTGGTGCGGCTTTGTTAGGTTGACGGGCATGAGAAGAGGGATGGGGAGCAATCGAATTCGAGCTGCGGCGCTGACAGTGGCCGTGTTCGCGGGGATCGTCGCCACCGCGCCGATGGCTAGTGCCGAGCCGTTCCCGGACATGTGCGCAGCCGGTTGGGAGGCAACGACGCTGGTCGAGGGCGTCGGCAATCTGGAGAACCTCGACTCCGACGGTGCGGGTGGGTTCTATGTCACCGGCATCGTCGACGGGTTCCTCGCACATGTCGACAGCACCGGCCGATTCGAAAAACTGGTGACAGGTCTCGACAATCCGGCAGGCGTGCGGGTTGCCGGGCCGTACGTCTACTTTCTCACCGGGGACGGGCTGACGGCAGGTCCCGGCACACTGCAGCGGTACGAGATCGCGACCGGCGCGGTGACGGTCCAGCTCACCGGGCTGAATGGGCCGAACGGCCTGCTGTTGCTTCCGGACGGCGATCTACTGTTCACGACGATCGGCGTCAACGGACCATTGACCGGCATCGGACGCTACCGACCGTCCACGGGCGAGTACACCAAGACCTGGTCCAATCTGCCGCTGAGCAACGGCATTGCCCTTGCCGCCGATGGAAAGTCGATCTATGCCGACAATTTGACGGCACGGATCTTCCGCATCCCCCTCGACTCGCCAACCACCCAGACCGTCGTCTCCGGCGTTCCGCAGGTGTTCGGACTCCTCGACGATATGGAAGCCACCCGCGCCGGAGCACTATTCGTCGCCGACCATGTCGTCGGCGCCATCTACCAGATCGACACCGGCACCGGCTCGGGCTGCGCGATCATCACCGGCTTGATCAAGGCGGGTCCGATGCGCAACCCACCCGACGGCGCCACCTCGGTCCGCATCGCCCCCGACGGCAACGGCTGGGCGCTGTACGTCACCAGCATGGACGGAACGCTGCGTCGACTGCGTCCGCCGGCCGGCGTCGACCTCACCCCGGCAACGCCACCACGGTAGTCAGGGCGGTGTGCGATGTGATGGCGACGGAGAGATCTGCTACGCGACCACGCTGCGCCCAAATTCGGTGCACCACACGGCGAATGGTCCGTTTGCCCGATCTGCGTGATCGCGCCGCTGCGCCACTCGCGCGCCTCGATCGACATGCTTCGACACAAGTGGTCAGACACGCGCTACGACGGCGACGGCAATGACCTGCCACCCGGCAAGTCACCCGTCTGCCCGATCCGCGCGAGATCGCGCTGCGCCACTCGCGCGCGCCTCGATCGACATGCTTCGGCACAGTGGTCAGACACGCGGTAACACGGCGACGGCAATGACCGGCCACCCGGCAAATGAACCGTCTGCGCGAGATCGCGCTGCGCCACCCGCGCCTCGATCGGCGTGCCTCGGCACAGTGGCCAAGTACGCGCTACGACGGCTACGGCAATGACCTGCCACCCGTCTCCCGTTTCGCCTATTTCGGTGCACCGCAGGACAGATGACCTCGCCTACCGGATCCGCGCGAGATCGCGGCCTCGGTGCCCGGCACGTTCTTCACGTGCCGAGTCGACGATCCGGGCGGCGGAACGGGTTCGGTGCGTGCGTCGGTAATGTCGATTGCGACCTGGCTTGAACGAGGGTCGGCTTCAGTTTCCGTACCGCGGCGGGTTGTGCAGCGGGCGGGCCCGCTGGGAGAGGAACAACCATGCCGGAATCGGCTCCGATGATCGTGGCTAGTCCTGACGATGCCGAGGACATCGCGCACCTGCGTAATCGGCTGGCTCAGTGGATGGTCGACAACGGCATCGGACAGTGGGTGCCCGGCGAGTATCCCAGCGCAGTGGTTGCCGAGGAGGCGGCGCGCGGCGAATGGTTCGTCTGGCGTGACGACTCGGGTGCGTTGCTCGCGGCGGTCCGCGTCATCTGGCGAGATCCGGAGTTCTGGGGCGCGGACGACGACACCGAAGCCGGCTACATCCACGGCCTGATGGTCGCGCCGGAGCAGCGCGGACGCGACCTCGGCGGACGCATCATCCAGTTCTGCGCCGACTACACCCTGGCCAACGGCATCACCGTGCAACGCCTCGACACCGCCGCCGACAACCAGGTGCTCCGAAAGTATTACGCGGCACAGGGTTTCACCGAACTCCGGGAAACACCACTGCCGCCCCAGTTCCACGGCACCACCCACGTCGTCCTGATGGAGAAGTCCCTGACGGACTAACCCACCACACTCACAACCATGTCCCAAGTCCACGATCGAACGGGACATCAGCGAGCAATTACTAGCGTGTCGCCACAGACATGCCCCGGACGCGCAAACGCCCAGCAGCGAACAGGACATGGCCCGGCCCTCTGGCCCATCACCGCAGCCACGTCCCAGACGCACGGACTTCCAGCGGCGAAGGGACACCAGGCGACGATCTCTGTCACTCGCAGCCATGCCCCAATGGCGAGCACGCCCCGCACCGAACGGGACATCAGCGAGGGATCGGCGGCGTGTCGCCGCAGCCATGTCCCGGGTGCGCAGACTTCCAGTGGCGAGCGGGACATGACCGAGAGGGCTTGATGCTTCGGCTGGTAGTGCTGCCGTCGACTGCCCGCTGAGCGGTGCCGATCAGGGCCGAGCTCGAGGATCAGGGGCGGAGGCGGGTGAGGACTTCGTCGTGGAGTAGGCCGTTGGTGGCGATGGCGTCGCCACCGTGCGGGCCGTCGGCGCCGGCGAGGGAGGTGAAGCGACCGCCTGCCTCGCGGACGAGGATGTCCAGTGCGGCCAGATCCCACAGGGAGACTTCGGGTTCGGTGGCGATGTCGACCGCGCCCTCGGCGAGCAGGCAGTAGGTGAAGAAGTCGCCGTAGCCGCGGACGCGCCAGACGTCGTCGGTGAGGGCGAGGAATTTCTCACGCAGCCCGCGCGCATGCCAGCCGGAGAGGCTGGAAAAGGCGAGGCTCGCGGCGGACAGTTCCTCGACGGCGGACACCGAGATCGGTTTCGGCGCTTCGGCATCGAAGCTTGTCCAGGCACCCGATCCGGCGGCAGCCCACCAACGCCGGGACAGCGCGGGCGCGCTCACCACACCGACCACCGGCACACCGTCTTCGAGCAAGGAGATCAACGTCGCCCAGATCGGCACCCGGCGCACGAAGTTCTTGGTGCCGTCGATCGGATCGATCACCCACTGCCGCCCGGTGAACTCGGCGTCACCGCCGAACTCCTCGCCCAGCACCGAATCGCCAGGCCGCTGCTCGGACAGCACCTGCCGGATCGCCTTCTCCACCGCAAGGTCGGCATCCGAGACCGGCGTCAGGTCCGGCTTCGCGTCCACCCGCAGATCGAGCGCGCCGAACCGCGCCCTGGTGATCGCATCGGCCTCATCGGCCAACCGCAGCGCAAGTTCGAGATCAGAGGAGTGCTCAGCCACGCCCCGCACCCTATCGGGTCCCGCCCACAGACCTTCCGCACGGTTCACAGCAGCTACAGAGTCTGTGCACCGTCAAGAAGGTCTGTGACTTCATGCCACCGAGACAGCTCGGGCCGCGGTCAATGCGTCGGCCCACCAGTGCAGTTGGTCGAGGAGGGCCTGGGCCGCCTCTGCGGGCTCGTCGGGTTCGCGCAGCTTGCCTTCCTCGTCGAACAGCAGGTAGTAGCGCGGGAACGAGACGTAGTTGCGGATGGTGTGTGCGTTGAGTTCGTTGAAGATCTGCCGCAGGTGCTCGATCGCGAGCAACCCGCCGCTCAGCCCGCTGTATCCGACGAATCCGATTGCCTTGCTGTCCCATTGGGTGAAATGCCAGTCGATCGCGGCCTTCAGCGCGGCGGGGACACTGCGGTTGTAGTCGGGTGTGACGATCACGAACGCATCGGCCTCGGACAGCTGCCGAGTGAGGTCCGTCATCCCGGCAGGCCGCTCGGGGTTCGGCTCGAGCGCAGGCGAGACGGCGGGCAATGCCAGTGGAATATCCGCATCGGCCAGATCGATGACGTCCACCTCGAACGCACCGTGATTCCTGGCGTGCTCGGTGAACCATTCCGCGACAACCGGTCCGAAACGTCCCTCCCGGACACTGCCGATGATCACCGCGAGTTTCAATGCCGACATTATTTCCTCCTCCACAGGTCCGGCGACCACCCTCGGTCGCCGCGACTCCCAATCTGCTGCGCGGCGCCACGGCTAGGAAGGCCGCCGTGAGAGTGGTAGTGGCAGGGACACCCTTTGCGGGCTCGCCCTTGTTACGTTCGAAGGGTGAGCGACAACGAGCTGGGCCTGTTCCTCCGCACGCGGCGCGAGGCGGTCACCCCGGCCCAGGTGGGGCTGCCCACCGGCACGCGCCGCCGGACCCCTGGCCTGCGCCGCGCGGAGTTGGCGACCTTGGCGGGCGTGAGCGTCGAGTATGTGACTCGCCTCGAACAAGGTCGCGACCGCCGACCGTCCCCGCAGGTGCTGTCCGCGCTCGCCGACGCACTGCGTCTGGCTCCCAGCGAACGAGTCCACCTGCACCGCCTCACCAAATCGGTCGACAGCGGTTTCACCTGCATGGGCGATGCCGTGCCGCCCAGGGAGGTGCGCCCCGCGGTCCGCGCCATCCTCGACCGACTGGAACCAGCGCCTGCGGTGATCGTGAACAGGCTCACCGAGGTCCTGGCCCACACCGACGGCTACCACCGGCTGATGGCACCGACCGGCCTTTTCGACAGCACCCCGGCGAATCTGGCCAGGCACGTGTTCACCGATGCCCGCGCCCGTACCGCCTACCCGGACTGGTCGCACCAGGCCGACCACCTGGTCGCCACCCTCAAGCAGGGCCCGTTCCGCAATGACGCGCACATCGCCGCGCTCGCCGACGAGCTCACCATCACCGCAGGCCCCGATTTCACCGACCGGGTCGACACCGTGCCGAGCCTCCCCACCGCCACCGGCATCACCCGCTTCACCCATCCCGAGGCAGGCCACCTGCGCTTGGCCTACGAAATCCTCGACCTCTCCGCCGACGACGACCAGCATCTGATCATCCACCTGCCTGCCGACGAACCCACCGCAACCGCCATCGACGCCCTGACCGGCCGCCGCCCCGGCGCCCTCCGCGCGGTGTAGGCCGCCCGCGCCGAACGAACACCCCACCGGCAGCGCACGTTTCACGTTCGCCTCCGCACCGCAGACCGACGGCAAGCACACCGCGAACCCATCTTCGGCACGCACGAGCGCGCTTCTCGACCACTGGACGGACATACCGATGGTTCGCCGCCGCCGAGTGGGAACTGGTGGCGGGGGCCTCTCGGGCGATGCCGCCACCAGTTCCCACTCAGCGATCGATGCGACCGGAGCGGCGGCGGAGTCTGAGCTGGAAGCCTGGGGTGGCGAAGAGGTTGCGTCCGAAGCCGCTCCGGTTGCGCGCGTTCCACGCCCCTGCACACAGCCCACCGACCGCACGGCCCACCGACAGCGGGGCGCCAGCTCGCGAACCCACCTCCGGCGCCCCGTGCACTACCAACACACCCCCTCAGACAGCCTCCCGGCCCTAATCATTCGACTCCGCGAGCGCACCTACGCCGACCCCGGACCCGAACGCGACTCTCTCGTAGCGAATCGGCAAGACCCGAATACACGGTGAGCCGGACTGGCTGCGCTCCCGACCTCCCGGTACCAGTAGGCTTGAGCATCGTGCATCCTGACGTTTCCGCTGATCTCGCCGAACTCGACGCCACCCTCAAGACGGTCGAATCGGTCCTCGACATCGAGGAGCTGCGCCGACGCATCGACGAGCTCGAGCACCAAGCCGCAGATCCCGATCTGTGGAACGACCAGGAGCACGCTCAGCAGGTGACCAGCGAGCTGTCGCACGCGCAGAGCGAGCTCGGCCGCGTCGAGAAGCTGCGCGAACGCCTCGACGACATGCCGGTGCTGTACGAGCTGGCCGAGGACGAAGAGGGCGACTCCCGGGTCTCCGCGCTCGCCGACGCCGACAGCGAACGGGCCGCGCTGCGCGCGGACGTAGAGGCCATGGAGGTCCGCACCCTGCTGTCGGGCGAGTACGACAAGCGCGACGCGCTGGTCAACATTCGCTCCGGCGCCGGTGGTGTGGACGCCGCCGACTGGGCCGAGATGCTGATGCGCATGTACATCCGCTGGGCCGACCGGCACAAGTACGCCGTCGAGGTCTACGACACGTCCTACGCCGAAGAGGCGGGCATCAAGAGCGCCACCTTCGCGGTGAAGGCGCCCTACGCCTACGGCACTCTTTCGGTGGAGATGGGCACGCACCGCCTGGTGCGGATCAGTCCGTTCGACAACCAGGGCCGCCGCCAGACGTCCTTCGCCGAGGTCGAGGTGTTGCCGGTGGTCGAGACCACCGACCACATCGAAATCCCCGACGGCGACATCAGGGTGGACGTGTACCGCTCGTCGGGTCCCGGCGGCCAGAGCGTCAACACCACGGACTCCGCGGTGCGCCTGACGCACATCCCGACCGGCATCGTCGTCACCTGTCAGAACGAGAAATCCCAACTGCAGAACAAGATTTCGGCGATGCGCGTACTGCAGGCGAAGCTGCTGGAGCGCAAGCGCCAGGAGGAACGCGCCGAGATGGACGCCCTCAAGACCAACGAGGGCGCGTCGTGGGGCAACCAGATGCGCTCCTACGTGCTGCACCCGTACCAGATGGTGAAGGATCTGCGCACCAACTACGAGGTCAACAACCCGTCGGCGGTGCTCGACGGCGATATCGACGGGTTCATCGAATCGGGTATCCGCTGGCGCATGCGGCAAGCCCAAGACGCGTAGCACCGGAGCAGGCGCGCGGATCGCCGTTGCGGCGCGCGCAACCGCCCACGGACGGGGCGGCTTGCGCGGAACGCGGGGAGATCCGGCGGTAACCTGTCTGGCGTGCGTCCAGTCGGTAGTTCAGTCGAGATGTTGACCATGTCACTCGCGTCGACCTCGGAGACCACGACCTGGCTACGTTCCAACGGCCTCGAGATCGTGCTCTACATTCTCGGTGCGGTGCTGTTCAGCCGCTTTGCCACGTTCCTCAGGGACCGCATCACCCGCAAGATCGACGAGGGTTTCCGCGGCGGCGACGCGTTGGTGCGGACCGAGGCGGCCAAGCACCGGCACGCGCTGGCGCAGGTGGTCACCTGGGTGATCTTGACCATCATCTATGTGCTGGTCGGCATCGAGGTCCTGCAGCGGCTCGGTTTCGCGATCACCGGCCTTGTCGCACCTGCCGCGGTGCTCGGCGCCGCGCTCGGTTTCGGCGCGCAGCGCATCGTTCAGGACATTCTGGCCGGGTTCTTCCTGATCACCGAGCGGCAGTACGGCTTCGGTGACGTAGTTCGCATCGCGGTGACTGGCTCAGCGGAGATGGCCGAGGGTACGGTCGAGGACGTCACGTTGCGGATCACCACACTGCGCAATTCGGACGGTGAAGTGATCATCGTGCCCAACGGTCAGATCGTGAAAGTCATGAATCTGTCGAAGGATTGGGCGCGGGCCGCGATCGACGTCCCGGTGGCCGCGACCGCCGACATCACCAGGGTCAACGAGATCCTGCACGAGGTCGGCACGAAGGCATACGAGGATCCACGGCTGAAACCGCTGCTCCTCGATGAGCCCTCTGTGATGGGCGTCGAAGACCTGACCGTTGACCAGATGAACATCCGAATGGTTGCCCGCACACTGCCAGGCAAACAATTCGAAGTCGGCCGCGAACTGCGGGTGCGGGTAGCCGCAGCGTTGCGCCGGGAGGGAATCAGTGAGACCACGTAGCACCATCTCGCTTCTGAAGGGATCCGCGCGAGCGCTGCGCTCGGAATCCGTGCGACCGAGCCGCTCCACCGCGATCCTGATGGCGACCTGGGTCGCCACGTTCGTGCTGTACCTGTTCGTCAAACCGGACCATCCGGTCATGGCAGTGACCGAACCCGGCCCGAACACCGTTCCCGCAGCGGTACTTCCGGCAACTCCGCCGCGCTGAGCGCACCCACCGTCGACCGGTCGTCACGTCGAGCGCACCCGCACTGCGGACTCTTTCGGCGTGACGTTCCGACGTTCACCCCCCTGGCCGCATCCGTCGACCTACCGTCCGGTGCACTCGCTGGATCGACCGCGCCGAACGCGCCGGACTTGCCGCGCCCCGACGATCAGCAACGCGGTGAACGCGGGATTGCTGGCTACACTGGCTCCCCGTGATCACCATGCGGAACGTCACCAAGTCGTACAAGACCTCGACGAGACCCGCGCTGGACAACATCACCGTCGATGTGGGCAAGGGCGAGTTCGTCTTCATCATCGGACCGTCCGGCTCGGGCAAGTCGACCTTCATGCGGCTGCTGCTCAAAGAGGAGAGCCCCACCGCCGGGCAGATCCAGGTCGCCGACTTCCGCGTGGACCGGCTACCGGGGCGCAAGGTGCCGAAGCTGCGCCAGCGGATGGGCTGCGTGTTCCAGGACTTCCGGCTGCTGCAGCAGAAGTCGGTGCACCAGAACGTCGCGTTCGCGCTGGAGGTGATCGGCAAGCGGCGCCAGTTCATCGACCGCACCGTGCCCGAGGTGCTCGACATGGTCGGGCTCGCAGGCAAAGCCGACCGACTACCGTCCGAGCTGTCCGGCGGTGAACAGCAGCGGGTTGCCATCGCCCGCGCGTTCGTGAACCGGCCGCTCGTGCTGCTTGCCGACGAACCGACCGGCAATCTCGACCCCGACACCAGCGGCGACATCATGATGCTGCTGGAGCGGATCAACCGGATCGGCACCACGGTGCTGATGGCCACGCACGACAACCACATCGTCGACGCCATGCGCAGGCGAGTCATCGAACTCGACCGCGGCCGCTTGGTGCGCGACGAGGCGACGGGCGTGTACGGGGTGGATCGCTGATGCGCGCGAGCTTCCTGTTCAGCGAGGTCTTCGCGGGCCTGCGCCGCAACGTCACGATGACCATCGCGATGATCCTGACCGTCGCGGTCTCGCTCACCATGCTCGGTGGCGGTCTGCTCGCGGTGCGGATCGCCGACAAGACCGAGCAGTACTTCCTGGACCGGCTCGAGGTGCGGCTCTACCTCACCGAAGACGTCTCGGCCAACGACCCTGACTGCTCGCGCGATCCGTGTAAGACGCTGATGGCGGACCTGAAGTCGACAAGGGATGTCGAATCCGTCCAGTACCTCAGCCGCGACGACGCCATCCGCGAGGCCAAGGAGAAGACGTTCAAGGACCAGCCCGAGCTGGCCAAGTACGTCAGCGAGACGCCGCTGCCCGCGTCGCTGCGAGTGAAGATGAAAGACGCGGCGCTGTATCCGCAGATCTACGAAAAGTTCTATCAGCGGCCAGGTGTCGGCATGGTGCGCAACGACAAGGACATCGTCGACCGGCTGGTCAGCCTGTTCGACGGGCTGCGCAACGCCGCGTTCGGTCTTGCCATCCTGCAGGCGTTCGCCGCGCTGCTGCTGATCGCGAACATGGTGCAGATCGCGGCGTTCACCCGCCGCACCGAGGTCGGCATCATGCGGCTGGTCGGCGCGACCCGCTGGTACACCCAGTTGCCGTTCCTCTTGGAGGCGGTGGTCGCCGCGCTGGCCGGTTCGCTCGTCGCCGTAGTCGGGTTGCTCATCGCGCGGCCGCTGGTGATCGACCGAGCGCTCGGAGATCTGTTCGCCAGCAAGGTCTTTCCGCGCATCACCGGCGACGACATCGCGATGGTCGCGTTGGTGATCGCACCCGTCGGCATCGTCTTCGCCGCCCTCACCGCATACGGAACGCTGCGCTACTACGTCCGCGAATAACAAGCGGCACAACGCAACCCGGGCCGGATCAGCACCTGCTGGTCCGGCCCGCGTCGTCTTCCCGGCTTCGTCACTCTCGCACCGCAATTCGGTGCTCCTCACCGCAATTCGGCGCACGAGTGGCACATGGCTGCGGCAACGTGCGAGAAGACCTCTCCGTGGTGTGCCACTGGTGAATCAGCCGAGGTGTTTGGCCTTGGGCCAGAGCTCCGACCACGGGCCACGGGGGTTGCGGCAGATGAAGAGGGGTTCGCCTTGTTCGTCGTTGTCGAGATCGAGGCCGTTGTCGAGTTGGCCTGCAGGCTGGATGTCGGTGAAGAAGCGAGCCAGGTAGTCGCGGTCCATGCCGACGGTGAGGTATTCGGTGGCGGTATCGCTCGGCGGACCCCACCACCAGTACGCATTGTGGCCGGAATGCGGTCTCGGCAAGTTGTAGGGTGCGCCGAACCGTTCGATCGCGCCGGCCTCGCCGTAGTTGGCGGTGAGGACGGCGACATTGTCGCCGAGTCGAGCGCGCACATCACCGATCTGACGGACGAAGTCCGGCCAGCCGATCGTTTCGCCCGCGTCGTAGTTGACCGCGAGGACCGGAGAGTCCTTCATGGTCGAGACCGGCAGTATCGGCAGGAACAGCACCGCACCGACGACCGCGTTCACCGCAACCACGAAACTCACTGCCGCCCAGCGAATTCGCCGCTGACCCAGCCAGGTCGCCAGCGGAACGGCACCGGCGGCAAGCAGAATCGGATACATCGCTCCGAGGTAGTACGCCTTACCGCCGGTGACGAGGAAGACCACGAACAGCAGCACGTAGGCCGCCGCGAAGGCTCGATAGCGTGCATCACGCGCCAGTCGCCACAGTCCGAACGCCCACAGCGGCACCAGCACTGCGCCCATCAGCCCGAATTGCAAGAGCACGAACATGATCGGCGAATCCGAGGTGCCGGAGGATCCGCCCGCGATCTCCTGGCTCATCTCCCACTGCGGCCAGCCGTTGCGTGCCTGCCACACCAGATTCGGCGCCCAGATCAGTGCGGCTATCCCGACGGCGATCGGAAAGTACTTGGTGGCGAACAACTTCCGCGGACCGAGCAGCAGCAGGCAGATCAGTAGCGCGAGCACCAGGAAGATCAGCAGCAGCTTGTTCTGCAAGCCGACGCCGACCACCACGCCGATCGGCACCCACCACCGCGGACCGCTCAACCACGCCGCCTCGTTGCGCGTTTGCCGCTCGCCTGCTGTCGCGGCAGCATCCGTCGGGCTGGGTGACGCGGCGACAGCTTCGCTCGGCGGATCAACAACGCCGATCTGCCGCATCAACTTCAGGACAAGCAGCGACACCACCGACCACACAGCCAGCTCAACCACGGCGGTGCTCAGCATGTGGCCCATCCCCATGACCATCGCGGCACTCGCCACCGTGGCGGCCGCCAGCGCCTGCGCCGCGCGCCCGCCGCCGAACTCGCGCGCCATCAGCCCGGCGCAGACCACGACGACGGTGGCCGCGACCAGCGCGGGGAGCCGCAGCAGGAATAACGAATCGGGATCGATTGCGCTCATCAGCTTGGCAAGCAGCGGCGTGAGCGGCGGTTGATCCGGGTAACCCCAGTCGAGGTGCCTGCCCGCGGCCAGAAAATACAGCTCATCCCGGTGATATCCGTATCGGGGTGTACATACTGCGAGGACAACGGCAAAGATCGCCGCAACAATGGGCACCGGCACAGCGTGGCACAAAAACAGCGGTGAGGGCGACATAAGCGGCAGCTCGACGCGGTTCTTACTCTGCAGTAAGATAGTCTTACTCAGGAGTAAGATAGCTGGGACAAGACCTCACCCCACCCACCCGAGAAAACAGGTGATGATGAGCACTCGAGACAGCGCAACGAAGCGACGTCCAGACACGTCCGCGGTCGGCCTGAACCACCCCAAGCGGGACTGGATGGGCGCGGCGATGCGGGTGATGACGACCCTCACCGGGTCGGAACTCGCCGAGAAGTACAACCTGCGCAAGCCGATCGAGCGCGTCACCTACGAGGGCACCAAGACCGGCTTCCGCACGCTCGGCGCGGCCACCCGCGCCTTCGCCAAGGTCACCGGCAACGGCCAGCCGAAGCGGCTCGCCCCCAACGAGGCCAAGACCAAGGACTTCTTCGACCTCACCCCCACCGACGAGCAGCAGATGATCGTCGAGACGGTGAAGGAATTCGCCGCCGAGATCCTGCGCCCCGCCGCCTACGACGCCGACGCCGCGGCCAAAGCGCCGCGCGACCTGCTCGAGCGCGCCGCCGAACTCGGCATCACCCTGATCAACGTCCCCGAGGAGCTCGAAGGCGCGGCCTCCGAGCGCGGTGCGGTCACCAATTCCCTTGTCGCCGAGGCGCTCGCGCACGGCGACATGGGCCTGGCGCTGCCGATCCTCGCACCGAGCGGTGTCGCGGTCGCGCTGTCCCAGTGGGGCACCGACGCACAGCAGAAGACCTACCTGCCCGCCTTCACCGGCGAGAACGTGCCGCAGGCCTCCGTGGTGATCAGCGAGCCGCGCGCCCTGTTCGACCCGTTCGCGTTGCAGACCAAGGCCGTTCGCTCGCCGAGCGGCTACCGGATCTCCGGCGTCAAAAGCCTGGTGCCCGCCGCCGCGGATGCCGAGCTGTTCCTGATCGCCGCCGAACTCGACGGCCGCCCAGCGCTTTTCATCGTCCCGTCGGACGCGCCCGGCCTGGTGGTCGAGGCCGACCCGAGCATGGGTCTGCGGGCCGCCGGCCTCGGCCGCCTGCTGCTGGACAACGTCGCCGTCGGCACCGACGCGATCCTCGGCGACGGTGACAGCAAGCAGCGCGCCGAGGACTACGCCGACGCGGTGCGCCTCGCCAGGCTCGGGTGGGCCTCGCTGGCGGTCGGCACCGGACAGTCGGTGCTGGACTACGTGATTCCGTATGTGAACGAGCGGGAAGCGTTCGGCGAGCCGATCTCCCACCGCCAGGCGGTCGCCTTCATGGTCGCCAACATCGCGATCGAGCTCGACGGCCTGCGGCTGGTCACCCTGCGTGGCGCCTCGCGCGCGGAGCAGGGCCTTTCCTTCGCCCGTGAGGCGTCGCTGGCCCGCAAGCTGGCCACGGACAAGGGCATGCAGATCGGCCTCGACGGCGTGCAGCTGCTCGGCGGCCACGGCTTCACCAAGGAACACCCGGTCGAGCGCTGGTACCGCGATCTGCGGGCCATCGGCGTCGCCGAAGGTGTCGTGCTCATCTAGTCGACCCGTTCCTTACTTCAGGAGACCACCACCATGATCAACCTCGAACTCCCCAAGAAGCTGCGGGCCAGCGCCAACCAGGCCCACCAGGTCGCCACCGAGATCTTCCGTCCGATCTCGCGCAAGTACGACCTCGCCGAGCACGAATATCCCGTCGAGCTGGACACCATGGCCGCCATGGTCGAAGGGCTCGCCGACTCCGGCACCCAGAAGATCGGCGGCGCCGCCGGTGGCCGTGAAGACGACAGCGAGTCCGACGGGCACGCCACCGAGCTGCTCGGAAACAGCAACGGCGGCAACATGTCCGCATTGCTGAATGCCTTGGAGACCTCATGGGGCGACGTCGGCCTGATGCTCTCGATCCCCTACCAGGGTCTCGGCAACGCGGCCATCGCGGCCGTCGCCACCGACGAGCAACTGAAGCGGTTCGGCAAGGTGTGGGCCTCGATGGCGATCACCGAGCCGTCGTTCGGTTCCGACTCCGCCGCCGTCACCACCACCGCCGTGCTCGACGGCGACGAGTGGGTCCTCAACGGCGAGAAGATCTTCGTGACCGCAGGCCAGCGGTCCACCCACATCGTGGTGTGGGCATCGGTCGACAAGAGCCTCGGCCGCGCGGCGATCAAGTCGTTCGTCGTGCCCCGCGAGGCTCCGGGTCTCTCGGTGGCCAGGCTGGAGCACAAGCTCGGCATCAAGGCCTCCGACACCGCCGTGCTGCTGCTGCAGGACTGCCGGATTCCGAAGGACAACATCCTCGGTAGCCCGGAAGTCAACGTGGAGAAGGGTTTTGCCGGGGTCATGCAGACCTTCGACAACACCCGCCCGATGGTCGCCGCGATGGCGGTCGGTGTTGCCCGCGCCGCGCTCGAGGAGCTGCGCGCCATCCTGACCGACGCCGGTGTCGAGATCTCCTACGACACCCCGCCGAACAACCAGCACGCCGCGGCCGCCGAATTCCTGCGCATGGAAGCCGATTACGAGTCCGCCTACCTGTTGTCGCTGCGCGCCGCGTGGATGGCCGACAACAAGAAGCCGAACTCGCTCGAGGCCTCCATGTCCAAGGCGAAGGCCGGCCGCACCGGCACCGACGTCTCCCTCAAGGCCGTCGAGCTCGCAGGCGCCATCGGCTACTCCCAGCGCACCCTGCTCGAAAAGTGGGGCCGCGACTCGAAGATCCTCGACATCTTCGAAGGCACCCAGCAGATCCAGCAGCTCATCGTGGCTCGCCGGGTGCTCGGCAAGACCAGCGCCGAGCTGAAATAAGCTGTAGCGCAACGAAAACCGGTGCGGGTCTGTTTCATGACCCGCACCGGTTTTTTGTTGTCCATCTCGATGTGCAACTGAAATCATGTCCTGCTGGGCCGTCCTCGGCCGACATCCGCTGAAAGATAATGGGCGCAAATGAAAACCGGTGCGAGCCGCGTGGGCGTCGCACCGGTTCTCTGGTGTCGGTTGTCGGCTCGACTACCGCTGATTCGGTTGTCGGTTGTCGGCTCGACTACCGCTGAGTTATCGGGGGCAGTTGGGCGCTACCGGGTCATCGGAGCCGGTGTCGAGGTAGGCGTCGCTGATCCACTTGCCGTTGTCGAGCTTGTTCCACACGGGGGTCGAGCCCCAGCCGCGGACCCATTCGCCGCGCACGGTGCACACGATCTTGACGGCGTCGCCGTCACGGAGCTGGCCAACGACCGAAGTCTGGCGACTCGGTCCGGAGCGAAGGTTGACGCCACGGCGACGGTCGGGATGGGGTCGGACGGTGCCGCTGGCCAGAGTCGGGTCCGGTTTCGGATCAGGCTTCGGTGTCGGCTTCGGGTCCGGCTTGGGGTCTGGCTTCGGCGTCGGCTTCGGGTCCGGCTTGGGATCCGGCTTCGGCGTCGGCTTGGGATCCGGTTTCGGGTCCGGCTTCGGTCCCGGGTCGGGGTTGGGGGCGTCGCCGCTGCCGTGGTTGACCAGACGACCGCCGACGCCTACGCGCTGGCCGTTGCGTTCGGCGTAACCACCGTAGGGGTTGCCGCCTTCCCGGAATGTCCAGCCGCCGATGCTGACTCCGTTCACGGGCACCTGCACGCTGCCCTTGAACAGCGCCATGTGGACGTGCGCACCGCTCGCGCTGCCGCCGCAGGGCAGCTGCGTGCCGATGTGGCCGAGGTACGTGCCTGCCGCGATCTCGGTGCCGTCTTTGACGTTGATCAGGTTCGTCATGTGGTAGTACGAGGTGGTGTAGCCGTTGGGATGCACCACCTTCACTTCGGCGCTGCCGTTGCGCACGCAGGTCTTGTAGACGCGCCCCCCGCCCGCCGACAGCACTCGGCCGTCGCCACCGTTGAAGTCCACCGAGTTGAACGGCCTGCTGCTACCGGAATTGCCGTGCGGGCCGCCGCCCATGAACCAGGCTTCGCCCTGCTTCCACGGCAGCGAAAGTCCGCTGCCTGCTTGACGAGTCGGCGCGGGCGGCGCGGTGAGAGTTTCCTTCTCTCCCCTGCTCACCACCGATTCGGGCGCCTGCTGAACCAGGCCTTTGAACTCTTCGGTGCCTTGCAGCGCGACCTGCCACTTCTTGCCACCGATGCGCTTAGCCACGTACAGGGTCGACACCGGCGATTCTTTGCCATGCGGTTCTTTGCTATGCGGTGTCTTCTCGGTCTTTTCGCCCCGCGACAGCGCCTTGCCACCCGGAGTTCCCTTGCCGCGCAGCCATTCTCCGTCACTGGACCAGTCGTCGTCGGACCACTCGTCGCCGAACCAGTCCTCGTCAGTCGGCGCTTCCTCGCTGTCCGGGTCTTCTTCGCTGTCCGGCGCTTCCTCGTCACCGGGCAGCTCGCCATCGGGTGATATCGTGTCGCTCGGCGGCTGATCACCCGGCTCCTCCTTGCCCGGCTCCGCATGGTCCTCCGGCACCTCGTCGTCCGGCTGCTTCTCTTCTTCCGACGGTTCCTCTTCGTCCAACGGAACGGTCGCCCCGCCGAACACCCAGTCACCGTCGCTACGCAACCGCTCGACGACCGGTGCGGGATCCGCTTCGGTGACACCGAGTTCCCGCTTCTCCGTAATCGTTGTCTCGATCGCATCGTCGAGCCCATCGGACCTCGGGGCGGCGATTACCGGGCTGATGGCCGTGGTCCAACCGATCGCGATGGCGGAGCCGACCACCAGGGCGGCGGCGAGATAGCGCCGCCGTCCGAACACACGCATATCCAAATCCATTCCGTTGTCACTTCATCAGGTAACTATCGATCGACGAAAAACGCAGCCGCGGAAGTGAAATCGGGCCAGCACAGTGCACGCGCTTCCCCGTCATCGATAACCATCGGAATTCGCCTCGATCAATTCACGAGCAACCATAGAGTCGTCGGCCGTGATCTCCTAGTGATCTAAGGAGGGCTTGAGAAGCGTTAAGTGTGAGGTCGATTCAGCGTCGACGCAGGAATTCGCGTGACCGGAGGTCACGGAAAGCCTTGTGTCACCGCACATCGCAGGACAGGCGTGTAGGCATCGCCGCAGCACCTGGCACCACACGGACCGGACGGGGACTGCGGTTCAAGACTCGCCACGGTCTCCGGTTCTGTGCGGGTTGGGTACCTTCAGCGGTCGATGTCACGTACTATTGAGTGGTCACGTGAGTGATGCTGGGCGGTGGGACGCCGGTGCAACGACGCCCCACCTGATGGGTCTCTTACCTAGCCCTTAACCAGCGGACCAGTATGAGTGCCCCGGCGGCCACGGCAGCAGTTGTCAAGATGATGCCGTAGTCGACCGGGGCCTCCCACTTTTTCCGGCGATGTTTGGCCATTCCCCATCACCTCCTTCCTGGGCGCGATGTCTGGACCGTGTCCATCGCCCCTCGGAAGGAAGTGCGCTCACAATACACTGAGCCACCAACAACTTTCGGCCCCGTGCACAATCTCCAGCGAATGTATCTATTCCACTTTTTGGAACGTTCCAATACGAACGTTCCAATAGGAACATTCCAGTTCTTGGCGCGCTCCAATCCGACCCAACTGGCCGCTCGATGGCGTGTGCAGCGAAGCGCAGACGCAACCAACCGGGATAGTGGAGCGCGTCGGTCATCGCGGGCTCTCGTAACACCCCACGTTTCCCCACCGACAAATTTAGGATCGTATTCTCTCGAGCTGTACCAGAGACCTAACCGCAAGGAGATCAGGTTATGGAACGACCGAGTTTGACACGTCGCTTCGCCACTGTTTTCGCCGCTTCGGCGGTCGTAGCGGGCGTATTCGCCGGAAATGCAGGGGCCGAGCCCGTCGCCGTTGATTGGGCCGCCGCCGCGCAGCAGCTACGCACGGCAGCCGCCGGAAACCCGCAGGCTGAGCAGGCGGTTGACCGACTGGTAGCCTCCGGCCAGCTGAACCAGGCCGCACAGGTGGCCCTGCCCGCGCAACCGTTCCAGATTCCGGCCCAGTCGGATATCGGACGCGGCGACGGACCGGGCGTCTACGGCTCCGGCATCGCCCTCGGCGTCGATGGATTCCGTTTCGGATTCTTCGGCGGACCCGGCACCATTGCCCCCAATCAAGCAGGCGCCAAACTCGAAGTGCTGTGGATCAATCTGTCCAATGGCCGCAGCGGAACCGAAGTGCTCTTCGAGCATCAAGACATTCCGGTGGACACCACCATTCGCACCCGCCCGCTCGACACCGGCGGTGGCCTGATCGTCGCCGCCGTCTACGGCAGCCTGTGGCACCGCTGGTCGGTTCCGGTGAGCGACGCGAACCCGGACGGCTTCCAGTACCAGCGCGGCACGATCTCGCAACCCTCGTTCGGCGCCGTCTACAACTGATCAACCGCCACAACGGCCCCCGCGTCGGGGGCCGTTGTGACATCGGCAGGCAGCCGATTGCCCTCTTGTCCGGAATTACGTAGTTCCGTAGCTTTTGGGGCGTGAGTCTGGAAGAGCGGGTTGCGGAACTCGAACGGCGGCTCAGCGATATCGCGGCCGACGCGAACGGAAACGGGAAAGAGTCGACGGCGCAGACCGGCGACCGGTGGGCGGTGACCCGCCTGCAGGATGAGTTCGTCGCGGACGACGAACCGAACGGCGGCGTGCTGTTCGCCGGCTCGGTGCGGCTGCCCACCGACGAACACTACGGCTGGCAGGCGAGCTTCACGACCGGCGACCTCATCGAGGACGACTGGTTCGAGACGGCGGAATGCCTTGCCGCATTAGGCAATCCGGTGCGGTTGCGGCTGCTACGCGAGATCATGGGCGGCCGCAGGACCGCGGCCGAACTCGTCGGCCTCGAGGGCGTCGGCACCTCGGGCCAGGTCTATCACCATCTACGGCAGCTGGCCGCCGTCGGCTGGCTACACACTGCCGGCCGCGGGCGTTTCGAAGTGCCCGCGGGCCGGGTGGTGCCGCTACTGATCGCGTTGGCCAGCGCTCGACGCTGACCCGATCGGCAACGAACTGCGGCTAGCTGTGCCCGCCGCAGCAGGTGCACGGCTCACCGGACTGGCAACCGCACTGACAGCTCGGACCGCAGTCGCAGTCGGCCGGTACCGAAGTCGAGCGAACAAGCCTGAAGATCTCCATTGATTCAGCCTCCATTCTGGTGTTCGACTACCCCCTACCGGTATCGAACGCCGTCGGCGCGGCCGTGTCAAATGCCGATCGGTCCGGCGCGTACGAATCGTCGCTCAGTCGGGCAGATAACCACTGCCCGCGAGCCGCTGCCCCATCTGTTCATAGGCCGCCGGGTCGCGCGGTGTGATCGCCGCGAGCCCGTCGACGTAGCGGTTGAACATGCAGAACGCGGCCGCGACCAGCACCGCGTCGTGGATGTCCTCGTCCTTGGCGCCTGCTGCCCGCGCGGCGGCCACGTCCTCGCCGGTGACATCGAGCCCTGACTCCCTGACCTTGTCGGCGATCCGCAGCAGGGCGCGCAGCTTCGGATCGACGGCGGCGGTCTCGACATCGTCGATGACGGCATCGATCGTCGCGCGCCCGCCGTCGACGAGCAGTGCGGCGGTCGCGGCATGCGACTGGGTGCAGAAGTAGGTGTTGTTGCGCGAGGAAACGAAGGTGGCGATCGTTTCCCGCTCACCAGGCGTCAGCGGCGAAGGCCCGCGCAACAACTGCTGCGCGAATCCACTCAGTGCCGCACCGGTTTCCGGCTTGAAGGCAAACAAACCCCGGATGCCTGGCACATCCGGGGGGACATCGATGAACGGTTCGCGGACTGTCGGCTCGGGCATGCGGCCGTCTCCCTTCGCGGAGGATCGAGATGCGAAGAGAATATCGCCGTTGTGTGATCCTGGACACTGCGCTGCTACCGTTGGGCTCCCAGAAGTGCCGTTCGATATCGCTTGGTCGCAGTGCCGAAGCGAGTTCCTGGTGGAGGTGTTCGACATGAAGGTGGCGCACGCGCTAGAGGCTGTCAAAGCGCTCGGAGTGCTCCGATCTCGCGGGGTATCCGACCCGCGCAAGCCACTGGAAACCCTTCGCACGATGAAGGAATCGCAGATCTACGGCCCACAGGCCACGCTGATCCGGCATTCCGCCCGCATCGCGCCCAACTCCCCCGGGTTGGCCGATGAGCGCGGCGAGCTGACCTACGGCGAGCTGGACAAGCAGTCGACCGCCATCGCGCGCGGGTTGCAGGCGGCCGGAATCACCGAGGGCACCGTCGTCGGTGTGCTCGCCCGCGATCACCGTGGCTTGATCCTCGCGATGGTCGCCGCGAGCAAACTCGGAGTCCGGGTCGCACTGATGAACACCGGGTTCGCCAAGCCGCAGTTCGCCGAGGTCTGCCAGCGCGAGAACGTCAAAGCAATGCTGCACGACAGCGAGTTCCTCGGCCTGCTCGACGCACTGCCCGACGACTTGCCCCGGTATCTCACCTGGGTCGACGACGATGTCGAATTGCCCTCGGGAGCAACGACGCTCGACGATCTTGTCGCCGCGAACAGCACCGACGAGCTGGCACCCCCGAGCAAGCCCGGCGGCTTCATCATCCTCACCAGCGGCACCACCGGCCTGCCGAAGGGCGCTACCAGGGTCAAGGTGTCGCCGCTGGCAACCGCGCAGTTCCTGGACCGGATCCCGTTCCCGAGCAAGAGTGCTCAGGTGATCGTCTCGCCGATCTTCCACAGCACCGGCTTCGGCACCTGGCTCGTCGGCATGGCCATGGGCAACAAGGTGGTGATGCGCAGGCGGTTCGACGCCGAGGCGACGCTGCAGATGATCGCGGAGCACAAGGCGGAGATGCTGGTGGCGGTCCCGACCATGCTGCACCGGATGACCGAGCTGGATCCGGAGATCCGCGCCAAGTACGACACCTCCTCGCTGAAATGCATCCTGCTCGCGGGCTCCGCGCTGTCCCCTGAGCTCTGCGTCAAGGCCACCCAGGTGTTCGGACCGGTCCTGCACAACCTCTACGGCTCGACCGAATGTTCCGTCGCCACCGTCGCCGGACCGAAGGATCTTGCGGTGGCCCCCGGCACCGTCGGGCGCGCGCCGATCACCTGTGAGGTGCGCCTGTACGACGACAACGACAAGCAGGTGACCGCGATCGGCACCACCGCGCGCATCTTCATCCGCAGCGGCACCCCGTTCGAGGGCTACACCGACGGACGGCACAAGCAGATCATCGACGGTTTCATGTCCAGCGGCGATGTCGGCCACTTCGACGAGCACGGTCTGCTGATGGTGGACGGCCGCGACGACGACATGATCGTCTCCGGCGGCGAGAACGTCTTCCCGCAGGAGGTGGAGAACCTGCTGCTGGAGCGCGAGGACATCTACGACGCGGCGGTGGTCGGGGTCGACGATGCCGAGTTCGGTAAGCGCCTGCGCGCGTTCGTGGTGCCCGAGCCGGGCCATCAGCCCGACGGCGAAGAGATCAAGGCCTATGTCAAGAACAACCTGGCCCGCTACAAGGTGCCGCGCGAGGTGATCTTCCTCGACGACCTGCCGCGCAACCCGACCGGCAAGCTGCTGCGCCGCGTGCTGATCGAATACGACGTCCCGGCCTGACCGTCAGGACACCCTGCGGATCCTGCTGTTCAGCAGCACACCGTCCAGCGTGGCCTGAAGTTGTTCGTCGGGCCGGGTCATCGGCATCGACGCCTACATCGACACCCCCGCGATGCTCGCCGCGCTCGAGGCGAACCGATGACCGAGACGCAGTCCCGGTCGCTGCACGTTCGGTTGGAGACGCGGCTGCATCCGCGCGGTAGCGATCGCGTTGTCGTCCTGCTGCTCGGCTGGCTGCTGCGTCGTAGTCTGGTGCGAGATCTGCGGTCGCTGCGCGGGCTCGCCGAGATGGGGATCACCGCCTGAAATGGGCGGTTGGCACCCGCTGGTTACCCATCGGTAGCAGGCGTTGAGATACATGACACATCGGGTTACAGATGCTTGCTATTGTTACCGGCAGCACTGGATCCCGAAGTAGCGGTCCGCACCACCGAGCTCGCCGGGTGCGACCGCCGGAAGGTTGTTGTCGAATGTCTGTCTCCTTCCCCGCGTTGAGTGGCACAGCCCGCAAGGCAGGCGTTCTCGCCCTGGGCGTGAACGTCATGGTCAAGCGGCACCTGTTCAATCCACTCCGCCTCGACCACGCCGCGCGATCGGCGTTCAACGTGCTCAAGTTCGGGCCGTTCGCCGGGGTTGTCATGCACGCGGCGCAGACCAGGCCCGACGCGGGCGCGATCGTCGACGAGCAGGGGGAGTTGACCTTCGGCCAGCTCAACGAGCAGTCGAACGCCCTGGCCCGCGGCCTGGCGGCGCAGGGCCTGCAGCCCGGTGACGTGGTCGCGGTGCTGGCGCGCGATCACCGTGGCATGGTGCTGAGCCTGCTCGCCGCCGGCAAGCTCGGCATCCGCACGGTGCTGATGAACACCGGGTTCGCGAAGCCGCAGTTCGCCGACGTCGCCACGCGCGAGCAGGTGAAGGCGGTGCTGCACGACAGCGAGTTCCTCGACCTGATGAGCGCCATTCCTGCGGCGATCCCCCGGGTGCTGACGTGGGTGGACGCCAAGGACAACGCCGACCCGTCCATCCCGACCATCGAGTCGCTGAGCGCAGGCCAGTCCACCGCCGCACTGCCGGCGCCCGCGAAGCCGGGCGGCATGGTCATCCTGACCAGCGGCACCACCGGAACGCCGAAGGGCGCGCCGCGCGACCGGGTGAGCCCGTTCGCCTCGGCCCAGTTCGTCGACCGGGTGCCGCTGCCGCACAACGGCACCATGATCATGGCGGCGCCGATCTTCCACGGCACCGGGCTTTCGCAGTTCACCATCGGCCTTGCCCTCGGCAACCGAGTGATCTTCCAGCAGCGCCGCTTCGATCCGGAGCTGACGCTGGCGAATATCGTGAAGTACCAGGCCGATTCACTGGTCGTGGTGCCGACCATGCTGCAGCGCATCCTCGACCTGGACGACGCTGTGCTCGCCAAGTACGACCCGCGCAGCATCAAGGTGATCTTCGCGGCGGGTTCGGCGATCGCGCCGGACGTCGTCACCCGCACCCTCGACTACTTCGGCGACAGCCTCTACAACCTGTACGGCTCCACCGAGTGCGCCGTGATGACCGTCGCCACTCCGGAGGACCTGCGCAAGTCGCCGACCACCGCGGGCAAGGCGCCGGTCGGAATCCGGATCGTGCTGCTCGACGAGAACCGCAAGCCGATCACCGAACCGAACGTCACCGGAACCATTTTCGTCGACAACGGCTTCGCGTTCACCGGCTACACCGACGGCCGCACCAAGGAGGTCGTCGACGGCATGATGTCCAGCGGTGACGTCGGGCACTTCGACGCCGATGGCCTGCTGTACATCGACGGCCGCGACGACGACATGATCGTCTCCGGTGGCGAGAACGTCTTCCCGCTCGAGGTGGAGAACCTGATCGCCGGCCGCGACGACATCTTCGAGGCCGCGGTGATCGGCGTCGACGACCGCGAGTTCGGAAAGCGGTTGCGGGCGTTCGTCGTACCAGGCCCGGAATCCAAGCGGGACCCGCAGGAGATCAAGGACTTCGTCAAGGCGAACCTGGCCCGCTACAAGGTGCCGCGCGAGGTGGTGTTCCTCGACGAGCTGCCGCGCAACGCGACCGGCAAGCTGCTGCGCAAGCCGCTGATCGAGATGGAGATCGACGCGAACTGAGGCACGACGCCCGCTGATTTCCCGCACCGGCGATTCGATTATCGGCGTGCGGAAATCAGCGGGACCACCGGCCGTGATCGGCATGTGATCGGCGCGAAAAACGGTTCCCTTGCTGTTGGTCTGCTATTGGCCGACCGGGCGGTGGCCGGAAATCCGTCGGCTACTATCAGCGCGTGAGTATCGAGTTCGGCCGGTCTGTCGCGGGATATCGCGGCGCCGTCGCGCGGGTGCGCGGTGGTTCGGCAGGCGCGATCTCAGGGACCATTTCCGTTGCGGCACACGGCTGGGCGTCCGGCGGTGTGACACCCGACGGGACGACGCTCGTCCTGCTGGCAGGCGCTTCGGCGGTGATCGGCGCCTTGGTGGCCGGGCTCGCGCCGCTGCGCGACACCACGGTCGGACTGGTCACCGCGCTCGTCGCCGGGCAGTTGCTCGGCCACCTCACCATGGGATTCAGCTCGGGGCATCTGCATCACGGCGACGCTCAGCTGAGTCCGGCCATGATCCTCGCGCACGTGATCGCCGCGCTCGCCGCGGCCGTGCTGATCCGCGGCGTCGAAGTCGCATATCGCGCAGGCACCGCAGTGCTGGCGCGCGTGCTGCCCGCTCGCAACGCCCCGCCGCTCTTCGCGGACCCCGCTCCGCTGCGCACCACCCACCGCGACCGCGTCATCCTGCGGCTCTTCGCGACCGAATCGCTGCGCACCCGCGCGCCACCCGTCGCCGTCGGTAGTTGATTTCACCCTTCACCCGGTAGCCGAACGCGCACCGGTGCGCGCATCGTCTGCGCGGCGAGCAACGCCGAGCACGTCATCGGACCGGTCCCAGTAGACCGCACCCGAATGGCGTGCTCCCCCGTCGAATCGCCGACGCACACGTCGCCGCGCACTCGGCAAGCGCTGCCGCCCAGCGGATACCGCGATCCAGCCCCGCATCTCGAGGACGCCCGGCCACCCTGCACCGGGTTCCCGACCCGCAGAAATGAATGACCGTGAGTACAACAGCAGCTATTTCTCCCGACGCCGAATTACCCGAAGACGAGCCGACCGCATCGGAAACCCTGGCGGACACACCCAAACCAGCGGCCCGAAACGGTCTGTACGCCTTGGCGATGCGTTTGCATTTCTATGCAGGCATTTTCGTCGCGCCGTTCATTCTTGTCGCCGCGGTGACCGGCGCCCTCTACGCGATCTCCCCGACCCTCGAATCCCTCGTGTCCCGCGACCTGCTCCATGTCGAGCCGAGCGGACCGGTAAAGCCGTTGTCCGAGCAGGTCAATGCCGCGGTCGCGACACAGCCCGGCCTGACGTTGAACGCGGTCGCGCCGGCGCCGGGCGCCGAGGACACCACTCGGGTGCTGTTCGCCGACCCTTCCCTCGGTGAATCCGAACGTCGCGCGGTGTTCGTCAACCCGTATACGGCGCAGCCGGTGGGTGATTCGGTGGTGTACGGCAGCTCGGGTGCGCTGCCGTTGCGCACCTGGATCGATCGCCTGCATCGCGATCTGCATCTCGGCGAGCCGGGCCGCCTGTACAGCGAGCTTGCCGCGTCGTGGCTGTGGGTCGTCGCACTGGCCGGTCTCGTCCTGTGGTGGCGCCGGGTCCGCACTCGCCGGAACCGGAATTCGGCACGCTGGCTGTTCGCCCCGGATCGTTCGCAGAACGGCAGGGGCCGCGCGGTGAACTGGCACGGATCGGTCGGCATGTGGGTGCTGCCGATCATCCTGTTGATTTCGGCAACCGGCATGACCTGGTCCACCTATGCGGGCGAGAACATCACCGAACTGCGCACCCGGCTCAGCTGGACCACCCCCGCGGTCACCACGGCATTGCCGGGAGCCGCTGCGCCCGTTCATGATTCGGGCGGTGACCACCACGGCGGGCATGCGCAGGCACCGGCCGCGAACCCGGCCGACCGGATCGCCGAGGTCGACCAGGTCTTCGAGGTCGCCCGCGCCAACGGTGTTGCCCAGGCCGCCGAGATCACCTTCCCGACCAAGCCGAACCAGGCGTTCGCGGTGAAGGAACGGCGGATGCCTGGCACCTTTACCGTCGACGCGGTCGCGGTCGACGGGACCACCGGCGCGGTCACCGACCGGCTTGCCTACGCCGACTGGCCGCTGATGGCCAAGTTCACCAACTGGGGCATCCAGTTCCACATGGGTCTGCTGTTCGGGTTGCTCAACCAGCTCCTGCTGCTCGCGGTCATGGTCGGGCTGATCACCGTGCTGGTGCGTGGCTACCTCATGTGGTGGCGCAGGCGTCCGACGCGCAGCGCCCGCGGCTTCGCGTTGGGCCGGGCACCTCGACGCGGCGCGTTGCGCAGGGCCCCGCTGTGGTTGGCGGTGCCCGCGGTGCTCGGTGCCGCGCTGATCGGCTGGTTCGTCCCGCTGGTCGGGCTGAGCCTGCTCGCCTTCGTGGTCATCGATGTGCTGATCGGCGTCACAGCAAGGCTGCGCGCGGCTTAGTGGGCGGGAGTTCCTCTCCGGATGAGGCGGTCCGGCTGGTGGCGGCCGGGCCGTCTCGACCGGAGAGGAACCCCGTACACCCCGAGTGTTGTTGCGCTGTCGCAGAACTCGGGGTGTGGGTCCGGCGAGCCGAGTGTCAAGTGTCGGCGCATAGCATCTACCTCCATTTCGCTGTCGCGGTCCAGGCGGACCTATTGTCTAGCTACGGCTGCCCTCGCTCAGTGCTGAGCGGGCTCAGTACAGCCTGGCGATGAACGCCTGCATATTGGCAAGCATTCGCTCGACCTTCTGCTCGGGATTCAGATTCTCCCGGTACCGGTTGCCCAGCGCCGGAGTCTTCTTTCCGCGTGCGTAGAGCGAGCAGAGCAGATCGGTGCACATGTAGGTGCCGATCGTGTTGCCCTTGCGCCCGGACGGACCCGCCTTGGCTGCGGTCAGCAGCGATACACCGTGACCGGTGTGCGTGGTCAGGCAGATCGAGCACATCTGCGCTCGGCCCGAGCCACCGGTTTCGTAGCGCAGCGCGACTCCGATGAGCTCGTCGTCACCGTTCGGGACCACCAGGTAGCACCGACCTGGCAACGACGGATCGCTCCACCCGAGAAAGTCGAGATCGTCCCATGGCCGCTCGTCGAGCTCCCGTGGCATCGGCAGCTTCTTGGCTTCGGTCTTGGAACAGTTGATGAACGACGACCTGATGTCGCGTTCAGTCACTGGTTTCATGGTGTGTCGGTACTCCATTTCTGATCTTGTAGGGGTCAAAACCGCAGTGACACTACGGCGTGTGACCCTGTTCCAACAACCGCATTTCCCGCCGCAATACCCGCAGATCAAGCCTTGTGAAGAGGGTTACAGCGTCGAGCAGCACGCAGCAGGCCCCGGTTTGTCACCGTCCCCTGCGGGTATGTCGCCGGTGTCCTGAGTCGCCCACGGCAGAGCGACCGATAGAGCGCCCGCCCCGGCGAGGCTGTTGGGTCGGGCGACGAAAGGGGTAAAACGTGAGTACCTTGGCCGCCACGGTGGACGTCGACGTCCCAGTCCGCACCGCCTACAACCAATGGACGCAGTTCGAGACCTTCCCCCACTTCATGGAGGGCGTCGAGGAAGTGCGTCAACTCGATGACAAGCACACGCACTGGCGCATCCACGTCGGTCCGTCGACCCGTGAATTCGACGCGACCATCACCGAGCAGCATCCGGACGAGCGCGTCGCATGGAAGTCCGACAGCGGCCCCCAGCACGCGGGTGTCATCACCTTCCACCGCCTGAACGACTCCACCACCCGGGTCACCGCCCAGATGGAGGTCGATCCGGAGGGCTTCGTGGAAAACGTCGCCGACAAGCTCGGCGTGCTGAAGCATCGCGTCAACGGCGACCTGCAGCGCTTCAAGGAGTTCATCGAAAGCCAAGGTCACGAGACCGGCGCCTGGCGCGGCGACATCTCGCGTCCAGACGCCTGAGCGTCTTCGCGCACAGATAGCCACTGTTGACACAACCGAATCAATGGAAACCCCACCCGGCCGCCCGGGTGGGGTTTCGCGCGGTCAGGGTGTGTCGGACGGTTCGCCCGGGATCTCCGCCGCCTGCGACTTCTCGGGGACAGCGACGGGGCGCAGCACCACCCAGGCGATGAAGAGCAGCGCGACCACCCCCATGCCGATGCCTGCCCACAGGTTGACGTTGATGCCGCCGGTCTTGGCCTCCTCGGCGGCGGTGTCGTTTACCAGTCCGGTGACGATCAGGATGATGCCGTAGCTGCCGAGGAGGGCGCCGACGATGGTGCGGATGTCGAAAAGCATTGCGGCTCCTTATCCGACAAAAATATTGAGGGCAATGACGAGGACGAGGGCGATGCCTGCGAGCAGCACCGGCCGCTGATACCAGGGCAGCGAGTCCTGTTCGGGGTCGGTGCGCACGTCCTTCGGGGTTTCCGAGTAGACGAGGCCGACGAGTTCGGCGACGGGTTTCGGCTGGGTCACCTGGGTGACCAGCACGCTGACCACGATGTCGACCACGAAGGCGACACCGGCGGCCACGAAACTCGCTCCCTGGCCGGACAATTCGAACACGTTGGTCTCGTGCAGGATGAAAACCACGATGGCCGAACCGGTTCCGCAGACCAGACCCATCCAGCCCGCGGCAGGCGTCATCCGTTTCCAGAACATGCCGAGGATGAAGGTGGCGAACAGCGGCGCGTTGAAGAAGCTGAACAGCGTCTGCAGGTAGTCCATCATGTTGCTGAAGCTCGACGCGATGAACGAGGTGAAGATCGCCGCCACCGTCGCGCCGATGGTGGCCAGCCTGCCGATGTTCAGGTAGTAGCCGTCCGGGCGATCCTTGCGCACGTACTGCTGCCACAGGTCGTAGCTGAACACGGTGTTGAACGCGGAGATGTTGGCCGCCATGCCCGCCATGAACGCCGCGAGCAGGCCGGCCAGACCGACGCCGAGCAGGCCGTTCGGCAGCACGTCCTTCATCAGATACAGCAACGCCTGGTTATAGGTGGTGTCGCCGCTGAAGTCCGGATTCGCCGTCTTCGCCGCCTTGTACTCGCTCATCTGCGGGACGAGCACCGCGCTGATCATGCCGGGAATCACCACGATCAAGGGGATGAACATCTTCGGGTAGGCGCCGATGATCGGCGTCCGCCGCGCGGCCGAAATCGAGTGCGTCGCCAGGGCACGCTGCACCTCGACGAAGTTGGTCGTCCAGTAGCCGAACGACAGCACGAACCCGAGACCGAAGACGATGCCGATCACCGAGAGGAAGTTGCTGCTGAATCCGCTGAGCGCGTTGCCAGGCCACGACTCCAGCTGTGCCGCACCGCCCGGCGAGGCGGTCACCTTGTCCCGCAGCCCATCCCAGCCGCCGACCTTGTGCAGGCCGACCAGCGTGAGCGGCAGCAGCGCGGCGACGATGACGAAGAACTGCAGCACCTCGTTGTAGATCGCGGCGGACAGACCGCCGAGGGTGATGTAGGAGAGCACGATCACCGCGGCGATCACCACCGACAGCCACAGCGGCCAGCCGAGCAGCACATTCAGGATGGTGCCGAGCAGATACAGGTTGACGCCCGCGATCAGCACCTGGGCGATCGCGAAGCTCAGCGCGTTCACCAGATGGGCGCCGGTGCCGAAGCGCCTGCGCATGAACTCGGGCACGCTGCGCACCTTCGAGCCGTAGTAGAACGGCATCATCACCACACCGAGGAACAGCATGGCCGGGACCGCGCCGATCCAGAAGTAGTGGAAGGTGGGGAAGCCGTACTGGGCGCCGTTGGCCGACATGCCCATGATCTCGACGGCGCCGAGATTCGCGGAGATGAAGGCGAGGCCGGTCACCCAGGCGGGCAGCGATCGCCCGGAGAGGAAGAAGTCGATGCTGGACGAGACGCGCTGTCTGGCCAGCAGGCCGATGCCGATGACGAAGACGAAATACAAGGCGACCAGAGCGAAGTCGACCGGAGCCGCGTCGAGTCGCAGCGTCTCGGACGCCTCGAGATAGGTCGATGGCGGCTCGGCGAGCACGGACGTCAGAACAGATGAATCGGCTGGCGGCACAGTGTCCCTCCTGGCGGTGAAACCGGGCGTCGAGCGAGATCGTTCGTGGTACGAGATCGTGCGTCTACGGGTACTGCATGGCGCAAGCGACTCACCCGTCGCCGGCCGAATGGTGTCGGCCGACACCTACTCTGCGTGATTGTGCCGCACCGGCGGGCCACAATCGGGCACAAAAACCGGACGCCTCGCTCAGTCGGCGCGGTGCGCGCCCGCGGCCGGGGCGACGACGAAGGTGCGCGGCTCGGCAAAACCCGAGCGGGCGAACCGCTTCCGCACCGCGTCCACCACGGCATCGGTCTGTGCGCGTTCGACGAGTGCGATGGCACTGCCGCCGAATCCGCCGCCGACCATCCGCGCGCCGTAGGCACCTGCTTCGTTCGCGGCGACCACGGCGGTGTCGAGCGCGGCGGTGGAGACCTCGAAATCGTCGCGAAGCGAGGCGTGCCCCTCGGTGAGGATCGGACCGATCGAGCGCGGATCCTCCCCTGCTCGCAATTTTGCGGCAACCTCGAGCACGCGGACGTTCTCGGTGACGACGTGTCGAGCCCGGCGACGCAGCACCGCGTCGGTGATTCGCTCGACCACCGCCACCGCGTCGACATCGCGCAGCGCGGGCACGCCGAGTTCGACGGCGGCAGCTTCACATTGGGCGCGGCGCTCGGCGTACCCGCCGTCGACCAGTTGGTGCGGTTGGCCGGTGTCGATCACCAACAGTGCCAACCCGAATCGCTCCAGATCGAACGGAATCTGTTCGTGTGCAACAGCATCCGTCGCGGCTGCGGCGGCGAACCGGCGTACGTCGAGGAACAGGGCGTGCCCCGCCGTGCAGAGGATCGAGGCCGACTGGTCCAGCAATCCGGTCGGAGCGCCGACATAGTCGTTTTCCGCCGCCCTGGCCAGGTCGATCAGCTCGCGATCGGTGACGTCCGGCGCGAACAGGTCACGCAGTGCGATCGCCACCGAACAGGACAGGGCAGCCGAGGACGACAGCCCGGCACCGATCGGCACGGCGCCGTCGAGCGCGAGATCGACGCCGGCGATCGGATGGCCACGCCGGACGAACTCGGCAACAACACCGAGTGGGTACCGCGACCAGCCGGGCACCCGAGCACGCTCGGCGGCAAGCCCGGCCACCGGGACGAGCACGGTCTCGTCCTGGCGCTGCCGCGAGACCACGCGCACCGTGCCGTCCGCGCGTGGGGTCGCCGCGCACGCGACCACCAGCGGCAACGCGATCGGCAGCACGAAGCCGTCGTTGTAGTCGGTGTGCTCGCCGATGATGTTGACCCGCCCCGGCGCTACCCACGTCTGCACTGGCACCTCGCTGTCCGTCGTCTCCTCCTGGCTCGCCACACGTTACGAGACACGCCGCAGGAGCACTGCTTTCCGGTGCCGAGGGTGCGCGATTCGGGTTTGCGAGGCACCATGGATTTCGATGATGCAGTGCCGGTCCGCGAATGGGCCGGGCTTTTCTGGGCGGGCATTATTTCCCCCTCGTTGTGCCAAGTGCACGACAAGGGACCGTATGACGTGCCATGATCAAATCAGTTGTCCAGGTTTGGTTGTCGAGCGCGCTGCGGTCAGTCGGGACGTCGGCTCATGCACCACTCGGTTCTCGGTCACCGACAGCATTAGAGCCGGTGTCCGAGGCACAACGATCGTAGAAGTCCGATCGTTAACGGCGCAGTGACGGAAAGACATAAACCTACTGCGCGGCCCGGTTCAGGTTCACAGGGGATGGAGCGACCAAGGGGGGCTGATGACAGTCAGCGAAGTACCGTCGGCATTCCAGCGACATAGCTTCAAGACACGCTGGTACGCACTGCTTCTGGGGGGAAGCGCGGTCGCGATCGCGGTGCACACCACCGCCGATTCCCCGGTGCTGTCGCTGTCGATGATGGCGGCGGTGCTCGCGGGCACGCTCGTCATGATCGGCATCGGCCTGCGCGTCCATCGGCCGCCACATCCGGTGCCCTGGTATCTGCTTTCGGTGTCGGCCGTGCTCTGCGCGACCGGGACCGGGCTGCACAGCATCGTCGATCCCACGGTGCGGATCGACGACGCGCTCATCCTGCTCGGCTACTTCGGCGTCGGCCTGGCCGCGCTGAACTGGTTGCGGCCGCGTCAGGTTCGCGGCAACTACGACCTGCTGCTCGACTCCGGCCTGATCGGGCTCAGCGCGCTACTGGCCTGCTGGACCTTCCTGATCTCACCGATCCTGCGACTGCCTGCCAGCGCGCTGGACACGCTGGTCGCGGCCGCCTATCCGGTGCTCGACACGCTGCTGTTGACGCTGGTCGCGCATTCGATGGCCACCTCGACCCGCGCGGAGACCTCGCTGCGGCTGCTGCATTTCGGGCTGACCGCCGTGCTGGTCGTCGATCTCGCCTACAGCTTGGAGGCGGCGACGGGCACCGCGATGATCGGCCGTCAGATTCTGATCGCCCCGATGCTCGCCGCCTACGCGACCGTCGGCGTCGCGGCGCTGCACCCGACCATGGCAGGCCTCGGCACACCGCGGCGGATCCACCCGCATCGCTCGCGCCAGCGCGCCAGCCTGATCGCGGTCGCGTTGATCGTGGCGTCGCTGGTTCCCGTGGTCGGTTCCTCGCTCGGCATGCTCGATCGTGTTGTGGTGTCGTCACTGTTCGCGCTGCTGCTCATCGGCGTCCTGGTGCGCAGCGAGCGCGCCATCGTGCGCAGTTCGCGCAGCGAGCGGCGCGCGCAGTATCAGGCCGACCACGACATGCTCACCGGGTTGTTGAACCGCACGGCGCTGCTGCGTGCGCTGAACCAGAACACCGAGCGCTGGGGCGAACAACCGCTCGGCCTGCTGTTCATCGATCTCGACGGCTTCAAGATGGTGAACGACAGTTACGGGCACGCGGTCGGCGACGAGCTGATCGCCAACGCCGCCTCGCGAATTCGGCGGGTGGTGCGTCGCGACGATGTGGTTGCCCGGTACGGCGGCGACGAATTCGTCGTGCTCTCCCCGCTGGACCGGAACGCGGCCGCGGCATTGGCCGAGCGGCTACTCGGCGCATTCGTGCGGCCATTCGAGTTGAGCGCGGGCGAAATTCCGATCACGGCAAGCATCGGGATTGCCTGCGGTTGCCCGCGCGGCACCGAGTTCACCGTCTATGACCTGATCCGCGAGGCGGATTCGGCGATGTATTACGCGAAGGAATACACCCTCGGATACGCGTTCCACGACGACGCGCACAACTCCGAGAGTGATTCCACGCGAAACATGCCGGGCGACAATGCCCGAAACGCGCAGGGCGACAATGCCGGATTCACGCACCGCCACCCTGCCGAATACGCGCCGGTCGACAGTGTCGAATATGCGCAGGGCGATCCTGTCGGATACCCGCGAGGGAGTGCTGTCGGATACGCACAGCGCGACGGTCTCCGGGTCGCGCAGGATGCGGGCACCGGACATGCGCAGGCCGACAGTGTCCGATACCCGCAGGGGATGGGGGCCCGCCCCGTGCCGGTCGCCGGCCCGCGCACCGCGCAGGGCGAGAGCGCCCGACCTATGCCGGTCGACGACGCGCCAACCGCGCAGGGCGAGAGTGCCAGGCCCGCCGCGATCGAGACCGCCCGGCACCTCCCGAACGAAGCCGCACGCCGCACCCCGAGCGAGGCGCGGCGGCGGACCTGGCGCGCGGGCACCAGATCCACCAGCACCGCGGTCTGACCTAGTCGACCAGCTCTTCGAGCAGCTTCCTGGCCGCCTCGAGCTCGGCCTGCAGCTGCTGCACCTTGGCCTCCTGCGCTTCCCGTGCCGCGTCGAGGATGCCGGCCACCACATCGGCCACCTCGGGATGCAGGATCTTCGCCGCCTGTGCCACAGCGGAACTCGGCACGGCCAGGCCGCGCACGGCGCGCTTCTTGCCGCTGACCACGTCGACGGACCATTCGCCGTCGGCGGTGCCGGTCAGGGTCACCGTGACCTCGGGGGTCTTCGCCTTCGGCCGCGCTGCCGCCTTGGCAGGCTTGGCAGCGGCACCGCTTTGCGCAGGCTTCGCGGCGGGCGCCTTGGTGGCGCCGCTGTCCTGTTCGTCGGATTCCGGCGTGCTCGCAACGGGTTTCGGGACGACCGGTGGCGGCGTGACGGAACTGGGGGTTGATGTCGCAGTGCTCGTCAAGGTCGACGGCTGGGTCACGGGTGATTCCTTCCTGGTTGTCGACTTCGGCTGGGCAGTGGAAACGGCCGCCCCTCGTGGCGGCTTGGTCAACGTCACTTCTGTCGGAGAAAAGGACAGTACATCCTTGGATCCGGTAGGCCGGACCTGCAGGAAATCTCCGTCGGCCGGGTCGCCGAGCGAGATCACCTTTCCCGACCGTCCTTCCGGCACGCCCACCGCGGCGGCGGTGAACCACACCATGGGCGGGCGGCCGCCGGCGATATCGGTGGCGATCCGCTCAATCTCACTGTCCGACAAAGGCTTGGGCTTGGTTTTGGGCGACGGCATGGTGACTCCGAGCAATATTCGTGGATGGCTGCGTGCACAGATGATGCCGCACCGCACCGACAGATTTGCAGGCTGCTACGAAATCGAGTCGCAGAACACCGTGCTCGCCGCGTCAGCGAACCGCGAGCTACAGCTGTGCTCCGGCACAACCACCGGCCACTCAGCCCTCGTCGACCGGCGCCTGCAACGCGGGGAACCAGATATCGGCGAGCACCTCGGCGGCCCGCTCGGCCGAGACGTGGATGGTGCCCTGCACGGCCCAGCGGGTGAAGAAGCGCTCGAGCTGAGCGACAAGCAGTTCCACTCGCAGCCGCGCCTCGTCGGTGCGCTCGGCGGGCCAGCGGGCGAGGTAGGACGGCATCGCATTGGGCAGCGCGAGGATGCCGTTGCGGGCGATCTCGCGGAATTCCGGTTCCAGCGCGGTGGCCTCGTCCCAGGCGGGCAGCAGATCCCGATATTCGTGGAACCACGCGATGGCGCGGGTCACCCAGGCCACGAACTCGGCGCGCGATCTGGTGTCGAGCACCCGATCCAAATCTTCGTAGAAGCGCAGTGCGCTCGGCGCGGTGCTTTGTTCCGCGACCGCACGCAGCACCTCGAGCTTGCCGGTGAAGTGCAGATAGAAGGTGGCGCGGCTGCAGCCGACGGCCGCGGCGATGTCGTCGACCCGCACCGCCGCGTAGCCGCGGGTGCTGAACAGCTCCTTGGCTCCGGCCAGCAGCCGGGCCCTGGTCTGCAGCTTCTGTTCGTCGCGCAGGTTGCTGCCCGACGGGTTCGGGTTGATCGGCAACGGCCACCTCGTGTCGGTCGAAAGTTCTGCTGACGTGCGAGTTTCGCCGAGCAAGTCTAGTCGGGTGCGCACGCTCTTCCGCGCTCACTAGACAGAATGTCATTCACTAGACACTGTGTCTACCGAGTGTTAGTTTGTTGCCTACGTCACTCCGGGCCGCACGCGGCTACGGACGGTGTCGGCGCCGCGGCGCCACCGCAGGCAGGTGACGGCCCGCCGAGTACGAGGACACGTGCATGACTCCAACCGAACTCCCCCGCGTCGGCGTGATCGGCGCGGGCCCGTCCGGGATCACCGCCGCCAAACGCCTACAGGACCACGGCATTCCGTTCGACTGCTTCGAAGCCTCCGACGAGGTCGGCGGCAACTGGTACTTCCGCAATCCCAACGGCATGTCGGCCTGCTACCAAAGTTTGCATATAGATACGTCCAAGTGGCGCTTGGCCTTCGAGGACTATCCGGTACCCGCCGACTGGCCGGACTTCCCACACCACTCGCAGCTGTTCCAGTACTTCAAGGACTACGTCGACCACTTCGGGTTGCGCGACAAGATCCTGTTCAACACCAAGGTGACCGCGGCCGAGCGACAGCACGACGGCAGCTGGCTCGTCACCAGCAGCGACGGCATGACCCGCGCCTACGACGCGCTGATCGTGTGCAACGGTCATCACTGGGACCCGAATCTGCCGGATTACCCAGGCGAATTCGACGGCGTGCTGCTGCACAGCCATGCCTACAACGATCCGTTCGACCCGGTGGACATGCGCGGCAAGCGAGTCGTGGTCGTCGGCATGGGCAATTCCGGTCTCGATATCGCCTCGGAGCTGTCGCAGCGCTTCCTCGCCGCGAAACTGACCGTTTCGGCGCGGCGCGGCGTCTGGGTGCTGCCGAAATACGTGCACGGCAAGGTCGGTGACAAACAATCGGTGCCACCGTGGATTCCGCGCAAGGTGGCGCTCAAGCTCAAGCAGCGATTCGTGCGGAAGTTCCGCGGCGACATGGAGTTCTACGGTCTCCCCAAGCCGGATCATCGACCGTTCGAAGCCCATCCCTCCGCCAGCGAGGAGTTCCTGCATCGCGCAGGCTGTGGCGATATCGCGTTCAAACCGGCCATCACCGCACTGGAGGGGCCGCGGGTTCGCTTTGCCGACGGCAGCACCGAGGAGGTGGACGTGATCGTCTGTGCCACCGGCTATCACATCAATTTTCCGTTCCTGCGCGAGCCGGAGCTGTTGCCGGACAACAGGAATCGGTTCCCGCTGTTCCAGCACATGATGAAACCGGGGGTGCCGAGCCTGTTCTTCCTCGGCCTCGCGCAACCGCTGCCGACCCTGGTGAACTTCGCCGAGCAGCAGAGCAAGTTCGTCGCCGCCTACCTGACCGGCAAGTACCTGCCGCCGCCGGTGGCGGAGATGGACGCGGCCATCCGCGCGGCCGAAGCCGCCAGATCCGACCGCTACTACGATTCGCCGCGACACACCATCCAGATCGAGTTCGAACCCTACGTGCGAAACATGCAGCGGGAGATGGCCAACGGCGCGAAACGTGCTGCCGCCGCAGGAAATCCGCTGCCGGTGCCCGCTCGCGTCCTGGCGGACATCCGATGAGTTCAGGATCGCGCAGCGACGCGACGGGCAGTGCGACGGGCGGGCCGACTTCGGGATTCTGCGCCGAGCAATTCGCGGACGTGCGCACGGAATTGGCGGCCCAGATCGACTCCGGCGCGGAACTCGGCGCGTCGATCTGCGTCACCGTGGACGGCGTGCCCGTCGTCGACCTCTGGGGTGGGCACCGCGACCCCGAGCGCACGATGCCGTGGACCGAGGACACCTTGGTCGACGTCTTCTCGATCAGCAAGACCATGACCGCGCTCAGCGCGTTGCTACTCGTCGACCGCGGCGCGCTGGATGTGCGGCAGCGGGTGGCGCACTACTGGCCGGAGTTCGCCGCGAACAGCAAGGGCGACATCGAGATTCGGCAGCTGCTCGGCCACACCTCCGGCGTCTCCGGCTGGCAGCCGCCGATCGAGCTGAACGATATCTACGACGCCGAGTCCGCGGCGGCCCGCCTCGCGGCCCAGCCGTCGTGGTGGGCGCCAGGCACCGCCTCCGGCTACCACGTGCTGAACTACGGGCATCTGATCGGCGAGGTGATCCGCCGCATCACCGGGCAGACGCTCGGCGAGTTCTTCGCCGCCGAACTGGCCGGGCCGCTCGGCGCCGACTTCCATATCGGCACCCCGTCACAGCACCATCACCGGATCGCGCCCCTCGTCCCGCCGCCCATGCTCGAATTCGACATGGCCGCACTCGACCAGGAGAGCATCCTGGTCAAGACTCTTACCAGCCCGCTGCTCGACATCGCCGAGACCTCGAGCCGCGCCTGGCGCGAGGCCGAAATCGGCGCGGTGAACGGCCACGGCAACGCCCGCTCGGTGGCGCGGGTGCAGTCGCTCGTCTCCTGCGGCGGCGTGCTCGACGGGCGACACTTCCTGTCCGAGCAGACCATCGAGCTCATCTTCGAACAGCAGTCCGACGGCGTCGATCTCGCGCTGCTGGTGCCGCTGCGGTTCGGCATCGGCTACGGCCTGCCGCAGCCGCAGACCGCACCGGAAGTGCCCGACGGCCGCGTCTGCTGGTGGGCAGGCTACGGCGGTGCGATGGTGGTGAACGATCTCGACCACCGAATCACCTTCGCGTACACCATGAACAAGATGGCGCCGGGACTGATCGGTTCGGAGCGGGCCGACGGCTATCTGCGTGCGGTGTTCGGGGCCGTACGCGCCGAAGAGAAAGTGCGATAGATGACAGAGCCTTTCGACCCGCAGGCGTTCGCCGCCGCGGCGGCCGCCCGGTTGACCGGGCCTGGCGGACGGTGCGAGATGGTGGTCGAGGACGTGCTCGGCGTGCCGCTGCCGGTGCTGCGGCACCGGGAGACATCGCTCGGTGCGGTGCTCGCCGCGTCGACCGTGCACGGCGCGCGCGACTACCTGGTCACCGAGGACCGCCGGATGTCGTTCACCGAGCACGCGGCCGCGGTCGGCGCGCTGGCCACGGCGTTGCGGGACCGATACGGCGTCGAGAAGGGTGACCGGGTCGGCATTCTGGCCGCCAACACCGCCGAATGGGTGCTGACGTTCTGGGCCGCACAGTGTCTCGGCGCGATCGCGGTGGGGTACAACGCTTGGTGGGCGCCGCGCGAGATCGCCTACGGCGTCGCGCACACCAGGCCCGCCGTACTCGTCGTCGACGCGAAACGCGCGGCGCTGCTCGCGGAGTTGGACATTCGCGTTCCGGTGCTGACCATGGAGCACGACGTGCCCGCGCTGATCGACGAGTTCGCCTGCGACACACTCCCACTCGCGGAGGTCGACGAGGACGATCCGGCGGTGGTGCTGTACACGAGCGGGACGAGCGGACGACCGAAGGGCGCGGTGCACTCGCATCGAAACCTGATCGCGGTGATCGGCTACCACGTGTTCAACGACGCGCTCGCCGCCGAGTTCACCGGCGCGGCCGAATTGCCGAGCGGCCGTAGTTATCTGCTCACCTCGCCGCTGTTCCACATCGCCAGCCTGCACAACCTGGTGGTGCCGAGGCTGGTGACCGGCGACGCCGCGGTGCTCTATCGTGGCTCGTTCGATGCCGATCAGGTGCTGCGCCTGATCGCCCGTGAGCGCGTCACCAACTGGGGCGCCATGCCGACCATGGCCACCCGCCTGCTGGAGCGGGACCTGTCCAGCTACGACCTGTCCTCGCTCACCTCGTTCTCGCTGAACTCGGCGCCGTCCTCGGCCGCACTGCAACAGCAACTGCGCGAACGACTTCCGATCGCCAGAACCGCGTTGGTCACCAGCTACGGGCTCACCGAATGCAGTACCGCGGCCACCATGGCCAGTCCCGCCGAACTCGCGGCGTTCCCGGATACGGTGGGTCGCCCCGTCCTCGGTGTCAGCGTGGAAATCCGCGACAGCGCGGGCAACGCGGTACCCGACGGCACCGAAGGCGAGATCTGCGTGCGCAGTTCGTATGTGATGCTCGGCTATTGGGACGACGAGGCGGCCACCGCAGCGGCCGTCACCGCGGATCGGTGGCTGCGCACCGGCGATATCGGCGTGCGCACCGACGGCAGGCTGCGCCTGTCCGGCCGGCGCTCGGATCTCATCCTGCGCGGCGGGGAGAACGTCTATCCCGTCGAGATCGAGCAGTGCCTGGAGGAGCATCCCGCGGTGCGCGAGTGCGCGGTGATCGGCGTTCCCGACGCCGATCTCGGCCAGCAGGTCGCCGCGCTCGTCGTGGTCGACGACCGCGCGCCGGTCACCGAAGCCGAGCTGCGCGCGTTCACCGCGGAGCGTCTCGCCTACTACAAGGTGCCTGCCCGCTGGCGACTCACCACGACGGACTTGCCGCGCAACGCGACCGGCAAGGTGGTGCGCACCGCCATCGAGGTCTGACCCGGTCGCGCCGAAGGCCGAGCTCAGCGGATGACAACAGCGTAAAATTGCGGACGATCGGGCGACCTGTGTCGCCCGGCCGCTCGCAAGGAGTCAACGTGGACGTTTCCGAGCATCAGGTTTTCGAGTACCGGGGCAGGGCCGTGGCCTTCGAGCGCGCAGGCAGCGGCGCGCCGGTGGTGTTCCTGCACAACGCGGGCACCCAACGCCATATCTGGGACGACCAGATCGCGGCACTGCGGCGCGCGCACGAGGTCTTCGCGCTCGACCTGCCCGGCTACGGGGACTCCGAGCAGCCCGCCGACGGCTACCGTCTCGCCGATTACGTCGCCATGCTCGACGCGTTCCTGGAGACGCACCGCCTTACTGATGTCGCACTTGTCGGCAACTGCCTCGGCAGCGCCACCTCACTGAGCTATGCGATGGGGCGCTCGGATCGGGTGCGGGCACTCGTGCTCATCAATCCGCTGACCGCGAAGACCGTCAGCTCCGGGCAGTCGGCGGGACTGGCCTGGGCGGACGCGCGGCTTCCGCTGGCGCCACTGGCGCGCAGGCTCGCGCTGCCAGGCCCTGCGGTCTCGCTGATCATCGCCAGCCAGCTCGGTGCGCGCGGTCGCCGCCAGCGGCTGTACAACTCGCCGCGGCTGCGCGCGCATTGGTCCGATCGCGGCAGGCTGCGCGCGCTGGACGGCCTGGTCCAGGACTTCCCTGCCTTCGCAGCGCTCGACACGTTCACGCCGCCGCCGGGGTTCCCGCCGATCTGCACGCTCTGGGGCAAGCAGAACCGCATCCTCTCGGCGCGCGCAGGCGCCAGGCTCAATCGGACGCTGCGCCCGCACACCGCGGTCGAGCTGGCGGACTGCGGTCACCTGCCGATGATGGAGGACCCGGATCGGGTCACCTCGGTCATCACCGATTTCCTCGCGGCGACCAGCCGGGTGGCGATGCCGGAGGCTGCGGCCGGTTCCTGAGCTCACCCGCCCTGGCCGACCCGCTCACAGCTCCCCGGAAGCCGGGTACATCGTGGCGAAGCTGTCCGAGCGCGCGCCACAACCCATGCACTCGAATTCGACACCGAGCGTGAGCAACCAGCGCATCCGCGTGTGGCACGTATCGCACATGAAGTCGATGCCCGACGCGTGACAGCAGGCGCGCTTGCGAATGAACCAATTCGCCCGATGTCGGCACGGGACGGTGTCGAAGCGGAAGGTACAGGAGGGCGCGGACGGCAGCGGGGCGACGATCTCCTCGAAAGTCGTTGGGGCCGTATCGGAATTCATCAGGGGGTACCTCCGGCGGAGCAGAGCGGGAACCGACTTCGGTCTCCCTTCGGGTAGACCGTTCGAAGATCGTTTAACACCTCGAACACCCTTCAGATCGTTAGCCTGATATTTGCCGTTACTCGGTGTAGTTTCAGAGTCCGATACGTCCGTTACCGCCCGTCAGCCGGGTTTGATGCGAGACCTTCCGGGAACCCGGTCGAAGAGAGCCGTCGAGGAAAGGGATCCGTCATGTTGTTACGCCGACTTGCCCGCCCACTACTGGCCACTGTCTTCGTCGTGGAGGGTGTCGATACGTTGCGTCGCCCGGAATCCCGCGTCAAGGCAGCGACCGAATTGGTGCAGCGCGGTCAACGACAGTTGCCCGAGCAGTACGCCGCAAAGTTGCCCAGCGATCCGGGCACCGTGGTCAAGGTCAACGCGGGCGCCCAGGTCGTCGGTGGTGTGCTGCTTGCGATCGGTAAGGCGCCGCGCCTGGCCGCGCTCGTGTTGGCGGCGACGGTCGTGCCTGCCACGATCACCGAACAGGACTTCTGGAACGAACCGGATCCGGCGCTGAAAGCAAGCAAGCGCAACGCTTTCCTCAAGGATCTCGGCCTGCTCGGCGGGCTGATGATCGCCGCGGCCGATACCGAGGGCAAGCCCTCGCTCGGCTGGCGTGGCAGGCGGGCCGCCCGTGACGCGGCCGCCACCGTGAGCGCGGCGCTCCCGTTCACCGGGTCGTCGGACAGCGCGACGGCGGAGGCATTGCGCCGCCGGGCACACGAAGTCGCATCGGCAGCGAGCTCTTTCGGCAGCGTCGCCGCGACGAAGGGTGCCGAGCTCGCCGAGACCGTGCAGCAGCACGGGCCGGAATGGGCCGCTGCCGCAAAGGAACACGCGGCTCCCCTGGCCGAGACGGCTAAGGAACGCGGGGCGGAACTGGCGGACGTGGCCAAGCACCGCGGCGCCGAACTCGCGGAACTCGCCAAGGAGCGGGGCCCGAAGTGGGCGGACGTCGCCAAGCACCGCGGCGCCGAATTCGCCGAACTCGCCAAGGAGCGCGGCGCGGAACTGGCCGATGTGGCCAAGCACCGCGGCGCCGAATGGGCCGAGATCGCCAGGGAACGAGCGGAGTTGGCCGCGGAGTTGGCGCGGGAGCGTGCCGAGGTGGCCGGCGAGCTGGCGAAGGAACGCGGCGCCGCGCTGGCCGAGGCCGCCCGCGACCGTGGTCCCGAGCTCGCCGACACCGCGCGTAAGCGTGGCGGTCGGTTCGCTGAGTCCGCACGGCATCGCGTCGAGTCGAAACTGCACTGAGACTCGTTCGGACGCGGGGGCATTCCACCGGCCGGAGGCCACCCGCGTCCGAGATCTACGCGGTCTCTCCGTATCCCACGCTCTCGACGAACCCCGGCACACTCTCGGCCAGCACGGCATCCAGCGACCGCACCCGATGGAAGCTCGGCGCCAGGCCGGTGACCTCGATGGCACGGTCGACGCACCGGTCCTTGGTGATCAATACCATTCTGCGCCGGGTCGTTTCGGCCTGTGCCTGCGCGTCGACCAGGACCTGGAGGCCTGCGGCCGCCAGGAAGGTGACCGGCGAGAGATCGAGCACCACCACGGACGACCGCGCACCGAGCACCCGCGACACCTGATCACGGAAGCTCGGCGCGGTCCACAGATCGATCTCGCCGTCCACCCGCATCATGGCGATGTGCTGACGCGGTCGACACACCGAAAAACGAAGCATGCCAGGGACTCTCGTCACCGACCGGCCCGGAGCCGCGGCGGCGCTCCGCTCGTCGTTACTGCTGGCCATATGCCGACTCCTCGGTCTGCCGCCCCACGGGACAGACCTGTCTACCAAGTGAAGCACGGCCGGTCGGCGCTGTACAGCAGCGTTATCGCAAGAGTGCGTACGCAAGCATGAGGTCAGCTCGCGGCTTGCTTGCCGAGCGCGCCTGCGAACAGCAGCCCGCCGATGATCGCCGCGGGGACACCGAGGGCGATGGTGCCGATGACGGCGCCGATCGGGGCGGCGGCCGCACCGGTCACCAGGCAACCGCCGAGGAACCCCGGCACGGCAAGGACTCCGATCGTCGGCACCGCCGCCGCGGCGCCGACCAAGGCGCCGCCTGCCACACAGCCGATGCCTGCGCCGATGGTCGTGCCGATCAGCGTGCCGAGCGCCACGCCGAGGCCTGCGACGGTGGCGAAGTTCATCACGGCGGTGTTGAAGTCGGTGGACTGCGGATCGATCGCGATGTCGCGCAGCTCCGGCGGTGCCGGTTTTGCGGCGGCGGGGTCGGTGTTCGGCGTCAGCGTCGCGGTGTTGCCGTCGATCGTCGCTGTGATGGGCCACACTTTGTCGTCGCGCTGATAGGTCAGCGGCATCGACACGAGGAGCCGGCCGGTGCTGTCGTTCACCAGGAAGCGCCCGTTGTCGGTGGTCAGCGATCCCGCGTCGGTGGTCAGCACGACCGATTTGTCGACCACGCCTGCGGTGTAGTGGATTTCGGAGGTCGCGGCCTCGGCGTGCGACATGCCCGCCGCACCGATCATGGCGGCCACCGTGACCAGCACCGTCACGAAAGTTGTTCTACCCATGGGATTCCCTCATCTTCTCGCACCGCGGCATCCGCCGCGCGCGCTCCGCGGTGCGCTCGACGACGCACGCTGAATACGAAAGGTGTTGCAGAGAAGCAATATTGGCGAGTCAGCCGAGACTGGTCGGGTCGCCGTGCAGAGCGGTACGTGGTACCGCGGAAGGACGCTAGCCTCAGCGTTGCCGATCACGCAACCAGTGCTCAGCGAATGTCGGCCAGCTCACACCAGGGCCGCCACCTCGGACAATTCGGTCGAAATTGCCGGGAACTACCGGGCGTAGTGGTCCGACTAAGTGGTCATGCAGCGAACAGCCATGCGGATCAGCCCGCAGGGAGACTTCGGTGTGGTGGTCGAGGATTTCGACGCCACATCGCACGACGACATCCGCGCGGTCAAGCGCGCCGTCTACCGCGACCGGATCGCCGTGCTCAAGGGCATCGAGCTCGATCCGCACCAATTCGTCGCGCTGGCAAGTCGTTTCGGGGATCCGGTGCGGTACTACGAGCCGATCTACGCGCACCCCGAGGTGCCCGATGTGTTCGTTTCGTCCAATGTCGACACCGGCGAGCAGCGGGTCGGCGTGCCGAAGACCGGAAAGTTCTGGCATTCGGACTATCAGTTCATGCCGAGGGCGTTCGACCTCACCTTCATCCACCCGCAGGTGGTGCCCACGCACAACAGGGGCACCTACTTCATCGACCTCGCCGCCGCCTACCGGATGCTCAGCCCTGAGCTGCGGCACTCCATCGCGGGCACGGTGGCGACGCACAGCGTCCACCGCTATTTCAAGATCCGCCCGAGCGATGTCTACCGGCCCATCTCGGAGCTGCTCGCAGAAATCGAGCGCAAGACGCCCCCGGTGACCGCGCCGACCGTACATACGCACCCACACACCGGCGAACCGGTGGTGTACATCAGCGAGGGCTTCACCACGAACATCACCGCGCCCGACGGCACCGACCGGCCCGACCTGCTGCGCGAATTGCTCACGGCCACTGGGCAACTCGACGACACCATGGCGCATCCGGCGATCCGGCTGCAAACATTCGAGCGAGGCGACCTGCTGATTTGGGACAACCGCACCATGGTGCATCGGGCGCTGCACACCGCCACCGCCGAACCCTCGGTCTCGCACCGGGTCACCGTGTACGACGACGCGGACGGCCGCGCATGACCGAGCAACTGTTCGCGAATGACCCGGCGCTGCTGTCGGAGGTGTTGCGCTGTTATCAGCCGCACTGCCGCTACCTGCGCTCGGCGAGCGTCCGGGTGCACGGCGAACAAGCCACCGCCACCGGCGAATTCGAGATTCCGGCGTCCTGCTATATCGACGCGACCGGGCACCTCAACTCGGTCGAGGCGAACATCTGCTACAACCAGTTGCTCTACCAGACCGTCGCGGTGCTGGTGCGGCACAACGTCGGCACGCTGTTCAGCGGCTGGACCATGGACGAATACTGGCGTCGCCAACTGCCCGACATCCTCATCACGCGCTTCGACAGCACGTTCCGGCGGCCGATCACCCCACAACGATTCACCGGAGAATTCACCCTGCACAGCGGCGTGGCACGGACCAGCACCGTCGACGGAGCTCCGTACACCTCGCTGGACACCTCGTTCCGGTTCTGGGACACCAACGGTGGGCACTGCGCGGGCCGGGTCCGGTTAGCCATCGTGACCACGGCCCAACCGCTGGGCGCCGCCCGATGACCGCGCGCACGGTGACCTCGACGCTGGCCGCGCATGCGCGCGACCGTCCGGCCACCGTGGCCATCGCCTGCGCAGGCCTCGAACTCGACTACGCACAGCTGCGGGGCGACAGCATCCGGCTCGCCCGCGCGCTCGCCGCGGCCGGGATCGCCGCGGGCAGTCGGGTGGCCTACCTCGGCCAGGAATCCGTCTACTACTACGCGCTGTTCTTCGCCTGCGCCCGCACCGGCGCGGTGCTCGTGCCGATCAACTTCCGGCTGACAGCGCCGGAAGTCGAACACATCATCGCGGACTCGGGCAGCACGCTGGTGCTGGTCGACGCCGACACCGCCCAGATCGCGCACGCCGCCGCACCGCATGCTCGGATCGTCCGGCTCGACGGCGACGACTTCGCCGGGTGGCTGGCCGAAGCCGCCGACCCGGAGCCGGAAACACCGCCGTCCGGCCGCGACGATGCGGTGATCCAGCTGTACACCAGCGGAACCACCGGGCTGCCCAAAGGTGTTGTGCTGGCCCAACGCAGCTTCTTCGCCATCGCGGACGCGCTCGCGGCGGCCGGGCTCGACTGGATCGACTTCCGGGACGGCGACCGCAGCCTGATCGGCATCCCCGGCTTTCATGTCGGCGGAATCTGGTGGGCCATGCAGGGTTTCGCGGCGGGCATCACCAATGTGGCGATGCCACGGTTCGACAGCAGCACGGCCGTGTCGCTCATCGAGGAAGCCAGGATCACCACCCTGTGCGTGGTCCCGTCGATGCTGCGGCTGATCATCGGCGAGCCAGGCGTCGCCCCGGCGACGGTCAGCTCGGTACGCAAGGTCGTCTATGGTGGGTCGCCCATTTCGGAGACGCTGCTGCAAGAGGCGCTGGCGCTCTTCGACGCCGACTTCGCGCAGATCTACGGGCTCACCGAGACCGGGAACACCGCGATCTGTCTTCCGCCGAAACAGCATGTCGTCGGCAATCATCGGCTGGCCGCGGCGGGCCGCCCGTATCCCGGTGTGTCCGTGCGGATCATCGATGCGGCGGGCATCGAGCGGAAGACCGGCGAGGTGGGCGAGATCTGCCTGCGCACCCCGGCGGCCATGCTCGGCTACTGGCAGCTGCCCGCGGCCACCGCCGACACCTTGATCGACGGCTGGATCCACACCGGGGACGCGGGCTACGTCGACGGTGACGGATACCTGTACATCCGAGACCGGTTGAAAGACATGATCATCGTGGGCGGCGAGAACATCTACCCCGCCGAGATCGAGAACGTCCTCGCCAAACATCCGGCCGTGGCGGATTCGGCGGTGATCGGCGTGCCGGACGACACGCTCGGCGAGGCGGTGCACGCGTTCGTCGCCTGTCGCCCCGGTGCGGAGGTCAGGGCGCGCGAGTTGATGACGTTCTGCCGGGAGAACCTGGCGCAGTTCAAGATTCCGGTGCGTTTCGAGTTCCTCGACCGCATTCCCCGCAATCCCAGCGGCAAGATCCTGCGCTGGCAGCTGCGCGACCGGTTCTGGGCCGACCGCGAGAGACAGGTCAATTAGCGCGATGGAGCCACTCACCTACGCCGCCGTCCGCGCGGACATCGCCGAGGCGCTCTATCTGGAGCCGCACGAACTGAACGACACCGAGGACCTGTTCGCCGCCGGGCTGGACTCGGTGCGGCTGATCGGCCTGATCGAACGCTGGAAGTCACGTGGCGCAGCCCCGGCCTTCGCCGACCTGGCCGAGCAGCCCACCCTCACCGCATGGTGGCCGCTGCTCGCGCCGCGGGCCGCACCGTGAGCGAGCGCCCGTTGACCGCCGCGCAACTGGGCGTCTGGCTCGGCCAGCAGCTCGACCCGGCATCGGCGGTCTTCAATATCGCCGAGTACGTGGATATTTCGGGTCGGGTGGCGGTGGATGTCCTGGTGCGTGCTATCCACATGGCCATCGATGAGGCTGCGGCACTGCACATTCGGTTCGTCGAGGACGGCCCCGGTCAGCTCGCGCACACGCCGGATCAGGCCGTTCGGGTAGTCGATGTGTCCACCGAGCCGGACCCGCTCGGCGCCGCGCTGGCGCTGATGGATGAGGACGTGGCAACGCCGGTCGAGCTGACCGGCGACATCCTGTTCGCGCACATCGTGTTCCGGCTCGGTCCGCAGCGCACGCTCTGGTACCACCGGGTGCACCACATCCTGCTCGACGGGTACGGCATGGCACTGATCGCGCGTCGCGTGGCGGAGCTGTACACGGCGGGTGCGACCGGCACCGAGCCACCGCCGTGTGCCTTCGGCTCGTGGGATGCCGTGGTGGCGGCCGACGTCGAATACGCCGACTCACCGGACCTCGAACGCGACCGCGTGTTCTGGCTCGAGTATCTGCGCGACCGCCCGGCCCCCGTCACGCTGTCCCTACCCACCCCGACTGCTTCACGTCCTGCCGTCCCGGTGTCCGGCGCTGCTCCACAAACGACAACCGTTGCGGCCAGGGCACTTCGGGAATTCACCGCACTGGACCCGGAATCGGTCACGCTGCTGCGCGGTGTCGCGGAAGGCGCCCGCGCGAATTGGACCGATGTGCTCACGGCCGCGGTCGCGGCCTATGTGCATCGCATGACCGGGGCCACCGAGGTATGCCTCGCGCTGCCGATCATGCTGCGCACCGGCACACCCGCGCTGCGAGTGCCGTGCATGACGCTCAACGGTGTCGCCCTGTGGGCCGACTTCACCGCGGACCAGACGCTGACCGAACTCACCGGACGCATCGCCCGCCACCTGGTCCGCAGCAGACGCCATCAGCGCTACCGCAGCGAGCAGGTGCGCCGCGACCTCGGCATGGTCGGCAGCGATCGCGCGATGTACGGACCCTCGGTCAACATCATGCTGTTCGACTACGACCTGCGCTTTGCTGACTGCACCAGCACCGTCCGCAATGTCACCGCAGGCATGATCGACGACCTGGTCTTCAACCTCTACGACCGGCTCGACGGCACCGGGCCGACGCTGTACCTCGACGGCCACCCGAGCGCGTACACGGCCGACGAGCTGCGGACCCATCTGCGGCGCTTCACCACCTTCCTGCGCCGCATCCTCGACGCGCCGAACCAGTCGCTCGGCACGGTGGACCTGCTGCTGCCCGGTGAGCGAGAGTGGTTGCACGCCAACAGCCGTGGTCCCGAACGCCCGAGGCCGGACACCTCCGTGAGCGATCTGCTCACCCCATGGATCGCACGCACACCGACGACTCCCGCCCTCGTCACCACCGAAGCGGACGGCACCGCGATGTCACTCACCTACGCGGAACTCGCCAGGCGGACAAAGGTATTGAGCACCGCCCTGACCAGTGCGGGCGTTTGCCGCGGTGACACCGTCGCGGTACTTCTCCCTCGGACCAGTGACGCGATCGTTGCGCTGTTCGCGGTGCTCGCCTGCGGTGCCACTTACGCCCCGCTCGACCCCGGCCAGCCTGCGCCACGGTTGGCAGTGCTGCTCGACGGCCTCGATCGGCACGCCGACGCATCGGGTCTGCGCGCAGTGGTCACCACTACCGCACTCGTGGAATTGGTTCCCATGGCACAACGCGATCGCTGCGTCGAGGTCCCCGAATTCGGCACTGCCGAAACGACACTGGGCTTGCCTCCGCACGCGCCGGCTCACCGAGACGAAGTGCGCGACAACTCCGCCCGTGGGGTCGACGCCGACACATCGATCACGCTCACCCGCCAGCACCCGGAGCATCCGGCCTGGGTGATCCACACCTCGGGCACCACTGGAACCCCCAAGGCCGTGGCGATTTCGCACCGGTCGGTGGTCAACCTGTACCACCACCATCGCGAGCACCTGATCGAGCCCGAGGTGGCGGCGCGGGGCGGACGGCGAATGCGCGCCGCGCTCACCGCGTCGATGACCTTCGACACCGCGTGGGAAGGGCTGCTCTGGCTGCTGGCCGGGCACGAATTGCATTTCATCGACGACGCGCTGCGCCGCGATCCCGATCGGCTGGTCCGGTACATCCACACCGAGCGCATCGACTTCCTCGATGTCACACCGACTTTCGCCAGGGAACTGCTGTCCGCAGGGTTGCTCACCGGGCCACATCGCCCCAGCGTGATCGCACTCGGCGGCGAGGCGACCGACCCGGAACTGTGGGCGACGCTGCGTGCCGTGCCCGGCGTCTCGGTCTACAACCTGTACGGGCCCACCGAATGCACGGTCGACGCCACATGGACCACCCTCGCCGCGCACCGGGCTCCGTCGATCGGCGAGCCGGTCGCCAATGGCCACTGCCACGTGCTGGACCGCATCTTGCGTCCGGTCCCACCCGGCGTGGTCGGCGAGTTGTACCTCGGCGGAACGCCGGTCGGGCAGCGGTATCTCGGTGCGCCTGCGGCAACTGCGGCTCGGTTCGTCGCCGACCCGTTCGACACGAACGGCCACCGCCTCTATCGCACCGGCGACCTGGTGCGCAGGCATCGCGACGGCCGCCTCGAGTACCTGGGCCGCGGTGACAGCCAGATGTCGTTGCGCGGCTATCGGATCGAGGTCGGCGAGGTGGAAGCCGCGCTCGCCGGACATCCACAGGTCGACGCCGCCGCGGTGCGCATTCATGACGAGGCTCTCGTCGCCTATGTGGTGCCGTCCACGCCCGTACCGGAGACCGGGGAGCTGCGCAGTCACCTCGCCGGACGACTGCCCGACTACATGGTGCCGACCGTGTACGTCCTCCTGGATCGCTTGCCGCACACCACGAACGGAAAGCTGGACCGCGCCGCATTGCCCGCGCCACCGGCCGCCGAAAGCACGCGGCGCCCCGCACGGACCCCCACCGAACACGCACTGGCTCAGCTGTTCGCCGCTGCCCTCGAGGTCGACTCGATCGGCATCGATGACGACTTCTTCACGCACGGTGGACATTCGCTGCGCGCCGCCCGCGTCCTCAACGGCATCAGGGCGGCCTTCGGCGTGCGCTGGGACCTCCGCGCCATGTTCGACACCCCCACCGTCGCCGGGCTCGCCGAACGCCTCGACGCCGGCAACGACAGCGAGCAATTGCCTTGGACAGCAGCAGATCTCGAGGCTGATACGCACCTCGACCCCACCATCCTTGCCATCGCGGCCACACCGGAGCACCCGCGCACGGTGCTGCTGACCGGTGCCACCGGCTTCCTCGGTACCTTCCTGCTCGCCGCACTACTCGAGCTGACCGATCTCGAGGTCTGTTGCTTGGTGCGCGCCGACGACGATGCCGCAGCGCTACGACGCATCCACGCGGCGTTCGCCCGCTACGGACTCGACAACGGCCTCCTCGACCGCGCAGCCCGGCCCATCGGCACATCCGGATCCAGGATCACCGCTCTTGCAGGCGATCTCGCCCTCCCCGAGCTCGGGCTGTCCCCCGCGAGCTATCAAGCGCTGGCCGCCACCGTCGACGTCATCGTGCACAACGGCGCCCGAGTCCACCATTTCGAGCCGTACGCCCGGTTGCGCCCGGCGAATGTCGAAGGCACCGAACGCATGCTGCGGCTCGCCGCCACCGGAACGACGAAGCCGGTGCATTTCGTGTCCTCCATCGACACCGCCGCACCGACCGAACTCGGCCGCCGGGACGCGGGTTCGCTCCCCCTCAATGGGTATGTCGCGAGCAAATGGGTCGCGGAAGGTCTGGTCTACGCCGCGACCGCGCGCGGCATCCCGGTCGCCGTCTACCGGCCGGGACGCATCGGCGGACACTCGCGAACCGGCACGTCCGGCCCGGATGACGCCTTCTGGAGTCTGATTCGCGCCATGGTCGTCCTCGAGGCGGTACCTACTGAGCTCTACGACGCGGGCACCGTCGACCTCGTCCCCGTTGACTGGGTCGCGGCCACCATCGCTCACTACGTCGCCGAGCGTCCGACCACCGACACCTGCCAGCTGACCAGCCGCCACCCGATCGCCGTCGCCACGATCGTCGACCTGCTGCGCGACCGCGGCTACCCGATCGCGACCGTTCCCGCATCGACCTGGCACGCCAGGTTGACCGCCCGCGCGGACCGCGCTTCCGCACAGGGCGATCACACCCTCACCGTCGCCCGCGCACACGCTGCGCACCTCGGGTCACCGGGCGCCGCGGATGCCCGCACCGCCCCCATCGATTCGGCTGTCCCGCAGCCGGATTCGACAACCACGCTCACCGCCGGGATCGACTATCTGATCGAAACCCGTTTTCTCCCACCGCCCTCCGCCATCCCGGTCGGCGCGGCGCAACCCTCGAAGAGGCACCCATGAAACGCGCGCTATTACTGGCACTCACCGCGAGCGCTCTCGCGGTCACCGGCTGCACCACGTCGGTGACCGCCACCGACAACACCAGACCGGCGGCGGCGACCGAGGGCGTCACCAGCTACCCGATCACCTTGGAAAACTGCGGCAAGACCTACACATTCACCGAGGCGCCCAAGCGCGTCGTCGTGATGAACGGTGGCTCCGTCGGTGAGGTGTCCGCGCTGCTCGCGCTCGGCCTCGGCGACCGGGTGGTGGCCAACGCACAGTCCTACGGCGCCTCGGACGTGCCGGGCCGGTCCGCCGCGATCGACGCATTGCCCACCGGCAACATCACCCCCAACAGCCTGCAGGACATCCCGCGCGAGGCCATGCTGAACCAACACCCGGACCTGGTGATCTCCACCGGCGGTGGCGGTTTCGCCGCCGACCAGGGTTTCGCCACCCGCGACGAGCTCGCCGCCGCAGGCGCCAACACCTATGTGCCGCGGGCGAACTGCGGGGTGACCGGCGCGGTCACCGGCACACCGACCATCGACGACAGCTTCGCGCTGCTGCGCGATCTCGGCCGCATCTTCGACGTTCCCGGCCGGGCCGATCGCCTGATCGCCGACGCACAGCGCGCCATCGCCGAGACGGCGGCCGAGGTGAGCGGGCAACCGAAGAAGAACGTGCTGCTCGTGTTCACCGGCATGGGCATGGGCGGCGACGATTCGGACTTCTCCGCGATCGCGGCGGGCGGCATCTGGAACGACGTCATCGACAAGGCGGGCGGTGTGAACCCGTTCAAGCGTGACGACGGCACCACGTTCGTGACGATCAGCAAGGAGCAGCTCGCGGTCACCCCGATCGACGGTCTGATCGTGGTGAACTATCGCAATCCCGATATCGACGGCGCCGCCAAGCGAATCCTCGCGCAGTTCCCGCAGTGGCCCGCCGCACAGACCAATAACTATGCAGTGCTGGCGGATTCGATCTACCTGGGGCCAAGCAACGACGTCGCGGTGCAGCGGATCGCGAAACTGGTGCACCCCGAACAGTTCCGGTGAGCCGCACCCGCGCCCCGCTGGCGGCGACGCCCCTGCCTGTAGTGCTCGCCGTCTCGGCGGCGGTCCTGTTCGCCGCGATGCTGCTGTCCATCGCCGCAGGCTCGGTGACCGTCTCCGTCGCCGACACCGGCCGGGTGATCCTCGCCCACTTGTCGGGCAAGACACCGGATGTCGGCTTCACCGTCGATCAGATCGTCTGGAACTACCGGCTGCCCCGGGTGATCCTGGCCGCGCTGTGCGGCTGCGGTCTGGCCGTCGCAGGCGTGATTCTGCAAGCGCTGGTGAACAATCCGCTCGCCGACCCGTACGTGCTCGGGCTGTCCTCCGGTGCGTCGCTCGGCGCGGTGCTCGTGATCGTCACCGCCGGTGGCACACTCGGCGGCGTCAGCGTGTCCACCGCCGCCTTCTGCGGCGCCATCGCGACCATCGCAGTGGTGTTCCTGCTCGGGCAGCAGCGCGGCACCCTGGCGCCGACGCGCTTGGTGCTCGCCGGGGTCGCGGTCGGCTATCTGCTGCTGGCCGCCACCAACTATCTGCAGCTGCGCGCCACCCCGAATGAGCTACGGTCCGTGCTGTTCTGGACGATGGGCAGCGTCGCAGGCGCGAGCTGGGGCAGGCTCGGCCCGGTCACCGTCGTGGTGCTGGTGGCCGTCGCCGTCGCGCTCGCCTTCGGCAGACGGCTCAATGTGCTCGGCACCGGCGACGAACAAGCCACCGCGCTCGGCGTCGACGTGCGCACCCTCCGCATCTTCCTGCTCGTCCTCGCCTCGCTGCTGACCGGCGTGCTGATCGCCGCGGCAGGCGGCATCGGCTTCGTCGGCTTGATGATTCCGCACCTGGTGCGGCTGGCGTTCGGGCTGGATCATCGCAGGGTGCTGCCGCTGGCCGCGCTTCTCGGCGCCGCGTATCTGGTGGTGGTCGACCTGATCTCCCGCACCATCGACGCGCCGAACGAGGTGCCGCTCGGCATCTTCACCGCCGCGTTCGGCGCCCCGTTCTTCCTGTGGCTGCTCCGCCGGAACGGCGGGCAGGCATGACGCAGGTCGCCGCCGAATTGTCGGTCGCCGGAGTCCGGGTCACCTTCGGCGAGGCCACGGTCCTCGACGCGGTGACGCTGCACGCGCCGCCCGGTGCGGTCGTCGGCATCGTCGGACCGAACGGCAGCGGCAAGACCACGCTGCTGCGCACGATCTATCGCTCGGTCCGGCCTACCGGCGGCATCGTCACGATCGACGGCACCGACCTCACCGCGATGCCGGTGCGCGCAGCCGCCCGCACGACCGCGGCCGTCCTGCAAAATGGTTCCGGCGCACCGGAACTCACCGTCGCCGAGGCGGTCGGCCTCGGCCGCAATCCGCATCACGCGCTGTTCAGCAGGGACACCGAGGCCGACCACCGCGCCGTCGCGGACGCGCTGGCACGCACCGGCGTCACCGCTTTCGCCGACCGGACGATCGGGTCGCTGTCCGGCGGTGAACGCCAACGAGTCCTGCTGGCACGGGCATTGGCGCAAGAACCGCGCCTGCTCGTGCTCGACGAACTGACCAATCACCTCGACGTCCGTGCTCGCTTCGAACTGCTCGCGCTGATCCGCTCGACGGGCATCACCACGCTGGCGGTACTGCACGAACTCGACCTCGCGGTGCGCTGCTGCGACCGGCTGGTCGTCCTCGATCACGGCAGGGTCGTCGCGGCGGGCGCCGTGCTCGACGTGATGACGCCCGAGCTACTGCGCGACGTGTTCGGCGTGGTCGCCACGGCCGCACCGCACGCGGACGGTGTCATCCGATTGCGTTACGCCGCAAACCCGTTGGCGGAGCCGTGACGCGATTACCCGTTGGCGATGCGCCGCACGCCGAACCGGGTCGCGGCGACCATGTCCTCGCGCGCCCGCGCCACCCGCGAGCGCACCGTCCCGACCGGGCAGCCGCACACCGCGGCCGCCTCCGCGTAGGACAGGCCGAGCATCTGGGTGAGCACCAGCGCCTCGCGCCGCTCCGGCGCGAGGTCGTCGAGCAGCAGATTGAGTTCGACGATCTCGGTCAGCCCGTCCTGCCTCGGCACCTGCCGGTCCGACGCCGCCACCCAGTCGACGCCGTGCGCGATCTTCGGCCGTGCCACCGCCATCCGCACCTGATCGACCACAACGCGCCGGGCGATGGACAGCAACCAGGTACGCGCGCTGGCGCGGCCCTCGAACCGTTTGATGCTGCCGAGCGCCCGCAGATACGTCTCCTGGGTCAGGTCATCGGCCCGGCTGACCTCGGTCAAATGGGCGAGCAACCGCCACACGTCCTTTTGCGTCGCCCTGATGAACCCCTCGAGTGCCCGCCGGTCGCCACGGGCCGCCGCCAAGGCCAGGCGGGTCGTCTCGGCATCCTCGGCGGGCGTTGGCATGGCGTCGAGAATAACCGGGCGGCAACCGCCGGGAACTTCGGCGTCCCCGTGGACGACAATCTGGACGTGGAGTGCAAAGTGTGCCGGACGGCGCTGTCGGCCCGGATCGACGGCGAACGCGAAACCGTTCCCGCGGCGCGGGTGGACGAGCATCTCGAGCAGTGCGGCGAGTGCTGCTCCTGGTATGTCGCCGCCGTGGAGACCTCGAAGCGGCTGCGCGCCACGTCGTCGTACGCACCCGATCTGACCGATGCGATCTTCGCCGCCGCCGAGCTGGAACGACCACGGCCGTCGCTGCCTGCCAGGCTGGTCGCTGCCGTGCCCGCGACCAGGACCACCGGGATCCGCGTCGTGCTCGGGCTGCTCGGACTGCTGCAATGCGCGCTGGCCCTCGCCCAGCTGGTCGGGGTCGACTTCGGCATGAGCCACCACCAGCACGGCGCCGAGATGACCAGGCATCTGATCAACGAGAGCACCGCGTGGAGCCTGGCCATCGGCGTCGGGTTCATCTACTGCGCAGTGCGCCCGATCGCCGCCGCGGGCGTGCTGCCGGTACTCGGCGTCCTGGTCGCCGCGTTGAGCGCGTTCGTGGTCGCGGATCTGTATTCCGGTGTGGTGCCGATCTCCCGGGTGCTCTCGCACGCCGTGCTGGTCGTCGCCCTTGCGCTGGTCGTTGTCGTGCACCGCACCCGCCGCCCGGACACCTCGCCGCCGACCAGCGACCGCGTCCCCACCGATCTGGTGCTGCCGCCGGGCGCGCAGTTCGGCAGGCGCCTCGGCCACCTGCGCTCCACCCACGATCCCGCCGCATGACGAACGGAATTTCATGACCATCGAGCTCGACCAGCTCACCCGGCCAACGCCGAGCACCGATCCCGCCCGCATCTCCCTCGCTGTCACCGGCATGAGCTGTGGCGCCTGCGCGACGCGGATCGAGCGCAAGCTCAACAAGATCGACGGCGTCACCGCATCGGTGAACTACGCCACCGGCATCGCCACCATCGACGCCGACCCCGACATCAGCGCCGAGCGGCTCTGCGCCGAGGTCGACGCCACCGGCTTCGGTGCGACGCCGGTCACCGACCATGCCGAGGCGATCAGCTCGGCACCCGAGGACGCCGAGGTGCGGGATCTGCTGCGCCGCCTGGTCGTCGCGCTGATGGCGTTCTTCCCGCTCGCCGATCTTTCGGTGATGTTCGCCACCATCCCGAGCACCAGGATCACCGGCTGGCAGGTGATCCTCACCGTGCTGGCATTGCCCGTGGTGGTCTGGTCGGCGGCGCCGTTCCACCGCAAGGCTTTTGCCAATGCGAAGGTCGGCGCGGCAAGCATGGACACCCTGGTCTCGGTCGGGGTGATCACCGCGACGCTGTGGTCACTGGACACGATGTACCTGCACCCCGACCGCTCCAGGCCCGCACCAGACGGCGTCTGGGCGGCGATCTGGTCCAGTGACGCGATCTACCTCGAGGTGGCCGCAGGCGTCACCGCGTTCGTATTGGCGGGCCGGTACTTCGAGGCCAAGGCCAAGCGGTCGGCGGGCAGCGCGCTGCGCGCCCTCGCCGCGCTCGGCGCCCGCGAAGTCACGGTGCTGACCAGGGACGACCGCGAAATGCGGGTCCCCATCGGCGAACTCGTCGAGGGCCAGCGCTTCGTGGTGCGCCCCGGCGAGACCATCGCCACCGACGGCCTCGTCGTTGCCGGCGAATCGAGCGTCGACGCCAGCGCCATGACCGGCGAGTCGATCCCGGTCGACGTCAGCACGGGCATGGCGGTGATCGGCGGCACCACCGCGCTCACCGGCAGGCTGATCGTGGAGGCCGCCGCGGTCGGCGCGGACACCAAACTGTCCGGGATGATTCGACTCGTCGAAGAGGCGCAGACCGGCAAGGCGCGCATGCAGCGCATCGCCGACCGGGTGTCGTCGGTGTTCGTTCCGTTCGTATTCCTCATCACCGCACTGACTTTCGTGACCTGGCTGCTCACCGGAGCGGGTGCCGACCGTGCCGCGGCCGCCGCGCTGGCCGTGCTAGTCGTCGCGTGTCCGTGCGCACTCGGGCTGGCGATTCCCACTGCGCTGGTGGTGGCCTCGGGACGCGGTGCGCAACTCGGCATTTTCATCAAGGGCCATCAGGCGCTGGAGGCCACCAGGGACGTGGACACCGTGGTGCTCGACAAGACCGGGACCGTCACCAACGGCGCGATGAGCGTTGTCGCGGTGCTCGCCCGCGAATCGTTCGGCACCGAAGAGGTGCTGCGGCTGGCAGGCGCGGTGGAAGCGGCCTCCGAGCACGCGGTCGCGGCCGCGATCGCCCGGCAGGCCCGCGACACCGTCGAGGCACTGCCGGAGGTCGAATCCTTCGAAGCGCTACCGGGATTGGGCGCGCGGGGTGTGGTGGACGGCAGGAAGGTCATGGTCGGCCGCGCGCGGCTGTTCGACGATCACGGCATCGGCATCCCGCCGGAGTCGGCTCGCGCGGTGAGTAAGCAGGAACGCGCAGGGCGCACCGTCGTGCTTGTCGCCGTGGACGGCGCCGTCGTCGCGGTCGTCGCCGTCGCCGACACCGTCAAGGAGACCGCGGCCGCCGCGATCGAGCGACTGCACCGGCTCGGGTTGCGGGTCATGATGTTCACCGGCGACAACGCCTACGCCGCGCAGTCGGTGGCCGACGAGATCGGCATCGATGAGGTTGTCGCCGAACTGCTTCCGGAGGGCAAGGTCGAGCTGATCGCCCGCATCCAGGAGCAGGGGCACCGGGTGGTGATGGTCGGCGACGGCATCAACGACGGCGCGGCACTGGCCACCGCCGATCTCGGCATGGCCATCGGTGCAGGCACCGATGTCGCGATCGCGGCGGCCGACATCATCCTGGTGCGCGAGGATCTCGGCGCGGTCGCCGACGCCATCGAACTGGCGCACGCCACGCTGCGCACCATCAAGGGCAACCTGGTGTGGGCATTCGGCTACAACGTGATCGCCATCCCGATCGCGGCGCTCGGCTGGCTCAACCCGCTGATCGCCGGTGCCGCCATGGCGTTCTCGTCGTTCTTCGTGGTCTCGAACAGCCTGCGGCTGCGGCGGGTTCGCTTCGCGCGCTGAGGATTACGGCGCTGAACCGGGGAAGGTTCAGCGCCGGGTCTGCGCAAGCTTCTCCAACATCGCGTTGTAGGCGTCGAGTTCGGAGTCGCCGTACTCGTCGTCCTTGCGGTCGGTGCGCACCGCGGTGCGCCGGTCCTGCGCCACCCACTGGGTCAGCAGCGCACCGACCACGAGCAGGATCGGGATTTCACCGGAGACCCAGGCGATGCCGCCGCCGACCTTCTGATCGGACAGCAGATCGATGCGCCACGGCAGCTGCAGGTTGGTGTAGAAGCGCGAGCCGATGACGGTGTTCATCGACATCACCGCGACACCGAAGAACGCGTGAAAAGGCATGACCGCGAACAACATCCCCAGTCGACCGAGGTGCGGCAACCGCCGCGGGCCCGGGTCGATGCCGATGATGCCCCAGTAGTACAGATAACCGACGATCAGGAAATGCACGTTCATCAGCACGTGCCCCCAGTGATAGCGGATGAGGCTCTCGAACAGCGGCGTGAAATACAGTCCGTACAGCGAGATCACGAACAGGGTGAGCGCCGTGGCCGGATGGGCGATCACCGCGGTCGGCCGCGAGTGCAGGATGGTCAGCACCCACTCGCGCAGGCCGTGCACCTGGCCGCGCTTGGCCGCGGGGACGGCACGCAGCAGCAGCGTCACCGGCGCGCCGAGCACGAGCAACACCGGAACGAACATGTTCAGGGCCATGTGGGTGATCATGTGCATGCTGAACATGGCGAACCCGTAGGTGCCGATGCCGGACGATGTCGCGATCAACAGGGTGACACAGCCGCCGATCCACGACGTGGTGCGCCACGGCGACCACTGGTCCCCGCGCCGCCACAGCCGCAGCACGCCGAGCACGTACAGCACGATCGCGGCCAGTGCCGCGGTGCCGAGCACGATGTCGAAGCGCCAGAACGTGATCAGCCGCAGCACGTTCGGCGGGTCGAGGATATTGAACCCGAGGAACACCTCCTGCGCGGTGAACGAGCGGTCGGCGAAGGCAGGGGCAGGCTGCACCGCCATGGCCACCGTCGCGCCGAGTGCCACCGCGGAAAGCGCTGCGCTGCAGGCGATCAGGAAGGCCGCGCGGGCGCTCGGCGCCGGATCACGGCGGGCAAGCAGCACGCGCATGGTGAGCGCCAGGTCGACGCCGACGGCGACGACGACCAGCGCGAGCCGCCCGTACCCGGTGCTGAGCACCGCCGACCACGGCAGCAGGATCGCCACGAGCACCACACCGCTCAGTGCCGCCGCGGCAAGACAGACCAGTGCGATGGTCGCGCCGCGGCGCAGCGCGGTGCCGACGTGGTCGCCGCCGCGGCGCACGTGATCGGCGACGCACCACAGCAATCCGGGCAGCACCGACACCGCGAGCTGGAAGATGATCATCGCGCCGGTGCCGTAGTCGTGATTCGGGCCCTCGCCCGCGTTGCCGACCAGCGCGGGCGGAAGCACCCCGATCGCGGCGGGCAGCAGCAGCACCGCTATCCCGTTCCAGGACAGCATGATCCGCGCGCCGAGCGTCACAACGGCCGCCATGACGGCGACCACGATCCACGCCTTCGGTTTCTCGCTGGCATCGATGAGCGCACCGAGCGCACCGATCCGGAACAGCCCGGACACGGTGAGCCCGCCGATGTTCGCCGCGGTCACCGGAATCAGCGCGAGCGCGGCGGCCAGCCACACCAGGCCTGCGCGTTCGGCGAGCCGCACCCCGGCATACCCGTCGACATCGAGGCGGCCTTTGCTGGTGACCGCGGTGCAGCACACCGCGTAGACCAGGGCGCCGAGCGCGGTCGCGCCTGCCAGTGCGGCGAGCACGCGCAGCAGCACATAGGCGAGCACATCCGGGAGGCCGGGATAGGCGGTACCGGCGGCCGCGTACGGGCGGGCACCCGCCTCGACCACCGCACCGATGACCAGAGCGAGCAGAACGGCCCCCGCGACCAGCCAGACAAGGTGCACGGTCGAGCGTTTCACCTGCACGTGCTCACCGACCCCGCCGACTGCTTTCCCTCTGTCGCCGTCCACCATCCCCGTAACGAGGGTCCTTGTCTCTGACAGGTCACGTTCACCAGTCGGATGCGGTGCCGGGAAAGTTCCCGCGAGTATCCCGACAGGGATGCAGGTCACATTCGCGGCGAGACCGAGCCCCGCACGTTCGACATCGGACGCGGAACGTCCGAGCGGTCAGACGGTGTTGGCGCTCAGGCCACCGGAGATGGTCAGCGCCTCACCGTTGAAATGCCGCCCCTGTTCGGACACCAGCAGCAGCACCGCGTCGGCCACCTCGGCAGGCGCCATCAGGTCGGCGTTCGGCGGCCCGGACGCGAACATCGCCATCGCGTCCTCCCTGGTGGGATTCTCCTTGTCCGGCACCATCATTCGATACATTGCCGGGTTGTGGATCATGTCGGTGTCCACCCCGCCGGGCAGCACCGCGTTGACCGTGATCCCGTACTCCGCCACTTCCAGCGACAGCGACTTGACCAGCCCGAGCACGCCCCACTTGGCCGCCGCGTAATGTCCGGCGCTGCGCACGCCCATCCTGGCCACGATGGACGAGGTGGCCACGATGCGGCCCCAGCGCCGTTCGATCATGTGCGGCAGCACCGCACGGAAGCTGTGGAAGACACCGCTGAGGTTGACGTCGATCATGTCCTGCCACAGGTCGTCGCTCATCTCCGCGATCTGCGCGTTGGAGGCGATGCCCGCGTTGGCGACCAGAATGTCGATGCGGCCGAAGTCGTCGATGGCACGCTGCGCGACGGCGTTCATCTCGGCCTGACTCCGCACGTCGGCCTTGACCGGCACACAGCGGCGGCCGGTCTCCTCGACCAGCTTGGCCGTTTCGGCCAGATCGGATTCGGTGCCGAGCGGATACGGCACACTCGCGATCTGCTCGGCGAGGTCACACACCACGATGTCGGCGCCCGCCGCCGCCAACGCCACCGCGTGCGCACGACCCTGACCTCGGGCGCCGCCGGTGATCACCGCTACCTTGTCGTCGAGATTCCCCATGCCGGGCCCCTCACCAGATCGGTACATATCGGCCGACTCCCATCGTTCCACGCGGAATCGGCCCCCGGTTGGGGTTTTCGTTCGTATTGTCCGCCGACGCCGGCGAAACGTTCCGGGCCCGCACAGCGACGAAGTGGATGCATGTGGGAGTTCAGCACAAGATATTTCGTCGAACTCGCTGCTCCACATCGCATCGGCGCGCGGCCCAGCGCGCCCACAATGGTCCCAGGGGGCCAGATGACCGATTGTGAGTACTACGCCGTGGATCTCGACCAGCTCGTCCGCCCGTTCCCACTCCCGCCGATCGACCATGATGCGGCGGTCGCCAGCGCGATGGCGCTGCCTCGGCTGCGCAAGCTGCTCCATACCGTGGTCGGCCTCTCGGACGACTCCATCGATCTGCTGTCCACCATGAGCGATCGCCTGCGCGCGGTGGAGGGCATGCTCATCCGCGATCCGCTGGACTTCTGAGTCCGGCGATACCAACGGCCTATCGATCGGCCGACCACGAACAGCACCTCGGCTGCCAGCAAATGGCTGGCAGCACAGGCTGATTCGTCATGTCACGGCAAACCTTCGGCAAAGTCGATCAAGTGCTGGCGTGAGACCGCGATCACATGGTTTGGTTGACGGGAGGCCGGTCGTGCCGGTCGCAGGGTCGACGGTGGTTCGGAAGGTGGCGGCCGTGACGCAAACCGGACAACTTCAGGCGGTTCGGCCGTATCCGCGACGGCTGGGGCCGAAGGGTTCCTATATCTGGAAGATGATCACGACCACCGATCCCAAGGTGCTCGGCATCATGTACCTCGTCACGGCGATGTCGTTCTTCTTCATCGGCGGCCTGATGGCGTTGCTGATGCGCGGCGAACTGGCGCGGCCAGGCATGCAGTTCCTCTCGACCGAGCAGTTCAATCAGCTGTTCACCATGCACGGCACCATCATGCTGCTGTTCTATGCGACGCCGATCGTGTTCGGTTTCGCAAATGCCGTGCTGCCCTTGCAGATCGGCGCGCCCGACGTCGCCTTCCCGCGCCTCAACGCCTTCAGTTACTGGCTGTATCTGTTCGGCGCCACCCTCGCGACCGCCGGCTTCATCACGCCTGGCGGCGCCGCCGATTTCGGCTGGACCGGTTACACGCCGCTGAGCAACTTCGAGCACGCGCCCGGCGCGGGCGCGGACCTGTGGATCATGGGACTGATCCTGTCCGGCCTCGGGACCATCCTCGGCGGCGTCAACATGATCACCACGATCATCTGCCTGCGCGCACCAGGCATGATCATGTTCCGGATGCCGATCTTCACCTGGAACATCCTGATCACCAGCATCCTTGTGCTGCTTGCCTTTCCGATCCTGACCGCGGCGCTGTTCGCGTTGTTCATCGACCGGCATCTCGGCGCGCACATCTACGACCCCGCCACCGGCGGAGTGCTGCTGTGGCAACACCTGTTCTGGTTCTTCGGGCATCCCGAGGTGTATATCGTCGCGCTACCGTTCTTCGGCATCGTCACCGAGATCTTCCCGGTGTTCAGCCGCAAGCCGCTGTTCGGCTACAGCGCGCTGGTGTACGCGACCATCTCGATCGGCGCGCTGTCGGTGGCGGTCTGGGCGCATCACATGTACGCGACGGGATCGGTACTGCTGCCGTTCTTTTCGCTGATGACGTTCCTGATCGCGGTGCCGACCGGGGTGAAGTTCTTCAACTGGATCTTCACGATGTGGCGCGGGCAGCTGACGTTCGAGACGCCGATGCTGTTCTCCCTCGGCTTCCTGACGACGTTCCTGTTCGGTGGCCTCTCCGGTGTCATCCTGGCCAGCCCGCCGCTGGACTTCCACGTGACGGATTCGTATTTCGTTGTCGCGCACTTCCATTACGTGTTGTTCGGGACCATCGTGTTCGCCACCTTCGCCGGCATCTACTTCTGGTTCCCCAAGATGACCGGCCGGATGATGGACGAACGCCTCGGCAAGTGGCACTTCTGGACCACCTTCTTCGGGTTTCACATCACGTTCCTGGTGCAGCACTGGGTGGGCGCCGAGGGCATGCCGCGCCGCTATGCCGATTACCTGCCCATGGACGGATTCACCGCGCTGAACACCATTTCCACCATCGGTGCGTTCATCCTCGGCGGGTCGATGCTGCCGTTCATCTGGAACGTCTTCAAGAGCTTCCGCTACGGCGAGGTCGTGACCGTGGATGATCCGTGGGGCTACGGCAATTCGCTGGAATGGGCGACCACCTGCCCGCCGCCGCGGCACAACTTCTACGAACTGCCGCGGATCCGGTCCGAGCGTCCCGCGTTCGAACTGCACTACCCGCACATGGTCGAGCGGATGCGCACCGAGGCCTACGGGGGCTGGGGCGCGAGCAAGCAGGCCGTGATGATCGTCGAGGATCGCGCGCTCGCGGAGAAGGCCGAGCCCGAGACCGCGACGGCCGAGCCCAAGACCTCCACAGCCGAGTCCGCTGCCACAGCCGAGTCCGCTGCCACGGCCGAGTCCGCTCCCGAAGCGAATGCCGACGCCGAGACAAAGCCCGGCCCCGAGGCCAAGCCCGAATAATTGTTGCCGAACCGGCAATAATCTTTGCCGGAACGGCCACACCTGATGGATGGTGTGGTCATGACCGAGACACACAGCCACACTGCCGACACACACAGCCACAACGGCGGCACCACGGTGGAGTATTGGGAGGCGTTCTACCAGGAGCGGGAGCAAGTCTGGTCGGGTGCCCCCAACTTCCTGCTGGTCCGCGAAATACAAACAGTCCCTGCTGGCTCCGCGCTCGACCTCGGCTGCGCGGAAGGCGCGGACGCGATCTGGCTTGCCGAGCAGGGCTGGCAGGTCACCGCGGTCGATGTCTCGGAGACCGCGCTCAGCCGGGCCAGGGCCCGCGCCGCCGAGCGGGGCATCACCGACATCAGCTGGCAGCAGCACGACCTCGCACACTCGTTCCCCGCTGGGCGATTCGACCTCATCTCCGCGCAGTACCTGCACTCCCCCGTCGCCAAGGCCTACGAACGCGAGCAGATCCTGCGCCGCGCGGCGGCGGCCGTCGCACCCGGCGGCCTGCTCCTGATCGTGGGCCACGCCGAATGGCCGACCTGGGTCGAGACACCACCTGCCGACATCCACTTCCCTGACACCGCAGAGGTTTTGGCAAGCCTGCAGCTCGACGCCGCCCAATGGCAGGTCGAGGTCGACGGCCTCGGCGAACGCGAGCACGCCGGCCCCGAAGGACAGCCGGGCACCCGCAAGGACAACATCCTGCTCATCCGCCGCCGCTGACACACGGCCGTCAGTCGGCGCCCTTGTCCAGCTGGAAGATGCGGCGGGCGTTGCCAGCGAGGAACAGGTCGCGGGTTTCGTCGTCGAGGCCCAATTCACCGAGGCCTGCGAGCGCCCGATCCGGCATGATCATCGGAAAGTTGGTGCCGAACAAGACTTTTCGGCGTCCGTGCGCTTTCAAGTAGGTCACCAGCTCCGGCGGGTAGCGACGAACGGTGTAGGCCGAGGTATCGATGTAGACGTTCTCGTGCTTCGTGGCGACCGCGATCATCTCGGTGGTCCACGGGTAGCCGATGTGCCCGCCGACGATGGTCAGCTCGGGGAAGTCGAGGGCGACGTCGTCGAGGTACGGGATCGGGCGACCGGTTTCCGAGGTGCGCAGCGGTCCGGTGTGCCCGACCTGGGTGCAGAAAGGTATGCCCAGTTCGATGCACTCGGCATAGAGCGGGTAGTACCGGCGATCGTTCGGCGGCCACCCCCACAGCCACGGCACCACCCGCAGCGCCTTCATGCCCAATTCCCGGACCGCACGGCGTAATTCACGCACTGCGGCCATCGGCTTGCGCAGATCGACGGACGCGACGCCGACCAGCCTGCCCGCGGATTCCGCGACGAACGACGCGACCTCGTCGTTGGCGATCAGCACGCCCTCCGGCCCGTACCAGGCGCTGATCAACGCAATGTCGACGCCGCCGGCGTCCATGGCCGCCATCGTTGCCGACACCGGCGGCTGTTCGGTCGGCATCGGCGCACCCCAACGCCGCAGCGAGTCGAACATGTCGTGCTCGACCAGCCGCAGCGTCGGATGCTGTGCCCAGGCATCGATGATCGTCATCACCCCTCCTCACGAAAAGATCCGGCGATCAACGGTATCCAGGTGCGCGCTGTCCGCCTGCGTGATTCGGCGAATCCGCGCGCGCGATCGAACTGGCGCATTCGTGGCCGCGCCGAAATACAGGCGTGACCGCGGCATCGAATGGGTACTAGCTCTTTACGCCGTAATCACTGGGTGGCGACCGAGCCAACCGGCCCGGGTGTCCGCATCGCAACGGCGCGATGCGGGCGCCCCTGGCGTAGTGCCGGTCACCAGCCGAGGGCCAGCAGGAACAGCGCTCTCTGGAGGGTATCCAGTACCCGGCCGATGGTGATCACGATCTCGACGGTGCCCATCATCACAGGCCCCTTTCTTCGAGCACGACAATGCCTCGATATCTATCGATTCAAGACCCGGCACCGCCGATTAGGAAGAGCGCGCGACGATCCGCGGCGAAATCGGTGCGCTACATCCCGACGCACTCGATGATCGGCCCAGGGTACGCGGCGGGATCGACGCCTGCGCGCCACGGCATGTGCACCACGGCGCCGTCGAGATGCGCGAGTTCGGGAATCCAGCGGCGCACATACGCGCCGTCCACGTCGTAGCGTTTGGCCTGGCGCAGCGGATTGAGCACCCGGTTCGGCCTGGTGTCGGTGCCGGTACCGGCCACCCACTGCCAATTGAGCTGGTTGTTGGCAAGATCCGCGTCGACCAGCCAGTGCAGGAAATGCGCTGCGCCGATGCGCCAGTCCACCCGCAGCGATTTCGCCAGGAAGCTGGCGGCGATCAGCCGGGCCCGGCCCGGCATCCACCCTTCCGCCCGCAGTTGCCGCATGCCCGCGTCGACGATCGGGAATCCGGTGCGTCCCGCGCGCCAGGCCTCGGCCGCTTCCGGATCGTCGCGCCAATCATGCTGCCTGGCACGGTAATCCGACCATGCCGCGGCCGGCCGGGCGCCGAGCAGCTGATGATGGAAGTCCCGCCATGCCAATTGGCGGGCGAACGCGTGGCCGCCCGCCGTCGACATGTCGACTCGGTGCACCAACTCCACCGGGGACACGCAACCGAAGTGCAGGTACGGCGACAGCCGCGAGGTGGCATCGGCGGCGAGGTCGTCGTTGCGCTCCGCGTAGTCGACGACCGGGCCGGACAGCCAGTCCCGCAGCATCTTTCGCCCCGTCGTCTCGCCGCCGACAGCCAGCTCCGGCGACGTCGGCCCCGCGCAGAGCTCCTCGGCCTCCGGCAGCGGATCACTCGACACCGGAGGCATGGTGAGCGCACGCGGCTTGCCGAGCGGCTTTCGCTGGTGCGCCTCCGTCCACCGCCGGAAATACGGGGTGAACACCGCGAAATGGTCACGCCCGGTGGACGGCACGAGCACCTCGGGGTCGGCGGCCGTGATCGACGCGGCATGAGTGTGCAGCAGACAGCTCCGCTGCGCCAACCGTTCCCGCAGTGCCTGCTCGCGCCTGCGACTGTATCCGCTGACGTCGGCGGCGATGTGCACGCTGTCGGCATGCACCTGAGCCGCCACCTCGGCGACCGCCTCGACGACATCGCCGCGCCGCACCACCAGCCTGCCGCCGACGGAACGCAGTTCGGCGTCGAGCTCACCGAGCGCGGCGGCGAGGAAGCGGGCCCGGTTCGGCGCCGCGAAGCGGCCGGCCAGGATCGTCTCGTCGAGGACGAAAAGCGGTACGACGGCGGCGCCTTCGCGGTGTGCCGCGGTGAGCACCGGGTTGTCGTGCACCCGCAGATCCCGGGTGAACAGCGCGATGGTGACGGTCATCTGCTCCTCTTCGATCGCGAAAGCAACTGGTACACAGCGATTCCGGCACCCACGAGGGTGGCGCCACGGCGTCGTGGGCGGCTCAAGCCCGCACCGTCGACGCAACCCTCGCGGGCGCCGGTGAGCTCAGTGACGCAAGACCTACACCGTGCACAGCGGAACGATGTCCGCCAGGCCACCGGTGGTCGGCGAGGTCAGGTAGAGACACGGATCCTGCCCAGCCGCAACTATTTCCGTCCGCACCGTGGCCCACTCGACCGGATCGAGCCGTGGCGCCCGAGCGAGCACGAACCCGGACCGCCTGCTCGGATCGGTGACGACCGCCCACGAGTAGTCCGGTCCGAGTGCGGTGACGATGTAGTTGGTCGGCCCGTCGATGCGGTCTTGGGTGGGTACACCGGGAAAGCTGACGTGCAGCTGCGCACCGGTGATCCGGTCGTTGACCGTTGCGGTGCCGGTGATTTCGTTGTTCGTGTTCGACCACGTGGTGCAGGTATTGCGCACCGCGACATTGCCGTTCGAGTCGAGCGCGTAGTTCGCCTGGGTGTCGCGGGCGCAGACCAGATTGAAGTACTGCGGTATCGCCGCCAACTGCTGCCAGGTGCCGAGGTACCGATTCAGGTCGAGCGACGACACCGGCGCGGGTGCTGCGCCGGGTGCCGCCTGGGCGCTGCCGCTCATGGCCGCAACGACCGCTCCGGTCATGGCTACGAACAGGCTAAGGCGAAATCGCTGGGTTCGAGATGTCACGCGAGCTCCTCGGAAATCGACGGCATTCGCCATACTAGCGGATAACGATGCACAATCGATTCAAATGACGAACAAGGAGCCGATCGCCATGGCCAGAGCACCAGACGCGCCACCCGACGCGCGACAGCCCGGGCATGCTGAATCGGGCGATGGGGACCAGGCAGAATAAGGCAATGCCCGCCGGTTCCGCTCCCGCCTCCGCCGCGGCCGGATACACGGTGCGCGCGGTTGCCGAGCGCCTCGGCATCCCGACGGCGACGCTGCGGAGCTGGAACCGCCGCTACGACATCGGCCCGCCCCAGGACCGGCCGGGCAAGCATCGCCTCTACACCGCCGCCGATATCGCGCTGCTCGAACGCATGCTCACGCTCATCGAGGAGGGCGCGAGCCCGGCAGGCGCCGCGGCGGCCGTGCGCGGGCCTGCACCACTGCTCGGCGACCGGTTTCCGCTGCTCGCCGCGGCGTTCGCGTTGGAGACCAGGGCGGCAACCGCCTACCTGGACGCCCACTTTCGCAGCTTCGGCGTCGTCGAGACCTGGGATCGGTTGTGCCGCCCCGCCTTTGCCGACATCGTGGCGCGTCAGGGCGCGGGCGAAGGCTGCATCGACGTCGAACATCTGCTCTCGTGGTGCATCACCTCGGTGCTGCATCGCACCAATCCGCCACCCGACACTGCGGCGCCCACCTCGGTGGTGCTGGCCTGCACCAGCGGCGAAACGCACGCGCTACCACTGGAAGTGCTGCGTGCGGCACTGGCCGAGCGTGGCGTCGGCGCGCACATGCTCGGCGCCGACGTGCCCACCGGCGCGCTGACCGACAGCCTCGCCAGGCACGCGCGACCGGCCGCGGTAGTGCTGTGGTCACAGCAGGAGTCGACCGCGCTGACCTCGGCGGTCATCGCCTGCCTCGATGCGGGCTCGCGGGTGTTCGTCGGTGGTCCCGGCTGGGATGCGGTGCTCCTGCCCGACGCGGCCCGACGCGTCACCAGCCTCACCGACGCGGTGGATCAGCTGCTCTGACCTGCCCGGACGTCGCGGACTGCCTTTCTCCAGACCCCGGGCAATCCGCGGCGAGCAGCGCGGCGAACTCCTTCCCACGATCGATCATGCTGGGCGCCTCTGCCGGGCACCCGGTGTTGCCCGATCCCCGAAACGATGCATAATCGACGCAACAGGTTGTCGGCGCGAAGAGCCAGAACACCCATCGCCCTCTGCGTGACCGAGCGCGATGGCAAGCATTCGGCACTTCGCACGGATTCGACCGACAGCGAGGAGGACCTCATGGACCAGCCCACGGCGCCGCGGTCCGGTGGCGTGCGACGGATCGCGGTCATCGGCAGCGGAGTGGCCGGACTGACCGCAGCCTGGGTGCTGTCCGGATCCGCCGAAGTGACCCTCTACGAAGCCGACAACCGGCTAGGCGGTCACGCCGATACCCATGTGGTCACCGCAAGCGATGGTGCGACGATCGGCGTCGACACCGGATTTCTGGTGCACAACGACCGCACCTACCCGACGCTGCTGCGCCTGTTCCGCGAACTGGGCATCGCCACGCAGGACTCCGACATGAGCATGTCGGTACGCTGCGACGGCTGCGGGCTGGAATACGCGGGCGCCCGCGGGCTCGGCGGACTGTTCGCCTCGCCACGATCGCTCACCCGCGCCCGCTACTTGCGGCTGCTCGCCGAGGTGCCCCGGTTCCACCGGCTCGCGAGCGCCGAACTGGCGCACGACACCGAAACCGGCCGCACACTAGGTGAATTCGTCTTCGCCACCGGCTTCACCGACTACTTCGTCACGCACTTCCTCGTCCCGCTCGTCGCCGCGGTGTGGTCGTGCGATCCGGCCACCGCGTTGCGCTACCCGGCCAGGTACCTGTTCACCTTCCTCGACCACCACGGCATGCTGACGGTGTTCGACTCCCCCACCTGGCGCACCGTGACCGGCGGCTCGGCCACCTACGTCCGCGCGATCGCCGACCGGCTGGACACCGTGCTGACCGGCACGCCGGTACGGGCGGTGCATCGGCTCGCCGACGGCGTCGCGGTGCGTGACGACTCGGACGAGGTCATGGTGTTCGACGGCGCGGTCGTCGCCACCCATCCCGATCAGGCGCTGCGGCTGCTCGCCGAGCCGACCGACGCCGAGCGCGCGGTGCTGTCCGCGCTGCCGTATTCGGTGAATCACACTGTGCTGCATACCGATACCTCAGTGCTGCCGCGCGCGGAGCGGGCCAGGGCGTCCTGGAACTACCGACTCCCGTCCTGCGCAGCACAGCCGGATCGGGTGCTGGTCAGCTACGACCTGAGCAGGCTGCAGCGGCTCGACGGCGACCGCCGGTTCCTCGTCACGCTCGGCGACGGCGACCGCGTCGATCAGGACCAGGTCATCGATCGGATGGTCTACCAGCATCCGCGCTACACCGTCACCTCGCTGGCCGCGCAACGCAGGCTGGGCGAGATCGGCTGTGCGCGCGTGCGTTTCGCAGGCGCCTACCACGGCTGGGGCTTCCACGAGGACGGTGCGCTTGCCGGACTGCGCGCCGCAACCCGGCTCGGCGCCCGCTGGCACACCACCCCTGTCGCGGCTGTGCACACCTCGTGAACAGCGCACAGATCGTCCGCACCCGGATCCACCACGTCCGGCACAGCCCGCTGCATCACGAGTTCCGCTACCGCAGCTACAGCTGGCTGGTCGACCTCGACGACCTGCCGCGGCTGCCACGGTGGCTGCGACCGCTGGCCGGGTTCCACGCCGCCGACCATCTCGGCGATCCGGCCCGTACGCTGCGCGCGAACGTCGACGACTACCTCGCCGGGCAGGGCATCGACCTCGCGGGCGGCCGGGTCACCATGCTCGCCAACGCGCGCGTGCTCGGTTATGTCTTCAACCCGCTCAGCGTGTTCTGGTGTCGCGACCACACCGGCGCCCTGGTCTGCGTCCTCGCGGAGGTGCACAACACCTACGGCGAGCGGCACTGCTACCTGGTTCGCCCCGACCGGAACGGCAGGGCGACCACCGACAAGCAGTTCTACGTATCCCCGTTCAACGAGGTGCGCGGCGAATATCGAATGTGCGTGCCCGAACCCACCGATCGCCTGCGGGTTTCCGTCGCGCTGCACGACAACCAGCCGATCTTCGCCGCCTCGATGACCGGTCGTTGCCAACCGGCCACCGTCCGTACCATCCTGCGCGCGACAGTGGCAGTACCCCTTGCCCCGCTTGTGGTCTCGGCGCTGATCCGCAGGCACGGCGTGCATCTCCTGGCACGCGGCCTGCGCCCTGTCCCCCGACCGGTCGAACACTTCGAGGAGTCTTCGCGGTGAGCAGCCACACGCACGTCACGATCCGCCCCTCGACCTCGTGGCCTGATGTCGAGCACGTCCCGAGCGGCACCGGGGCCGCCCTCGCCGCGCTGGTGGCGGACCGACTGTTCCGCCGGGCGGTCCGCAGGCTGGCGATCGTGGTCGAATACCCGGACGGGACGATGATCGGCGGTGGTGCGGCGGATTCGCCGCGGCTGATCCTGCACCGCCCCGCCGATTTCGCCACGCGTCTCGGCGTCGGCGGACTGATCGGCTTCGGCGAGGCTTACATGGCCGGCGACTGGTCCGCGCCGGACCCGGCCGCCACGCTGACCGTGTTCGCCGCGAACATCGAGACGCTGGTGCCCGCACCACTGCGCGCGTTGCGCCGCCTCTACGTCGCGAAACAGCCTGCCGCCGAACGCAATGCCGAAACCAACACCCGCGGCAACATCGCCAGGCACTACGACCTGTCCAACAATCTCTTCGAACTGTTTCTCGACGAGACGCTGACCTACTCCAGCGCGTTGTTCCCCGCCACCGCGCCGCCGCCGCGCTGGGCCGACCTCGCCACCGCCCAGCGGGCGAAGATCGACCGCATACTCGACTGCGCAGGCGTCGGTCCCGGCACCAGGCTCCTCGAAATCGGCACCGGCTGGGGAGAATTGGCGCTGCGCGCGGCCGCCCGTGGCGCGACGGTGCGCTCGGTGACACTGTCGACCGAGCAGCGTGCGCTTGCGCTCGGCCGGATCGCCGCCGCGGGCCGGTCCGACCAGGTCACCATCGATCTCCTCGACTATCGCAGGGTGACAGGGGAATTCGACGCGGTGGTCTCGGTGGAGATGATCGAGGCCGTCGGATACGAATACCTGGACACCTTCTTCGAAACCATCGACCGGGTCCTTGCCCCCGGCGGACGCGCGGTGATCCAGGCGATCACCATGCCGCACCACCGCATGCTCGCCACCCGCCGCACCTACACCTGGGTGCAGAAGTACATCTTCCCCGGCGGCTTCCTGCCGTCCACCCGGCTGCTCGCCGATGTGGCCGCCCGCACCACCGGACTCGTTGTCCGCGAACAACTGTCGATGGGCGATCACTACGCGCACACGCTGCGACTATGGCAACAGCGATTCAACGCCCGTGCCGACCGGGTTGCCGAACTCGGCTTCGATCCGATCTTCCGGCGCATGTGGCGGCTGTACCTGGCGTATGCCGAGGCCGGATTCCGGTGCGGCTACCTCGATGTGCACCAGATCCTGCTGACCCGCGAGGCGCCCGCCTGAGGTCAAAATCGGGCGGGGCCGAGGGGATGACCTCGGTCCAGCCTGCGGTCTCGGCCGAGCAGATGACTCAGCGCCGAGCCGAGATCCGGTGCGCGGAAACGATGTCCGGCCTGCTCGAGCACGGCGGGGACCACCCGCTGACTGGCCGCGGCGAGTTCCTGGGCGCCCTGCGTACCGAGCAACAGCGCAGGCCCGAACTCGGGCACCGGAAGCAACGCGGGCCTGCGCAGCACACTCGCGAGGATGTGGGTGTACTCGCTGTTGCGAACAGGCTGTGGCGCAACGGCATTCACCGGGCCCGCCAGGGTGTTGTCCCACAGCGCACGGTAGTAGACGTCGACGAGATCGTCGATCCCGATCCAGGACAACCACTGTTCGCCGTCACCGATCCGCCCGCCGAGACCTGTCGCGAACAGCGGCCGCAACAGTCGCAACGTGCCGCCGCGCGGCGACTGCACGATTCCGGTGCGCACCGTGACCACCCGAACTCCGGCAGCGGCGGCGCCGTTGGCGGCCGTCTCCCACGCGTCGACCACGTCGGCGAGGAAACCGCCGCCGCGCGCGGCCGCCTCGGGCAACCGCTCGTCGCCGCGGTCGTAGCCGTAGTAGCCGATCGCGGACGCGCTGACGAAGACAGGAACCCCTGCGCGCGCGGCGACGGCCGCGAGGCGCTCGGTCGGCCCGATGCGGCTGTCGAGGACGGCCTGCTTGTGGTCCTCGGTGAATCGGCCCGCGATCGACGCACCCGCCAGGTGCACGACGGCATCGACGCCGTCGCACAGGTCCGGCACGGGATCGTCCGGGTCCCATTGCCTTTCGCCCCGTCCCGGTGCGTGCCGGACCAGCCGGACGACGGTGTGTCCGCCGGTAGTCAGGAAGGCGGTCAATGCGGCGCCGACCAGACCGGAGGCGCCGGTCACCGCGATCGTCTTGGCCGTCCAGCCCGCGCGCGCCGCGTCGGCGTGCGCGGCGAGGTCGTCGGCGAGCTGCCGGTATCGGTAGTCGAACATCGGCCGCAGTGCGAACGCGGGCACCGGCGACTCGACCCGATCGAGCACCTTGGTGTGCGCCTCGTCGACGGCCTCGAAGTCGTGAGTGTGCCGCCAGCGCACCAGGTTTGCGGGCAGCGAGGCCACGCCGTCGACGGCGATGCGGTCGACGAACCGCCGCGGTGGGTCGTACTCGTCGGGATCGTGCCTGGCCACCCAGCGCAGCCCGACCGGCAAGCCGAGCACGGCCTGACCGTCGGCCAGCGAATCGGCCTCGGCCAGTATCGATACCGGCTGCCACGGCGGCGCGAGCCTGGCGAACGCGCCGGGCCGGGTATGCCACGCGAAGACCTCGGACCTGGGTGCCGCGACAACGCTCGAACACTCGATGCCCATCACTCGACTCTAGCGAGATACCGCGCCATTGCAACGTTCATGCATCATTTACTGGCGGATCCGGCCGCTGCGCACGAGAATTGCCCCATGACCGCTGCGGCCGCCGTGTTCGACACCCTGCTCGACCGGACGATCGCGCCGGGGTACACCCGACTCGGCTTTGGATGGCGGCGACGCCACTGGCCCGCCGACGATCCGCGGCCCGATGCCATGCGCGGCCGCACCGCGCTGGTGACCGGTGCGAACTCCGGCATCGGCAAGGCGATCGCGGCGGGACTGGCCGGACTCGGCGGCACCGTGCTGCTCGCGGTCCGCGATCGTGCGCGTGGCGAGCAGGCGTGCACGGAGATTCGGGCCGCCCACCCGGCCGCCGATGTCGCCGTGATCGTCTGTGATGTGTCCGATCCGCAGTCGGTGACGGCCTGCGCGGACGAACTCGCCGACCGGCTGGCGCGATTGGACGTGCTGATCCACAACGCGGGCATGCTGCCACCCGAGCGCACCGAGACCGCCGAGGGACACGAGCTGACGCTGGCCGTCCACGTGCTCGGCCCGCTGCTGCTCACCGAACGGCTCGTGCCGCTGCTCGGCGCGGCCGACGCGGCCAGGGTGATCCTGATGTCCTCCGGCGGGATGTACTCCCAGCCGCTTGCCGTCGACGATCCGGAATACCGGCACGGTCGCTACCGGGGCGCGATCGCCTACGCCCGCACCAAGCGCATGCAGGTGGCGCTGACTCCGCTGCTCGCCGAACACTATGCGCCACAGGGCATTGCGTTCCACAGCATGCACCCCGGCTGGGCCGACACCCCCGGCGTCGTCACCTCGCTGCCGCTCTTCCACCGGATCACCGGTCCCCTGCTGCGCAGCCCAGAGGAGGGTGCGGACACCGCTGTCTGGTTGGCCGCGACCGCGGCAACGCTGCCGTCCGGCCAGTTCTGGCACGACCGGCGGGTGCGCCCCGAGCACTACCTGCGCCGTACCCACTTTCGCGCCGACGACCGGGACCGGCTCTGGCGGTTCTGCCGGGAAGCCGCTGGTCTCGACGTCGACTGAGACTGCGCCGGAACACGATCGCCCAACTGGAACTTGTTCTACCATGTGTCGAGTCATCGTCGACATCGGAGGAACGTGCCATGCCGTTGGAACCCTCGGCCGCGGACCTGTTGACCGCCGTCCAGGCGTCGCCCAGGGCGGTCGCCGCACACGACAAGTCGGCATGGGTCGACCTGTTCACCGCCGATGCCGAAGTCAACGACCCCGTCGGGTCCCGTCCCCATATCGGCCGTGCGGCCATCGAGCGCTTCTACGAGACCTTCATCGCCCCGAACACCATCGCCTTCCGGGTCGATCGCGACATCGTGCACCCGCCGACCGTCGTGCGCGATCTGACCATCGAGACCACGATGGCGACCGGCGCCAGGGTCTCCGTGCCGATGCACCTGCGCTACCAGCTGGCCGACGAAGACGGCGACTGGAAGATCACCCATCTGGCCGCGCATTGGGAACTGGCGCCGATGATCGTGCAGCTGTTGCGCACCGGCCCACGGGGATTCGGCGCGGCGCTGCAACTCGGTCCGCAACTGATCACGCATCAGGGTGTCGACGGCGCGCTCGGCATGCTGCGCGCGCTCGGTGGCGTCGGCCGGACCGGGAAGCGGGTAACCGGACGGCTTTTCGCCGCGGCGGGCAGCACCGACATCACGCGGGTGCGCGGCCTGCTCGGCCACTACGCTGTGGTCGAATTGCCAGCGGGCACACCGGTATCGGTGGAGGAGTTCACCAACCGGGCGCGAAACATGCGGTGGAGCAAGCTGATCGCCGCTGGTCGCACGGTCACCGCATCGGTCAGGATCGGGGACGCACGGGGCGTCGCACTCGTCGAGTTCGCGGCGAGCTCGCCGCACATCGCCGCCGTCCGGTTCTTTCTCGATCATCGGTGAGATCGACTGCCGGACAGGCGAATCATGGCGATGCGCGCATCGCCATGACCGGCCTCATCGGGTGAGCTGAACCGATTCGACCTGCGGCACTGCCTGCGGGTACTCCGCCCAGCCTGGCGGGCCGAAGATGTAGCCGAGCCTGCCCCGCCAGGTGGTGGCGCGGCGCACGTCGCCGATGAGCCCGGCCAGCTCGTGAAAGTTGACCTTCACCGGATTGTCGGTACCGATGTTCTTGGTGAGGCCATAGCGAATGGGCTCGGATTCGGCGGCGAAGCTGCCGAACATGCGGTCCCAGATGATGAAGACGCCGCCGTAGTTCTTGTCGATATAGGGCTGGTTCGAGCCGTGGTGGATGCGGTGGTGCGCCGGGGTGTTGAACAGGAACTCGATCGGACGGCCGAGCGTGCCGACGCGCTGGGTGTGGATCGGGAACTGGTAGAGCAGGCCGATGCTCTGCAACAAGAAGATCATCCAGACCGGGAACCCGAGCAAAGCCGCTGGCACCCAGGCCATTCCACGCAGGATGTTGGCGACGGGATGGAACCACGGCAGCCGGAGCGCGGTGGAGAAATTGAAGTACTCACTGGAGTGGTGCACGCTGTGCGAGGTCCACAGCAGCCGGACCCGATGGTCGGCGCGATGCGCCCAGTAGTAGCAGAAATCGGTGACCACCAGGCCGAGCACCCAGACCAACCACGACCGCGCCGACAGGTGCAGCGGCGTGATCGCGGCCGCCAGCACCACGGTGGAGAACGGAATCAGGTACTGCGTCACCTGTTTGGCGAACCGCCCGATGACGAACGTCGCCACGTTGGACGCGGTGTCGCGGCCGGACGCGGTATTCGCGGGCCGATCGGGGTCGCGACGGTAGCTGAGCCACTCGACGAACATGAACAACGCGAATGCCGGAATGGCGTAACTGAACAATTCCACCGGGCCCATGAGAATCTCCTTCGCCGTCGCCGGTGCTTCTCGACGATACGGACGGCGGCCTGCGGAAACATCGCGCCGACGAGGGATTCGGCGTCCCCCGCACGGGGGACGCGACACCGCTGCCGCCGGGGCAGAGTTAGCGGGCAGCATCCCAAGCCTGCGGCATCGATCTCGCTACGATCGCCTGCGACGGCTCCGACGACCCGAAGGCGGTGGCGCACCGGTGGACGTGAGCAGATCGCTGGCCCGCCAGTCACTCCTGGTCGCGGTGGTCGCCGCGGTGATCGACGGGGTGGTGCTGTGGTTGTCCGGCATGTTCAGCTACGCCCCGTGGCACACCACCGCAGCGATGATCGGCATCGTCGCGGGTGATCTCGCGCTGGCCGCGCCGCCGCGCACGGCGGGCGTGGTCGCGGTGGCCCAGGTCGTGGTCCGGCTGCTCGCCGCCTGGCTGATGCACACCCACGGTCTCGCCGCGCGGATCACCGACGTCGGCTTCCTGGTGGCCGGGTACCGGGCAGGCGCCTGGCTGTCTGGCCCGACCTCGGTGCTGACCATGCTCGTCATGTGTGGCGGCGTGACCTTCTCCCAGTTGATGATCGTGCGCGACACCACCCGCGACTGGCGGCTGCTGCTCGCCTCGACGGTGTCCGCGGGTTGCGTGCCGTGGTTGGTCGGCCGCTACACCGCGGCGCGCGGCGCCTACCTTGCCGAGCTGGAGCAGCGGGAACGCCTGCGCAAGCAGGAACATCAGGTTGCGGTCGAGCGCGCGGTGGCCGACGAGCGGGCCGCCATCGCGCGGGATCTGCACGATGTGATCTCCCATCACGTCAGCGCCATCGGCATCCACGCAGGCGCGGCCCGAATGGCCATGGCGGACAGCACGAATGGCCCGGCGACCCGGTCGCTGACCGCGGTCGAGGCCAGCAGTAGAGCGGCGCTGGTCGATCTGCGCCGTCAGCTCGACCTGCTGCACGGCCGCGACGACTCCGGCCAACGCCAGCCCGGACTCGCGGATATCGATGGACTGGTCGACTATGTGCGTACCGCGGGGCTGAATGTCGAAGTGATCGTGCACGGTTCGGCGGTCGTACTCCCGGAGTCCTTGGACCTCACCGTGTATCGCATCGTGCAGGAGATGCTGACCAACGCGTTGCGCCACGGTGATGGCGAGCACGCGCTGCTCGACGTCGACTACCTGCCGACGCGGGTGGTGATCCGGGCGACCAATCCGCTGCCGCCGGTACCGGCGACCGACCGCACCGCGGTGCCGCGCGGGCTGGCCGGGATCCGCCGCCGCACCGAGCTTTTCGACGGCGAACTCGACTACGGACCCGAGGCCGAAGGAACCCGGTGGCACACCACGGTTTCGCTGCCGATAGGGGGCGCATGAGCATCCGGGTCCTGATCGCCGACGACCACAGCATGTTCCGCTCCGGGCTGCGCGCGGTCGTCGACAGCCAGGCCGACCTCGACTGTGTCGCCGAGGTCAGCGACGGCCGCGCCGCCATCGCCGAAAGCCTCAGGCTGCGACCGGATGTGGCGATTCTCGACGTGCGCATGCCCAAGCTGGACGGGCTCACCGCCACCGAGACGATTGTCGCGGTGGGCGGCACCAGGGTGCTCGTGCTGACCACTTACGACAGCGACGCCAACCTCTACCGCGCGCTCCAGGCCGGCGCGAGCGGGTTCCTGTTGAAGAGCCTGCCACCGGAGGAGCTGGTCGCCGCCATCCGCATCGCGGCCCGCGGTGACGCCCTGATCGATCCGTCGATGACCCGGCGCCTGGCCGCCCGGTTCGCTACCACCCTCGCTCCGCCGCACACCCCGCCGGAGGTAGAACAACTCACCGCGCGCGAACTGGAGGTGTTGCTGCTGCTCGCCGATGCGCACAGCAATGCCGAAATCGCGGCGCGGCTCGGTGTCGGCGAGGAGACGGTGAAGACCCACGTGTCCCGAGTGTTGGCCAAGCTCGGGGTGCGCGATCGCATCCACGCGGTCGTGTACGCGCATCAGCACGGCCTGGTTTCGCGCTAGCTTTCTCGTCTCGTCCGGCTCTGGCGTCCTGCGAGGCGAGCTCGCGCGCGGTCAGTACAGCCGCGCTGCGGCACGCCCGGCCAGGGTCCCCGAAGTCCGACAAAGTGGACGTACGGTGAAGCAGACTGCCCAGTCTTCTTGAATGGAGCGCTATGCGTTGTGATCGCACCCGTGCCGCCATCACGGTCGTCGCGTGTTCCGCACTGTTGCTGTCCGGAGCCGGGGCCGCCGCGCACGCCGCCCCCGCGTCCCGCACCCACACGCCCACCGAGAAAGCCCTGATCGACCGGGCCAAGCAACGGACGACCAGCGCGCGC
>NZ_BDAY01000037.1 GCF_001612685.1 Nocardia altamirensis NBRC 108246
ACCCGCCGCGCCGACACCGCCACTCCGCAGGCCCCGAGCGGCACCACACCCGCCCAGACCGGCCGAGTCCGCGCGCCGTCACCGGCCGAGGCGGCCGTGACCACGGTCGAGGCGGCCATGTCGACCGTCGAGGCCACCCGCGCCGCGGCCTCCGCCGCCCTGGCCGCATACGCCGCCATCCGAGCGACCGGCAAGGCCGCCGACAGCGTCCTCGGCGCCTTTCAAGCCGCTGAGGCGATGCGTGCGGCCGACAAAGCGGCTGCCGCACCCGACGACGTCGAACTCGCCAACGCCGCGACCGAAGCAGAGAACCGAGCTGCCAAGGCGACGCTGCGCACCACCCGCCCGGCGATCCCGCCGATCACCAAGTCATAGCGTCAGACAGCAGAGCAGGGCCTGCGCCGCGGCGCAGGCCCTGCTCTGTGCGCTATTGCTATGTGCCCGAAGGCGGCTCACCCACCGTCGTCGCGGTATCGATCACGCCGAACACCTCGCCCTGCGGCCCCCGCAGGATGCCCATCCGACCGAACGGACTGTCCTGGGCGCCCATCATGACGGTCGCGCCCAACGCCACGCCCTTGTCGAGAGCCGCGTCGGTGCCGTCCACCTGGAACCACGTCAGCCAGTACGACATGTCCTCGCCGCCGGGTCCGATAGCCGAATCGTTCATGCCGCCGACCGGGTCGCCACCTTGCGTCAGGCTGAAGGTGGAGTAGACGAAGTTCGTGCCGTCACCGATTTCGGTGTAGTTCCAGCCGAATACGGCCGCGTAGAACTCCTGCGACTGCTTGTACTGCAGGGTGTGCAGCTCGTTCCAGCAGTACGCGTTCGGCTCGTTGTAGATCCCGGCACCGGTGTGCGCCTTGGCTTCCCACACGCCGAAGGGCGCCCCCGCCGGGTCGGCCCCGACGAACATCCGGCCGACGTCGAGCACGTCGAACGGCGGCATGAAGACCACACCGCCTGCCGCGGTGACCTTTTCGGCGATCGCATCGGCGCTGTCCGCGGCGAAGTAGGTGGTCCACACCGACGGCATGTCCATGCCGTCGGGCTTGGGCCCGATGCCCGCGGCAGGCCTGCCGTCGAGTAGCGCCAGCAGATAGCCACCCGCCTCCGGCGGACTGTCCTGGACATCCCAGCCGAATAGTTCGCCATAGAATTCGCGGGCGCGTGCGGTGTCGTCGACTTGCGTGTCGACCCAGCACGGTGTCCCCTGCGGCCAACTTCCGTCGTGAGTGGGCATTTCCGTGGCCTCCTGACCTCGGGTTAGCTGACATGCAACCGGCCGGAGCCGACGCACGGCAAGTCAACCACCCACGGCGGGCGGCGGTGCGCGGAATCGAGGTGGCCTTGACAGTGTTGCGACCTGGACGCTTGCCCAGTAATTGCGGTGAGCGACACCACATCCACCGGGCCGGAGCGTGGCAGGTTCAACCATTCGGTGAGTTTCGAATGAACCGTGCGCGACACCTCGTGTCGCGCACCACGAAATAGTTGTCGGGTGCTCGGTTCGTCGGCAGTATGGCGGAATGACAACAGCATCCGACCTCGGGCGAGAAAGTCTGCGGCTGGACGAACTGCCGGTTCGTCCCATTCATCGCAAATTGGTTGTACTCGTCGGCGCCGGACTGTTCTTCGATCTGTACGAGCTGTTTCTCGCCGGGACCATTACCGGCGTGCTGAAGCAAGAAATGCACCTGTCCACATTCCAACTCAGCGGCATTGTCGCTTCGGCCTTCGCAGGCCAATTCCTCGGCGCGCTGGTGATCGGCAGACTGTCCGATATCTTCGGCCGCCGCCGCATGTTCATGGTCAATATCGCGCTGTATTCCGGATTCACCTTGCTCGGCGCGTTCAGCCCCAACATCACCTTTCTGATGGCGACGCGATTCCTCGCAGGCCTCGGTATCGGCGCCGAGATGACCGTGTCGGACACCTATCTCTCCGAGGTGGTGCCGCCGCAGGTGCGCGGCCGGATGATCGCCATGGCGTACACGATCGGTTTCTGTGCGGTGCCGATCGTCGGGTTCCTCGCCAAATGGCTGGTTCCGTTGCAGCCCTTCGGCGTCGACGGATGGCGCTGGCTGTTCGTGATCGGCGGGCTCGGCGCCGCCGTGGTGGTCGTGGCGCGCAAGAACATGCCGGAATCGCCGCACTGGATCGCCAGGCAGGCCGCCAAGGCGACGACCACACCCTTCAGCGCGATCGTGCGACCGCCGTACCGGGCGCGGACCACCCTGTTCTCCGCGGTGATGATCCTGCAGGTCTTCGGCTACTACGGGTTCGGCACGCTGGCCGTTCTCGTGCTGGACCGCAAGGGTTTCGAAGTGGTGACCTCACTGAGCTATCTGGCCGTCACCTATCTCGGCTATCCCCTCGGCTCACTGCTTGCCATCCCGCTGATGGAACGGTTCGAACGCAAACATCTCGTGATGGCGACCGCGACGCTGATGGCGTTGTTCGGCCTGGCTTTCGGCTTCGCCACCAGCGTGCCGGTCATTCTGCTTTCGGGCGCGTTGTTCACTCTCGCCAGCAATGTCTTCTCGGACGCGCTGCACGCCTATCTCCCGGAATCGTTCCCGACCGCGGTGCGCGGCACGGCGTCGGGCGCGACCTACTCGTTGTCGAAGGTCAGCACCGCTGTCTTGCCGTTCGTGTTGCTGCCGCTGCTCGACCACCCCAACGGCCCAGGCCTGGTGTTCACGGTCATCACCGTCGCACTGCTCGCCATGGTCACGCTCGTCGGGATCTGGGGCCCGCGCACCGGCAGGCGAGCATTGGACGCGATCTAGACCAACACCCGAAAGCGCTGTGCAACAGCCGCAGCCGAACATGACTGGCTCGTGTGCGAGACCGGCATCATGGAGGGCATGGGTGGTCCAGGTGCGATGGTTCTGCTGAAGGAACCGATCGATGCGGAGGAGGTTCGCGGCCTCATGATGCAGGCATTCCTGCCCGCCTCCTGGGAGGACGACTGGCATCTCTGTGACCCTTCGGCTTTCGGAATGCCCGAGGACCTGGTCGATGCCGGGCCTACGGCAGTCGTCGTGCGACCACCCCATCGTGCGAATCCACGACTGGCCAAGGCAATCGGCTTCACCCCGGCCACCGCGATCATCGTGTCGATGGGTGCCAACCAACGCGTCGATCACCGGCTGGCCGGGCACCTGTGCCTGGTGCTCGCGCTCGAATACGACGGCTTGATCGATTTCTCCGGCAGCCTGGTCCCGTTCCCCTGGCCCGACGACATCCCCATCGTCAAACGAACTCGTGAGCAAGATGCCGAACTGGCGAGCCGGATCGCACACGGGATGCGCAAGCTGCCGGGCCGCCTGTATCTCGTCGACCGCTGCCACGTCGGCGACGTGGAGTTCCTCGACGCGTGGCTGCGCCATCCGCGCTTTCGGATGATCAAGTGACCGAACAGATTTCGTGTCAGCCGACGATGGGGTAGTTCGCCTGAAAGGCAAGACGGTGATCGGCGCCCGCGGCAATCCGGTTGAGTTCGTCGTCCAAGGCCATGAACGCCTGCCACGACGGCTCCCCGCTCGCCGCCACGAGGTGGGCAACGACCAGCTGCTCGAGCTCGGGAACGCGCTTGGCCTTCCAGATCTTGTCGGCCAGGCTGACCAGCAGATCGTCGATGCCGATATCGGCCTCGTGCCAGGAAGCGTGGGTGCGGGCGAAGCGAGCGAGGTCCGCGCTGACACCGTGCTCCAGCAGCAGCCGGTATCCGTCCTGTTCATGGGCTGAGCCGGGCCCCGAGAGCTCGTCCTGGTGGACGACCTTGCCGACGTCGTGGGTTGCTGCTCCGAACAACACTGCGGCCCTGTCGATTTCCACCGCACCGTAGTGTCGCTCCAGCCAGTCGACCACCTCGCAGGCGACATCGTGGACCGCGCGGAGGTGCGCCGCAAGTCTCGGCGGCGCATCCATACGCTCGAGCAGCGCCCCGACTCGTTCCGGCAACGGCCGCAACGCCGGATCACCTGAATCGGCTAGGGCTCTGCGCAGGACTTCCGAAGTCATCCGAGCCAAGGTAGCAGCAACGAAAAGCGGCCCAGAACATCGCGTTTCGAGCCGCTTTCCAGACAGCGGTGCGGCGGGATCAGCGGGTGCCGAACATCTGGGTCCACCACGGCCCCGTGTCTTCCAAGCGATTGCCGCGTCCTGGACTGCCTTTCAGCGCAGCGACGCCGACCGACTTCCAGGAGCATTTGAGCAGTTCCTCCCGGTGACCGGAGCTCCACATCCAACCCTGCATGGCCTCACGGGGATTGGAAGCACCAAGAGCGATGATCTCCGAGACCTCCGCCTGGTACCCCTGCGCCTTCGCGCGGTGCTCGGGGTAGCGGTGGCTGGCGACGGGGCTGATGTGATTGAAGTAGCGTCGCTCTCGCATTTCCTGGTTGTGCAGCCGCGCGGCCTTGGTCAACCGCGCATCCATGCGCAGCGGCTGGCAGCCCTTCTTCTTGCGCTCGGCATTGGTGAGGTCGAAGACTTCCTTCTCCCACGCCGTCGCGCCCTCACCCGCGTCCGGCTTTTCCGGCTCCGCAGGCTCAGTGGGTTTCGGCGGCTCAGTGGGTTTCGGCGGGTCGGTCGGTTCCGCAGGCTCGGTAGGTTTCGGCTGCTCGGGATCGTCGCCCGAGCAGTCGGGAGCCGCAGGTTCGTCGGTTCCGGTGTCGACGAAAGCGTCGCTGATGAACCCGCCGGTGTCGAGCTTGTCCCACACATCGGTGGCAGCCCATCCACCCTTGACGCGGTCGCCGCGAACCGTGCACACGATCGTCACCGTTGCACCGTGCCGAACACGGCCGACCTTCGAACTCTTCAGGCTCGGACCGGACCGAACATTGACTGGCAGACGCCAATTCGGCGCATGAACCGTCCCTGTCGCAGGCTCCTCCGGTTCGGCGGCCGCCGGTCCGGCCACTGCGCCGCCCGCGACGACAGCAAGCGCGCAGACCGCACCGAGCGCGGCTCGTGACCGCCGACCGGTGAAGTCCCGCATCATATTCCACATTCTCGACTCTGCATTCATCGACATCGCCTGTCCCCCTTGGGATCCGGCAATTCGATGGAGGTGACCACCACTATCGCGTTCTCCGTACTCGCGCTGACCCAGTATCGATCAGCACCGGAGCGCCGTTGATCCGATGCTGATCAGTACCGAAGCGTAGGGTCCTGCGACGCCGAGGTTGCGCTGTCTTAGGCCTTGTCAATACGAGTCAAGGTCAGCCTGATACCGGCGCGGTGATCCGACGGCCGGCGAACGCCCTACTTCGAGCAGCAATGAAAAACGGCTCGGAACATTTCGTTCCGAGCCGTTTTCCCTTTGTAGCGGGGACAGGATTTGAACCTGCGACCTCTGGGTTATGAGCCCAGCGAGCTACCGAGCTGCTCCACCCCGCGTCGGTAAACACAACATTACACACGGGTTCACGCTGACGCCAAATCGCCTGGTCAGACCGGCGATTTCGGTCTCGGCAGTCGATCAGCGCGACGAGCCGAGCGGCCCGACAGCTAGCCAGAACGCAAGATCGCACACGCACGGGGGCGACGAACCCGAACTCTTAGCAATGCGAATGGGTCTATCACCGACTATCGCAACCGCTCAAACGTGATCCGGGTCACCATTTCGTAGTGATCTCGAACACTTAACGGTGCTATAACAGACCGACCGGAACGCGTGTCGAGGGCATTTCCCACCTGCACAAAGGACGATATTCGGGTTATTCGCTTCATGCAATTCGGGTGTTATCAAGACGTGATCTGCCGAGATTTCTTCGTTACCGTGCGTTCACGGCCCGGATCATCCGTGATGGGCTCGAACTCGAACCGACGAATACCGGCGACCCTGCCCCACGGTTCGAGGATCCCCGACGACCTGGGGGCAGGGACCCGGCGACGTTATTCGCCGAGCCGGTAGGCGCAGGGAGGGAAAAGCACTTATGACTGAGAACCGGAAGTTCAACGCCCGCGCCCTCGGCTTTGCCGCCGTGACCGGCGCTCTTGTTGCCGTCCCGTTCGCATTCTCCACCGCGACCGCATCCGCAGCACCCGCCCACAACTGGGACGGTGTCGCACAGTGCGAGAGCGGCGGCAATTGGGGGATCAACACCGGAAACGGCTACTACGGCGGCCTGCAGTTCTCGCAGAGCACCTGGCGGGCCAACGGCGGTCAGGGCTCGGCCCACACCGCGAGCAAGGAGGAGCAGATCCGCGTCGCGGAGAACGTGCTCGCCACTCAGGGCCAGGGCGCCTGGCCGTCGTGCGGCAAGTACCTGCGCGCAGGCACCTCCGAGCCCGAGGTCGCCGCCACACCGGAGCCCGAGCCTGAGCCCGCTGCGCCGGCCCTGCCCGCACCGGGCAGCCGTCAGGCGCTCGTCGACCAGGCCAAGTCGGTGGGTAGCAACCTGGCCAAGCAGTACGGCGTCGAAGCCCAGTTCCAGCAGATCCTGGAGCAGAACGGTCCGCTGATCGAGTCGATCGCGAACCGATAACCTGCTGTCGCACAACGCAAGCGGCGCTGCTATCCCCGGGGATAGCAGCGCCGCTTCGTGTTTCGCTCGATACCTACCTCAGCGACCGGCGTCCTGGTAGGCCTTCACTGCCGCGTCCAGCTCGTCCAGCGCCTTGCCGAAGTCCTGGAAGTTGCCGGTGCGCATGGCATTACGCACATTGTCGATCTTCCGGTTCAGCTCTGCTGCGGCAGCGTCCTTCGCCGGGGACGAGCCGGGCGGCGGCGTCACCCCGGCAGGCGGTGGCGTACCGCCGGGCGGCTGTGTCGTCGAACCGGGCTCGACAGGTGGCGGCACGGTGCCCGGTTTGGGCCGCGCACCGGAGTCGCCACCGAACGGCGTCGCCAGTGCTCCCGCTCCCGGCAACACCTGGTTCAACGCGTCGGCCAATGTCGACGCGTAGCCGACCTTGACGCTGCCCGCTTCGTCGCGGTAGCTCACCAGCACGCGCAGCAGCTGCGGGAACGTCGCGGTATTCGGCCCGGTGTTGCGTTCGTTGTAGAACGGCTCCACGTAGAGAATGCCGCCGTCGGCGACCGGCAGCGTCAGCAAGTTGCCGTATTTGATCTTGTTCGAGTTGGACAGCAAGGTCTTCTCTTGCGACACATCCGGCGCGGTCGTCATCCGGTTCTGTGTCTGCTGCGGACCGAGCGTCTGCGTGTCGGTCGGCAAGCGACGAATCGTGAACTTGCCGTAGTTCTCCGGATCGGCACGCACCGAGATGTACGCAGAGAGGAACTGCCTGTTGTAGCCGACCATGGCACTGGTCAGGTTGAACACCGGCTTGTTCGACTGCGGATCACCGAGCAGTACGTAGTACGGCGGCTGGTTGAAGGTGCCGCCCTCGATCGTCGGATCGGTCGGCACCGACCAGAACGCGTTGTTGGTGAAGAACTCTCGCGGATTGTCCACGTGATACTTGGTCAGCATCTCGCGCTGCACCTTGAACAGATCCTCCGGATAGCGGAAGTGCGCCCGCAGCTCCGGCGAGATCTCGCTCTCCGACTTCACCGCGCCGGGGAACACCCCGCGCCACGCCTGCAGCACCGGATCGGTCTTGTCCGTCTCGTACAGCGTCACCGTGCCGTCGTAGGCGTCGACGGTGGCCTTGACCGAGTTGCGGATGTAGCTGACCGTCTTGCGCGGCAGCAGTCGACCGGTCTTCTTGTCGATGCTGTCCTCGACCGTGCTGCTGAGCGAGGTGGTCTGCGCGTACGGGTAGTTGTCGAGAGTGGTGTACGCGTCGACGATCCACTGGATCCGCCCGTTGACCACTGCCGGATAAGCGTTGCCGTCGGTGGTCAGCCACGGCGCCACCTTCTGCACCCGCTCGCGCGGCGCGCGGTTGAAGATGATCTTCGAGTCGTTGCCGATGGCCGAGGAGAAGAGAATATTGCGCTCGGCGTACTTGGCGGCGAAGGCAAGCCGGTTGAACCAGTTGCCGATCGACACACCGCCCTTGCCGTCATAGGTGAACTGCGCGGCGTCCGTGTCGTATTCACGCGGCGCCTGACTGTTGGCGCCGACGATCGCGTAGTCCGGGTTGGTCTGCGAAATCACCTCTCCGTAGTAGATGCGCGGCTGGTCGACCTTGATCCGCTGCTTGTCCGTCGGCGTGAACAGGTCGCTGACCATGAAGATCGGGTAGCCGCTGTCGCTGCTGCCGCCCGTCGCGTTCGGATCGGATTGCGGCTTGTTGACCCGGTTGGCCGGTGCCGCAACGAAACCGTTGCCGTGGGTGTAGACGGTGTGCTGGTTGATCCAGTCCGTCTGGTTGCCGCTCAACGCCGCGGGCGACAGCTCACGCGCGGCGACGATGTAGTCCTGCACATCGCCGTCGAGGTTGTAGCGGTCGATGTCGAGCGACTCGGGGAAACCGTAGAAGTTCTTCAGCTGACGCAACTGAGTGAACGTCGGCGACAGGATGTTCGGATCGAGCAGCCTGGCATTGCCGATCGTCGCGGCGTCGACCGGAACCTCGAGCGGCGTCTTCTTGCTCTCGCCCTTGTAATCCACATAGTCGATCTTGTCGGGCGTGATGCCGTACGCCTGCCTGGTCGCGGCGATATTGCGCTGAATGTATTCGCTCTCCTTGTCCGCCGCGTTCGGGCGCACCGAGAACTGTTCCACCACAAGCGGCCACACCGCGCCGACCAGGATCGAGGACAGCACGAGCAAGGCCGCCGCCATGGCAGGCACCCGCAGATCGCGGAGCACGATGCCTGCGAAGAAAGCGATCGCGCAGATCACCGCGATGGACAACAGGATCAGCTTGGCGGGCAGCACCGCGTTGATATCGGTGAAGGAACCACCGGTGAAGGTGGGCTCCTTGCGGCTGCTCATCAGCAGCTCATAGCGATCGAACCAGTACGCGATCGCCTTGAGCAGCACGAAGATTCCCGCGATCACCGCAAGCTGGACCCGCGCGGCCCTGGTGAGCGTGCCCTCGCGGCCGCTCAACCGCAGGCCGCCGAAGATGTAGTGAGTGATCAAGCTGGCGAAGAACGCGATGACCACCGCGACGAACAGCCAATTCAACACCATCCGATAGAACGGAAGCTCGAACGCGTAGAAGCTGACGTCCAGATGGAACTGCGGATCCTGCTGGCCGAACGAGCTGCTGTTCAAGAACAGCTGCACCGTCACCCAATTCGATTGCGCCACCAGGCCGGACAGCAGACCGAGCAGCAACGGGATGCCGACACCGAACAGCCGAAGCCTGCTCATCACGGTGGTGCGGTACCGCGCGATCGGATCGTTCGGCCCGGCCACCGGCACGAACACCGGCCGAGACCGGTAGGCGAGCAGCAACGCGAGCCAGACGATCAGGCCGACGAAGAGGGCGGTGGCGACGAACAGCAAGATCCGCGTCCGCAGCACCGTGAGATACACACTGCGGAAATTGACCTCCCCGAACCACAGCCAGTTGGTGTAGGTATCGGTCAGTCGTGGCCCGAGCAGCAGCAACGCCGCCAAGGCGATGGCCGCCAGAAGCAGCACGCGGCTGCGTCGAGACAGCGAAGGTAAGCCGGTGGGGGGCCGCATGCCCACGATGCCACTCTCCAAGGTCCGGCGGCGCCCGCGCCGAAAACGTCCGGCCGAGCCGCCGCAGTCCGATGTTGCGGATGGTCCTTCCGGACCGCTTCGGGCCCACTCTACGGAATCGGACAGTGTCTTTGGCAGCGCCTCCGGCGCTGCGTGTTCGCGGCCATAGGAATCAGCATCGCGTAGCGATCCGATGAGGGGCGGTGGTCGGGCGACGGGTGGGCCTCGCGTCCGAGCGGCCGAGACTCGCGCCTGCGGCGCATGCGCTTCGGCCACTCGGACGCGAGACGGGCCGCGAACGGCGCTCGAAAGCCTCGCGCGTAGTGGTTGAGTGGGTCGGTAATGGTGCTGCTTGTGTAGGACACGGGTGGTGGTCGGTGGCGAATCAGCGGGTTGGTGACTCGGCCTGCGGGTCGTTTGATTGGATACACCCCGTGACCCCCGCAGATCTGCATGCCGAACTCGTCCTCGCCCGTTCCGTCCGGGAGGTGGCGGAATTTGTGGATGCCGAGGGGTGGGGCAAGCCGCCGCAGATGTTTGCGCTGGTGCCGACGGCCGACCTGGTCGCCGCCCAGCCCGAGCTGCTGGACGAGCTCGACGAGGGCGCCGAGCTCACTCCTGTTGCCCAGGAGCTGTTCCCGGACGACGTGACGGGCGGTTCGATGGCGCTCGACGAGATCCTCGCGACCATGAGCTGGCCGCCCGCGGTGCTCGGCTGCGTCCTGGTGCAGGAGATCGTGGTGTTGCCGCCGGACGCGGAATCCGCGCTCGACGACGCGCTGGTGCCGTTGCTCGCCGACCACGAGGCCGCCGACGCCGCCGCGCGGGCCGCGGCCGAAGCGCATCCCGATCGGCGCGAGGCGCGACTGTTCGCCGCGGTGCTGCGCGAGGGTGCTTCGCTGTCCCTGCTGCAGGTGCGGCCGGAGGACGACGCCGACGAATTCGCCGACATGGACCTGCGCACCTACCCGAACCTGGCGCCCAACCTGATCGAGGCGCTGCACGCCACGCTGGAGTGACCGCGTCAGCTACTGCAGCTGACGGGCTCCTTGCCCGCGTTGATGTCGTTGAGCGCCTGCACTGCGCCGGTGAGGTTTTCGACCTTCACCAGGCGCAGGCCGTCGGGGATGCGCTGCTTCGCCTCGCTGCAGTTCGCGGCAGGGACGAGGAAGGTCTCTGCGCCCGCGTCGCGCGCGGCCATCATCTTGTACTGGATGCCGCCGATCGGGCCGACCTTGCCGTCCTGATCGATGGTTCCGGTGCCTGCGACGAAGCGCCCGCCATCCAGTTCACCGGGGGTGAGTTTGTCGATCAGCGCGAGGCTGAACATCAGCCCGGCCGACGGTCCGCCGATGTCGGCGAGATTGAAGTCCACTTGCATGGGCGGGCGCGCGCCCTCCCCCGGTGTCACGCCGAGGTAGCCCTTGGCCTGATCATCCGGCCGCGGGCCGAGGGTGACGGTGACGGTCTGCTCGCCGGTGTCGCGACGCACCAGCATGGTCAACTGAGTGCCCGGCGCCTGCCCGGAGACCGCAGACACCACATCCTTCGGCGTGTTCATCGGGGCGTTGTTGATGCTGATGATCTGGTCGCCCTGGCGAAGCAGGTCCTTGGCCGGACCTTCCTCGGCCACCTTGCGCAGCAGCACCACCGTCGGCAGGTTCAGGAAATGCAGCGCCGCCACTTCGGCATTGCCCTCGGAGTCCTTGAAGTCCTGCTGGTTCGACTTGTCGATCTCCTCGCGCGGCACCCCAGGCGGATACACCTCGGCGCGCGGCACCAGCCCGTGCTTGCCGCTCACCCAGAAGCCGAAGGCCTCGAAGATGCTCAACCCGTCCCGCACCGACACCGTCGTCATATTGAGGTGACCCGACACCGGGTCCACCTCGGTGCCGCGGACATCGACGACCTCTTTGCCGTCCACCTTGCCGAGCGTGTTGAAGGTAGGGCCGGGGCCGAGTGCGACGAACGGCACAGTGAGCACGGTGCCGAGCGCACCGAGCACCAGCACCGGGATCAGAGCGGCCACCAGGGTGAGGATCCGACGATTCACCTGGACCACAGTAATGATCGCCGCCCGCTCCGGGCCGCAGAGGCGAACATTCGGCACGCCACCGCGTCCTCGGTCAGCAGTCCGACAATTGACGTAATGATTACGTCATTATATTGTCGATACGTGCTCTTTCCGACACCCGCACTGAAAAGCAGCGACGAACGCGTGTTGTCCGAGGTGGACCGCATGCGCGATGAGCTGCGCCATCAGCTCCAAGGCAAGCCGACAAAATGGGCGAAAGGGTTGCGGAAGTTCCTTACTGCGGACGCGGTCGCGGCATCGAACTCGATCGAGGGCTTCAAGGTCTCCACCATCGACGTGGAGGATCTCATCGCCGGGGAACGTGACGTCGATGTCTCGGACGAGAACCGCGCCGAAACGCTCGCCTATGAGCACGTGATGACCTACATCCAGACCATGCACGACATCGACGACTTCGCCTACAGCAAGGGGTTACTCAACGCACTGCATTGGATGCTGCAGGGGCATCGGCACACCAACAGGAAGCCCGCTGGGCAATGGCGGCAAGGACCGGGCTACGTCACCGATGCGCGAGACCCGAGCATCGCCGCCTATACGGCTCCGGACGTCGAGGCCGTGCCAGGGCTGATGGCAGAACTGGTGGACTGGCTCGGTGCCGAGGACGCGGCGCATCCCCTGGTGCGGGCCGCGATGGCACATTTGCACTTGGTGTCGATCCACCCGTGGGCCGACGGCAACGGACGAATGTCCCGGTCGCTGCAAACGCTGATGATTGCGCGCGAGGGTGTGCTGGCTCCGGAGTTCTCCTCGATCGAGGCGTGGTTGGGACGGCCGGGCAATACCTGGGACTACTACCAGGTACTCGGGCGGCGAGGCAGCAAGTACCTGCCGGATCAGGATGTGTCGGAATGGATTCAGTTCAATCTGACCGCCTACCACCAGCAGGCGCAGACCGTCCATGCTCGGTTCCTCCGCTCCGGCCAGATCTGGGAAACCCTGACCGAATTCGCGTCCCGCGAGCGCCTCGATGAGCGGTTGATCACCGCGTTGCACGACGTCGCGTTGTCCGGTCGCGTCCGCCGCACTCGTTATGAACAGAACGAAGGCCTGAACCTGCAGCAGGCACAACGAGATTTGCGTGAGCTGGTCCACCGGCAGATCCTCGAGCCCGTAGGACGAACCCGCGCGCGGTTCTACGTCGCAGGCTCCCGCTTTCCCGAAGCACCCTTGGACATCGCCCGGACGCCGACAACGTTGACAGATCCGTACACCATCACCACATAGCCCGATGAACGTCGGGACCTATCGCCATGGAGCTGAGGCAGCACGGCGGGAAACAGACCAGTGCGACGAACGGCACAGGAGCGAGCACGCCGAGAACAGGCACTGTTTCGCGCTGCGCGAACGTCGGGGGGCTGCACTAAACGCGTAACGTGAACCGTATGAGTGACGTCCCCTTCGGATTTTCGAACCGCGACGACGATGACCGCAAGCGCGGTGACGAGCCGGGCGGTCCCGAGTCGAACAACCCGTTCGGCATGGGAATGGGCGGACCTGGCGGCGGCTTCGATCCGTCGCAGCTCGGACAGATGCTGACCTCGCTCGGCCAGATGCTCAGCGGCATGGGCCAGCCGGGCTCGGCACAGTCCGGACCGGTGAACTACGACGTCGCCAAGCGGCTGGCTCGCCAGCAACTCGGCAAGAACCTGACCCCGGTGTCGGCGAGCACCGCGAGTGCCGTCGCCGATGCCGCGCACCTGGCCGAGCTGTGGCTCGACGGCGCGACCACGCTGCCCGCCGGCGCGACCAAGACCGTCGCGTGGACCGCCAACGACTGGATCGAGGAGACCCTGTCGACCTGGCAGCGGCTGTGCGACCCGGTGGCGCAACAGATTTCCGGAATGTGGACCGCGTCGTTACCGGAGGAGGCGAAGGAGTTCGCCGCGCCGATGGTCGGCATGCTCGGCCAGATGGGCGGGCTCGCGTTCGGCTCGCAGCTCGGGCAGGCGCTCGGCCAGCTCGCCAAGGAGGTGCTGACCTCCACCGATATCGGTCTTCCGCTCGGCCCTTCCGGTACCGCGGCCCTGTTGCCCTCGGCGATCTCGGAGTTCAGCGCAGGCCTGGAGCAGCCGGAGAGCGAGATCATGGTGTTCCTCGCCGCGCGGGAGGCGGCGCATCAGCGGCTGTTCGGTCACGTGCCGTGGCTGCGCCAGCAGGTGCTCGCCGCGGTCGAGGATTACGCACGCGGCATCCGGATGGATTTCTCCGCGTTGGAGGAGGCGGCCCAGGGCATCGACCCGATGGCGTTGTCGGATCCCTCGAAGCTCGAGGAGATCTTGTCGCAGGGCACGTTCGAACCACAGACGACGCCGGAGCAGAAGCAGGCGCTGGAACGACTCGAGACGCTGCTCGCGTTGATCGAGGGCTGGGTCGAGGTCGTGGTCACCGACGCGGTCGGCGATCGGCTGCCCGGCGCGGGCGCGCTGGCCGAGACGCTGCGCAGGCGCCGCGGCACCGGCGGTCCCGCGGAGCAGACGTTCGCGACCCTGGTCGGTCTCGAGCTGCGACCGCGCAAGCTGCGCGAGGCCGCCGCGCTGTGGCGCAGGCTGACCAACGATGCGGGTATGGAGAAACGCGACGGCGTCTGGGCCCACCCCGACCTGCTGCCCGACTCCGCCGACCTGGACTCCCCCGCGGGCTTCATCGATTCGGTGATCGGCGGCGGCACCACCGCGTTCGACGATCCGCTCGCGCAGCTGGCAGAGACCGAGGCGCGGGAGCAGGCCGAGCGGCAACAGGCCGAGGAACGCCGAGCTGACAGCGGCGAGTCCGGGCCCGACCTCGGTAAGGACAGCGGCCCGTCCGCCTGACCTGCCCTGTTGACCGGCGTGAATCCTGGGGATAACCACGGGATTTCGCGCGAGTCACGCACAGCGGGGTTCGCATACTGCTTGGCATGACATCCCTGCGCCGTGGTCCGATGCTGCGCTCTCAGGTCGCGGTGCTGGTGCGCCCGTCCGGCGTCGTGCAGCTCGGGTGGCAGCCGGAGACCGCGGTGGTGCTGGATTCCGGCGGGCTGGACGCCGACACGGTCGTCGCGTTCCTTCGACTGCTGGACGGGTTGCAGACTCGACCCCAGATCGTCTGGCGCGCAGGCGAACACGGCATCGAACCGGAGCATGCGGTGGCGCTGCTCGACCTGCTCGACGAGGCAGGCCTGCTCGAGCATCCGGACGAGCGTGCCGGACGCATCCGCGCGGTGCGGGTGCACGGGTTGGGGCCGATGTCGGATGCGGTCGCCGCGGGGCTGCGCAAACTCGGCCTGCGCCCGAGCCGGTCCCGCGACTACGGACCGCAGGCCGCCTCGGTGTCCACCTGGCGGGTCGATCTGGTGGTGCTGACCGACGCGCAGATCGCGGACCCGCGTCTCATCGATGATCTTGTTCGACACCGGATTCCACACCTGCCGGTGCGGATCAGGGACGGCAGAGGACTGATCGGGCCGCTCGTGCTGCCCGGCGCCACCAGCTGCCTGCGCTGCGCCGACCTGTTGCGCTCCGACAACGACGACAGCTGGCCGCACCTGGCCGCCCAGTTGCTCGGTCGCACCGGTCATGCCTCGCCCGCCCGCGTCGCGGCCACCGCGGCACTGGCCGTCACCGAGATCGAAACGATCCTGTCGCTGTCGCCGGACCGCCCGCTCGCCACCCTCGACACCACCCTCGAGCTGGACCTGGACTCGCACCGGCTGGACCACCGCCGTTGGCCCCGGCATCCGGACTGCGACTGTGCGCGCATCCCCGCCGGGCTGCCGTTGTAAGGCAACGTTCGCGCTGCTGGACAGCACCGCGGCACACCACTGAACCGCCCTCCGCACAGGGCGTTTCGATACGGAACACGCATAAGTGCGCAAGATATGGCGCGCGAATGTGATCGCGATCGGGTCGAAGTGATCGGGGTCACTCGCTCGAACGCCGCCGTTTCAAGATTGCCGTGGCTAAGTAGCGGGTGCGTCCGCCATGATGGGTACGTGTCTGAGATCGTGCGCCGTCGCTCATCCCGAAACGCCAAGTTGGCCAAGATTCCACTCGGCATCGCCGGGCGCGCGGCCGTGGGATTCGGGAAGAAGCTGGCAGGCGGCGACAAGTCGGAGATCAACGCGCAGCTGAATCAGAAGGCCGCGGAGCAGCTGTTCACGGTGCTCGGCGAGCTCAAGGGCGGCGCGATGAAGTTCGGCCAGGCGCTGAGCGTGATGGAAGCCGCAGTCCCCGAGGAATTCGGCGAGCACTACCGCGAGGCGTTGACGAAGCTGCAGGCGGCCGCGCCGCCGATGCCCGCCGAAACCGTGCACCGGGTGCTCGACCAACAGCTCGGCACGCAGTGGCGGCAGCGTTTTCAGGAGTTCGACGACAGCCCCGCCGCGTCGGCCAGCATCGGCCAGGTGCACAAGGCGGTGTGGTCGGACGGTCGCGTCGTCGCGGTGAAGGTGCAGTACCCCGGCGCCGACGAGGCGTTGCGCGCCGACCTCAAAACGCTGTCCAGGATGACGGGATTGCTCGCGACGGTCATCCCCGGCGCCGACGTGAAACCGATCCTCGCCGAGATCACCGAGCGCACCGAGGAAGAACTCGACTACCGCAACGAGGCGAGCAACCAGCGCGCGTTCGCGAAGGCGTTCGACGGGCACGCCGAGATCGTGGTGCCCAAGGTGGTCGCCAGCGCGCCGAAGGTGATCGTCACCGAATGGCTCGACGGCACCCCGGTCTCCTCGATCATCAAGTCGGGCGCCGACGATCCGGAGGGCACCCGCGCGCTGCGCAACCGGGTCGCAGGCCTGATGGGCCGCTTCCATTTCTCCTCGCCCGAAACCGTCGGCCTGCTGCACGCCGACCCGCACCCCGGCAACTTCATGATGCTGACCGACGGCAAGCTCGCCGTCATCGACTTCGGCGCCTGCGCACCGATGCCGAACGGCTTCCCGCCCGTGCTCGGCCGGATGCTCGCGCTCGCGGTCGAGGAGCAGTTCGAGGAACTCACCGAGCTGATGTACGACAACGGCTGGGTCATCCCCGGCCGCGTCGTCACGCACAAGGAGATCGCGGACTATCTGCGTCCGTTCACCGACCCGATCAAGTCCGACTCGTTCCACTTCACCCGCCGCTGGATGCAGCGGGTCGCGGGCAAGGCGTCCGACATCACCAGCCAGGAGATGAAAACCGCACGGGCCCTGCAACTCCCGGCCGAATACGTGATGATCTTCCGCGTCCTCGGTGGCTCCGTCGGCATCCTCGCCCAGCTCGACGCCGAACTCCCCTTCATGGAACTGGTCCGCACCTGGATGCCCGGCTTCCGCGAAGAGCGCACCGCAAGCTGACATCTCTCGGTCACGGCGCGGCGGCCACCGGCATGGGAGCCGGATCCGCGCCGGACTCGCTGACTGAACTGAGTGCTTTGCCGCGGTGGGTCGGTTACCGTCACTGGTGTCCGGATGATGACGACATCGGCAAGGGGTGATCATCATTTCGTACACCGCACGGGTCGTCGGTGTGTCGATCGCGACCGTTGTGGTGCTGATGTCACCGTTGACGGTGGCTACGGCACCTGCGGCCGCCGGCGCAAGTTCTTCGATGGAGCTCACGCTTGGACGTGGCGCGTCCCTCAGCCTGGTCTTCGGGAAACGCACTGTCACGCTGACGTGCGCGCCGGAGATCGGCGGCACGCATCCGCAAGCACAGGCGGCGTGCCGCAGCCTGACCTCCTCCCGCGGCAGCATTCGCTCGCTCGCCGAGTACGCCGAACCGCCGCTGTGCCCACAGGACTTCGTGCCGTACGTGGCCACCATCGCGGGCACCTGGCAGGGCGAACCCATCGCCGACGGCGGAGTGTTCTCCAACGAATGCGTGCTGCGCGCAACCACCGTCTCGGTCTTCGACTTCTGAGAGCACCGAAGGCCTAGCGCCCGACCTGGTTTCGGCGACGCGCACGGTCATTGCCACCCGCCACCCAGCAGCAACCGCGCGGGACTGATCGCTTCGAGATCACCCTCGGTCCGCATCTTTCCGCATCCGCTGCGCTTAAGCGCAGCTAGAGGGGGGTGCGGATTATTGAAGGGTGCGGATTTTCCGATTTCCGGGCCACGGGCGTTGATGAATCGGAAGCCTTCTGATTACCGTGAGGCTAATGCCGTGATCCGGCGCATAGCGGCCGACAATGGGCAGAGCGAACAAGAAGTTGGGTGAGTGTGGGCAACCAAAGCGGCGACCCCGTGCGCTGGCCGGGGCTCGGCCGGGTAGTGCACGACCGCAGAAGGGCGGCGCGGCTGACACTGGCCGCGCTTGCGGCGAAAACCGAGCTGTCCCAGTCCTTCCTGAGCCAGCTGGAAAACGGGCGAACCAATTCGAGCCTGCGCTCGCTGCAACGCATCGCCGACGCGCTCGACACCACCGCGATCGAACTGCTCGCGGCCGCCGACACGGCGCCGGAATCGGTGCTCGTCCGGGCCGGCGAAGGCAGGCTCGACCAGGACGATCCCGGGCAGGACGGCTCGGTGCGCTCACTGGTGCACGGCAGAAGAGACCTGCGCGCGCTCGAGTTCACCGGCGGAACCGAGCGGGGCGCCCGCGAATTCACCCATCAGAACGACGAATTGATCTATGTGATCTCCGGGACGATCACCCTGGCCGCCAACGGCACCGAGGTGACCCTGTCCACCGGAGACTCCTACTACTGCGCCGCGGGCGTGCGCCACCGCTGGTGGGCGCACGCCGACGACACCACAACACTGCTGCTCGCCGTCGCCGACGGGCTGACGGTCCGCAGGGCACCCCACCGGCCACCGCGAACCTGATCCCCATACTCATCCCCGAAACCACTGCAGCACAACGCAAACGAGCCGCCCACCGGGCTACGGTGAGCGGTTCGTCTGCTTTCTCGTTCGTTGGCTCGGCCCGTGTCAGGACCAACCGAATCGAGCACATCGACCGGAGGGAGGGAAGTCACTCCCGGTTTCATGCCGGGACCGCGACCTTGCGCGGGCGTCCGCGCGGGCGCTTGCGAGCGATGACGACCCCCTGTTCGAAGATCTCACCACCCCAGACACCCCACGGCTCACGCCGATCGATGGCCGCGCTCAAGCAGCCCCTGCGGATGGGGCAGCTCGCGCAGAGCGCCTTGGCCTGCTCCAACTGGTTGGGGCTCTCGGCGAACCAGAGATCGGGATCTCCGGCTCGGCAAGGCAGAACCTTGTTGACCTCCTTGGCCCGGGTAGTCGGCGCCACGGTTCGGCATGTCACGTCAGCAGTGGCTTGTGGCCATTCCTGGGCGGTGAACACGTCGTTCTCCTTCAGCTCGTTTGCAGCGGTTCGTTGTGTTGTCCGCGAAACCGGTGCCGTTGGCTGAAGGGCCGAAAAAGATTGGCCACGGTTTCGCGTTGTGCGATCCGTGGCCAGGAGGTCTGGGAGGGAGATTCCCTACCTAGGTATTCGACATCTCTGTCGAGTCCTGATCACGGTCGCTGGGTCTGCGGTGCGGAGGCGTGCTGCCTGCAGTACCGCCGGCTCATAACCGGCGTGAACTGCCATGACGTCATCTGCCTGCTTGGAGACAGACGGGTGCCAGCCTTCGGCGCTTGGCTTGTCCGTAATGACGGTGCAGACGGGGGCATGCATCAGCGTGAGTTTCGCTTGCGTGCCGAACGCACCGATTCCGGACAGACCGATCCCCTGCAAAGCGAGGATCCCCCGGGAGGCCGACATGGGTGAATTCACCGCAACGTCGATGGCGCTGAGATCAAAATTTGTGTTCACGTCTGCCTCCCTCCATATCTCGTAGTGTGTCGGTGACTATGCGCGCCGGGATGACCTCCCAGTGCGTAAAACCCACCTTAGGCAAGTTCGCCGGTGGGGACAACCTATTTTCTACCTGCGGTTTTGGGGTCTTGCGCGCAGCCGTGACGCGATGATCGCGAGCACGTCCGCGCCGTACTGGTCGAGCTTCTTCGCGCCGATCCCCGCGATAGCGGCCAGCGCGGCGTCGTCACCTGGGAGTTGTTCGGCGATCGCGGTGAGCGTGGTGTCGGTGAAAATCACGAACTCCCGCACCTGCAGCGCCTGTGCCTTCTCCGAACGCCACTCCTGCAGCGCGGTAAGCAACTCGACATCGAGCTCCGCCGGGCAGCGCCGACAGCGCCCGAGCATTGTCGCATAGGTCCCGATGAGTGGTTTCGCGCACACTCGACAGGACGGACGAATGCCCTTCGGCGCGGTATCGGCGAGCGGCGCCGCGATCCGCGAGGCCGGCGAATCGTCGGGGACCAGCCCGTTGAGGAAGCGCGAACGGCGCCGGGTGCGTCGCTTGCCCTCGCCGCGGGCCAGCGCCCATGACAGCTGGAGATGTTCGCGTGCCCTGGTCACGCCGACATAGAGCAGCCTGCGTTCCTCCTCGAGCGCCGCCTCGTCGCCGACCGAACCGTCGTCGGCGAGCACGTGCGCGATCGGCAGCGTGCCGTCGGCAAGACCGACCAGGAAGACCGCGTCCCACTCCAGACCCTTCGCCGCGTGCAGCGAGGCCAGCGTGACGCCCTGCACCGTCGGTGGGTGCCTGGCCTCGGCGCGTGCGGCCAGCTCGCGCAGCAGGCCAGCCAGATCCAGGTCCGCGTCGTGATCGAGCAGTTCCTCGGTCAGGCGGACCAGCGCGACCAGCGACGACCACTTCTCCCGCGCCTGGGCACCCGCGGGCTCCTGCGCGGTCAGCCCGACCGGGGCGAGGACCGCCCGAACCAGGGTGACCAGTGCGGTGCCGCTGCGTGATTCGACGGGCAGGTCCTCGCGGGACGCGGCCTGGCGCAGCACCGAGACGGCCTGCCTGACCTCGGGACGCGAGAAGAAGCCCTCCCCACCACGCACCTGATAGGGAATGCCACGCTCGGTGAGCGCCTGCTCATAGCTCTCGGACTGGGCGTTGATCCGGTAGAGCACGGCGATCTCGGCTGCGGGGGTGCCCGCGTCGATCAGCCGCTTGATCGACCTGGCCACCGCGGTGGCCTCGGCGGGACCGTCGTCGTATTCGGCGAAGGCCGGTTCCGGACCATCGGGGCGCTGGCCGACCAACTGCAGCCTGGTGCCCGCGATCCGGCCGCGTGCCACCCCGATCACCCGGTTGGCCAGCGACACCACCTGCGGTGTCGAGCGATAGTCGCGTTCCAGGCGGACCACGGTGGCGTCGGGGAAGCGCCGCGAGAAGTCGAGCAGGTAGCCGGGGGTGGCCCCGGTGAACGAGTAGATCGTCTGGTTCGCGTCACCGACCACGGTGAGGTCGTCACGGTCGCCGAGCCAGGCGTCGAGCACCCGCTGCTGCAACGGGGTGACGTCCTGGTACTCGTCGACCACGAAACTGCGGTAGCGACCGCGGAATTCGTCGGCGACGGCCGGGTAGTCCTCCAAGGCCGCTGCGGTGTGCAACAACAGATCGTCGAAATCGAGCAGCAGGCCGTCCGGTGTGGCCTTGAGCTTTTCGTAGCCCGCGTAGACCTCGGCCACCCGCAGCGCGTCGTACGGCGTCTCGCGGCGCTGCTTGGCCACCTGCCCCGGATAGTCCTCCGGGGCGATGAGCGAGGCCTTCGCCCACTCGATTTCGCTCAGCAGGTCGCGCACGCTGTCGGTGGCCGAGGAGAGCCCTGCGCGCTGCGCCGCCTGCGCGACGAGCGGGAACTTGCCGTCGATCAGCCGCCACGGCACGTCGCCGACGATCTGCGGCCAGAAGTATTTGAGCTGACGCAACGCCGCCGCGTGGAAGGTGCGCGCCTGCACCTGGCTCGCCTCGCCGCCGAGGCCGAGCGCGCGCAGCCGGTTGCGCATCTCCCCGGCCGCCCGCGCGGTGAAGGTCACCGCGAGCACCTGATCCGCTTTCACGTGCCCCGCCGACACCATGTGCGCGATCCGATGGGTGATGGTCCTGGTCTTGCCGGTGCCCGCCCCCGCGAGTACGCACACCGGACCCCGTGGCGCGCGCACGGCGGCGGCCTGTTCGGGGTCGAGCGAATCCAGCTCGAGGCTGGTCGGTTGGTGCGTGCTGGTTGGCGCCACGGCACCCATCATGTCAGTGCCCGCTGACAACTCTCGCGGCCCGCGCAATACTGTCGGCTCGTGGCACACGACACGCCGTCTACCGACGCTGAACCGACCGACCGGCACGCGACCTGGATGGAACTGTTCTTCGACCTCGTCGCGGTCGCGGGCATCGGCCAGCTCACCTATCTGCTGCACCGGGGCCCGACGCTCGGCGACTTCGCCCTGTACGTGCTGCTCTACCTGGCCTTCTGGACGGCGTGGGCGTGCATGATGTTGTACGGCAACATCGCTCGCGACAAGACCAGGATTCCGCTGATGCTGGCGGCGATGCTCGGCCTCGGTCTCATGGCGAGCGCGGTCACCGGCATCCCGGAACGGCACGCGACCACCTTCGCGGTGGTCTACGTCCTGGTGCGCACCGTCGCAGGCGAGGTGTGGGGCCGAGGCGCGATGTTGGTCGACTGGCCGATCGCGCAGCTGTCGGTCGGCGTTGTGCCGTGGATCGCGTCGATCTGGGTGCCCGAACCGTGGAAGTACTGGTTGTGGGCGCTCGGCCTCGCGCTGGATCTGTGGCTGATGTTCGCGATCACCGGCGAACAGATGATGGCGCGCGCACAGGACGGCATCGACCGGCGGGTGCGCGGCTCCCGCCGCTTCAAGGACGTCGAACCACCGAAAGTCAAGGCGCTGCACGTCGATTCGGCGCATCTCGGCGAACGCCTCGGCCTGTACGTGATCATCGTGCTCGGCGAGGGTTTCATCGCGGTGATCGGCGCGGTCGGCGCCGTGCAGTGGCATTGGCGGGTGCTCGCGCTCGGCTTCGGCGCATTCCTGGTGCTGGTGAGCATGTGGGCACTGACGCTGATGTACGGCTTCGTGCCGCGCTTGATGACGGGGGCGGATCCGGACGGTTCGGTGCCGAGGCAGTACATCATGGCAACGCACTGCTGGATCACCGGCGCGATCGCGACGGTCGCCGCAGGTCTCGGCCTGGCCGTCGGGCATGCGGAGGGGCATGTATCCGTCGGCATCGGCTGGGCACTGTGCGGCGGCGCAGCGGCCTACTTCCTGATCACCGGCATCGGCGGTGCGACAAGCGGCGCGGATCGAGGCTGGATTTTCACCTGGCCGTTGCCGTGTGCGGTGCTCGCGGTGGTGCTCGGCGCCCTCGGCCCGCACATCGGCGCGCTCGGACTGGTCTACGGAGTGGTTGTCCTGTTCGGCTGGGCCGTCCTGTGGCAGACCCGTGCCGCCGGTGTGTGGAGGAAGGAACACCGGCGGCCCAGACGGCGTTGAATGGTCCGTGACTGACGCGACGCCCGACCTGACGATGTACTCGACCACCTGGTGCGGCTACTGCCGCAGGCTGAAGAAGCAGCTGGACGAGGCCGGTATCAGCTACGTCGAGATCGACATCGAACAAGATCCGGCATCGGCCGAATTCGTGGGGAGCGTCAACGGCGGCAACCATGTGGTGCCGACGGTGAAGTTCGCCGACGGCTCCACCGCGACCAATCCGTCGCTGGTCGCCGTCAAGCAGGCGCTCGCCGCCCTGGCCTGATCACCACGCTGTCCATCGCCACCGCGCGGGTCCTCGGACCCGCCGCGGGTTTTGTAGTGCCGTCGAGCGCCCAGTCGAGCGCGAACCGCTGTCGGCGGCCGCTCAGTCGAGCGCGGCCCAGGACTCCATGATCGTGCGGGCGATCGAGATCGAGCCGGGCAGCAGCAACCGCGCGCCCGACCCCTGCGCCGACCAGTCGCCGACGGCCAACGCCTCGCGCACCTCCGCGCGGGTGAACCAGTGCGCCTCGGCGATCTCACCATCGGAAAAGACCAGCGGCTGCGCCGGATCGCCGACCGCGGCGAACCCGAGCATCAGCGAGCGAGGGAACGGCCACGGCTGGCTGCCGAGGTAGTGAATGTCGCGGACATCGACGCCGACCTCCTCCTTCACCTCACGCTCGACGCAGCGCTCCAGCGATTCGCCCGCCTCGACGAACCCGGCGAGCAGCGAGAACAGCGACTGCGGCCAGCTGTGCTGACGCGCAAGCAGCACCCGCTCGCCGCCATCGTGAATCAAGCAGATCACCGCGGGATCGATCCGGGGGAACTCCTCGTAGCCGCTCTCGGTAACCCGCGACCAGCCACCCTTGGTCGAGGTGGTCACCGTGCCGTCGGCGCCGTTGAAGCCTGCCTTGTCGTGCCAGTTCAGCAGGGCGACGGCGGTGGAGAGCAGGCTGGTGGTGAGGTCGTCGACCGAGTTCGTCATGCCGCGCAGATCGGTCAGCGAGCCCTGCAGCTGCCGATCGCGTACGGCCCACAGCTGGGTGCCGCGGTCGACACCGAGGAACACCGCGGCGGGGCTCGGCTCGGCGGACAGCTCGATCGCCTTGTCCAGGATGAGCGCGCCGTTCTCGAACCGCACCTGACCGCGGGAGTTCACCCGCAGCAGTTTGGCGTCGCGCCAGCCCTCCTGCAGCGCCTTGGCGTCGGCCCGCGTCTCCTCGGCACGATCGAGCGCGGAACGGGACAGCAGCGGAACACTATTGAGCTCAAAGGCCGGCACGCATCGAGACTATCGCGCCGACCGGGCGACGCCCCGGCGTGGGTTACTTGGTGGTACGGCGGATGTAGAGCAGCTTGTCGCCCGCCTCCAGCGAGTCGACCTCCGGCTCGCCGACCCGAGCCAGCACGCCCGCGCGCACCACGCCGAGCACGATGTCGCTCAGATGCCGCGGCGAGCCGCCGATTTCCGAGGTTTCCACCTCGCGTTCGGCGATCGCGAAGCCTTCCTCCGGGGTCAGCAGGTCTTCCATCATCTCGACCACCGACGGCGTTGTGGTCGCGATGCCGAGCAGCCTGCCCGCGGTCTCCGAGGACACCACCACCGAATCGGCGCCGGACTGCCGGACCAGGTGGGTGTTCTCCGCCTCGCGGATCGCGACCACGATCTTGGCGCTCTTGGTCAGCTCGCGGGCGGTGAGGGTGACCAGCACCGCGGTGTCGTCCCGGTTCGTCGCGACGATCACCGAGGACGCGTTCTGCACACCGGCCAGCCGCTGCACGTCCGACTGGGTCGCCGAACCGTGCACCGTCACCAGGCCCGAGTTCGCGGCCGCCTCCAGCGCGACCACCTCGGTGTCGACCACCACGATGTCGGCGGGCTGGATGCCGTCGCCGAGCATGGCGTCGATCGCGGTACGACCCTTGGTGCCGTACCCGACGACCACGGTGTGATTGCGCACGCTGTGCCTCCATCGCTGAATCTTGAAAGCCTGCCGAGACCGTTCCGTCAGCACGCCGAGAGTGGTGCCGACGAGAACGATGAGGAAGAGGACGCGCAGCGGGGTGATGATGATGATGTTGGCCAGCCGCGCCTCTGGCGTTATCGGGGCGATGTCGCCGTAGCCGGTGGTCGACAGCGACACCGTCGCGTAGTAGAACGCGTCGAGGAACGAGAGCGGGTCGCCCGAATTGTCCCGGTAGCCGTCCCTGCCGATGTAGACGACGAGGGCGGCGCCGAACAGCAACCCGATCGCGAACAGCACCCGGCGCGTGAGTGAAATCCACGGGCTGGTCTGAACTTCCGGGATGCGGAGCACACCGACCAGCGCGAAATGCGGGCGATTCGACAGCCCGAGGGAACGTGCGCGCTCACCGAACACCGAACTCTCCCACCCTGGTCATCGTCGAGTCGGCAGCCCCCGGCTTCGCTTGTCCCTCCGGCACAGCACCGGAGCCTACCCGGTGGCCGCGACCAGACCCGGTCTCGACGCGAACACCCGAGAAATGTAAGGGTGCCTCATGGCAGAAAAAGCACTCGCTCCCGTGCGCGTCGCCGGGCGGCGGCCCGCACTGTTCCTGGCCGCGCTGTTGTTCCCGATGGGTGTGCTGCATTTCGTCGCGCCCAAGCCCTTCGATTCGATCGTGCCGAAGTACCTGCCTGGCGAGCCGAGGACCTACACCTACGCCTCCGGTGTCGCCGAGCTCGGCGTCGCCGCGGCGCTGACCGTCCCGCGCACCCGCGGGCTCGGCGGGCGGCTGGCCGCGCTGCTGTTCATCGCCGTCTTCCCGGCGAACGTGCAAATGACGGTCGACCTGCTGGACAACAAGAAGGTGCCGCGGGTGATCAAGATCGGCTCGATCCTCCGGTTGCCGTTGCAGATCCCGCTGATCACGCAGGCGCTGAAGGTGAGCCGCTCGGCGCGGAACTCCTGATCAGGTCGGCCAATTCGGCAGGACCGGCCAGGCTGGTAGGCGCGATGGTGCGCCCGGTGCGTACGTAATGGAAAGCGGCGCTGATGCGTTCGAGCATCTCCGGTTCCGGCTTGCCCTCCCTGGCCGCCATCAGCCTGGCCCAGGCCAGGCGATAGACCGCGAGCTGCATGGCGACCGCTGACTCCTCGGCGGGCGTCGGTTCGGCGCCGGTCTTCCAGTCGACCACGATCCAGCCGCCGCCAGGCTCGGCGAACACCGCGTCCATCCGGCCGCGAATCACGGTGCCCGCCAACGATGTTTCGAACGGGACCTCCACATCGATCGGGCTGCGGTTGGCCCACGAGGAGCTCAGGAACGCATCCTGCATCGCGGTCAGCTCGTCATCGATGTGCGCGTCGGCGGCGGTGCTGTCCGCCGCGCCGGGGAGCTCGTCGAGGCCGAGCAGGCGGGTCGCGCCGAACCAGCGCTGCACCCAGGCGTGGAAGGCGGTGCCGCGGCGGGCGAGCGGGCTCGGCGGGAACGGTAGCGGGCGACGCAGGCGGGCAGCGAGTTTCGTGGGATCGGCACGCATCTCCACCAGCGCGGTGGCCGCGATCTGGCCGGGCAGCTCGACCTCCTCGGCGGCCGCTTGCTCGGACTCGAATTCGGCAAGGAGCGCGTCGACGTCGGCGGCCCAGCCGTCGGGGTCGTCCGGATCCGGTGGTGCGTTGACGGGGTCCGGCCAGTAGCCGAACTCCGCTGCGGCGAAGGCGATGTCGTCCTCGGAGACGGCATCGTCGAGCGGGTCCGGTGGCAGGTAGGCGAGCGGCTCGTCCGCTGCGGGAGATGCGGCGTCTGCGTGGTCGACGTATGGTGCGTTGTCCATCGGGTCGGGCGGCATATCGTCTGGCGGCTCAGGCAGCACGTCCGGCTCGGGGAACGCGGCCTCGAGCCCAGCGTCTCCGGTGTCCTGCACGGCCGCAACGCCTTCCGAGGCCAGGTCGGCATGCGCCGACGAAAGACTGTCTCCCGGATCGGCATGCTGCGCACGCGGGAGCGCGGGCTTGGCGCGCAACTCGGCCAGTGCGGCGCGAACCAATGCCGCACCCTGCTCGATCGGGTCGCGGCGGTTGCCGAGGGGATCGCGGGGCCATTCGGCGGTGGCGGGGTTGTCGGTGAAGGGGTTCACCGCGTCGTGGGCAGGCGGGTCGTCCCAGCGGGCGATGTCGATGGCGCCGTTGGCGGGGCTGCCCTCGGCTTCGCCTGCGTGCTTCAGTTCGAGCAGGAAGTCGGAGGGCCCCTTCGGCGAGGTGCCGGTTTCGGCCCAGTAGTGCGACGAAACGAGCAGTACCCGTTCGGTTCTGGTGAGTGCGACGTAGAAGAGCCTGCGTTCCTCGTCGATGCGGCGGCGTTCGAGGGATTCCTTGTGTGACTTGATCGCGCCTTCCAGGTCGGCGCGGTCGTACAGGTCGGCCAGGTCGAGGACCGGGACACCCTCCTCCGCGTCGTCCTGTTTGCGGTCGCCACGCAGGGTGGTCGGGAGTTCGGCGAGGGCGCCGAGCCAGGTGCCCGATGCGGTGCCCGACGGGAACACGCCGCGCACCACGTGCGGAACCGCGACGATCTCCCACTCCAGCCCCTTCGCCGCGTGCACCGTCAGCACCTGCACCCGATCCTTGGCGACCTCGACTTCGCCTGGCTCCAACCCGTTTTCGACCGATTCGGCGGCGGCGAGGAACGACAGCAGCCCGCTCAGCGCCGCACCGGAATCGGCGGCGTATCCGGCGACCACTTCGGCGAACGCGTCCAGGTGTTCGCGGCCGGCACCCGTGCCTGCCATCGCCCGGCGGGCCTGTGTCTCCACGCCGACCCCGATGGTGCGCTCCACATCGGCGACCAGTTCCGCCAACGACTGCCCGCTGCGCTCGCGGAGGGCGGCCAGCTCCCGGCTCAGTGCCTCGATCCTGGCGAAGCCCGCCTCCGAATACTGGTCGCGCGGACCGGGATCGGCGATCGCGTCGGCGAGCCCCGCTTGCTCGGCGGGCTCCGGCGCCACCTCGCGCAAGGCCTCGGCCAGCGTGCTGGAGTCGGTGATCTCCGGCGCGTCACCGCTGGTGAAGCGACTGATCGACAGGGTGCGCGCGCGACGCGCGAGCGCGGCGATATCGGCAACACCGATCCGCCAGCGCGCGCCGGTGAGCACGCGCATCGCGGCGCTGCCCGCACCCGGTTCCGCGATCAAACGCAGCGTGGCGACGATATCGGCCACCTCGGGGGTGGCGAGCAGGCCGCCGAGCCCGACGATCTCGACCGGCAAGCCTTGGGCGCGTAGGGCTTCCGCGAGCGGCGACGCATCGGCGTTGCGCCGGACCAGCACCGCTGAGGTCGGCGGCGGCTCCCCCGCGGCACGCCGCACCGCCCATTCCTCGGCGATCCGGACGGCGAGCCACTCCCTTTCGTCGGCGACAGTTTCGGTCAACGCCAGCGCAACAATTCCTTGACCCGCATCGGGTTTCGCCCGCAGCGCGTCGACCGTCACCCCGCCGCCGTCGAGGGCCCTGCGCCGCAACGGTTCCGCGACCAGATTGGCCAGCGCCAATGCCTCGGGCGGGTTGCGCCAACTGGTCAGCAACGGCAGCGTCGGTGCGGGAACGCCTGGCGCGCTGGGAAAGTCGGTGGCGAATCGGGGCAGGTTCGCGGCGGACGCCCCGCGCCACCCGTAGATCGACTGCATCGGATCGCCGACCGCGGTCACCGCCAACCGCTGCCCGACCGCGCCTTGCTGATCAGCATCGATTGCCTTCCTGGCACTTTGCCGCCCGCCAGACTTCTCCCCACGCCCAGCCTGACGCGAGGAGCCTGGCGGGTCGCCGCGCTCGGCCTGGCCTCCGATGTCGGCCTGTCGCGCTTGGCGTGCAGTGCCCGCAGACACTTCCCCCGCCAATCGTCGGCCGATGCCAGGGGCGGGTCCGGCACCACCGAACAAGGCGGCCAACAGGACTCGCTGGGCGTGGCCGGTGTCCTGATACTCGTCGAGCAGGACGAGGCCGAAGCGGGCGCGTTCGGCGGCGGCGACCTCGGGATGTTCGGCGGCGAGCCGGGCGGCCAGCGACATCTGGGCGCCGAAATCCAAGGCGCCGCGGCGACGCAACGCGTCCGCCAGCTGCTGCACCAGCGGGAGCAGAGCGACGCGTTCGCGCTGCACCTGAAGAATGCCGAGCAGGGCCTGGCTCGGTCCGCCGCGCTGGCGTGGGCCCGCGGGCAAGGTGTGCACCAGCTTCTCCAGCTCGGTGTGCGCCTCGGCCAGCTGCTCGGGCTCGATCAGGTGCTCGGCAAGCTGCCCGGACAGGGCAAGGATCGCCTCGGTGACCGAGACCGGCGTGCGGTCGGTGTCCAGATCACCGTCCCAGGTGCGCACGACCTGGTGCGCGAGCTGCCAGAGCTGGGTCTGGGTGAGCAGCGTCGCCGACGGCTCCACCGGCAGCAACAGCCCGTGCTCGGTCAGCAGCCTGCCCGCGTACGAGTGGTAGGTGCTGATCTCCGGCTCGGCGCCGGACAGCTGCGCCCGCAGCTGCCCGGACGGATCGAGGTCGCGCAGCAGCGGCGCGCCTGCCAACCGGGCCAACCGGGTCCGGATGCGAGCGGTCAACTGCTGCGCGGCTTTTCGGGTGAACGTCAGACCGAGCACCGCATCGGGCAGCACGAGCCGATTGGCCACCATCCAGACCACGCGCGCGGCCATCGTCTCGGTCTTGCCCGCCCCGGCCCCGGCCACGACAAGCGTCGGCCCCGGCGGTGCCGCGATCACGGCGGCCTGCTCATCGGTCGGCGGCGGCAACCCGAGCGCCTCGGCCAGCTGATGCGGGGAAACCCGTTCGCCAGTCAAGAACTCACCCCCTGCCCACGGCGGCAGCACGGTCGATCTCCCGCACACCACATGGCGGGTGCGGCATCGAAAAGCCTGCGGCCGTCGGCTCGGGCGATGATCACTCGTCGGTCACCTGCCTGCCGGTGTCCTGGACCGGGCAGCTGCCCGCGACCGAGCAGTGGCGGCAACCGTCGTTGCGCATGGCGAGGTAGCTCGGCCCTTCGGTGGCGGCGGCGGCATCGTGGATGGTTTCGCGCCAGGTCTCGAGCGCTTCGGCGTCCAGCGGCGGCTGCATGCGCTGGGTGGCGCCCTCTTTGTTGCTCGGCTTGGCGACGTAGACGAGGCGGGCGCCGCCTGGTTCGCCGAGGGCGCCGGATTCCGCTGCATCCGAACCCGATTCGGCGGCGTCCAGGGTCGGCTCGCCGGAATCGGCTGCCGCCGGATCGGTTTCGTCGTCCGCGCGCGCGTCCGCCGCGGCCGCGTCGAGCGCGCCCAGCGCGGCGGCCACCTGATACGTCGCCAGCTGTGCGTGATCGACCGCCGCCTGCTTGGTGACCGGCGACTTGCCGGTCTTCACATCCACGATCACGAAGCGGCCGAGCGCATCCCGCTCCAACCGGTCCACCCGGCCGCGGATGCGCACGTCCCGCTCGGCTTCGGTGCGCGCGGGCAGCACGCAGTCGACCGGCACCTCCACGCCGGCCTGGGTGAGTTCGCCGCGGGTGTTGCGCACCCACGCCATGAAGGTCTCCAGCATGGTCTCGGTGCGACGCAGCTCCTGCCGGGAATGCCAGCCGGAGCCGGGATCGACCGACTGCCACGCCTTGTCGAGCGCGGCACGCACCTGCGCCTCCGGCACCCGGCCCGCCAGCGCCTGCACCAGCGTGTGCACCAGGTTGCCCTTGACCGCGTGCGGGTTGTCGCCGTCGGTGCCGCCGTGGCGTTCCAGCGCCCAGCGCAGCGGGCAGGTGCGCAACAGCTCAACGGTGGACGGCGAAAGGCCGACCGCGGTCTCGTCCTCGTCCCACAGCGAACGCGCGGAACTCAATTCGGCGGTGCCGTACCAGTCGTCGGGATGCGTGCCAGGCACGCCGGCACTGGCCAGCCTGGCCAGCTGATGCGCCGCACGCTGCCTGCGATCGGAGTCGGACTCGGGATCGCATACCGCGCCGCGCAATTCGGCAACCAGGGAATGCATGACCAGCGCGCGACCGGGGTCGGCGATCGGCAGCGCGCCGGGTTCGCCGTCCTCGTCGTGCCCGAGCAGTTCGGCGAGGAACCGCGACGGCACCAGATCCCGCTCCCCCGAGACCGATTCGACGGCGGTGACCAGCAGCGAACGCCGCGCCCTGCTGCACGCGACCAGCAACAGCCTGCGCTCCTCGGCGAGGATCGGCGCCGCACGGCTCACCTGCTCACCGGCGTCGATGACGCCCGCCGTGAGGTCGACCAGGTCTTCGGTGTTCAGCAGCGTGCCGCGCGGCCGGGGATTCGGCCAAATCCCTTCCTGCACAGCGGCGACCGCGACGACGTCCCATTCCCGGCCCGCTGCGGCGTGCGCACTGAGCAGTGCGACGGCCTCCTTCGGCGCGGTGCGCGGCGCCGAGTCGTTCGGAATCTCCTGTTGCGTCAGGTATTCCACGAAGCCTTCGATGCTCGCGCGCGGCAGCCGGTCCACATAACTCGCCGCGGCATCGAACAGTCCGACGGCGGCGTCGAGGTCACGGTCGGCCTGCATGCCGACCGCACCGCCGCGTTCGGATTGCGCGACCCAGCGCCGCTCGAGTCGCGCACCGGTCCACAGCGCCCACAGCACGTCCTCCAGGCCGGCACCGCGCGTGCGCGCCTTGCGCGCTCGCGCCAACGCGTCGAGCACCCGCCGCAGCGGTGCCGCCTCGACATCGGTCAGCCGCTCCAGGATGGCCGGGTCGCCGGCGCCGATCAGCAGATCTCGCAGCACCTCCGCGGAGGACTGATCGATGCCGTGCCGCAGGATGATCGGCGGAGCGCTATCGGCAGCCTCGTCACCTCCTTCGTCCGAGCTTTCGACAGCGGCGCGAGGCGCCGGAGGCGCTTCGGCACTGTCGGCGGGCTCGCCGGTTTCGGCGACAGAGCTTTCGGCATCGGCATGCGGCGCCACCGCCGCATCGGCACTGTCTTCTTCCGGCTCGCCACCACGCCATTCGGGTTCTTCGGGCACCCAGTCCGGTTCTACGCCATACCAATCGGCGTCGTCGGCGGCTCGCTCCAGATTTCCCGGCGTCGGTTCCGGCAGCCCCGAGTTCCGTTCCGAGCTTTCGACTACCTGATCGGCCTCGTCCGGCGGCCGCTCCGAGTACTCGTCCTCGGGTGGCGGCTCCGGCCCATCCCATTCGGCGTCATCGACACCCGGCACGGTCGCCGGCGCGCCTTGCACCGACCGTCTGTTCCGTTCGGACTCGAGCACGCTGCGCCGCACGCCGCGCCGCAACCGCCGCAGCGTGATCTGATCGGCGCCACCCAACGGACCGGCCAGCAGATCGAGCGCATCGTCCGGTGTGAACGCCGGTTCCGCTGCTTGCCGCCCGCCGCGCCGCGGGGCCTCGCCCGCGAGCACCGCGCGCAACGACAGCAGCATCCAGGCCGCACCACGCCGCCGCGCCAGCGGCGTATCGAGCGCGGGTTGCTGCACCGGCACCCCTGCCGCCAGCAGCGCGCGCCGCAACGGCGGCAACGACAACGGCACCGACCGGACGATCACCGCCATCCGCGACCACGGCACCCCGCCGGTGAGATGCGCCCGCCGCAAGTGATCGGCAATGAGGGCGGCCTCCTTCGCCGGGGTGGCGAGCACCCGCACGCGCACCTCGGTGCCGTCGTCCTCCGGGTGATCGGCCCGTTTCGGCAGCGAAAAGCGTTGCGGCGCACTGCCCGGCAACCTGGCCGCGACCCTGGCGACCGCCAATCGCACCGCCCCGCCCGCACGATGGCTGTCGGACAATACGATTCGCTGCCCGTCCGGCACGTCCAGGTCGCCGACGAAGCGCGCGTCCGCGCCGCGGAAGGCGAAGATCGCCTGGTCGGGGTCGCCCGCGACCACCGTCGTGTGCGCGCTGTGCCCGATCGCCCTGACCAGCATCGCGGCCTGCGGATCGAGATGTTGGGCGTCGTCGACCAGCAGGTAGCGGATCCGCGCCCGTTCCGCGGCAAGCAGTTTCGCGTCGCCGGCCAGCGCGTCCAATGCGGCGCCGACCAATTCGGCGGCGTCCAGCGCCGGCGCCGTCGCTTCCGGCGCCTCAACGCCCACCGACCAGCGCAACAGCATCGTCTGCTCGTAGCGCACCGCGAATTTACCCGCCGCCACCCATTCCGGTTTACCGTGCTCGCGGCCGAGGTGCACCAAATCCTCTGGCCCGAGCCCACGTTCGGTGGCGCGAAGCATCAGATCGCGCAACTGTTCGGCGAACCCGCCGAGCGGGAGCGCTGGCTGCAGGCGTTCCGGCCACAAGCCGTCCGCGCCTGCGGCGATGTCGATGAGGTCACCGCGCAGCATTTCGCGCAGCACGGCATCCTGCTCGGCACCGGTCAGCAAACGCGGCGGCGGATTGCCGTGCGCGATGGCGTGTCTGCGCAGCACCGAGAAGGCATAGGAGTGCAGGGTGCGCGCCAGCGGCTCCCTGGTCGCACCGGGCACGCCGCCCTCTGCGTCGGGACCGGCAAGGCGTGCGGTGATGGCATCACGCGCGGTGCTGGCCGCCTGCTTCGAATGGGCAAGCACCAGCACCGATTCGGGATCGGCACCGGCCGCGATGCGGTCAGCCGCGAGATCGACGAGCAGGGCTGTCTTGCCCGTGCCTGGTCCGCCGAGCACCTGCCAGGGTCGCCACCCAGGACGGGTCGGCCCTGCCATGGCAGCGGCATCGAACAGCGCGCGAACGTCGGCTCCCCAGGCGCGCGGCCTGGGTGCCGCCACGTTCCGGCGAACAAGTCGCACCGCGCTATCCGATCGCACCACGCGGGCTATTGCAACAGACACGACCGACACGCCGACGCACGCCTCCGGCGACTCGCCCAACGGGTGTTGCGGACGCAGGGCAAACTGGACCCCGTGTCTGCTCTTCATGTCTATCGATTCGGCCCGGCTTCCGGACCGACGGTGCTGGCCATGCACGGTGTCACCGGTCACGGCAAACGCTGGGAAGACCTGGCAACCAACCATCTTCCCGATGTCCAGGTCATCGCACCTGACCTGCGTGGACACGGCCGGTCGAGCAGCTTGCCGCCGTGGACCTTCGAGACGATCGTCGACGATCTCGTCGAGGTGCTCGCGGCGCACACCACCGATCCGGTGACCGTGGTCGGGCACTCGTTCGGCGGTGCGAGTGCGCTGCATCTCGCGCATCGGCGACCAGACCTGGTCCGGCAGCTGGTGCTGTTGGACCCGGCCATCGCGGTAGAACCGGAGCGGCTCGGCCCCATCGCCGACGCGATGCTGGCCTCGCCCGACTATCCGACGATCGCGCGAGCCCGCGAAGACAAGCTGGCCAGCGCATGGGGCGACGTCGCTCCGGAGCTGCTCGAAGCCGAGCTCGCCGAACATCTGGTGCCGACGACGGGCGACCGACTCGGCTGGCGGATGAACCTGGCCGCCGTCACCTCGTACTGGGGACAGCTCGCGCGCCCGTTCGTGCTGCCACCCGCCGATCTGCCTACCGTGCTGGTGCAGGCGACGAAGGTGCAGCCGCCGTATGTCACGCCCGCGTTCCGTGCCGCGCTCAGCGAACACCTCGGTGCGAATCTCACCGTGCACGATTGGGACTGCGATCACATGATCGCCCAAGCACTTCCGGCCGAGACGGCCGCACTGATCCGAGCGGCGCTCTGAATCGATGGCCACCACCGACGCCGAGGTCGAGCGAGTGCGCGCGCTCGTCGCGGCCATCCCGCCAGGCCGGGTGGTCACCTACGGCGACATCGCCGCGGCCGCCGGGCTGTCCACGCCGCGCACGGTCGGCTGGATCATGCGCACCGACTCCGCCGACCTGCCCTGGCACCGGGTGATCGGCGCGAGCGGCAAGCCCGCCGCACACCTGGCCCACCGCCAGCTGAGCCTGCTGGCCCTCGAAGGAGTGCCGATCCAGGACGGACGGGTGAACATCCGCGCGGCACGCTTTCCGCTGCCCTAGCGCCCAGGGCCCGAATCGGTAAACGCACCCGCGGCGAGCCGCCCGCCGGTTACCGTTGAGTCATGTCCACCCGCCTGGCGTGTGTCGTGTTCGATGCAGACCGGCCGCGGTTCGTCGCGGACTTCTGGGCCGAGCTGTTGGGCTGGGCCGTGACCATCGACCGCTCGGATGAAGTGGACGTGGCCGCACCCGACCCCGACGGCGCCGATCTGGCCCTCACCTTCCTCCCTGCGGCCCGAGCCAAGCAGGGCAAGAACCGGATTCACCTCGACCTGGCCAGTCGCTCGTTCGATCATCAACGCGTGCAGGTCGATCGCGCGCTGGCACTCGGCGCCCGCCGGGTCGACATCGGACAGGGCGCGGTGCCGTGGGTCGTGCTCGCCGATCCCGAGGGCAACGAGTTCTGCGTGCTGGAGCCGCGCGAGGAATATGTGGACACCGGCGCCGTCGCCGCCATCGTGGTCGACACCCGTGATCCGGTGCGGCTCGCCGAATTCTGGTCGGCCGCCTCCGGCTGGCCGGTCGCGCACGGTGGCGAGCGGTGGGCGGGCCTGCGATCGGCGACCGGGCTCGGCTCCTGGCTGGAGTTCGTGCGCACCCCCGAGCAGAAGTCGGGTCCCAATCTGATCCATCTGGATCTGACGTCGTTCGATGACCACGCCGCCGAGGTGGCCAGGCTGCGCGCCGCAGGCGCCGTGCCGAGCGAACGGGACGTCCGCAATCCCGAGCAGGGGCTGAGCCTCGCCGATCCGGAAACCAACGAGTTCTGCGTGCTGCGCGCGGCGCACGACTGCTCGATCGTCTAGCTGGACCGCTTTCCGCGGCGGGCACCAGGTCCGCCTCCCTGGTTCGCGGCGGCGACGAATTAGCATGTCCGCCATGTTGTACCTTGCTCGAGGTTGTGCTGGGTGATCCCCGTCGACGCGATCGTGCTCGCCGGTGGACGGGCCAGCCGCATGGGCGGTGTCGACAAACCCGCGATCGTCATCGGGGGCCGCACCATGCTCGACGCGGCATTGGCCGCCGCCGCCTCGTGTGCACACATCGTCGTGGTCGGACCGCATCGAGCCGAGCTGGCGCCGGAGATCGGGCAGGTCCGTGAGGTGCCACCCGGTTCGGGTCCGGTGGCGGCGATCGGTGCAGGGCTGCGCGCGAGCGGTACAGCGTCGCTGGTGGTGGTGCTCGCGGCCGATCTGCCGTTCCTGTCGGCCTGGTCGATCACCGAATTGATCAGGCACGCCACGGAATCCGGCGCCGACGCGGTGTTCGCGGCGGACGAGTCGGGCAGGCCGCAGTATCTGATCGGGGTGTGGCGGCGCAGCGCGCTGAGCGCCGCGCTCGACCGGCTCGGTTCGCCGATCAATCAGCCGATGAAGGCGCTGATTCCCGCCGATTCGGCGATCATCGCGCTGCCCGGCGTCGCGGACTGCGATACCGAGGAGGCGGTGCGGCAGGCCCGCGCGCTCGCGGCCGCGCCTGCTCGCCCGCTCGCGCTGGATGCGGCACGAACCATCCTGCGCGACAACCTTTCCCGGCTCACCAGTTACACCGCTGAGCTGCGCTCGGTCAATGGCGCCGCGCTCGCGGCGGCGGTGGCCGCGGCCGGACCGCTGCCGCGCTTCGACGTCTCCGCGATGGACGGCTACGCGGTGGCGGGCGACGGTCCGTGGCGGTTGCGCCGCGACATCGGGTTCGCGGGCGGGCAACGCCCGGTCGGGCTGCTGCCCGGCGAGGCGGTGCGCATCGCGACCGGCGCGCACGTCCCGGACGGCACCACCAGTGTGGTCCGCGACGAATTCGTCAGGGTGGCAAGCGATGACAGCCTGCACCGACTACCGGACACCCCGATCCGCGACGATGTGCGCCGCCGCGGCGAGGATCGCGCGCCCGGCGATCTGGTCGCGCCGCGAGGCGCCAAGGTGACCGCCGCGCTGATCTCGGCGGCGGCCAGTGTCGAGGTGACGACGGCGGCGGTGCGCGGGCCGGTCCGGGCCCGCATCGTGATGACCGGGGACGAGATCCGCAGCGAGGGCCCGCTGCACGCGGGTCAGACCCGGGACTCGATCGGGCCGATTCTGCCGGATCTGCTGTCCTGGTACGGGATTCGCACCACCGATCGGGTGCATCTGCGCGACACCCCGAACGGGTTCGACGAAGTGCTCGGCGCCGCACCGGAATGCGACCTGCTTGTCATCGTCGGCGCGACCGGCGGCGGCGCGGCCGACCAGCTCCGTGCCGCGGTGACGCGCGCGCAGGCCCGTGTCCTGGTGCAGCGGCTGCTGCTGCGGCCTGGCGGCTCCACGATTGTCGCCGAGTTGGCCACGGGCACCACGGTTCTCGGCCTCCCCGGTAATCCGTTCGCCGCGATCGCGACCCTCATGGCGCTGGCGCCCGCCGTGGTGGCGGGACGCACCGGTGGTGCACCGGGGCGAGCGCTGCTCGGCCCCCTGCACAATGCCGCCGAGATCTCGGGGACCGTCGCCAGGATCGTCCCCGCGTCCTTCGCGCCGCAGGGCGGCTGGCTCGGCGACCCGAACATCCGCACCGCCCATCTCGGCGGGCTCATCGACCGCGACGGTCTGGTCATCGTCCCCGCCGACGCCGTTGACGGTGCGACGGTCGAGTTCCTGCCACTGCCGCGCTGAACAGCGGCAGCAGGTCGACACCGCGATAGACCGGCGCTATCGCCGCCGGTGGGAAACCTGTTGCTGCTCCGGCAATCACTCGGCAACAATCGGGATATGGGACGGAGCTTCGAGGATCTGGTGGCGGAGGCCGCTGCCGTATCGGTGGCAGGCTGGGATTTCGGCTGGCTCGACGGGCGGGCGAGCGAGCAGCGGCCCTCCTGGGGGTATCAGCGGCTGATCGGTGCACGCATGGGGAAAGTCGGTGCGGCGCTGGATATTCAGACCGGCGGCGGCGAGGTGCTCGCCGGAGCGGGGCAGCTGCCGCCGACCATGGTGGCCACCGAGTCGTGGCCGCCCAACGTCGCGAAGGCGACGCAGTTGCTGCACCCGCTCGGCGCCGTGGTGGTCGCCGACCCGGATGAACCGCCATTGCCGTTCGGCGACAACGCGTTCGACTTGGTGACCAGCCGCCATCCGGTGACCGTCTGGTGGGCGGAAATCGCCAGGGTATTGCGCCCTTCGGGCACATATTTGGCGCAACATGTCGGCGATGCAAGCGTTTTCGAGCTGGTCGAATACTTTATCGGCGCACAGCCCGAGGAAATTCGGCGGCGGCGCAATCCGGCGGACGATCGCGCGGCCGCAACGCAGGCAGGCCTCGATGTCGTCGACCTTCGCTACGAACGATTGCGCGTCGAGTTCGGCGATATCGGCGCGGTCACCTACTTCCTCAGGAAGGTGCCGTGGATGGTTCCCGACTTCACCGTTGACCGATACCTGGACCGGCTGCGGACGCTGCACGACGAGATCGAAGCGAATGGCCCATTCGTCGCCCACTCGACCAGATTTCTAATCGAAGCCCGCAAAAATTGACACGTCATCAATGCTTCTACCTGCGGAAACACTCAGGATCGCCGGTGTAACCCGCATTTTTCACTTTCCCTTCCGGAATTGGTGTCACCTCGCTAGTGTGGGTGAGGTTAGGCGAATATCAAATCCCCGGAAAGGACCGAGTGGAGATGGCTGAAAAGTCGAAGAACGCGCCTAAGAAAGCGCCGAGGCAGATGGATCGGCAGCAGCAGCAACAGCGCCAAGGGCAGGGTCAGAACCAGAATCAGGGAATGAACCGCACCGGCGCGAATTCAGAGGGCCAGCGCATGGGCCAGCGCCAGACCGATTCGAACGATCGGCGCAGTGACGACCAGCGCAGGATGGGCCACAACTAACTGATCTACACGTGCGGCCGCCGGTTCAACGACGAACCGGCGGCCGCGCGGGTGTCCGTCGCGGCACGTTCCGCGCAGCGTGCGTGAAAGGCTGGTCATCGGGCCCGCGCTGCGGATTACTGGGACGATGCCTGTCCCCTCGCATGCGCGCGGCTACGAATCCTTCGCCGGAACCATCGGACGCACCACCACGGATTCCACCCCCGAGTGGACCTATCCGCCGACGGCGCCCCCCGACGCACCGAACATCATCGTGGTGCTGGTCGACGACATGGGATACAGCGATATCGGCCCGTTCGGCTCCGAGATCGACACGCCGACCCTGGATCGGCTTGCCGCGCGCGGTGTCCGGCTGACGAACTACCACACCACCCCGCTGTGCTCGCCGTCGCGCGCCGCGCTGCTGACCGGAATCAACTCGCATCGTGCAGGTTTCGGCTTCGTCGCCAACGCCGACCCCGGCTATCCCGGCCTGCGCCTCGAACTCGCCGACGATGTGCTGACGTTGCCGGAGATCCTGCGCGACAACGGATACGCGACCTACGCGGTCGGCAAATGGCACCTGGTGCGCGACGCGACGATGAACCCGGCGGCGCATCGGGATTCGTGGCCGACTCAGCGCGGCTTCGACCGCTACTACGGCTCGCTGGAGGGCCTGAATTCGTTCTACTACCCGAACCAGCTGGTGTCGGACAGTTCCGTCGTCGACGTCGAGGAGTATCCGCAGGGCTACTACCTGACCGATGACCTGACCGACAAAGCGATCTCCTATCTCAAGGATCTGCGCGCACACGACGCGGCCAAACCGTTCTTCCTGTACTTCGCGCACGTCGCCATGCACGGCCCGTTGCAGGCCAAGCCCGCCGACCTGGCCAAGTACCGCGGCCGCTACGCCGAGGGCTGGGACGCACTGCGGCAGCGCAGGTTCGCCGCGCAGCTCGCGCATGGCCTGTTCCCGCCGGGCACCGAACAGAAGCCGCGCAACACCGAGCCGGGCTACGAAGCGGCGGAATGGGATTCGCTGACCGAGGCACAGCAGCGGCGCTTCGCCCGATACATGGAGGTGTACGCGGCCATGGTCGACAGCATCGACCAGAGCCTCGGCCGCATCCTCGACACCCTCGAGCAGTTCGGCGAACTCGACAACACCATCGTGGTGTTCACCTCCGACAACGGCGGCACCGCCGAGGGCGGTCCGGAGGGAACCCGCTCGTATTTCGCCGAATTCGCGCACATCGACGACCAGGACTGGATCGGCGACGTCCCGCACGACGAGGAGTTGATCGGCACCGCGCGGCTCGGCGTGCACTACCCGCGCGGCTGGGGGCAGGCGTCGAACACGCCGTTCCGCTTCTACAAGGGCCAGACGTTCGCGGGCGGCGTGCGGGTACCTCTGCTGGTGTCCTGGCCGAAGGGTTTGCCGCGCCGTGCCGACGACAACGGCATCCGGCACGAATACGCCTACGTCACCGACCTGGCGCCGACCCTGCTCGAGCTGGCCGGCCTACGCCGACCCAGCGTCCGTAACGGACTGCCCGCCAAGGACTTCGACGGCGTCTCCGCCGCCGAGCTGCTGCGCGACCCGCAAGCGGCGACCAAGCACACCGAGCAGTACTCCGAGATGACCGGACATCGCGGCTTCTATCGCGACGGCTGGAAACTGCTGTCCCTGCACGAGCGTGGCGCCGATGTCGACGCACCGAACTGGCAGCTGTTCGACGTCCGCGCCGATCCGACCGAGCTGCACGATCTTTCGGCACAATTCCCGGACAAGGCCGCCGAACTGGCCGCCGCCTGGGACGAATCCGCATGGGCCAATACCGTTTTCCCGCTGCTCACCCGACAAGATCTGGCGCGCAGGCGGCCAGAGGAAGCCAGGTTCAGCGACCCGGTTCGGCTGCTGCCAGGCACGCCGACCTTGGAGCGGTATCGGTCCCAGCGACTGATCGCCTACCGGGACTTCACGATCACCGCCGACCTGGCCGACTACCGTCCCGGCGACGAGGGAGTCCTTGTCGCACACGGTGATCCGCTCGGCGGCTATCTGCTCTACCTCGAGGACGGCTGGCTGACGTTCGGGGTGAACAGCTACGGCAGCTACGCCGCGGTGTCGACCGGACCGCTCGAGCCCGGCATCCGCCGCATCACCGTGTCGGCGACGGTGCGCCCGCGGCTGCGCTGGGATTTCGGGATCGATGTCGACGGCACCCGGGTGGCCGAACTCCGTGACCAGGTGCAACTGGTCGGCATGTCGCCGTGGACCGGCATCTCCGTCGGTATCGACGCCCGCGGGCCGGTGTCGTGGGAGCTCCGCGCGCGCCGCGGCGCCTTCCGCTACTCCGGCGCCCTGCGCGCCGTGACCTACACTCCCGGCCCGATCCGAGTTCCGACGGGCACCATCGAAGCGGTGGAGCGAGAAGCGGAATTCGTTGCGGAGTAGTCGAGTCCGCGCTTACCTCGGCGGTAATTGTCCGGCCCGTGCGCGCGGCATACGTTCGGAACGGCGTCGCGGTTCGGCGACGTCGCCGAACAAGGGAAACGCCCATGCCCGCCTATGGTTTCGCGCATCTGCGCGTCCGCACGCCGCACGCCGATATCCTCGAGTACCTGGAGCGCATTCAGGACACCCTGGATCCGTTCCACGGGCGCTTCGTGATTCACGGTCCGCCGGTCGAGGTGATCGAGGGCAGCTGGCCCGGATCCATGGTGCTCCTCGAGTTCCCCGATCTGGACACGGCGCGTGCGTGGTACCACTCCGCCGACTACCAGGAGATCCTGCACCTGCGCACCGATCACATCGAGGGCGATCTGTTGTTGATCGACGGTGTCGGGCCGAACTACGACCCGCGCGAGCGGGCCGCGAAGCTGCGCGCCGAGACCGGGTAACCGGCCTGTCCTGCACCCTTGACCGATTTTCCGAGGACAGTCTCCGTCCGATACCGTTGACCAGGCACAACACAGCGGTACGCGACGAAGGATTTGCCTGATGGACGACAGTTCTCTGATCTGGGACGACGGTGCGCTGGTCACCATCGACCAGCGCGGACTGCCGCACGAGGTGCGCGAATTGCGGCTCGGCACGGTCGACGAGGTCATCGAGGCCATCCAGACGCTCGCGATTCGCGGTGCGCCCGCCATCGGCATCGCGGGCGCGTTCGGCGTGGTCATCGCCACCGCCGCGCGCACTGTCGGCGGGGTCGTCGACGAGGCGGGCGCGCTGGCCGACGCGGATCGCATCGCGGACGCAAGGCCGACCGCGGTGAACCTCGCGTGGGCGGTGCGGCGGGTGCGCGGCAAGATCGTGCAAGGCGCCGATGCCGTGCTCGCCGAAACCCTCGACATGCTCGCCGAGGACGGCCGGGTCAACCGGGCCGCCGCCACGCATGCCGCCGACCTGGTGCAGCGACTGTGCCAGGACCGGCCGCTGCGCGTGCTCACCCACTGCAACACCGGACGGCTCGCGACGAGCGCGTTCGGCACCGCGATCGGCGCGATGCGGGTGCTTGCCGAGCGCGGCGCGATCGAGAACGTGCTGGTCGACGAGACCAGGCCGCTGCTCCAAGGCGCGCGGCTGACCGCATGGGAGCTGGCCGAGGCAGGCATCCCGCACCGGCTGACCATCGACTCCGCGGCGGCATGGGCGATGGCGACCGGGCAGGTCGATTGTGTGCTGGTCGGCGCCGACCGGGTCACGGCCAACGGCGATGTGGCGAACAAGATCGGCACCTACGCCGTCGCGCTCGCGGCCAAGCATCACGGCATCCCGTTCATCGTGGTCGCGCCGGAATCGACCCGCGATCCGAACACCGCGACCGGGCGCGACATCGTCGTCGAGGAACGGGCGGCGGCCGAAGTCACCGGATTCGGCGGTGTCGCAACGGCTCCGGCGGGGACCGAGGCCTTCAACCCCGCGTTCGATGTGACGCCTGCCGATTTGGTGACGGCGGTCGTCACCGAGTTGGGCGTCGTGCACGGCACCGCGCTCGCGACATCTGGCCACGCCGCAGCAGACCCGTTGCCAGGCAAGGCAATCGCAGATCTCTCACGTCAGCTCTACCAGCGTGGATGGATGCCGGGCACTGCAGGCAACATCTCGGTGCGGACCGGCGACACCGCCGTGATCACCGGAAGTGGCTTGTCCAAAGGCGAACTCACCGAGCACGACATGGTGACCGTGCGGGTGGCGGATTCGGCGCCGGTCGCGACGCAGCGCCGGAAACCCTCGGCGGAGACCACGATTCACACCGCGGCTTATCGGGCCACCACCGCACAGGCGGTCGTGCACATTCATCCGCCGTACGCCACCGCGTTGGCGACCCGAGCAGGCGCGCCCGGCGAGCTGACAATGCTGCGCATCACGGACTACGAGCTCATCAAAGGGCTTGGCAGCAAGGATCCCGCGGCCATCGACATCCCGGTCTTCCCCAATTGGCCCGAGGTGCCGCGCATCGGCGCCGACATCGAGCGCTATCTCCTCGAACACCCCGACGCGCCCCCGGTCCTGTGCGTCGCGGGCCACGGGATCACCACATGGGGGGAGAATCTTGCCCAGGCGCGCGATCGCGCGGAATGCCTGGAGGCCCTGTGCGAGTTGATCGCCCGCACCGGGCGCCGACAGCCCTTCGCTCGCGCGACGAGTCCCTCGAGATTGGAATGACATGACCCTGCTCCAGGTGATGGCCGCCGACAACGCGGCAGACGTGCGGGTGCGGACCACCGACGACGCGGTGATCGGCGCCGAATTGGCCGAGCACGGCATCACTTTCGGCCGCTGGCCGGTGGTGGACGGCGCCGCGGCGGTCGACTCGGACGCGCTGCTCGCGCACTACGCCGACGCTGTCGCAGAGCTGAACGCGTCGGGACGCTACCAGCACATCGACATCGCCCGCATCCACCCGGACGACACCAACCCGGAATGGCCGGAGGTCGCCGCGGGCGCCAGGGCCAAGTTCCTCAACGAACACCGGCACGCCGAGGACGAGGTCCGCTTCTTCGCGGCCGGACGCGGCTGCTTCTACCTGCATCTCGGGCACGAGGTGCTGGCCGTCGTCTGCGAGGGCGGTGACCTGCTCTCGGTGCCTGCGGGCACGCTGCACTGGTTCGACATGGGAACCAGGCCCGACTTCATCGCCATCCGCTTCTTCGAGGAGGAGGACGGTTGGGTCGGCGACTTCACCGGCGACCGGATCAGCGAAGCGTTCCCGACGCTCGACGAGTTGCTCACCGCCTCATGATCGCGGCGGTGGTCGTCGACATCGAAGGGACAACCAGCCCGACCAGTTCGGTGCGCGAGGATCTGTACGGCTATACCCGCGCACGTCTTCCGGCCTGGCTGGCCGAGAATCGCACGGGTGCCGCGGTTTCCATTCTCGCCACGACCAGGGAACTGGCGGCGCGGCCGGGGGCGGACACCGACGAGGTTGCGGCCATTCTGCGGGGATGGCTCGACTCCGATGTCAAAGCCGAGCCGCTCAAGGCGGCGCAGGGACTGATCTGCGCCGAGGGCTTCCGCAGCGGGGCGTTGCACGGCGAGTTCTTCGCCGATGTGCCTGCCGCACTGCGGGCCTGGCACGCGGACGGGCTGGCGCTGTACGTGTACTCGTCGGGATCCGTTCGCAACCAACAGGATTGGTTCACCTTCGCGCGCGAAGGCGAACTGGCCGCGCTGATCAGCGGCTACTTCGATCTGACCACCGCGGGCGGCAAGCGCGAGCAGGCCTCGTACGAGAAGATCGCGGGCGCGATCGGCACACCCGCCGAGCGCATCCTGTTCCTGTCCGACCATCCGGACGAGCTCGACGCGGCCGTCGCGGCGGGCTGGCACGCCATCGGGCTCGCGCGCCCCGGCGAGCCCAATCCCCCACGCCCACCGCACCGTTGGGTGGACACGTTCGCCGACATCCACCCGGCAGACGGTTAGCGCAACGCCGCAACAACTTTCGCGATCCGATTGACGCGCGTGTCCTGCCGTTTTGCTCCGGTGACGGCAGTGACGTGCTCGCGCCGTCGCGAAAACGACAACTCATCGAAAGCGGCACGGACACCGGCCGAGCGCAACGCCTCGGCCAGGTCGTCCGGAACCTCGATCGTGCGCTCGGCAGCATCGCGGGCCAGCGTGACGACGACCGCGTCGCCGGGCTCCTTCCCCAGCTGAGTGCGGATCGCCTTCAGCACACCGAGGCAAGGCCCTGCGCCCATCTCCACGATGGAGCCGCGGTACTCGATGCCGTCGAAGGCGGCGATCACCGGGATGCGGCCGCCGCCGCCCAACGCCGAGACCACCTCGGCGGGCACCGCGACGAACGCACCGCCGCCGACGGCGGATTCAATGGTCCCCTCGAATCGCTCCATAGGCCGACACTACCGGCCGGACCAGGTCGTTCGCCGCCACCGGGACCCGCACTCGCGGGTCCGGTGGCCGCAGCCTTCACGCGTTGTCGTAGGCGTCTTGCAGGGTCTTGATGTCGAGCTTGGACATGCTCTGCACCGCGGTGCCGACAGCGATGGTCTTGGCCGGATCCGCGCCGCCCATCAACGTCAGCAAGGTGGTCGGAACAACCTGCCAGGACAACCCGTACCGATCGGTCAGCCAGCCGCAAGGCCCCGGCGCACCACCCTCGGTGAGCGCGTCCCACAACCGGTCCACCTCGTCCTGCGTCTCGACGAGCACCTGCAACGAGGCCGCGTCGGTGAGCGGATGCCCCGGTCCGCCGTTCATCAGCGTCACCGCCTGCCCGTCGAGCTCGAGCGACACGATGAACGCCGAGCCGTCCGACTGCCGAGCGACGTCGACGACCCGCGAATTCGGCACCACCGAGGTGTAGAAGGTGGCGGCTTCCTCGGCCGCGCTGTCGAACCAGAAGAAGGTGTTGACGGACATGATGTGCTCCTTGTGATCGGTGACTTGCTGTCACCCTCTGGTCGGAGCCGTCACCGCCGGCACGACGTATCTCTCACATTTTCTCGAGAAGTTTTTCGGCGGGCCGGGATCACCGGGCAGGCAACTGCTCGAGCGAGGGCCGGATGGCCTGCTCTGCCTCGTGCGGATAGTCGAGCTCGAGCGCCGCCGCGACCTCCCTGGCCAGTTCCCCGAACAGATCGGCCGTCGCCTGCGCTTGCCGCAACGGATCACCGATCGCGAACATCTGCTCGACGCGCGGCCACACTCCTGGCGCCGCCCAGTCCCGCATCTTCGTGCCCCCGTGCCACACGTCGTGGTCGACGCCGAAGCGGGTCTGCGCATGCCATTCGATCATCGTCCGCAGGAACTCCTTGGTCTCCCAGTCCCGAGACTTGACGACCCACAGGTCACCCCGCGCCAAATACCGTGGCAGATGTGCGATTTCGAACCAGAACTCCGCGCACAGCGCCCCGAACTCCTCCTGGTCGGGCAGCTCGCCGACCGGGCCTGCCCCGCTCGCCGTTGGCAGCCCGGCCGCCGCACCGTCGCGCTCGAACAGCACCTGATATCCGCGCTCGTGCAGCTCGTCGAGCCCGTCGTCGATCATCTCCGCGAGCAGATCGACAGGCAGCACCTGAAAATCCGCCTTCACCCCACCCTCGAAGAACACCAAATGCGCCGGATTGTCATACGGCCCTTCCAATTCGATGTTCACCCACACCGCCCCGAACGCACGCACCCACGAACCATCCCCCGAATACTTCTCGGGCTCAGTCGTATACACCTCGATGTCATGATCCGACAGCGCGTCCACCGCGCCGTCCCCCCGCGCCCGCGACCCCGTCCGCAACACCACAGCCACGTCCGCCTGCCCCCGAGCCCACTCCACCACCCGCCCCACCATCAACTCGTCCCCGGCAACCCCACTCGGCACAAGACTCATACCCCCATCCTGCCGGGTCAGGCGCAGGGTGGGGCGGGGGCGTCGTTGAAGAGGGGTTTGCCGGTGGGTGGGGCGTAGACGACGTCGAGGATGAGGGGGTCGGGGCCCAGGTTGCGGCCGATGTGGATGTTCCAGGCGCCTTCGGGTTCGTAGATGAAGTCGCCGGTGCGGTAGACGGGGGTCTCGCAGTCGGGGCCGGGGTGGGTGAGGGTGCCTGCGCGGATGATGCCGAAGACCGGGCCGTCGTGGGTGTGCCAGCCGGTGGAACCGCCTGGGGCGATGGTGATTTCGCGGACGACGTAGTCGGTGCCCGCGACGAAGGGGATGAGATCGACGGGGATCTGGGCCTGGGCGAGAGTGACCGCGGTGATGCCGGTGCCGGGGGTGGCGTTGGCAGTGGCGGTGCCGAAGAGCGCGGCGCCGAGCAGGAGCGCCACGGCGGATCCGCGGGTGAAGGGCGTCATCGCGGGAGCCTATCCACCGGTGCGGTGTCCGGGGAAGAGCGAGTTCGCCCAGGTCAGGTTCAATTCGGCGGTTTTGCCGGAATTGCCCGGATCGATAAGCCGTGCTTCACGAGAGTTCATCTCTTGTTCGCATACGGCTGCAGGTGTCGAGTTGCAGGGGTGACCGCACACGACCAGCATCGGTCGGTATGGCGTCGAATCCGCTGAACCCCGCAGGTGATGTACCGGATACCGGAATTCCCAGTGCACTCTCGGCCGAGATGACGGTGGCCGAGCAGCACGACTGGCATCGAAACTATCTGCGCAGGCACCCGGTGTCCCGGCGCAACATCCTGCGCGGGGCCGCGGCCGCCGCGGCCGTCGCCGCGGTGGGCACCTCGCCGTTCGGACGGCGGGCGTACGCGCAAGACGCCCAGCTCGCGGTCGGCGGGCGGCATGTCGGGTTCGGTCCGGACGCGACGAGTCAGCTGCGGTTCGCGGCCCAGTTGTCCAGGCAGCCCGCGGGCACGAAGGTCTTTCTCGACCACGGTCCGACGCCTGCGCTCGGCGCGACGGTGGAGGCCGAGGTGCGCAACCTGCTCACGCAGCTGCCGAGCAGCGACGGCGGCGTGCTCGCGGCCGAGCAGTTCTACGCGCACGCGCCGGTGGACGGACTGCCGGGACGGGTGCCGCACTTCTACCGCTGGCGCACCGCCGACGGCTTCACCGGCGATATCCGATCCGCGTCCACCGCGATGCCGACCGCACGGGCCGCGATCGTGCCGTTCCGGTTCACCATGATGGGCGATCAGGGCACCGACGAAACACCGCGGCTGCCAGCAGGTCTGGTGCCCGGTGACTACGACGACAAGTACTACAAAGCCGACAACGATCCGAACGCACCGCACGCCACCAACGTGCTGCGCCAGATCGCCGCGGCCAAGCCGGATTTCCACATCCTGGCCGGCGACATCGCCTACGCGGATCCGTCCGGCGCGGGCAAGCCCGCCCAATTCGTCTCGCACGAAGGCAAACTCACGAGCGGCTTCGACAAATACAACCCGTACGTCTGGGATGTCTATTTCGGCGCGATCGAGGCCAGCGCCGCCGAGACGCCGTGGATGTTCGCGACGGGCAACCACGATATGGAGGCGACCTACGGGGCGCAGGGCTACGGCGGACACGTGGCGCGGCTCGACTTTCCCGGCAACGGGCCGACCGGCTGTCCGTCGGCGTATTCGTTCACCTACGGCAATGTCGCGGTGCTTTCGCTGGATGCCAACGATGTCTCGTATGAGATCGGCGCCAACACCGGGTATTCCGGTGGCGCCCAAACGGGTTGGGTGGAACGCACGCTTGCCGCCTACCGCGCGAACCCGAACATCGACTTCCTGGTCTGCTTCTTCCACCACTGCGCCTACTCGACGACCGAGGCGCACGCCAGCGATGGCGGGGTGCGCGACGCGTGGGTGGCGCTGTTCGACCGCTACCAGGTGGATCTGGTGTTGCAGGGGCACAATCACGTGTTCGAGCGCACCGACCCGATCCGCGGCAATGCCGCAACGAAGGTCGCGGGCGACAACTCGATCGTCTACCCGGAGACCGACGGCACCGTCTACTACACCGTCGGCGGCGGCGGTCGCCCGCGCTACGACTTCCAGCCCGGATCGCGGGAGTCCTACCGCGGCAACGAATTACCGGACACCACGGTGCCCGACAGCTACGTGTGGGAATCCGGCGGCGGCAAGCAGGGCGAGGCCGCGCCGTGGTCGCGGGTGCGGTTCCGCAACTATTCGTTCCTGCGCGTCGATGTCCGTCCCGGAATCTTCGCCAGCGAAATGGACGTGATCGCGGTCGACGAGTACGGCCGGGAATTCGACCGGGTCACCTATCGCCGTCAGGTCCGCGCCTGAGCGAAGCTCGCCGGTCACTTCCGCTTCGGCGGCAGTGACCGGGCGTACCCGACACCGCGCTCGATCCACTCCCGCAGCACCGTATCGTCGTCGGCCGCGTCGGCCGCGAGATACAGCCAGCCGACCATCTCCTTGCCGCCCATCACCATCGGCTCCACCACATCGAGCTCGAGCAGCTTGCTGTTCTCCTTCGGATCGACCCGGACCAGCATGCCGCCGTTCCTGCTCGCCGCGACCGCCATATTGCCGCTGATCAGGAAGGCGAGGCCGCCGAACATCTTCCGCTCGCTCAACTCGGGGCCAGGGGTGATCATCAGCCGAATGCGATCGGCCAGTTCCTCGTCATATGCCATAGCGGCATTGTCGTCCCAGACACCGACACATTCGGGCCGAACGCGCTCATGCCCCGATCGCGCCTGCGAACACCGGCCAGGAATTGTGCACGTCGTCCTGCCAGTAGGTCCAGGCATGGGTGCCGGCCGGGCGCAGGTTCGCGGTGACCGGAATGCCGAGCGCGCGCAGGCGATCGATGAACGGCCGAGTGCAGCCGCTGACAAACGTCTCCATGGCACCGCCGACCACCACCCGGTCGACCAGCCGCGCGGGGTTGCCGTCGACGCCGGGGTCGCTGATGTCGTCGTGTTCGCCGGGGGCGCCGGTGCCCGCCGACACGTAGAGGGCCAGCCCGCGCAGGCGCTCCGCCTGCACCATCGGGTCGTGTTCGATCCAGGCCGGATTGTCCGGTGCGCCCCACATGTTCGCCACATTCGCACCGAACACAGCCAGCTGCGAGGTGACCATCGCCTGAGCGACCGCGTCACTGGTGCGCGGGCAGCCGCTGAAGGCGCCGACCGCCTGATACATGCCGGGCGCGCTGATCGCCAGGTTCAATGCTGAGGTCGCCGACATCGACAGTCCCGCAACAGCATTGCGTCCGGTGCTGGCGAACCTGTCCGCGAGCAGCGGCGGCAGCTCCCTGGTCAGGAACGTCGTCCACTGGTTGCGGCCGAGCGCGGCGTCGTCGTGCAGCCAGTCGGTGTAATAGCTGGCCCGCCCGCCCATCGGGACGATCACGTTGACGTTCTTGTCCGCGAAGAACGCCGCGACATCGGTGCGACGCGGCCACGGTCCGCCGTCCTCGCCGCCGTCGACCGCGTTGAGTAGATACAGCGTCGGCGCACCGGCGCCGGGATGCGACATCCACAGGGTGATGGGCTTGTTCATCGCCGCCGAGTGCACGACGACCTCCAGTTGCCGCCCGCCTAGCGGCCGCACGTCGAGGATGCGGGAGTCGGGGTCCGCGACGGCCGTCGGGGCCGGAACGAGCGCGGCGACCACCGCGAGAACAGGGACCAGGCATCGCTTCAGCCGGCGCATGGAATCGAGTATCTATCAGGGCCGCGACGGCGCCCCGCATTCATCGGGCGTGTTCGCCCACCGAATGAATGCGCAGGTCGGTAATGGCATCGCCGGGCACCTCGGCCAGCTGCAGTCGCTCAGCAATCAGCCAGCGCAGCCGCACCGGCAGATCGGGCGCGACGTGCGTCAGGTAGGCGTAGAGCCACTCCGCACGCTCGACAACGAAGGGGAAGTCGGTGGTCGTCATCGTGCGGATCACCAGCATCGGCAGCGGGGCGTCGAGGGGACGAAAGTCCTTGTTCCACAAGCCGGAGATGCCGCAGCCCGGATAGAACTGGCCGAGCATGCGCCCCTGCGCGACGACGGCCGACTTGCGGTTCAGGTGTGCGGTGTCGACCCGCTCGTAGCGGGTGAGGCCGGGAAAGACGGTGACTGCGGCCATGATTCGGGCATCATGGCCCGTGGACATGGCGCGGTGGAACTCGAAGGCGTCGTCCACCGCCGCCGTCATGGTGTCGACGGCGATGTCGTCGCCAGGCACCACGGCGACCCACAGGGTGTGCCGCGATATCGCACGGCGGACGAAGGGACACACCGGTCCGTCGCGACCAAGCCGCGGATCGGGTCGCACCAGCTGGTCACCGAAATAGTGAAGCAACGTGGCGGCGTCCGGATTTCGCCGCGCCCACGCCTCCGGGTCGTCGTAGACATTGCCCCACTCGAACCCGGTGCGCGCACCGACATGGGTGCGCATCCCCGTGCCGCTCAGTGCTCGCTCCGCGCAAGCCCGTGCGGCACCTCCGTGCACACAGCGCGCTCTGCGCCGACGGCGATCCGTTCGAGATGCCTGGCCAGGATCGGGCCGATCACCTCGACCACAGCGGTATTGGTGAGCTGGGCGTGCGTCGCCACCACCTGATGTTCGATGAGGTCGCCGGTGATGAACGGCCGCCAGATATCGGCGCCGAGCAGCTCGGTCACGCCGCGGGTCGCCGAAAAGTACAGCAGGTCACCGTCGAAGACGCCGGGGCGATAGCCGTGCGAGAGCGCGACCCCGTCGACGTAGCCGCGGTGCAGCCGCTCGAGCTGCGCGACCGACAGCCCGGTGCCGAATGACGCACCGGCGGCGGCCAGTTCGGCGGCGGCCTCGGCGGCGGTCACCTCGGGAGCCGCGTCGGCGTCGTCCGGTTCGTCACCGAGCAAGTGGGTCAACAGATCTCGCATCCTCGGCACCGGCGGCGGAGCCGCATCCTCTGGGATGACGACGCTGTCCAGCATGGTCAGCGCGGCAACAGCAGCACCGTGGGCCCGCAGCCGCACCGCAATCGCGTGCGCGATCTGCCCGCCGAGCGACCAACCGAGCAGGTGGTACGGCCCCTCGGGCTGCACACGGACCATCGCGTCCACGTAGCTGTCGGCGAGTTCATCGATGGTGCCGATCGCATCGACGTCGCCGGTCAACGACGGCGCCTGCAGGCCGTAGACCGGGCGGTCGGTGACGTACCTGGCCAGCCCCGCATAGCACCAGGCCAGCGGCACCGCGGAATGCACGCAGAACAGCGGCGGACGAGTTCCCTTGGTGCGCAACGTGAGCAGTACCCCGAGCGCGTCATCGGTGGTTTCCGCGCCGTCGTACCCGGCGATGCGATCGGCCAGTGCCTCGACCGTCGGCGCCGTGTAGAGCCAGCGCACCGTCACCGGAACGTCGGTCGCGGCGGCCAACTCGGCCGAGACCGTCACGCCGAGCAGGGAATTCCCGCCGAGCTCGAAGAAGTCATCGTCCAGGCCGACAGTGGTTCGCCCCGTTGCCTTCTCGAAGCATTCGGCAACCAACCGGTGCATCGGGGTCGTCGGCGCGCGGTACGAGCGCCGCGGCGCCATCGGCGGCGGCAGCGCAGCACGGTCGAGTTTCCCGTTGCCGGACACCGGCAATCGGTCCAGCTCGATCAGCGCCGACGGCACCAACGCCGCGGGCAGGGTGGCGCGCAGTCGGCGCAGCGTCTCGGCAGGCTCGAACCGAACACCGCGCGCCGCGACCACATAGCCGACCAACCTGGCCTCCGGCCGTCCGTGATCGGCGACGGTGACCACCGCGTGCTCGACCTCCGGCCCCGCACGCAATGCCGACTCGATCTCGGCCGGCTCGATCCGCCGTCCGCGCAGCTCGACCTGATCGTCGGCGCGGCCGAGGAATTCGAACGCACCATCCGGGCTCGCGCTGACCAGATCGCCGGTGCGATACAGCCGGTGGCCGATGCCGAACGGGTCGGCGATGAACCGCACGGCGGTGCCGACCGGATTCCGCAGATAGCCGTCGGCCACACCGAGCCCGCCCAGGTAGAGCTCACCCCTGGCACCGGGCGGGATTCGCCTCAGGCGCGAATCGAACACCACCGCACGCACTCCGGGCAAGGCGGCGCCGATGGTAACCGGCTCACCGGACACCATCGCCGCGGTTTGTGTTGCCATGACAGTAGTTTCGGTCGGCCCGTACCCGTTGAACAGTCGCAGGTGCGGCGCCCATACCCGCACCAGCTCCGCGGGGCAGGCCTCCCCGCCGACGACGACCGCCCGCAGCGCGGGCACCTCCGCTGGCGACAGCGTCGCGAGCACCGCAGGCGTGGTGAGGAAATGGGTGCTGCCGCTGTCGACGATGAGTTGTGCCAGCGCGCCGCCCGCGACCACCGACGGCGGTTCGACGACCAGACAGGCGCCCGCCGCGAAGCAGGCGAGCAGCTCGAGCAGGTGCGCGTCGAACGACGGTGCGTGCGCGTGCAGGACTACCGAGTCCTGGCCTACCCCATAGTGTTCGGTGATGTAGTCGGTCAGTGCCCCGAGTCCGCGATGCGTGACGAGCACGCCTTTCGGGATGCCGGTGGTGCCCGAGGTGTAGATCAGATACGCAGCGTGACCCGGCCGCAGCGCGCGCGGCCGCTCCTCGTCATCGATCGCGGTGTCCGGTCGGCGCTCGACCTCCGCACGTACCCGCGCGTCGTCGAGTGCGAGCCAGTTGGTGCCGCACGGTAGGCCGTCTCGGACCGCGGCGACCGTAAGCCCTTGCCGTGCCGCGGTATCCGCGATCACCGTCGCGATCCGCTCGGCCGGATCGGCCGGGTCGACCGGCGCGAAGCAGGCCCCAGCCTTCGCGACCGCCCACAGGGCGAGCACCGACTCGAGCGAGCGCGGCACCGCGACAACGACGAATTCGCCGGGCCGCGCACCACCTGCCATCAGTTCACGAGCCCACCGCGACGATGCCTCGTCCAGCTCGCGATACGTCATGGTGCGGTGGCCGTCTCGGACCGCGACCGCGTCGGGGCGCAGGCCGGACCGGAGTAGGTCGGGCAGCACCCGGATGGGGCCTGCAGGCTCGTCGACCACCGGAGTGGGCGGCGTGAGGTGCAGAGCCGGTATCGGACAGTCGGATTCGACCGCGAGGAAGCCACCGAGATAGTCGAGGAACATCCGGTGGTGCCAGGCGACCAGGTCGCCGCGGTAGCGCGCCGGATTGGCATGGAAGTCGATGCTGATCGACCGCTCGTCCGGGCCTGCCTGATAGCCGTTCACCAGCAGGTCCTCCACCGGACCGAGCGAAAGCAGCCGCACCTGCCCGGCCAGCGCGCCGAGCCGGAACGGCTCGGTGAACCCGAGCACGTTGACCACCGGCCCGAATCCGCCACGCACCACATGCTGTTGGCCGCGATCGCGCTGCATGTCCTCGGACCGGTAGCGCTGATGCCGCAGTGCGCCGATCACCGCCGAGCGCACCTGCGCGATGGCCGCACCGACGGTGCCGGTGTCGAGACCGGTCAGCCGCAGCGGCACCACATTCGACATCGACCCGGCCGACCGGCGCAGCGCAGCGGTGGGCCTGGCGGTGACCGGCAGGGTCAGGGTGACCTCGGCACTACCCGTCATCCTGGCCAGGTAGCAGGCGAAGGCCGCCACCGCCAGCTCCGGGAAGGTCGCGCCGTGCCTGGTGCGGGCGCCCGCGAGCAGTTCCGCCGTCGCGGCGTCCAGCGTTGCGGTCACCCGATGCGGCCGTGGCTCCGGTGCGACAGGCCGACCGGCCAGCGCGACCGGTTCCTCGAACGTGGCGAGTTGTGCGCGCCAGTAGTCACGATCGGCCGCGGCACGGGCCGAATCCTGGTAATTGCGTTCATCTTCGAGCAGCTCCGGCACCGAGAGCACCCGGCTGACCGAACCACGTTTTACCGCAGCACTATTCACCACCGCGCTGTCGTCGGTGATGGTGCTGACCGAACCCGTTGACGGTCGCAGTGATTCGTTGCCGATGACCGGGGCTGAGCGTGCCAGCACGCGCGCGTTCTGCCCGCCTGTCCGCCTGGGGCCACGATCGACCAGCAACCGCTCCCCCAGGGATGAACGGCTGCCTGCACCGTCAATCCCTTGCACCGCAGCAACTTCCGACCGATAGAGCTCCCCCGTGCGGCGCAACAGCGCCGCCGCGCCCATGCCGTCGAGCACGATGTGATGACTGCGCAGATAGAGCAGGTGCCGATCCGGCGCTACCTGGAACACCGTCGCCACCGTGAGCTGATCGGTGAGCGGATCCAACGGCGACCCGTAGTCGCGTTCCATCCGCGCCAGCGCGGCGGCGATCGGCTCCGCCTCCCCGGTCAGATCGACAGAGTGGATCGGCAGTTCCGCTGCGGCATCGACGTACTGGCGCGGACATCCGTCGACCAGACGAAACCGCACCAGCGGCGACTCCAGCTCACGCGCCGCACACCGGGCGGAGCGCGACATCAACCCGGTGTCGAGCGGCCCGACCAGATCCAGGTACATCGCCACCGTGATCGGCACCGCAGGCTGCAATTGCTGCGCCACCCACCAGCGCAGCTGCGCCGTCGACAGGGGATGCGTCCCCGGCACTGCGGCGTCGGCTCCGGTCAACACGCCTCCCTCGAATTCGGAAAGCCACCGCTGATTCGTCCTCGAGCAAACTTACGGCATCCATGCATCGACCAGCCGTTATTCCAGCATGATCGGCGCGTGCGGCCGCACGTGTCTGCGGAGATCACCGCCAGGCAAGCCCCAACCCCGGTGTGAAATCGACCATTTTCACGGTCGGGACGGCTCAGCGGGCGCGGAGCTGCACCAGTTCGCGCGCCGCAGTGCGATAGCGGTCGACGATGAGCCGAACCACCGCAGGGTGGACGCCGATGGGTTCGGCGACGCCGTCGGCGCCTGCTTCGTGTAGGCGTTGGTGGAACAGACCGTGCGCCAGCAGGTAGGAGGCGATGAAGACCCGCTCCGAGCCGGAACGACGAAGGGCAGCAACGACTTCGGGAACCCGAGGGGTGCCGGTGGCGATGTAGGCCAGGTGCACCGTTGCACGCAGGTGCTCGGTGAGCATGGCGGCGGCGCGGCGGACGTCCTGGCGCGCACGGGCATCCGAGGAGCCGGCGGCAGCGAGGACGACGGTGTCGCCGGGACGCCAGCCCGCGGCACGCAGCCGCATGGTCATGATGCGCGCCAGCGCGGGGTCCGGCCCCATCGCGGGCGTGACCGCAACGGTGGGGTGCGCGCTCTCCGCCACTTCGCGTGGCACGTCCTGGTAGACGTGATAACCCGACGCCAAGAAGGCCGGAACCACCACGGCGGGAACGGAATTCCCGACCGCATCGGTCAGGTCGCGCAGCACCTCGGCGGGGGAAGGACCCAGCACGTCGACGAAAGCGGTTCGGACGGGCGGCAATTCAGGTGACTCGGCGTCGCGCCCCGAAATCGCGACGCCGAGCTCCCTGTGCACCGCCTCGGCGAGCGCGGCGATCATCTGGACGCCCCTGGTGCTCCTGGTGCCGTGCGCAACCAGCACCAGGGCGGGAGCCGTCACCAAGCCTCCACGGACTGCACGTAGCGAGTCGGCATGCCGGGGGCCTGTGGTCCGGACAGCTCGGGGCGCGGGTTGTTGTCGATGCATTCCGCGGCGTCGAGGGCGAGCCGATAGCCGCGCTTGACCACGGTCTGGATGGCCTTGGGCGCACCGAGCCCGGCACGCAGCCTGGCGATCGCGGTTTCCACCGCATGCGTGTCGTCACCGCCGCCCGGCAGCGCGGCGAGCAGGTCTTCCCTGGAGACGACCCGGCCAGGTTGCCTGGCCAGCGAGCGCATCAGCGCCATCGGCGCCGGCGCCAGCTTGCGCACCTCGTCATCGACGACCACGCAGCCGCCGCGCACGCTCAGGATGTGCCCCGCGGCGTAGATCCGGTTGGCCCGGCGCGGCAATTCCTCGGCGACGTGGCGAGCAAGCGCACCGAGCCTGGCGCGGCCTGGCATCGACGTGGCCACCCCGAGTTCCTCCAGCGGCGCGGCGGTGATCGGCCCGACACAGGCGGCGAGCACCCGCCCGCGCATCGCGTGCAGCACGCCCTCCAGCAGCCCGGTTTCCTTGGCACGGATCAACATCGACGCCACGGCAGGCGCACTGGTGAAGGTGACGCAGTCGAGGCTGGAGGTGACGACGGCCTCGATCAGCTGGTCCATCGGCCCCTGATCTTCCGGCGGCACCCACCGGTACACCGGCACCGGAACGACATCCGCACCGGCACAGCGCAATACCTCACAGAAGTCGGGCACCGGCTCCCACTCGGTGGTGGCGCCGTGCAGCTGCACGGCGATCCGCACACCTTCCACGCCCTCGGCGAGCAGATGGTCGAGCACCTCGGCGGAGGATTCCGACGCGGGCGACCATTCCTCCCGCAGTTCGGCAGCGCGGATGGCGCCCTTGGCTTTCGGGCCGCGGGCCAGCATTCTGGTGGTCCCCAGGGTGGCGCGCAGCTCCTCGGCGATGCCCCAACCCTCGGCCGCCTCCATCCAGCCGCGGAAGCCGATGCCGGTGGTGGCCACCACGATTCGCGGTGGGTCGACGAGCAGCTGGCGGGTGACCCGCTCCAGCTCGGTGTCGTCGGCGAGCGGAATGATCCGGATCGCCGGTGCGGACACGATGTCGGCGCCGCGGCGCACGAGCAGCGTGGCGAGCTCGTCGGCGCGCCTGGCCGCGGTGATGCCGACCGTGAATCCGGCCAGCATCGCGCCCGAGTCGAGAGTTGTCATGCGCTCACCCATCCGAAGAAGCGAGCGCGGAAGACACCGGCTCGTTGGAGACCGCGACGACGCCGTCGACGACGCGTACCGCGTAGACCGGCAATGCTGCCGAGTCGTCATCCAGGCAGTGCCCATCGATCAGGGAGAACGCCTGCTTCAACAGCGGCGAGGCCACGACGGGCACGCCGCCGCGGTCGCCGACGATGCCGCGCGACATCACCGCGGCACGGCCGAAGGGATCGATGTTGCCCACGGCATACAGCATGCCGTCGGCCAGCAAGAATAGGGCGGCCTGACGGCCACAGTTCAGCAACACCGCAACGCCGCGGCCGGGGATCAGGTAGTCGAGCCTGCAGGCCTGCGTCCAACCGGTGGTGGTTGCCGCGGCAATGCCGGGGGTATCGATCACGGTCATCGGTGTCATCCTCCAAACGCCCTACCCATTGGTACAGGCGTCCTGTTTCTGTGCGGTTAAGCCGTCATTTCCCGTGCGTAGCGGTGCTGGTCCCCGCCCCTACGACCACCTCAGGCATGCCGAGCAGCACCGGCACCTTCCGTGCACCGGAATCGTCGAACGAGATGGTCGGATCAGCCTCCTCCGGCGCGTTCACGAAGGACACGAAGCGCGACAGCTTCTCCTCGTCCTCCAGCACCGCGGCCCATTCGTCGCGGTAACCGGCGACATGCTTGGCCATCGCGGCCTCCAGCTCGTCGGCGATGCCGAGGCTGTCCTCGCAGACAACCTGCTTCAGGTAGTCGATGCCGCCCTCGAGCGCCTCCTGCCACGGTGCGGTGCGCTGCAGCCGGTCGGCGGTGCGCACGTAGAACATCAGGTAGCGGTCGATGTACCTGATCAGCGTCTCGTCGTCGAGTTCACCGGCGAGCAGCACCGCGTGCTTCGGGGTGAGTCCGCCGTTGCCGCCGACATACAGGTTCCAGCCCTGCTCGGTGGCGATCACGCCGACGTCCTTGCCGCGCGCCTCGGCGCATTCCCGGGCACAGCCGGACACGGCCAGCTTCAGTTTGTGCGGGGAACGCAGTCCGCGATAACGCTTTTCGAGCAGCACGGCCATGCCGACCGAGTCCTGCTGGCCGTAGCGGCACCAGGTGGAGCCGACGCAGCTCTTCACCGTGCGCAGCGACTTGCCGTAGGCGTGACCGGATTCCATGCCGACGTCGACGAGGCGCTGCCAGATCTGCGGCAGCTGTTCGACTCTCGCGCCGAACAGGTCGATCCGCTGACCACCGGTGACCTTCACATACAAGCCGAAGTCCTTGGCGATCTGACCGATGGTGATGAGCTGATCGGCTGTCACCTCGCCGCCCGGCATCCGCGGCACCACCGAATAGGTGCCGTTCTTCTGCATGTTGGCCAGGAAGTGGTCGTTGGTGTCCTGCAGCGCGGCCTGCTCGCCGTCGAGGATGTGCTCGCTCGAGGTGGACGCGAGAATGGAGGCGACCGTCGGCTTGCAGATATCGCAGCCGGTGCCCTTGCCGTACTTGGCGATCAGGCCGGAGAAGGTGCGGATGCCGGTGACCTGGACGATCTGGAACAGCTCGGCGCGCGACTGACCGAAGTGCTCGCACAGCGCCTTGGACATCTCGACGCCGGACTGCTCCAGCAGCTTCTTGAGCATGGGAACGCAACCGCCGCAGGAGGTTCCGGCGGACGTGCATTTCTTGATGCCCGCGATATCGCAGGCGCCGTCGGCGATGGCGCCGCAGATCGAGCCCTTCGACACGTTGTTGCACGAGCAGATCTGCGCGTCGTCCGGCAGCGCGTCGGCGCCCAATTCCGCACCGGCGGGCGAGATCAGCGCCGCGGGCTCGGCGGGCAGCGGCCGCCCGACCAGCGGCCGCAGCGCGGCGTAGGCGGTGGCGTCGCCGACCAGGATGCCGCCGAGCAGGATCTGCGCGTCATCGGAGACAACAAGTTTCGCGTAGGTGCCCTTGGCAGCATCGTGCAGCACCACCGACAGCGCGCCCTCGGTGGTGGCGTGCGCGTCGCCGAAGCTGGCCACGTCGACACCGAGCAGCTTGAGCTTGGTCGACATGTCCGCGCCGGGGAATTCGCCGGTGCCACCGAGCAATCGGTCCGCGACGATCTCGGCGGTGGTGTAGCCGGGTGCGACCAGGCCGTAGCAGGTGCCCTCGACCGCGGCGCATTCGCCGATGGCCCAGATGTTCGGATCGGAGGTCTGCAGCCCGAGATCGGTGATGATGCCGCCGCGCGGCCCGACCTCGAGTCCGCTCTCGCGAGCGATCTGGTCACGCGGCCGGACGCCCGCGGAGAACACGACCAGCGCCGCGTCGATCACCGACTCGTCGGAAAGGCCTACCCGCACACCACTTTTGGTCGCCTCGATCGAGGAGGTGCCGACGCCGGTGTGCACGGTGAGGCCGAGGTCGGTGACCAGGCGCTCCAGGATGGCGCCGCCGCCCTCGTCGACCTGCGCGGGCATCAGCCGGTCGTTGTACTCGACCACGTGCGGCGTAAGACCGAGCTGGCGCAAGGCATTCGCGGCCTCCAGGCCGAGCAGCCCGCCGCCGACGACGACACCGACCGCGCCGGGCCCTGCGGCCTCGGCGGTCGCCCTGATCCCGTCCAGATCGTCGAGGGTGCGGTAGACGAAGCACTCCGGCAGGTCGTGGCCCGGCACCGGGGGCACGAACGGATACGAGCCGGTGGCAAGCACCAGCGCGTCGTAGCCGAGGGTGTCGCCCGCCGAGGTGGTGACCTTGCGTGCGTCCCGGTCGATGGTTTCGGCCCGCTGCCCGAGCCGCAGCTCGACCAGCGCGTCGTCGGCGTACTCGTTGCCCGGCAGCGCCAAAGCGCTTGCGTCCCAGGCGCCTACGTAGGACGACAGGCCGACCCGGTCATAGGCGGGCAGCAGTTCCTCGCTGAGCACGACGACCTGCCACTGGCCCGCCTCGTCCCGCGCGCGCAGCGCCTCGACGAACCGGTGCCCGACCATGCCGTGCCCGACCACAACGGCGGTCTTGCGCCCGGTCGGATCGACTGAGGGATTCATCGATATTCCTCCTTGACTGTGCTGGCGTCAGGCGCGGGGCGCGGAGCTTGCGGACACGGATGAAAAGGGTTGTGGCGCGGCCTCAGCCGCCAGCACCATGGACTCGGCCGCGACGACGACGTCGGAGTCGGCCCGGCGACCCGGCGTGCGCAGGAAGACCGCCCAGGTGACCAGCGTGCAGGCGATGTAGAAGGCCATGAACACCCAGAACGCGGTGGTCGCGGACGCGGTCGAGGCGTAGGACGAGCGCAGCACCAGGTTGATGGCGACTCCGCCGAGCGCGCCGACGGCGCCGACGAAACCGATCAGCGCACCCGAGGTGTGCTGCGCCCACGCGGCCCTGGCTTCCTGGCTCGCGTCGAGGCTCTTGGACTTCGCGGCGAAGACCGAAGGGATGATCGTGGTGACCGATCCGTTGCCGATGCCGGACAGCACGAACAGGGCGATGAAGCCGGCGACCAGCGCGATCATCGCCGCCCCGCTCGGCACGCCGCCGCTGCGGTCGCCGAGGGTGCTCGCGACGGCAACGACGACCGCGGCCACCGTCATCGCAGCGAAGATGTACATGCTGACCCGGCTTCCGCCGACCCGGTCGGCCCACTTGCCACCGTAGGGCCGGGCCAGCGAGCCGAGCAGCGGTCCGATGAAGGCGATTTGCGCGGCATGCAGCGCGGCCTGCGCCGTGCTGTCGCCGCCCGCCTTGAAGCTGATCTGCAGCACCTGGCCGAAGGCGAAGCTGTACCCGATGAACGAGCCGAAGGTGCCGATGTAGAGGAACGCGATCGCCCACGACTGCGGCACCTTCAGCGCCGTCAGCATCGAGGACAGGTCGGCCTTCTGGTTGCGCAGGTTGTCCATGTACAGCGCGGCGCCGACGCCTGCCAGCGCGACGAGCACCAGATAGATGGCGCAGATCAGCGAGGCATAGCCGTTGCCGAGGGTGGCGATGACGAGCAGCCCGACCAGCTGGATGGCGGGAACGCCGATATTGCCGCCGCCCGCGTTCAGTCCGAGTGCCCAGCCCTTGAGCCGCTGCGGGTAGAAGGCGTTGATATTGGTCATCGAGGAGGCGAAGTTGCCGCCACCGAAACCGGCGAACGCCGCGACCACCAGAAACGTGGTGTACGAGGTGCCCGGCTGATTGATGAAATACAGCGTGAGCAGCGTAGGAATCAGCAGGAGCAGCGCGCTGAAGATGGTCCAGTTACGCCCGCCGAATTTCGCGGTCGCCACGGTGTACGGAATTCGCAGAATGGCGCCGACGAGCGTCGGAACCGCCACGAGAAAGAACTTGCCCGCCGGGTCGATACCGAACGTGTCGGTGGGCATGAACAGCACCATCACCGACCAGATGGACCACACCGAGAACCCGACATGCTCGGCGAACACCGACCACACCAGGTTGCGCTTGGCGACGTCTTTACCGCCTGCCTCCCACGCAGTGACGTCTTCGGCATCCCAGTGCTCGATATCGCGATTGCGCATGAGCATGCTCAAGAAGGGCCTCCCAAATTCCGGTTGGCCCAACGGTAGGTAACGGGTATTGCGGTAATGCTGCGTGAAATGACCGGCGTATCAACGGTTGCTCACGAGTGTCCGAGATCGAGGGTGAGCACGCGCTTATGTTGCAGGCATGTGACACAGCGGTTTCCGCGGATCACCGATTGCCTGGCCGGACTGGCAGCGGCCGGTGAGGTGTGACGTACAGCATGGCCACACCGACACCGGCCCGCAACTCGAGCGGGGTTATCCCCAGGTGTCTTCCAGCATCCGCGGCTTGCATGCCTGCCAGGCACCGGCGAGCAGCACCAGCACCGCGACGACGAGCAGGGCGAACGGCGCGAGCCAGCCGTCGGTCAGCGAGTGCAGCACGCCGAACAGCAGCGGCCCGACGCAGGCGACCGCGTAGCCGACGCCCTGGGTGAACCCGGACAGCGCGGCGGAGCCACCCGAGGTGTTGGTGCGCAGGTTGATCAGCGTCAGCCCCATCGGGAAGGTGCTCGGACCGATGCCGAGCAGCACCACCCACAGAATGGGCGCGCTCATGGGGGCGACGAGCAGCCCGACGAAGGCAGCGATGAAGAACGCCGCGCAGCCGACCACGATGAAGAAGGGATTGCGGAAGCGCGCGACCACCGTCGGCGCGATGAACGCGGCGGCCAGGCCGACGACCGCGAACAGACCGGTCATCGAGCCGCCGAAGCTCGCGCTTGCTCCGGCGTCGCTGAGGATCTTGGGCAGCCAGGTGAACATGGCATAGGTGATCAACGACGTCATGCCGAACATGCCTGCCATGCCCCAGGCGAGCGGCGAACGCCACACCTGCCCGGTCCTCGGCTCGTCGGTCGGCAGTGCGGTGGTGTCCGCGCGATCGCGACCACGCCGGTCGCGCAGCACCCCGAGCCACGGCAGCACGGCCGCGAAGCTGAGGATCGACCACAGCCCCAAGGAGATTCGCCAGCCGTGCGCGTCGGCGATCGGCACCGCGACGAACGCGGGCACCACCGTGCCGAGCTGCACCATCACGATGTACAGCGAGCTGACCACCGCCAGCCGGTCGGCGAAGTACCGCTTCACCAGCGGCGGGATCACCACGTTGCCGATGCCCATGCCTGCCAGGGCGAGGGCGGAGAAGACGAGGAGTTCGGCGGTGCCGTTCAGCAGCACCCGGACCAGCATGCCGGTGCCCGCCATGAGCATGGCCGCCAGCGCGGTGCGTTCCAGGCCGAGCCGCCCGACGAGCAGCGGGGTCAGCACGCCGGACAGCGCGAACATCGCGGTCGGGATCATGCCGAAGACACCGACAACGGCGGTGCCGTAGCCGACGTCGGCGCCGATCCGTTCGGCAAGCGGGCTGAATGCGGTGACCGCGACACGCAGGGTGAGTGCCGACATCAGGATGGCTGCGAGCACGAGCAGACGACCCTCGATCAGCGCGCGTCGGCGCTGCTCGACCAGTGCGGATTCCGGCCGTTGCTGAGTTTCCTGGAGGGTTGCAGTCACCGCGAAATCATAGGATGACCGGATGATAGGAGGCAACGATTTGTGATGAGCGGTACTCTAGGTCAGTGCAACCAGTCCGGCGCACCAGCCTCATTGCCCAGGTCACCGAGCAGCTGCGTGCCGAAATACGTTCCAGCCGTTGGCCGATCGGCTCTCGCATCCCTACCGAACCCGAGCTCACCGAGCTGACGGGGACGGGTCGAAACACCGTGCGCGAGGCCGTTCAAGCCCTCGTCCACGCGGGGATGCTCGAGCGAAGGCAAGGCTCGGGAACCTACGTGATCGCCTCCTCCGACCTGGGAGGCACACTCGGTAAATACTTCGCCGATGCCGAAGAGCGCGACGTCCTCGAACTGCGGCTCGCCCTCGACACCACGGCCGCCGCGCTGGCCGCGCGCCGCCGCGACGACGGCGATATCGCGAACCTGCTGCAGCTGCTCGCCGAGCGGGACAAGGCCTACGACGACGACAACCCGGCCGCCATCGAGGCGGACGTCGAGCTGCACCGCGCGATCGTGGTCGCCAGCCACAACGCCGTCTACCTCGAGTTCTACGATTCGCTGCTGCCCATCATCGAACAGGTGATCCGGGCACGGACATTGAAGTCCGACGACTCGTACCCCGAGGAGCACGCCGAATTGGTGCACGCGGTGATCGACGGCGATCCCGAGCGGGCCGCGTCGGCCGCGAGCTGCTTCCTCAACTCGCTGATCGCCGAATACCCCGACCAGCGGTAGGCGTCATTCGCGGCATCGAACAGCAGGGTAACCAAGTCGTCACACGTCGACTGCCCAGCATGTGAGTCGGAATTGCCGGGAACTTCACCGAGAGCCATAGCGCGGCAACAACTCCTCCCTAGGTTATGAATCGACCATAACCAGGCAACTCGACCGAGCCTGTGGCCACCGTGCCGCGATGAGGGCAGTCGAGCTGAAGTGAGAGGAAGCCGATGACTGCCATCGCCACCGGCACCCCGTCGAACCCACCGAACGAAGTACCAACGGAATCACCGACTTTCGTCCATCAGCTGCGGGGGCGCTGGCTCGAGCACTGGGAGCCGGACAACCCGACGTTCTGGGCAGCGGGCGGTGACAAGACCGCGCGCAAGAACCTGATCTTCTCGGTGTTCGCGGAAAACCTCGGCTTCGCCGTCTGGGTCCTCTGGGGCACCGTCGTCACCAGCATGGGCGCCGCGGGCTTCGGCTTCCTGGCCGGGCTCGGCAAGGGCGATCCGACCGCGGTGAGCAACGCGCTGCTGCTGTCGTCGACCCCGACCCTGGTCGGTGCCGCGCTGCGCATCCCGTATACCTTCGCCATCCCCAAGTTCGGCGGACGGGCGTTCACCACGTTCAGCGCTGCGCTGCTGCTGATCCCGACGCTCGGGCTGGCGTACTTCATCAACCAGCCGGGCACACCCATGTGGGTCTTCATGATCCTGGCCGCGCTGGCCGGTGTCGGCGGCGGCAACTTCTCCTCCTCGATGGCCAACATCAACTTCTTCTTCCCCGACGGCAAGAAGGGCGCCGCGCTCGGCATCAACGCGGCAGGCGGCAATCTCGGCGTCGCGCAGACCCAGCTGGTGCTGCCGCTGCTGATCACCCTCGGCACGCATCTCACCGCCAAAGACGCTGCGGGCTACCGCTTCGGGCTCACGCTGGCCATCCTGGTCTGGGTGCCGTTCATCCTCGTCGCGGCTTTCGGTGCGCTGCGCTACATGGACAGCGTGTCGAATGCCAAGTCCGACGGTCGTTCCTACAAGCTGGCGCTGACCAACGTGCACACCTGGGTGATGGCGGTGCTCTACATCGGCACCTTCGGCTCGTTCATCGGGTTCTCCTTCGCCTTCCCGACGTTGATCAAGGCCAACTTCCCGGAGCTGACCAAGATCGGCTGGATCACCACGCTCGGCAACCTGGCCTTCCTCGGCGCGCTGGTCGGCTCGGTCAGCCGTCCGTTCGGCGGGTGGGTGTCGGACAAGGTCGGTGGCGCCAAGATCACCCTCTATGTGTTCGGCGGCATGGCGGTGTCGGTCGCATTGATCATGGCCGGGCTGGAGCTGAAGAGCTTCCCGCTGTACCTGATCGCGTTCCTGCTGCTGTTCGTCCTCGCCGGCATCGGCAACGGTTCGACCTATCGGATGATCCCGACCATCTTCACCGCCGAAACCAAGAAGTACGCCGCGGAACACGGTCTGAGCCAGAGTGAGTCGGCCGCCTCGGCCCGGCGACAGGCAGGCGCTGCGATCGGTGTGATCGGTGCGGTGGGCGCCGCGGGCGGGTGGCTGTTGCAGCAGGCGCTGCGGCTGTCCAACATCAACTACCACTCGATGGCGCCCGCGTTCTGGGCCTACGCGGTGGCGTTCCTGCTCATGGGCGCCGCAACCTGGTGGTTCTACCTGCGGTCCTCGTTCGCGATCGGTCGCTCGCCGTCCCTGGCCTACGCGAACGTGTAACCGCCGCAGCGCGTTCCCCGGCCTACAGCAGCAGGCGGACCATATCCGCCGTGCGGGCAAGACCGGGGAACGCCTCCGGTGTCGAACGCGGGTGCAGCGCGTGCACCGCGAGCCGGAACATGACCGCGCGCAACAACATCTGCGGCCACTCCGGCAGATCCCGCCAGCGCTCCAGCAGCCCGTCGTCGGCGCCGCCCCACGCCAGCGCGTCGACCACGATCACCCCGGCGGCCCACGGCGCAGGCCGCCAGTACGGCGTGATGTCGGTGAGCCCCGGCGTGAAAACCCCTGCGAACAACACGGTTCCGAACAGATCGCCGTGCACGAGCTGAGCGGGCGTCTGCACCGGCTTCCGCAGCGTGGCCAGCTGACCGATGAGCTCCATGCTGCGCAGCCCGTCCGGCGACTGCGACGGCTGGGCCGCCCCACCCGCGCGCAGGCTGCGCAGCGGCACCGCCTCCCATGCGGCCCGGTCCGCGGCGACGAACACGTCAACGTCGACCCACGGCGCGACCGGCGGCTGCACCAGGAATCGGGGTCGCTCGAGCTGCGCCGTGGCCTGATGCAGGCGCAACGACACCGAAACCACTTCGTCGTGCCTCGGTTCCGGGACACCCTCGAGATAGGTGTCGGCGCGCCAGCCGGACACCACGTAGCGCCCGTCGGTCGCACGCACCGGGCGGGCCAGGCGCAGCCCGTCCACCTTCAGCGTCTCGCGCACCTTGGCCGACCACGCGGCCCGTGCATGATCGGCGACCGGGCTGAGCACCACGTCCCCGAAACGCCAGCCACCTTCCCAGTCGCCCAAGGTAACCGGTGTCACTTCGCGCAGACCGAACGTGGCACGCACGTGCTCGGGGGGTTCCACAGAAGTCACGGCCGTACCGTACCGCCGGGGTGGACGCTGTACAGGACGCCGCGCCGATGCGCAACCCCCGCCGGTCAGGCTGGGGTCACCAAGCGTGCGTCAGCCGCCGCGGACCGTCAGTAGACCGGCAGCGAGGGGTCGACCTGGCGGGCCCAGGCGATCACACCGCCCTGCAGGTGCGTGGCATCGGCGAAGCCTGCGCGCTTGAGCGCTGCGAGGGCCTCGGCGGAACGGACACCGGTCTTGCAGTGCAACACGATCGGACGATTCTGCGGCAGTTCGGCCAGCGCCTCACCGGACAGGATGCGGTCCTTCGGAATCAGCTTGGCGCCATCGATGTGCACGATGTCCCACTCGACGGGCTCACGCACGTCGATCAGCTCGATCTCCTTGCCCGCGTCGAGCAGCTCCTTCAGCTCGCGCGCGGTCACCGTCGAGCCCGCCGCGGCGGCTTGGCCTTCCTCGGACACCACACCGCAGAACGCTTCGTAGTCGATCAATTCGGTGATCGGCTGCCGTTCCGGGTCGCGGCGCAGCTTGATGGTCCGGTAGTTCATGTCCAGTGCGTCGTACACCATCAGCCGACCGAGCAACGGCTCGCCGATGCCGGTGATCAGCTTGATCGCCTCGGTCACCATGACCGAGCCGATGGACGCGCACAGCACGCCGAGCACGCCGCCCTCGGCGCAGGACGGAACCATGCCCGGCGGCGGCGCCTCCGGGTAGAGGTCGCGGTAGTTGATGCCGCGCCCGTCCGGTGCGTCCTCCCAGAAGACCGAAACCTGGCCCTCGAAGCGGTAAATGGAGCCCCACACATAGGGCTTGCCCGCCAGCACCGCCGCGTCGTTGACGAGGTAGCGGGTGGCGAAGTTGTCGGTGCCGTCCACGATCAGGTCGTACTCGGCGAACAGCTCGACCGCGTTCTCCGGCTCCAGCCGCAGCTTGTGCAGCCGCACGTCGATGCCGGAGTTGATCTCCAGGATCGAGTCGCGCGCGCTGTCGGCCTTCGGCCGCCCGATATCGGACTCGCCGTGGATGATCTGGCGCTGCAGATTCGAGGCATCGACCTCGTCGAACTCGACGATGCCGAGGGTGCCGACACCCGCGGCGGCCAGGTAGAGCAGCGCCGGAGATCCGAGCCCACCCGCACCGATGACCAGCACCTTGGCGTTCTTCAGCCGCTTCTGTCCGTCCACGCCGAGGTCGGGAATGATCAGGTGGCGACTGTAGCGGGCGACCTCGTCCTTGGTCAGCTCCGCGGCAGGCTCGACCAGCGGCGGCAGGGACTTAGGTGATGACACGTCCAGGACTCCTCGCATCGAATGGGTCGATCTCGTTGTGCAACATCCGCGACCAGACCGTTCTTCCCGACCTATCGTCGCGCACCGGTTGCCGAGTCAGCCGCGGGGGTACGGCCACGGGTTGAAGCGACATCGCTTGCCGTCCATCGGAACGGCCCCGCCCGGCTCGAGCGCGGCGATGTCGTTGTTCTTGATGCCGAAGGTCTGCTGCATCATCACCGGGGCGAGGCCGCCGTCGGTCTCGCACGGCTGATGCTGGTGGTAGCCGATGGCGTGGCCGACCTCGTGGTTGATCTGGTACTGCCGGTAGGAGCCGATGTCGCCCTCGAACGCGATCGCGCCGCGGACCCAGCGGACCTCGGAGAGCACCACCCGGCCGAGATCGGCGTTGTAGCAGGACGAGTCGATCGGGATCTCGAAACCGCAGGCCTCGCGGCTGGTCTTGCGGGAGGTGAGCGAGATGCGGAACTCGGTGTCGCCCTGGTCGACTCGGCGGAAGGCGAACTTCTGATCCTGGGTCCAGCTCTTCGGGTTGGCCAGCGTGGAGTCGACCAGCTTCGCCACCGACTGGTCGCCGCCGAACGCGGTCGTGTCGACGCCGTCCTCGATCTCGACGGTGTAGCGGAACACGGTGTCGGTGCCCGTCCCGACCTGCGCGGTGCCGCCGGGCACCACATGCCAAGAGCCCGTACCGCTTTCGACGAACGGGCCGCCGTCCGGCAATGCGCCGGTCGGCAGGTCGGTGGGAAAGTGGCCGTCGCCGGGTGGTGCGCCGATGATGCCCGAGTTCGCGGCCCGCGGGCTCAAATGTCCCAAGCCGGGCGCGGTGGCGGCAGCGACCGACGGATCGCTGCCGCGCACTGCGTCGACGACCACCAGCACGGTGACGACGAACAGGACAGGCAGCGCGTACGCGCGCCAGCCGTAGGTGGAGACGAATCGGCCTAGCGCGCTTTGCTTTTTGACGCTGCGCTCGGGGCGGCCTCGGTCTCTGCCCTCGGCCGGGGCGGTGGGATCCCAGCTGGCGCGCAACGGTTGATGGGAGCGGTCGGACTGGCCGTAGAGGCCGAGCGGGTCGTAGATCTCGACGCCGTTGTGATCGCGCCGCACCCCGTCCGAATCGGGCTGCCCGTCATGGTGATTCGCACCGCGCCTCGGCCGGGTGGTGGCGCCGGGACGTGGGCGGGCGCGGCGCTCCTCGGTGGTGAATCCGTCGGCGGCGGCATAGCTGTCGATGCCGAGTTCGTCCTCCGGGTCGAAGCCGTCGTCGGGCCGCAGCGGGTCGTCGGCATCGAACCGCGACGCAGCGCCGGTACGGGCGGCTGCGCCCCGACGTATCTCCGGGCCGGACCTTGCCACGGGGTCTGACACTACGGAACCGGGCGCGCCGGGACCAGCACGGCGGCGCGAGTCGCGCCCACCGCCGGACGGCCCTTCCCGTCGGTCCTTCACGGACACCAGGTTCTCACAGCCGCCGAGCGGCGCCGTCGGGCACGCCAGCACCGCCCTCAGGTGCGACATTTCTCACCGCCCCGAATGACTTCTCACGCCCGGGTCTAGTGGTCGGCAACAACCGAGTATCGTTCTTGGGATACCCGGTGCATACCCCTTGCCGGGGAATCAACTGGGAGAGCCGAAATGACTGACCTCGTGGACCGGATGGCGTCCCGCAGATCGTCGTCCGAGCCCGCCAAACGCGGCACCCGGCTTCCGCGGGACGAGCGACGTCAGCAGCTACTCGCGGCGGCCAGCGAAGTATTCGTGCAGCGTGGCTACCACGCCGCCGGTATGGACGAGATCTCGCAGTGCGCAGGCGTGAGCAAGCCGGTGCTGTACCAACACTTCACCAGCAAGCTGGAGCTGTATCTGGCGGTGCTGCAGAACTACGTGGACATGCTGGTCTCCAGCGTCCGGCAGGCACTGCGGTCGACCACCGACAACCGCCAGCGGGTGCGGGCCGCCGTGCAGGCCTACTTCGACTTCGTCGACAACGAGATGCAGGGCTTCCGCCTCGTCTTCGAATCCGACCTCACCAGCGAGCCGCAGGTGCAGCGCCGGGTCGAGCAGGCCACCGAGGCCTGTGTGGACGCGGTCTTCGATCTGGTCGCCCACGACTCCGGCCTCGACCCGTACCGGGCCCGCATCCTCGCGGTCGGCCTGGTCGGTGCGAGCCAGTTCACCGCGCGCTACTGGCTGGAGGCGGACCGGCCCATCCCGAAGGAAGAGGCCGTCGACACGACGGTGTCGCTCGCCTGGGGCGGTCTGTCGCACGTCCCGCTGCACCCGATCGACTGACGCACGAACAGCAACGAGCCCCTGCCTCCCGAGGAGGCAGGGGCTCGTTGCTGTTCGGCCGGGTGTTTTTAGACGGTGGCGAAGCCGACGCGGCCCGCGGTCACGGTGCCGATCTCGACGTAGGCGACCTTCGAGGCCTGGATCAGGAACTTGCGGCCCTTGTCGTCGGTCAGGGACACGACGCCGCCGTTGCCGTTCAGCGCACCGGACACCAGCGCTTCGACCTCGTCCGGGGTCTGCGAGCTGTTGATCACGAGCTCGCGCGGGCTATCCGAAATACCGATCTTGACCTCCACGGCCAACCTCCGAACGTAAGAGTCCTGTGCTGTCCCGATAAAGGCTAGTGCAGCGAAACCCACAGCGGACAGACGGCTACCTGCGCCCTCAGCGAACACAGGAAAGGCCCGCACGCCGCTGTGCAGGCCTGTCGCGGGAGCACCGTTTTACTTGGGCTCGATCAGCTGGATCTCGAGCTCGATGTTGACCTTGTCGCTCAGCATGCCCGGCAGCAGGCCGCCGACGCCGAAGTCGGTGCGCTTGATGGTGCCGGTGGCGGAGAATCCGGCGTGGCGGTCGCCGGTCGCGCCGAATTCCTGCACGCCGCCCCACTCGACGTCGAGGGTGACCGGCTTGGTGACGCCGCCGAGCGTGGCCTCGCCCTCGACCTCGAAGCTCTCGCCGACCTGCACCGGCTCGGTGGCGCGGAAGGTCAGCGTCGGCCGGTTGGCGACGTCGAGGAAGTCCGCGGTGCGGATGTGCGCGTCGCGGTCGGCGTTGCCGGTGTCGAACGAGTCGAGGTGGATGGTCGCGCCGAGCTGGGCGGCGCCGGACTCGTCGACCACGAATTCGGTCTCGAACTTGGTGAAGCCGCCCCGCACCTTGGAGATGCCGAGGTGGCGAATGGTGAAGGCGACCGAGGAGTGCGCGGTGTCGAGCGCCCAGGTGCCTGCCTTCAGCGACGTGGTGGTTTCGGAGGAAGTTGTCATGCCAACCACAATGACCGGACCGTGGTCCGTTAACCAGACCGCCGTTATCCTGGACCTGACAGGGCGAGGCTAAGCCTCCTAGGAGACGGCACGATGGAGCCCATGGCAACCAACGGATTCGCGGAGTTCCTGATCGCGCGCCGGGCCGAACTCCGGCCAGGCGACGTCGGCATGCCGGAGGGCAGGCGGCGGCGGACCCCGGGACTGCGCCGCGAGGAGGTCGCCGTCCGCGCCGGCGTCAGCGCCGACTACCTGGCGCGCCTGGAACAGGGCCGCGACACCAATCCCTCGGTCGCGGTGGTCGACGCGCTCGCCGACGCGCTCTTGCTTCGCGGCAAACAGCGACACCACTTCAGCCTGCTCGCCCTGGCCTCGGGCAACGAATCCCGTTGCCCCGGTAGCGAATCCGCCGAGGAGCAGATCGCCGAGACGATCCAGTCCATCCTGCACGCCTTGCAGCCGACCCCCGCCTTCGTGGTCGGCAGACGACTCAACGTGCTCGGCTGGAACGCCGCATGGGCCGACTTCGCCGCACCCATCGGCCTGCTCGGCACCGAGGGCCAGCCGAATCTGGCCTGGTACACGTTCGTCGATCCGACGGCGCGCACCGTGCTGCGCAACTGGTCCGAGGCCGCGGATCTGTTCGCCGCGGCGCTCTTGCGCGCCAAATCACGGTGGCCAGGCGATGATTCGCTGCTGGAAACCATCGATGCGCTGCGCAAGTACCCCGCCTTCGCCGAGCGCTGGAAACCCCATCAGGTCGGCGCGCCCGCCTCGGGGATGCTGCATATCGACCATCCGGAGCACGGCCAGGTCGCGGTGCCGTTCGAAACGCTGGAAGCCGACCGCGATCAGAGCATCGTCGTCTGGCTCGTCGATCAGGCCCAGGTCCAGACGCAGGGTCTGCGCCTGGTCCGGTCCACGGCGGTCAACGAATAGTGCTGGAGCCCAAGCAGGTCTAAATGCCGAGCTTTGCCATGCGCTCGGCGTGGCTGGCCTGCATGCGCTCGAACAGTGCGGCAATCCCGTTCAGGTCACCGGTGGCGCTGAGCACCAGCTCGGTCAGCTCGTCGCGCTGCGCCATCACGTACTGCGCCTGGGTGATCGCCTCGCCGAGCAGCCGCCTGCCCCACAGGGTGAGCCGGTCGCGCTCGGAGCGGCTCTCCTCGACCGCGCGGCGCACCTCTTCGACCACGAACTCGGAGTGGCTGGTTTCGGCGAGCACGTCCCGGACCACCTCGGCAACCTCGGGGGCGAGCGCACCGGCGATCTCGGTGTAGAAGTCCGCGGCGATGCCGTCGCCGACGTAGAACTTCACCATCGACTCGAGCCAGGTCGAGGGATCGGTGGAGGCGTGGTAGGCGTCCAGCGCCCGCACGAAGGGCGCCATCGCGTCGAAGATGTCGACGCCGCGGTCGGCCAGTGCCGACTCGAGCGCCTTGAAGTGTTCCATCTCGGCGGAGGCCATCTTGGCGACCGCGACCTTGCCCCGCAGAGTCGGGGACAGCTTGGCTTCCTCGGCCAGCCGATAGAACGCCGAGATCTCGCCATAGGCGAGCACCGCGAACAGTTCTATGACCCCAGGGTGGTCGGCGGGGATGGAGTCGGTCGACGAAACACCCAGCGCGGCAGGTGACTGTGCTCCCATGCCCCCCAGCCTAGTACCAGGTCTTGCTGCCTAGAGAGGCGTGTGAGAATTCGCCTCCGCCAAGAACTTGTCCAGGTATGCCCATGTGGTCGCGCGGGCCTCGGGTCCGGTGAGGATGCCGAGGTGGCTGCCCGGCGCGGTTTCGTAGCGCACCGTCGCGGCGCCGGTGAGGGTGCGGGTGCCCGCCTCGACGGCGGCGGCCGGAGCGATCACGTCCGAGGGGCCGCCGACCAGCAGCACCGGGGCACTCACCTGGGCCAGCTCGATGTGCCGGTCGCCGAGCTGCACGACGCCCTTGCCGATGTCGTTGTTCAGGATCATCCGGCGCCACAGCTGATCGTAGAAACGACCGGGGTAGCCGGGCATCTCGGCCATGAACCGATCGATCGACTCCATCCGCGCCAGCGTCTCGGTGCTGGTGATGTTGTTTGCGATGAACCACGGGCGTTTGAGCTCGCGATCCCAGGCGGTGATCTTGTAGGCGAAGCGGGTCAGCGGCGCGGGCACGCCGCCCGTTGCCCGGATGAGCGTCGACATCCCGAGGCCGCCGGTGAGTTTCGCGGCCGCGCGCAATTGCGGGATGCCTGCGAGCTTGTCGTAGTCCAGCGGTGCGCCGACGGCGGTGATGGACCGGATCGGCAGTTCGGGATGCGCGGCGGCGGTGAGCAACGCGAGGGTGCCGCCGAGCGACCAGCCGACCAGATCGACCGGCCTGCCGTCCTGATCGGCGGACGTGCGCAGCACCGCCTCGGGCAGGATCTCGTCGATCCACTCCTCGAAGCCCATGCCCCGATCGCCGAAGGTGATGTCGCCGTAGTCGACGACGTAGGGCGTGCGGCCCGTCTCCAGCAGGAAGCCGGCCATGCTCTGGTCGCGACGCAGGTCGAAGCAGCTGGCAGGCGCGGCCAGCGGCGGCACCAGCAGCACCGCGGAATCCGTTGCGGCCGTTGCGGTGTCGAATTCCGCCTGGGCCGAGTCGAGGTCCGCGCGCTGCTCGAAGCGACGCAGTTGCCGGTGCGGTTCGTCCCACAGCACCGTCGACGGGGTGGGGTCGGGAGCTTCGACGCCGGGGCCGAAGGTCAGCGCCCACGCGTTGCGGGCGGCGATCGTGACAGTGTCCGCGATGTTCACCCGGAAAATGTCTCACATATCGGTACCGGCGGTAACAGGCAAGGCCCGCTTTGCCGCTACCGCTTCCCCATCGCGACCGGGTTCATCGGCGGAACGATGTCCACGTGCAGCCGCTTGACCAGCGGCTCGAGCGAGGTCGTCAGCTCGGTGACGGCGTCGGCGGACAGCACGGACAGTCCGCCGTTCCAGGCCGCCGCATCGGTGCTCGCCTCCACCCGCTCCAGCAGTTCGCCGCCGCTGTTGGTCAGCGCGGGATTGGTCGATTCGCCGCGCACCAATCCCCTGGCCCGCAGGTCGTCGAACGCGTCGGACCACTCCGGTTCGGAAAGCCCCCGCGCCCGCCGCATCACCGATTCCGCGACCTTGCCCGCCGCTACCTGCATGATCATTGCGTGGCGGCCGGTCAGTCCGTGCGTCACCAGCGCGGCGATGTGCCCGTCGCCACGGTGCTCGCGCAACGAGGCGCACAGCTGCCACAGTGCGCCGACCGGATCCGCGGGCAGCGGCAGCGCCGCATTCGCCGCGAAGAGCGGCCGTCCGGTCGGATCCGCGGCCTCCTGCACCGGAACAAGCAACTCGACCGCGCGCGCACATTCCGCATCGCCCGCCCCGATGCCACGGAGCAACGCGGTGGACAGGTCGAGCCGGACATCGAGACACTGCTGCGGCGTGGCGCGTGACCACGCCTCGGGTAGCGCCTTATAGATCATTTCCCGATGAAAACCGGCGAAGGTCGCCAGCACTGTGGCGGGGGTCACCGGGCCGAGCGGCGCGGCCCGAAATGCGAAGTATGTTTGCCAGTAACCGCGCAGCCCGATCGCGACGCCCGCCTCCTTGACACCGGTCCCGAAATAGACCACGTCATGGAGTGGCTCCAGGGTCGTCCAGATTTGCCGTGCGGGATGAATTGCCATGTCGCGCAGCGTACGTCGATGAACAGGCGCGCGGTTACCGGAGATGGGATTTCGAATAATCGGCGGTGCAATTCGAGTGGCGCACAATATCACGCTACAATCGCAGCGGACAACGAAAATTTTCGCTCGACCGAGTTGCCAGATCTATGCGAGCACCGCACCGCGGTACCGACAGATCGGCCTTTCGAGCAGCGGATTCGTCGTTCAGGAAAATGTGCGCGCACCAGCTCCGCATCACCAGTGCGCCGCGCCGATGTCTCCCGAGGTAGCTGCGCTCCGATCGCCGCACCCGACGACATCCAGAGCGTGGCCGGGTGAGTATCACAGGCGGAGACGTGGTCGTCGCGGGCCGGCCGGTCCGCCCCACCTCGTGCGCGCGGGACGCGATTACGAGGAAGGCACGAACCTGAGCAAGATCACCGTCGAACAGGAACCCGGGGTGGCGGAGACGCTGTTGACCGCCGAACTGGACGCAACGCATACCGCACCCACATTTGCCGAATTAGGAGTTCGCGACGAAATCGTCCGCGCGCTCGACGAGATCGGCATCGAACGTACTTTCGCTATTCAGGAACTCACCCTGCCGCTCGCGCTCGCCGGTGAGGATCTCATCGGCCAGGCACGCACCGGCATGGGCAAAACCTTCGGTTTCGGCGTTCCGCTGCTGCACCGCATCGCCACCGCCGACACCGGGACGACGCCGCTGGACGGCACCCCGCGGGCACTGGTCATCGTGCCGACCCGCGAGCTGTGCATCCAGGTCACCAGCGACCTGGAGAACGCGGGCAAATACCTGACCAACCACCAGGGCGCGCTGAAGGTGGCCTCGATCTACGGTGGCCGCCCCTACGAGTCGCAGATCGCGGCGCTGCGCACCGGCGTCGACGTCGTCGTCGGCACGCCGGGCCGCCTGCTCGATCTGGCGAACCAGAACCACCTGATCCTCGGCAAGATCGGCGTGCTCGTGCTCGACGAGGCCGACGAGATGCTCGACCTCGGCTTCCTTCCCGACATCGAGCGCATCCTCACCATGGTCCCGGACAAGCGCCAGACCATGCTGTTCTCCGCGACCATGCCGGGCCCGATCATCACGCTGGCCCGCACGTTCCTGACCCGCCCGACGCACATCAGGGCCGAGGAACCGCACGATTCCGCCGTGCACGACCGCACCGCACAGTTCGTCTACCGCGCACACGCGCTGGACAAGAGCGAGCTGATCGCCAAGATCCTGCAGGCCGAGGGTCGCGGCGCCACCATGATCTTCACCAGGACCAAGCGCACCGCGCAGAAGGTCGCCGACGATCTGGCCGAGCGCGGCTTCTCGGTCGGCGCCGTGCACGGTGACCTCGGTCAGATCGCCCGCGAGAAGGCGCTCACCAAGTTCCGCAAGGGCGCCATCGACGTGCTCGTCGCAACCGACGTCGCGGCCCGCGGCATCGACATCGACGACATCACGCACGTCATCAACTACCAGTGCCCCGAGGACGAGAAGACCTACGTGCACCGGATCGGGCGCACCGGCCGGGCCGGGCGCACCGGTATCGCGGTGACGCTGATCGACTGGGACGAGCTGAACCGCTGGGCAGGCATCGACAAGGCGCTCAACCTCGGCATCCCGGAACCGGTGGAGACCTACTCGCGGTCGCCGCACCTGTTCGCCGAGCTCGGCATCCCCGAGGGTGTCACCGGCACGGTCCGCAAGGCCAAGCCCGCGGAGCGGGACGAGGACGCGGTCGTGGTTGAGCGTCCGGCGCGGGCACCGCGTAAGCGCAACCGCAAGCGGACCGTGCGCGGCAGGCCGATCGACGAGGCCGCGGCGAACGGGGACGGCGCCGACACCGACGACGCCGTGGCCAACGGCAGCGACGCGCACCACAACGGCACGCATCCCGCCGACGACGCGGACGAGAACGGGGACAAGCCCGCTCGGCGCGGGCGGAGCAGGCGGCGCAAGCCCGCGGGCGAGTCCGACAACGGATCCGATTCTGCGGAAACCGCTTCCGACGACAACGACGCCGATGCTGCCGACTCGGCCGACCAGCCTGCCCGGCGCAGGCGGCGGCGCCGCAAGCCGGCAGGCGATGGCGCCGCCGAGAACAACGGTGTCGCGGTGGAGCCCGCCACGGCTTCGGTCTGACCGACCGGATCCGTTACTCTCGCAATCGTGCTCGCACCCGAGCGGCGAACGCGCGCCGATGTCGTCTCCGCTGCCGCGATCGCCGTACTCGTGGTGATCGCGGCGGTGGTGGTGTGGGCGCGTAGCGATGCCAACAGCACCGAATCCGTCACCGCGGCCGCGCCCGTGCCGACGCCGGTCGCGGCCGACCAGCTGCCGACCGCAGTGCGCGAGCTGTGGCATGCCCCGGATCCGGCGGCCGCCAGAGCGTTGACCGCGGCGGGCGTCGTGGTCACCGGCGCCGAAGGCACGGTGATCGGCCATGATCCGCGCACCGGCAACGAGCTGTGGCGCTATCGGCGCGACCTGCCGCTCTGCGGGCTCGAGAGCCAGGCCGCGACCGTGGTCGCGGTATATCTGGATCAACGCGGGTGCAGTCAGGCGACGCTGCTGGCCGGTGACAGCGGGGCCAGGCGCACCGCGCGCACCAGCTACATGGACCCGTCCGTGCGGTTGTCGGTCGACGGCACCTACATGCTGGCGCAGGGGCCGAAGCGACTGGAGATGTGGCGTTCGGATCTGGTGCGCACCATCGAGTACGGGTTCGTCGACGCGCCGGTGAACGTGAAAACCCAACCGCGCAAAGGCTGTGCGCTGCTGTCGTCGGGCTCCAGCCCGTCCCGGCTCGCGGTGCTTGAGCGCTGCCCGGAGGACGCGGCCGACCGGCTCACCGTGTTGAATCCCGCGCCGAAGGACAACACGGTGCCCGAGGAGTACGGATCGCACGTATTGGCCGGTCCCGGAACGGATTCCGCCGACGCGAAGGTCCTCGCGGTGTCGGACAACAGGATCGTGCTCTACCTGCCCGGTGCACCGGCCGCCGCAGGCGCCGAGGCGACATCGCCGCGACTGGCCGTCTTCGATGCCACCGGCAATCCGATTGTGGTGCACCAGCTTTCGGCACCGTTGAGTGACAAGACGACGACCACCCGAATCGGTTCGGCCTACCTGGTTTTCACCGGCAACAGCCTGATCGCGTTGAACGGCAGCACCTTCGATCCGCTCTGGACCGCGGCCAGCGCGCTCGGCTCCCCCGCCGCGATGGCAGGCAAACTGCTCATGCCGACACCGGGTGCGCTCGCGGTCCTCGATCCGGCGTCCGGCGGCGAGGTCGCCCGTATCCCGGTGAACCGCACCGAATACACCGGCGCCCCCATCTCACTCGCGGTGCTCGGCACGACGATTCTCGAGCAACGCGGCACCGAGCTCTACGCGCTCGGCTGAGCGCCCCACCCATGGGAAGACCGGCTTGATTTGCGGGGGCTGTGCGGCACACTGCGGTGATGAGTGAAACTGAGCCCTCGGCAGCGGAATCGACCGTCACGTCCTATGACGACCCGGACGCACCGTGGAACCAGGACTTCTCCGACACGGAGCTGGCGAACTGGAACGACGACGTCATCGAGGAATTCCGCAGCAACGGCGGTAAGGTTGGCGGCTCCTACGCGGGCGCCGAGCTGCTGCTGTTGACCACCACCGGGGCCAAGAGCGGCAAGCCGCGAACGGTTCCGCTCGGCGTGCTTCGCCGCGACGACACCCTCTACCTGAGCTCGTTCATCGAGGACAAGTACCCGGCCTGGTACCACAACGTCAAGGTGAACCCGCAGGTCACCGTCGAGCTGGCGGGCTCGACCCAGCACGGCACCGCGCACGTGCTCGCGGGGGCGGAGTACGACGAGTTCGCGAACTGGGCGCTCACCAACAACCCGTTCCTCGCCGACTTCCAGGCCAAGGTCGAACTCCCGATTCCGCTGGTGGTGCTGACCCTCGACCAGCCGAGCTGACCGGCGCTGCCGCGGGGCCGGACGGCACAGTTCGGCCCCGGTGAACCATGATGGATTCATGTCCGCCCTCGACGATGCCCGACTGGTGCTGCTTCGACACGGGGAAACCACCTGGTCCACCCAGCACAAGCACACCGGCCGCAGCGATCTGCCCCTCACCGAGCACGGCGAGGAGCAGGCGCGGGCCGCAGGGCCGCTGCTTGCCGCGCTGAAGCTGCGCGACCCGCTGGTGTTCACCAGCCCGCGCAGCCGGGTCATGCGCACCGCGGAGCTGGCCGGGCTCACCGCCGCCACGGTCGATGCCGACCTGGCGGAATGGGACTACGGCGACTACGAGGGCCTGACCACTCCCGAGATCCGCGAATCCGCACCGGGCTGGACCATTTGGACCGGCGCCGTGCCAGGGGGCGAGTCCGCCGACGCGGTGCGGGCTCGTGCGGATCGCGTCCTCGATTCGATGGAACCCGTGCTGCCGGAACGGGATATCGTCCTCGTCGGGCACGGGCACTTCTCCAGGGCGTTGATCGCCCGCTGGGCCGAATTCGATATCAGGGAGGGCCGCCGGTTCGCCATGTCGACCGGCGCGCTCACCGTGCTCGGTTACGAGCACGAGACGCGAACCGTCCTGGCGCACAACCTCGTTCCCACCACCAGCTGATCCCTCGCTCGAGTTACCCACCGCAATGGAGCTACCCGTGACTGCAGAACTACGCCGCGCCGTCCCCGCCGACGTGCCGGGCCTGGTCGACCTCATCCACGATCTCGCCGAATACGAGAAGGCGAGCGACGAGTGCACGGTCACCGCCGCACAATTGGACACCGCGCTGTTCGGTCCGGCCGCAAAGGTCTTCGCGCACGTGGTCGCCGAGGGCGACGCGCTGGTCGGCTGCGCGATCTGGTTCCTCAACTTCTCCACCTGGGACGGCGTGCACGGCATCTATCTGGAGGACCTCTACGTCAAGCCGGAGACCCGCGGCAAGGGCTACGGCAAGGCGCTGCTCGCCGCGCTGGCGAAGGAGGCGGTCGACAACGGCTACAGCAGGCTCTCCTGGGCCGTGCTCACCTGGAACAAGCCCTCGATCGATTTCTACGAATCCCTCGGCGCCGCAGTGCAAGACGAGTGGGTCGGCTATCGGCTCACCGGCTCGGCCCTCGACACCCTCGCCAAGGAAGCGTAGTAAGTTCACCCACAATGACTTGGCTCGGACACATCGACGAACTCACCTGGCCGACCACGCCGGACGAGGCAATGGCGATCCAGGACGAACTGCGCCCCAAGGTGGAAACCACCACGCGGGCACAGGAATTCAGGACCATCGCCGGACTCGACTGCGCCTATGCCGACACCGGCGCGGTGGCCGCGGCCGCCGTCGTCGTGCTGGCCCAGACGCTGGAAACCGTCGATTCGGCGGTCGCCCACGGCTTCTCGGAGTTCCCGTACTACCCAGGGCTGCTCGCGTTCCGCGAGCTGCCGACGACCATGCAGGTGCTGGAGCGACTCAGCACCGCACCGGACCTCTTGGTGTGCGACGCACAGGGTTTGGCGCATCCACGGCGCCTCGGCCTTGCCTGCCACATCGGCGTGCTGACCGGTGTTCCGACGATCGGCGTCGCCAAATCCGTGTGGGGCGACTACCTCGAACCCGGCCCAGAGCGCGGCGCACGCACCGACGTCACCATCGATGGCGAGGTGGTCGGCAGCGCGTTGCGCACCAGGGCAGGCGTGAAACCGGTCTTCGTCTCGGTCGGCCATCGCATCGACCTGGATACCGCGTGCGCTCAGGTGCTCGCCCTGACGCCGCGCTACCGGCTTCCGGAAACCACGCGCCGGGCCGACGCGCTCTGCCGGGCCGCGCTACGCACCGCAGGCACCGTGGTCAACGGCGCCTGAGCGCGGCATCACTCGCGAGTGGCGCCGGGATCGACGCCGTATTCCTCGGCCATCCAGCGGGTGGACGGCGGGGCGAACAGCAGCACCAGCGCGCCGACGGCAACGACGGCGAGCAGCGTGCCGAACACCGGCTGATGCGAGTCGGTGAGCAGCGACCATGCCACCGGAAGCAGCAGCAGCTGAGCGATGACGGCGATCGCTCGGCCCCAACGCTTTCCGAGCAACAGGCCGATGCCTGCGGCGAGCACGCCGCCGCCGAGGATGCCGAACCACGCCGCGGTGCCGTACCCGCTCGTCGCGGATTGATCGTGACCGAGCAGCCCGCGCACGATCAACACCAGCGCCACGGTGACGGCGACGGCGCCCTCCAGTGTCACCAATCCGCCCGCGCCACGGACCGTCGTCGGCACGCCACCGGAACCGCCATCCTTGCCTCGTTCAGCCACCCGGCAAGCCTACGACCCGCTGTAGTGACGGTGGCTGCTGGCGGGTCCGGTTCAGCGGCTTTTCGGACCGTTCGGCGCTGACGATTAGGCTGCGCATTGTGCGGACGCTGCTGATCGTCAATCCGAATGCCACCTCGACCACTCCGGCGACTCGTGACCTGTTGGCGCACGCGCTGGAGAGTCGCACGCAGCTGACCGTCGCGCACACCCAGCACCGCGGCCACGCCGCCGAATTGGCGCAGTGGGCAGCAACCAACGAGATGGACCTGATCGTCGTGCACGGCGGCGACGGGACGGTCAACGAAACCATCAACGGCTTCCTGCCGCTACCCGAACTCAACGACGGTCAGGCGTGGCTGCCGCGCCTAGGCGTGATCCCGGGCGGCTCGGCCAATGTGTTCGCGCGCGCACTCGGCATCTCGCCGGATCCGGTCACCGCGACCAACCAGCTGATCGACCTGCTCACGCTGGACCGGGACCGCCGCATCGGGCTCGGCCTCGCCGACGATCGCTGGTTCACCTTCAGCGCGGGCGTCGGCCTGGACGCGGACGTGTGCGAGGCGATCGATGCCAGTCGCGCCCGCGGCAAAACGGCGACCCCGGCCCGCTATCTTCGAACAACAGTGCGACAATTCTTCCGGGCCAAGCGCAACGAGCCGACCGTCGAAGTCGAGATCCCCGGCTACGAACCAGTGAGTGGCGTGCATTACGCCTTCGTAACGAACACGACACCGTGGACCTACCTCAACACCACCCCGGTCCACACGAACCCCGGCACAAGATTCGAAACCGGTCTCGGCGTGTTTGCCGTGCGTTCGATGGCAGTGCTGCCTACACTGCTCCTCGCCAGGCAGCTGTTGGCGGCCGACGGAAATCCCAAGTCTCGCAATTTGTTTCGCGAAGACAACGTTCCGTCCGTGCGCATCGAGACGAAGGAACCCGTCGGTCTGCAAATCGATGGCGACTTTATCGGGAAGCGCAACGTGGTGGATTTCACGGCCGTGCCCGCCGTCCTGGATGTCGTGGCGCCGCGACCGGAGTGATGCAGGAATCGCACGAAAAACATCGTGGTTGTGCTGCGAAAACTGGGTAGAGCGAGTACAAAGGACCGGGCAGGTTCCCCATGTGGGGGCCGATAGAGCGTGAGCTTCCCCACGGTGCACCAGATACCTATTGACATCTACGGTGTTCGTGAAAGCATTCACAAGCAACCGTGCGGAAACATTCGAGTCGCACAAGTGAACGATCCACAAACCGTCGGCGCCCTTTGCGGCGCCCAGCAAAGGAGCAGAGGAATGGACTGGCGCCACAAGGCCATCTGTCGCGACGAGGACCCCGAGCTGTTTTTCCCGGTGGGTAACAGTGGTCCTGCGCTCGCGCAGATTGCCGATGCCAAGCTGGTCTGCGCTCGCTGCCCCGTTACCGCTGACTGCCTGTCCTGGGCCCTGAAGTCCGGACAGGATGCCGGCGTGTGGGGCGGTATGAGTGAGGACGAGCGCCGGGCGCTCAAGCGTCGCAACGCACGCACGCGCACCCGCACCGTCGTCTAGCAGACGTTCGGTTTTACCGGACATTCAGCCCTGGTCCGGTAAACGCATTTAAGCCCGGCACCTTCGAGGTGCCGGGCTCTCTTGTGCCACAACGCCTATAACGAAATGACCAACTAAGCGGTCCGAGATTGGCGGCTAACGACCGGAACGCCTGCCGAGCGGAACGCGAAGCACGGCATCGGTTCCGACGTCGGCGCCGGGATGCAGACCGATAGAACCGCCCAGTTCAGCGGTCACCAGCGTGCGCACGATTTGCAATCCGAGCCGGTCGGAGGATTCCAGGCTGAATCCGGTCGGCAGGCCGCGGCCGTCGTCGCTGATGATCACGTCGAGCCAGCGCGCCGACCGCTCGGAACGGATTGTCACCGTGCCGTTCTCGCCGGAATCGAAGGCGTGCTCGATCGCGTTCTGCACCAGTTCGGTCAGCACCATCACCAGTGGCGTCGCACGTTCGGCGGAGAAGACACCGAGCGAACCGGCGCGGCGCACCTTGATCCGCGCGGTGTGCACGGTCGCCACATCGGCCATGATCGGCAGCAGCCGATCGACCACCTCGTCCAGGTCGACCTCTTCGTCCACCGACATCGACAGCATCTCGTGCACCGAGGCGATCGAGGTGACCCTTCGCACCGACTCGGTGAGCGCGACCTGCGCCTCCTCGTTCTCGGTTCGCCGCGCCTGCAGGCGAAGCAGCGCGGCGACGGTCTGCAGGTTGTTCTTCACCCGATGGTGGATCTCGCGGATGGTGGCGTCCTTGCTGAGCAGCGCCCGATCGCGGCGTTTCACCTCGGTCACATCGCGGACCAGCACTGCGGCACCGGCCAATTCGCCGTGCGGCCGCAGCACCAGGGTGCGCAGCAGCACGGTCGCCCCGCGCGCCTCGACCTCCATCCTTCGGCCGGTGCGGCCCGCGAGCGCGGCCTGGATATCGCCGACCACCTCTTGGGCGTCGAACGGGTCGGTGATCAGCGAGCGGGTGAGCACCGCGAGATCCTGGCCTGCGAGATCGGCCTGCAAGCCCATCCGGTGATAGGCGGACAAGGCATTCGGGCTGGCGTAGACGACAATGCCCTCGGTGTCGAGGCGGATGAAGCCGTCACCGGCGCGCGGGCTGGAATGGGTGGCCGCGCGGTCCTCGGTGGTCGGGAAGCTGCCGTCGGCGATCATCTGGCACAGGTCGTCGGCGCACGCGACATAGGCGATCTCGAGGGTGCTGCGCACCCGAGACCGCTGCACATCGGTGTCCCGGCTGAGCACCGCGATCACGTCGTCACCGCAGCGCACCGGAATGGCCTCGCGCACCGCGTGCACCGGAGTGGGGTGATAAACGCCGGAGGTCTCGACATCGCGGTCGGCGCGGACGATCTTGCCGGACATCAACGCGTCGAACACTTGCGGATGATCGGCCTGCAGAGCCAAGGTGCCGACCAGATCCTCCTGGTGCACGGTCGGCGCGGTGGTCGGGCGGCATTGCGCGACACAGACGATGTCGGCGCCTTCCGCGATCGGTCCGGCACCGACCCACAGCAGCAGATCGGCAAAGGACAGGTCGGAGAGCAGCTGCCAATCACCCACCACGCGCTGCAGATGATCCACGGCGACGCCGGGTAGGTCGGTGTGCTCGGCTAACAGTTCACTCAGGGTCGCCATCTAGGTCTACCGCCGCAATCGATCAGGAGATGACTGCGATTAGATGACCGGCCTTGATCGCGTCGCCCTCTGTGACGCCGATCGAGGTCACCGTGCCGCCGACCTCGGCGAGCACCGGAATCTCCATCTTCATCGACTCGAGAATGACCAGCGTGTCGCCCTCTTTGACCTCGTCGCCCTCGCTGACCACGACCTGATACACAACCGACACCAGCTCGGCGAGCACTTCCTCAGCCATGACACCCCATTCACTCGGTTGGGCGGGCGGCACGCTCGGGTGGGTTCGACAAGCCCAGCCGTACGGCGCGCATCCGCTGAAGGTACAGCCAACCACACATGAAACAATGGCCTTCAATCAGAAGGGAGACTACCTATGGGTAAGCGCGGACGTAAGAAGCGTAGTCGTAAGGGCAGCGCGGCCAACCACGGCAAGCGGCCTAACGCCTGAGCCACGGCTCGAACGAAAAACGCAGAGCGGCACGCACTTCCGTCACGGAAGGCGTGCCGCTGGCATTTGCTCGACCCCTGCGGAAGGGGCGCTGACTCAGGACTCGGATGTCTCGATCTCGGTGACCGTGACCGTGCGACGGATCTCGATGGTCAACCGCTCGCGCAGCGCGTCGGGAGCCCGGTCGCCGCCGCACTTGCGGCTCAGCATCCGCTTGATCTTCTCCTCGACGCCGTACGCCTCGATGCACGGCGAGCAGTGATCCATGTGATGCTGCAACCGAGCGCGCGTCTCGTCGTTGCACTCACCATCGAGCATCAGCCAGATATCCGTGAGGACGGCGGTGCAGTCGAGGTCCATGTCGGGGTCCCGCTCCGTACTCACTGCTTAACCTCCTGGCGTTCCCCCGAACGGTTGAATCCGCGTTCGCGCGCCACATCGGCGAGCAAACCCTTGAGCTGCTTGCGGCCTCGGTGCAGCCGGGACATCACCGTACCGATGGGGGTGCCCATGATGTCGGCGATTTCCTTATATGGAAAGCCTTCGACATCGGCGTAGTACACGGCCATCCGGAATTCCTCAGGCAGCTCCTGCAATGCGGCCTTGATGTCGTCGTCGGGGAGCGCGTCCAGCGCCTCGACCTCGGCCGAGCGCAGACCCTGCGAGGTGTGCTCGGCGGTGGCCGCCAGCTGCCAGTCGGTGATCTCGTCGGTCGGATACTGCGCGGGCTGACGCTGCTTCTTGCGATAGGAGTTGATGTAGGTGTTGGTCAGGATCCGGTACAGCCAGGCACGGAGGTTGGTGCCCTCCTTGAAGGACTTGAAGCCCTGGAACGCCTTGACGTAGGTCTCCTGCACCAGGTCCTCGGCGTCGGCCGGGTTCCTGGTCATCCGCAGCGCCGCACCATAGAGCTGGTCGAGCAGCGGGAGCGCGTCACGCTCGAACCGCTGGGCCAGCTCCGTATCGTCGACCGCGGCACCGACACGGTCGGCCCCCACGTTATCGTCGCTCGTCACACCTGTCCCTTCGATCGCCGTACCTGCCAAATCTACCGGCAGTGGCAATGTGACAGGGAACCCGGCTTCCGTCGGTGACGTTTGCGTCCATACCGGACGTTCGTCGAGCAACACAGACACCGACATCTCCTTTGCGTCGTTCACGGTGGCGATTCGCGGGCGGTGAAGGAGCGATCAGGCCCCTTCGAGCGCTATGTATTTGCTTGCAACATGCGTGCCACGCCCTCTGTTCCCGCGGCGATTCCCCGGCCGCGGCCGTTCATCACCGCGCACCGCGTCGTTAAGGTGTCCGCCATGGCAGCAGCCTCGACTCCGGCGATCCGGACCCTGACCCAGGCGAAAGTGGCCCATCGGGTGCACGCCTACCCACACGACCCGCGCGCGGATTCCTACGGCGCCGAGGCGGTCGACGCACTCGCGGCCGAACTCGGGCTCGATGCGGCGCAGATCTTCAAGACGCTGGTGCTCGAATTGGCGAACGGCTCGCTTGCCGTCGCGGTGCTTCCGGTGCCGAACACGTTGTCGCTCAAGGCCGCAGCGGCCGCGCTTGGTGTCGCGAAGGCAAGCATGGCCGACAAGACGAAGGCCGAGCGGACGACCGGATACGTGCTCGGCGGCATCTCGCCGCTCGGTCAGCGCAAGCTGTTGCCGACCGTCGTCGACGATTCGGCGCTGACCTGGGATCGGGTGCTGTGCAGTGCGGGCAAGCGCGGCTTGGAGATCGAGGTGGCCCCGGCCGACCTGATCCGGCTGACCTCGGCGGTGACCGCCACGGTGAGAACCGGTCAATCCGGCTGATTCGTCACAAACTGTGCGTCAATGGTGGGGCCAGATTCGTCCGACTCGAGGATGTGATGCGAAATGTCCACGCCCGCGCGTGTGCGCACCATGGTCGTCGCCCTGCTCGGAACACTCTGCTTAGCGCTCGGTGTGCTCGCGCTGACAGCCCCGACGGCGACGGCCGCACCGCCGTCCGCGACCCAGATCGCTCTCCCCTTCGACGGGCTGAGCAAAGATGACACCCCGAGCGCGCCGAACGCGCCGGGCGGTGCCAACAAGCCGGACAAGTCAGCCGAGAAGGCCGAGAAGCTCGGCGGCGGTATTGCCAACGATGTCATCGATCTGGTCACCAATACCTTCAAGTGCGCGCTGAACATCGCAACCGACGCGGTGAAGTGCTCGATCTGAGGCACTGACCGCGAGACCAGGCCGGGCGATCAGAGCAAGCTGATCTGCCCGGCTTTCTCGTCTTCGGACACCTCCGCCAGCAGTTCCGGCCCGTTGTTCTTCACGCTGTTCACCAGCGACGGCACCGGCCGCACGGTGATCCCGGCGATCACCTCTTCGCTCGGTGTCTCCAGCAGACTGGCAGGCGCCGGATGATCCGGATCGAGCCACGCGTCCCAGTGCTCCCTCGGCATCGGCAGCGGCATCCGGTCGTGAATGCGGGTGAGGTCGCCGATCGCGTCGGTGGTCAGGATCGTGCAGGACAGCAGCGGCTCGCTCTCGGCAAGCGAGCGGTCCCGCCACACCGACCACAGACCGGCCATATACAGCCGGGATCCGTCGGCCTGCGACATGAAGAACGGGTGCTTGGCCACCTTGCCCTTCGCCCCGGCGTCCGGCTCGACGACCCATTCGTACCAGCCGTCCATCGGGATCAGGCAGCGCCGGTATTTCACGGCGTCACGGAACGAATTGGTGGTCGCCGCCTTGTCCGCGCGGGCGTTGAACAGCGGCTTGCCCTTCACCGGAACACCAGGCTCGGCGGCCTTGGTCCACACCGGGATCAAGCCCCATCGCATCCGGCGCAGCCGCAGCTTGGGCTCGTCGTCCTTGTGCCCGTGCTCGTGCCGCTCGACCACCGTGAGGATCTGGGTGGTCGGCGCGACGTTGTAGTTGGTGAAATTGCCCGCGGCGCTTTCGGTCTCATCGATCGCATCCAGCTCGACCGCGAGCCGGCCGGGGTCTGTCGTGGTCGCATATCGTCCGCACATATCTCGATACTCCCACCGGACACCGACAGTCTCGGGGACAATTGATACATAGCTGGTGACTGTCTGAGAGTTTTGGCCTAACATCCTCTCAAGGATGGGTCTGCATCGTGCCCGTCTGACGACGCTGCGCACCGACCGGCCACCACGAGGAGCCCAGGGATCGACGGGCATCCCGAGCACCCCACCGGCAAGAGGAGAGACTCATCGTGACTTCCACCGACATCAAACCGGCCGACCACGACACGGCGCTCACGTCGGTCAATCCCGCAACGGGCGAGGTCATCGGGACCCACCCGATCGCAGACGAGGACGCGGTACGCGCGGCCGTCGCCAAGGCTCGCGCCGCCGCAACCACCTGGGGCGCGCTGAGCTACGACGAGCGGCGCACCCACCTGCTGCGCTGGTCGAGCCGGTTGGTCGCGGATTCCGACGAGTTCTGCCAGCTGATCCACGCCGAGAACGGCAAGCCGGTCGACGACTCCTTCCTCGAACTCATGCTCGCGCTCGAGCACATCGCCTGGGCGGCCAAGAACGCCAAGAAGATCCTCTCGCCCAAGAAGGTCTCGCCCGGCGCGTTCATGTCGAACTTCGCGGCGCGGATCGAACAGCGCCCCCTAGGCGTCGTCGGCGTGATCGGCCCGTGGAACTACCCGGTCTACACCCCCAACGGGTCCATCGCCTACGCGCTGGCCGCGGGCAACACCGTGGTGTTCAAGCCGAGTGAATACTCGACCAGCATCGGCAACTTCCTGGCCGCTGCGTTCGCCAAGGCCAACCCCGAACTGCCCGAGGGTGTCTTCTCCACCGTCAACGGGTACGGCGCCACCGGCGCTGCGCTGGTCAAGGCGGGTGTCGACAAGATCGCATTCACCGGCTCCACCGCCACCGGCAAGCGGATCATGGCCGCCGCGGCCGACACCCTCACCCCGGTGCTGCTGGAATGCGGCGGCAAGGACGCGGTGATCGTCGCGGGCGACGCGGACGTGAAGGCCGCCGCCGACGCGGTCGCCTGGGGCGCCACCGCCAACAGCGGCCAGACCTGCGCAGGCGTCGAGCGGGTGTACGTCGACCGGTCGGTGCGCGACGAATTCGTCGCCGAGGTGAAGAAGATCCTGGAGAAGGTCGCCCCCGGCTCCGGCGACGACGCCGCCTACGGCCCGATGACCATGCCGAGCCAGATCGACATCGTGCGCCGCCACATCGAGGACGCGCTGAAGAAGGGCGGCACCGCCGTGCTCGGCGGCGTCGACTCGGTGAAGGCGCCGTTCATCGAGCCGGTCGTGCTCGTCGACGTCGACGAGAGCTCCGAGGCCGTGCAGGAGGAGACCTTCGGCCCGACCCTCACCATTCGCACCGTGAACGGCGTCGATGAGGCGGTCGAGCTGGCCAACGACTCCAAGTACGGGCTGTCCTCGGCGGTGTTCTCCAAGAAGAACGGCCTCGACATCGCGCGCAGGCTGCGCGTCGGCGCCACCTCGGTCAACTCGGTGCTCGCCTTCGCCGCCATCCCCGGCCTGCCGTTCGGCGGTGTCGGCGACTCCGGCATCGGCCGCATCCACGGCGAACCCGGCCTGCGTGAATTCACCCGCCCGCACTCGATCGCGGTGCAGCGCTTCGCAATTCCCGGCATGGCGCTGCTCAGCTACTCGCGCACCGACTCCACCATGAAGCTGCTCCGCCGCCTGGTGCCCTTCCTGCACGGTCGGCACAAGTAACGAGGTTTCACCCGAACGACCCCGCGCCCACGTGCGCGGGGTCGTTCGCGTTCGCGAAACCCCTTGCGCGCAATGGGATCCCAGCACCGAATCGAAATCACCCCACCCCAAGCACATTTGCGCACAGCGGTACAGCGACATCACGTCGACACCAAGCGCCTCGGCGCTGCCGCCCACATGAGATCAGCACGGCCACAACACAACCAACCACCACAGCGCGAGTCTTACGAGCGCCGTTCGCGGCCCGCCTCGTGTCCGAGTGGCCGAAGCGCATGCGCCGCAGGCGCGAGTCTCGGCCGCTCGGACACGAGGCCAAGGGGGCCGCGAACACGCGGCGCCGCAGGCGCCGCAATCAGACACTGCCCGCGTGTCCGCTACTCGGAACTGAGAAGATGGACAGGTGAGTTTCTGGCCAGCGCCCTATGTCGATGTCCCTGTGCACGCGACCGTGACCCTGCCTGGATCGAAGTCGATCACGAACCGGGCCTTGATCCTGGCTGCCTTGGCCGATGGGCCGTCGACCCTGACCGGTGCGCTGCGCAGCCGAGACACCAATTTGATGATCGCCGCGTTGCGGGCGCTCGGCACCACGATCGAGGGTGAGGCCGACACGCTGACCGTCACCCCGGCGGCCACGTTGACCGGTGGCGCGGTCGACTGTGGGCTCGCGGGCACGGTGATGCGGTTCCTGCCGTCCGTTGCGGCGTTGGCCGCGGGTGATGTGGCTTTCGACGGCGACGCGCAGGCCAGGGTCCGTCCGCTCAGCACGATCCTCGACGCGCTGCGCAGCCTCGGCGCCGACATCGACGGCGCCGCGTTGCCGTTCACGGTGCACGGCAATGGCGCGTTGCGCGGCGGAACGGTGACCATCGACGCTTCGGGATCCTCGCAGTTCGTGTCGGGTCTGCTGCTGTCGGCGGCCCGTTTCGACGAGGGGCTGACCGTGCATCACGACGGCAAGGCGTTGCCGTCGATGCCGCACATCGAGATGACCGTGGAGATGCTGCGGCGGGCCGACGTGCAGGTGCAGGCTCCCGCGAACAGCCGCAAAGCCCAGACCTGGACGGTGTCGCCCGGTCCCATTCGCGCGGTCGACTGGGATGTGGAGCCGGATCTGTCCAACGCGACGCCGTTCTTGGCGGCCGCCGCCGTCACCGGCGGCGAGGTGAAGATTCCGCATTGGCCGCGGCTCACCACTCAGCCCGGTGACGTGATTCGCGAGATCCTGGTCCGGATGGGCGCCGAGGCACGCATTTTCGACGGTGTGCTGACGGTGCGCGGCCCGGATCGCTTGGCGGGCATCGACATCGACCTGCACGATGTCGGCGAGCTGACCCCGACGGTCGCGGCGCTGGCCGCGCTGGCGGACTCCCCTTCCTGGCTGCGCGGCATCGCGCATCTGCGCGGGCACGAGACCGATCGGCTCGCCGCACTGTCCACCGAGATCAACCGGCTCGGCGGCAAGGTCACCGAGACCGAGGACGGACTGGAGATCGTGCCCGCCGAATTGCACGGTGGCCGTTGGCATTCCTACGCCGACCACCGAATGGCAACGGCCGGAGCGATTCTCGGATTGCGGGTGCCTGGCATCGAGATCGAGGACATCGGCACCACCGCCAAGACTTTGCCGAATTTCGTTGCGCTGTGGGAGCAGATGCTCGATCCCAGTGGCGCCGTACACGGGACTGCGCACTGAGGAAGCGCGAGTACGACGAATCCGACGTCCGGGTGCGCCCGGGCAGGAGTTCGCGTCCCCGCACGAAAACCCGTCCGCAGCACAGTGATGCGGAATCCGCGATGGTGGTGTCGGTGGATCGCGGCCGCTGGGGCTGCGTGCTCGGCGGCGACCCGAACCGGCATCTCGTCGCCATGCGCGCCAGGGAGCTCGGCCGCACCCCGATCGTGGTCGGCGATCAGGTGGATGTGGTCGGCGACCTGTCCGGCAAGCCCGACTCGCTCGCCCGCATCGTCCGGGTCACCGACCGCCGAACGGTGTTGCGGCGCACCGCAGATGACACCGACCCGTTCGAACGGATCGTCGTCGGCAATGCCGAGCAACTGTTCATCGTCGTCGCTCTCGCCGACCCGCCCCCGCGCACCGGTTTCGTCGAGCGGTGCATGGTCGCCGCGTACGCGGGCGGCCTGCGCCCGGTGCTGTGCCTGACCAAGCGCGACTTGGCCGCTGAATCCGAATTCGCTGCCGCCTTCGCCGATCTCGACCTCACCATCGTCTACGGCGGCATCGAGGACCCGCTGGAGCCGGTCCTCGAGCTACTGCACGCCCGCCTCACCGCCTTCATCGGCCATTCCGGCGTCGGCAAGTCGACCCTGGTGAATCGCCTTGTGCCGGACGCCTATCGAGCCGTCGGCGAGGTCTCCGGCGTCGGCAAGGGCAAGCACACCTCCACCCAGTCGGTGGCCCTGCCGCTGCCCGACGGCGGCTGGGTCATCGACACTCCCGGCGTCCGCTCCTTCGGCCTCGCCCACATCACCCCCGACGACGTGGTCGCCGCCTTCAGCGACCTCGCCGCCGCCATCGAGGACTGCCCGCGCGGCTGCACCCACCTCGGCCCACCCGCCGACCCCGAGTGCGCCCTGGACCAACTGCCTGGCAAAGAACGCCGAGTGGCCGCCATCCGCCTCCTCCTCACCGCCCTCAACACCAACGAGAACTGGTAAGGGTCAGCCGCGCGCTGCGGTGGTGTGGTCTTGGCCGTCGGATTGGTTGGGGGCGAAGGGCCATTCTTCGAACCAGGTGCAGCGGCCGTCCTGGTTGAAGCGCAGGATCCAGAGGTCGCGCCAGCGGGCCGGTTGGTCGGGGTAGTCGACTTCCGCGCGCACGACGGCGGTGAGGCCGTCTACCGCAACGACTTCGGGGTCCATGGTGAAGGTTTCGTCCGGGCCGTCGCGGCCGGATTCCCAGAACGTCGCCAGCGCGGGTAGGCCGGTGAGCGGCTCCGCCCACGGGGAGACCAGGTATCCGATGTCGGGAGCGAACAGGTCGCCGAGAGTGTCCGTGCCCGGCGATCGCCAAGCCCGTTCGTAAGCGCCGACCCATGCCTCTACTGTGCTGCGGTCCACGCCGCAAGAAACTACGCCACTTCGTTGAGCACCGTGCCTGTTCGGCGCAAACAGCAACCTCACCTCGCTAGGTCGCCTGACCAGGTTCTTTCGGGCGAACGCGCCGGCCCGATCCACTGCGATCGTCGCCCGACAGAATGCCGAGGGTCGTGAGCTGCCCACCAACGACGAAGGCGCCCACGGACTTCGAGTCCGTGGGCGCCTTCAACGACACTCAGTGCCGACGACGCGGCTTCGGCGCCCGCTTCCCCTTCGCCTCCGCGCGGGCGGCCTCACGGCGCTCGCGACGGGTGGTCGGCTCGCCGGCGTCGCCGTATTCCTCCCGGTCGCTGTGCACCGCGGTGTGGCCACCCTCGTCCGGACCGGAGTAGCTGAAGCCACGCTGGCTGCGCTCGTCGATGCCCTTGGCGCGCAACGCCGCCGGGGCGGCACTGCCGTTGCCGACCGGCTGCTCGTCGGTGGGCAGCGGACGCGGCGCGGCCATCGCACCGACCGGCGAGCGCAGGCCTGCGTCGACCGACACCCCCTCCGGCTGCGGCTGCTGCACCTCGACCTGCAGGTTGAACAGGAAGCCGACCGACTCCTCCTTCAGGCCCTCGAGCATCGCCGAGAACATGTCGAAGCCTTCCCGCTGGTACTCGACCAGCGGGTCGCGCTGCGCCATGGCCCGCAGGCCGATGCCTTCCTTGAGGTAGTCCATCTCGTAGAGGTGCTCGCGCCACTTGCGGTCGAGCACCGAAAGCAGCACCTGGCGTTCGAGATTGCGCATGCTGCCCTGGCCTGCCAGCCCGTCGATCTCGCCCTCGCGCCGATCGTAGGCGTCGTGCGCATCGTCGAGCAGCGCCTCGAGCAGCTCCTCACGGGTGAGGTCGCCCGCCTCGCCGACCGCGGTTTCGCCGGTCAGGTCCTTGTAGCTGACGTGGACCGGGTACAGCGTCTTGAGCGCCGTCCACAGCTTGTCCAGATCCCAGTCCTCGACGTAGCCCTCCGCGGTGGCGCCGGTGACGTAGGCGGTGACCACGTCGGTGATCATCTCCTGGACCTGACCCTCCATGTCCTCGCCGCGCAGGATCCGGTTGCGCTCGCCGTAGATGATGGTGCGCTGCTGGTTCATCACCTCGTCGTACTTGAGCACGTTCTTGCGGATCTCGAAGTTCTGCTGCTCGACCTGGGTCTGCGCGCTCTTGATCGCCTTGGAGACCATCTTGGCCTCGATCGGCACATCGTCGGGCAGGTTGAGCCTGGTCATGATCGCTTCCAGCGCCGCGCCGTTGAAGCGGCGCATCAGCTCGTCACCCAGCGACAGGTAGAACCGGGACTCGCCCGGGTCGCCCTGACGGCCGGAACGACCACGCAACTGGTTGTCGATACGCCGCGACTCGTGCCGCTCGGTGCCGAGCACGTACAGCCCGCCCGCCTCGCGCACGATGTCGGCATCGGCCTTGGTCTGCGACTTGACCTGCTCCAGCGTCGGCAGCCAGGCCTGCTGGTAGGCGTCCGGCGTCTCGACCGGGTCGAGGCCTTCCTTGCGCAGGATGAGGTCGGTGATGATGTCGGGGTTACCGCCGAGCACGACGTCGGTACCACGACCGGCCATGTTGGTCGCGACGGTCACCGCGCCTGGCCGGCCTGCCTCGGCGATGATCGCGGCCTCGTTCTCGTGGAACTTCGCGTTGAGCACGGTGTGCGCGATGCCGCGCTTGGTGAACTGCTTGGACAGGTACTCCGAGCGCTCGACGCTGGTGGTACCGATCAGCACCGGCTGGTCCCGCTGATGCCGCTCGGTGACGTCGTCGACAACGGCCGCGAACTTGGCCTCTTCGGTCTTGTAGATCAGGTCGGACTGGTCCTGGCGGACCATCGGCCGGTTGGTCGGGATCGGAACGACGCCGAGGCTGTAGATCTGGTGCAGCTCGGCCGCTTCGGTCTCGGCGGTACCGGTCATGCCGGACAGCTTGTCGTAGAGGCGGAAGTAGTTCTGCAGGGTGATGGTGGCCAGGGTCTGGTTCTCGGGCTGGATCTCCACGCCTTCTTTGGCCTCGATCGCCTGGTGCATGCCCTCGTTGTAGCGGCGACCGACCAGGATGCGACCGGTGAACTCGTCGACGATGATCACCTCGCCGTCGCGGACGATGTAGTCCTTGTCGCGGGTGTAGAGCTCCTTGGCCTTGATCGCGTTGTTCACGTAGCTGACCAGCGGCGAGTTCGCGGCCTCGTACAGGTTGTCGATGCCGAGCTGGTCCTCGATGAACTCGACGCCTGCCTCGTGCACGCCGATGGTGCGCTTCTTGATGTCGACCTCGTAGTGCAGGTCCTTCTTCAACAGCGGTGCGATGCGCGCGAATTCGGCGTACCACTTGCTGGAGGCGTCGGCAGGGCCGGAGATGATCAGCGGCGTGCGCGCCTCGTCGATCAGGATGGAGTCGACCTCGTCGACCACGGCGAAGTTGTGCCCGCGCTGCACCAGATCGTCCAGCGAGTGCGTCATGTTGTCGCGCAGGTAGTCGAAGCCGAACTCGTTGTTGGTGCCGTAGGTGATGTCGGCGCTGTACGAGTCGCGCCGCTGCGCGGGCGTCATGCCGGACAGGATCACGCCGACGTCGAGGCCGAGGTAGCGGTGCACACGGCCCATCCACTCGGAGTCGCGCTTGGCGAGGTAGTCGTTGGTGGTGACGATGTGCACGCCGTCGCCGCTGAGCGCGTTGAGGTAGGCGGGCAGCACCGAGGTGAGCGTCTTGCCTTCACCGGTCTTCATCTCGGCGATGTTGCCGGTGTGCAGCGCGGCGCCACCCATGATCTGCACCTTGTAGTGCTTCTGGTTCAGCACGCGCCACGAGGCTTCGCGCGCGACCGCGAAGGCCTCGGCCATCAAGCGGCCGAGCGGATCGGCGTCGCCCGCCTCGTACATCTCCGAGTAGCGCTCACGGAACTCGTCGGTCTTACCGCGCAACTCGGCATCGGTGAGCTGCTCGTAGTCCGACTCGAGGTCGAGAACCTGATCGGCGAAGTTGGCGAGCCGCTTGACCATGCGACCCTCACCAATCCGTAGCAACCTCGTCAGTGTCAGCGCAGGCACGGGTCTCGTCAGTCCTCTGGTCGGTGTGTCATTCGTGTCGTCGGCGCCGGGCCGCGTGGCGATACACGGCCTCGGCGTGCGGGCTCGCGCGGGAGCGCGGATCCGCTGCACGCTTCATGGTAATGCGGTGCCGATCGTAGGTGCCGCCGAGCAGCAACGTTCGCACCCCACCGGCCCATGCCGTGTCGTCCGCCTTGGTATTCACAGTACGCGGAACGCGGTCAGCTGCCAGCCTGCCCGGTGCAGAACAACCCGGGCAGCAACCGCGAACGACCGAGGTCCGCGCTGGTATCTGCCGTACACCTCCGCGGTATTCGGCGCGGTCAGTTCGACCCCGAGGGTGGTCAAGAGGGCAGGACCGAGTGCGCGGCTCTGCCGGCCGGTCCGCGCGAGTGTTTCGATGGCGGCGAGCACCGACGGCGTGGCGAGCGGCCGCAGCTGCGGCACGCCGCGCTTGCCGTCCAGCACCTCGAGCACGAGCCGCAGCGAACTCTCCGCGAATCGTCTTGCTGCCGAGCCGGTCTCACCGTCGGTCCCGTACGATGAAGGTCGTCCGTCGTGTCGGGCGCGTCGGGCCGCGCCCCCGGTAGCTGATCCGCTCTGCGACGGTAGACGACGACGGCAGGGCAACGCCGCCCGCGGCGACAGCATCTCCGGCCGCCCACTGTTCCCCTGATCGCCCGTCCCGGTCGGCTGATCCCGACCCCGGGTTCCTCGGTCGCAGTCCAGGGGCGGCTCGATGTGCGGAGCAGGGGAAAGCGACGGTCGTCGACTGTGCATCCGAAGTCCCCCTGTGATCGAATCGAGTGCCCCGAGCTCGAGTCAGACAGCTTGCCACGCAAGCAGACACCGGGACAAGGGGAACGCCGATTTCACCGAATACGCCACAACGGACGGTCTGAATCCTTGTGGCGCCAGCACAATAGGCGTGGACGGCAGCGGAGAAGGAGCACCTGGCAGCGTGATCACGAGACTGACGCCGCAGGACGCGTCGTTCTATCGGCTCGAGTCGAGCAGCAATCCGATCCATATCGGCTCCCTCGCGATCGTCCGAACCGCGGAACCGGGCGCCGACGCCGAGCCGGTCCTCGACTACGACCGGCTGCTCGATCTCGTCGAGGCCAGGCTCTCGCTGGTTCCCCGCTATCGCCGCAAAGTGCGCGAGATTCCGTTCACCCTCGGCCGCCCGGTGTGGGTGGAGGACAGCCGGTTCGACATCACCTATCACATCAGGCGCTCGGCGCTGCCGACCCCTGGCACCGACGAGCAGCTGCACGAACTGGTGGCAAGGCTGTCCTCGCGGCCGCTGGATCAGAGCAGGCCGCTGTGGGAGATGTACCTGATCGAGGGCCTGTCCGAGGGCCGCTGCGCGATCTTCACCAAGACGCATTCGGCACTGGTCGACGGCGACACCGCGCTGGAGATCGGCCACGTCATCCTCGACACCGGCCCGTCACCGCGGGAGCTGGCCGATGACGCATGGCATGCGCCGCGCGAACCCAACGAGGTGGAGTTGCTGGCCGGCGCGCTGACCCACCTGGCGGCGCAGCCGCGCGAAGCGCTCGATGTGTTCCGCCATGCCAGCGGGCGCGCGTTCGGGGTGATCGGCGCGGCGGGCCGCGCGATGGACTCGGTCGTCGGCGCGGTGCGCGCCGCGACGACCGGTGCGCCGGACAGCCCACTGAACGCGCGCACCTCGCGTAACCGGCGCTTCGATGTGATGCGCACCGATCTGGAGGACTACCGCAAGATCCGCAAGCGCTTCGACTGCTCGATCAACGACGTCATCCTCGCGGTGGTCACCGGCGCGCTGCGCAACTGGCTGCTGTCGCGGGGCGAGGCGCTGACCGAATCGACAACGCTGCGGGCCGTGGTGCCGATGTCGGTGTATGTCGAAGGGACAGCGGGTGATCGGCTGGAGCCGACGAGCGAGGTGTCCTCGTTCCTGATCGATCTGCCGGTCGGCGAACCCAACCCGGTGATGCGGCTTTCGCACATCGCGCACGCCACCGAGGCCAACGGCAGGCAGCACCGCGGAGTCAAGGCCCGCACGCTGGTGCACCTTGCCGGGTTCGCTCCGGCGAGCCTGCATGCGATGAGCGTGCGCGCGGCGAGTACGTTCGCAGAACACACATTCAATCTGGTGATCACCAACGCGCCGGGTCCGCAGACGCCGATGTTCATCGGCGGCGCGCGGATGCTGGAGATGTATCCGGTGTCGCCACTGCTGCGCAACCAGGCCTCGAGTATCGGGATCACGTCCTATGACGGGCACGTGTTCTATGGACTCAACGCCGACCGCGACGCGATGGCCGATATCGGCGTGCTGGCCGCGTCGGTGCGCGATTCCATGGAGGAGATGCTCGGTGCCTGCGTCTGATCAGGAGAAAGTGCGGGTCTACATCCCCGCGACGGTGCCGATGCTGCGCGAGCTCGTCGCGAACCGGGAATTGCGACCGGTCGGCGGCACCGCCTTCGCGGTCACGCCCGCGCTGCGCGAGGCGTACGCGTCCGGCGACGACGAGGAGCTGGCCGAGGTGGCGATGGGCGAGGCCGCCCGCGCCTCGCTGCGCCTGCTCGCCGCAGAACGTGACGAGATCGACGACGCCGAACCGGCCGACGATGCCGAGCCGGTGGCGAGCGGCAGGCCGGTGTACCGGCGCGCGGTGGTCGCCGCCGATGTCACCGGCGTGACGCTGCGCCCCGACCTCGACGATGCCGTCGTGCGGTTGACCGGGCCGGTGACCTATGACCAGATCGGCTCGGTGCACGTCGACCTGGTCGAGGCCGAACCAGAGGTGGCCAAGGCGGTCGACGTGGTCGACGCCGCTGACCTCGGCGACACCGACGCCGAGTTCGTGCTCGGCGATGCCGAGGACCACCAGCTCGCCTGGTACGCCGCGCAGGAGCTGCCGTTCCTGCTCGAGCTGCTCTGAGCACACCCACCGCACTGAGACAAGCAGCACCCGCCGCGCGCCTCCCCGGCTAACCTACGATGCCGTAACCTGGCTGGGTGGTGGCGCGACAGCGCATCCGACGACAGGAAGACGAACGGCAGCGATGAGCTCGAAACGAGGGGGATTTTCCGTGCGCGGCGTCCGGGAATGGCTGGAGGCGCCTGCGGCGAGCGTCGCCGAACGTGGCGGCAGATTGAACGTGCTGCGCGGCGCGGTCGCGCGGGTCACCACCCCGCTGCTGCCCGATGATTATCTGCACCTGGCCAACCCGCTGTGGTCGGCGCGTGAGCTGCGCGGGCGCGTCGTAGACGTGCGCAAGGAAACCGCCGATTCCGCCACCCTGGTGATCAAGCCGGGTTGGGGCTTCGACTTCAAATACCAGCCGGGCCAGTACATCGGCATCGGCGTGCTGATCGACGGGCGCTGGCACTGGCGCTCCTACTCGCTGACCTGTCCGCCGAACTGGTCGGATCCCGGCGCGGGCGGCAAGCGGGTCATCTCGATCGCCGTCAAGGCAATGCCGGAGGGCTTCCTGTCCAGCCATCTGGTCAGCGGTGTTCCGGTGGGCACCGTGGTCAGGCTCGCCGCGCCGCAGGGCGGCTTCGTGCTGCCCTACCCGCCGCCGCCGAAGGTGCTGTTCCTGACCGCGGGCAGCGGCATCACCCCGGTGATGTCGATGCTGCGCGCGATGGACCGCCGCGGCATGGTCACCGACGTGGTGCACCAGCACTCCGCGCGCACCGAAGCGGACGTCATGTTCGGCGCCGAACTGCGCGACCTGCACGACCGGCACCCGACCTTCACCTCGCACCTGCACCTCACCGGCGACAACGGCAAGTTCGCGCTGGCCGAGCTCGACACGAAGTTCCCCGACTGGCGCGAGCGCGACACCTGGGCCTGCGGTCCTGCCGCGATGCTCGACGAGATCGAACATCATTGGCGCGACGCGGGTATCGCGGACAAGCTGCACGTGGAACGGTTCGAGATCGAGCGAGGCGCGGTCGGCGAGGGCGGCACCGTCACCTTCGGCAAGACCGGCCGGACCAGCGACGTGGACGGCGCGACCAGCCTGCTGGAGGCGGGCGAGGCCGCAGGCGTGCAGATGCCGTTCGGCTGCCGCATGGGCATCTGCCAAACCTGTGTCGTCACACTGAGTTCCGGGCATGTGCGCGACCTGCGCAACGGCGACGAGCACCGCGAGGGCGACAAGGTGCAGACCTGCATCTCGGCCGCGGCGGGCAACTGCACGCTCGACGTGTGAGACGTGGGTAACACTGAGGCAGGCATGCCTTAGGTACCCTCGAATCAAATCGAGAGGGAAAGGACCCCGGTGGCCATCACCGATATTCAGGCGTTCGCCCACCTCACGGCGGCCGACATCGAGACACTGGGTCAGGAGCTCGATTCGATCCGGCGCTCGGTGGAACAATCTCGCGGCGAGCGTGACGCGAAGTACATCCGGCGCACCATCGCCGCGCAGCGCGGCCTAGAGGTGGCCGGGCGCGCGGTGCTGTTCGGCAGCCGCAACCGCTGGGCCTGGCTCACCGGTACCGCGCTGCTGTCCGTCGCCAAGATCATCGAGAACATGGAGCTCGGGCACAACGTCGGCCACGGGCAGTGGGACTGGATGAACGATCCGGAGATCCACTCCAGCTCGTGGGAATGGGATATGACGGGGCCCTCGTCGCAGTGGCGGCGGGCGCACAACTACTCCCATCACACCTACACCAATGTGCTCGGCAAGGACGAGGACCTCGGCTTCGGCATCCTGCGGATGACCCGCGACGAGCCGTGGAAGCCGATCCACCTGGTGCAGCCGCTGGCGAACCTGGTGCTCGCGGCCACCTTCGAGTGGGGCATCGCGCTGCACGACTGGAGCATCGAGAAGGAGCTGTCCAAAACCCCGCGCTGGGAGGTCATGTCGAAGCCGAACGTTGACTTCGGCCGCAAGATCACCCGCCAGGTGACCAAGGACTATCTGCTCTACCCGGCCCTCACCGGCCCGGCGTTCAAGCAGACGCTCAAGGCCAATGCGACCGCCAACCTGGTGCGCAACCTCTGGGCCTATGCGGTGATCTTCTGCGGCCACTTCCCCGACGGCGCAGAGAAATTCACCATCGAACAGCTCGAGGGTGAGACCAGCGGCGAGTGGTACCTGCGGCAGATGCTCGGCAGTGCCAACTTCAAGGCGGGGCCGGTGATGGCCTTCATGAGCGGCAACCTCTGCTACCAGATCGAGCACCACCTGTTCCCCGACCTGCCGAGCAACCGGTACTCGGAGGTCGCGGTGCGGGTGCGCGAACTCTGCGACAAGTACGACCTGCCCTACACCACCGGCTCGCTCGGCAAGCAGTACCTGCTCGCCTTCCGGACCATCCACAAGCTCGCCATTCCGGATCGGTTCCTCAAGGCCACCTCCGACAACGCGCCGGAGACGTCCTCGGAGCGCAAGTTCGCAGGCATCACGCTGCCGTCGCTGCCGAGTTCGGACACCGCGCACTGGCTCGGCGTCGATCCGGAGACCGGGCAGCGGCGCGGGCTGCGCTCGGCCATGCGCGAGGCCAAGGTGGTGCTCAAGGAGAAGGCACGCCAGGAGAAGGAGATGCTCCGCGAGGCCAAACGCGCGCTGCGCGAGAAGGCCGAGCACGAGAAGGTCGTGCTGCGCGAGGCCACCCTCGCGCTGCAGGATCGGGCCCGCCAGGAGCAGGCTTCGCTGCGCCGCAAGGCCGTGCGTGAGCGGGCGATGTGGCGTAATCGCAAGCGCCGCTGAGTAATCGACCACGAGCCGGGAGCGTTGCCGCTCCCGGCTCTGTGCATCGATGACCGGCCTACGGCCAGCGCACCTTCAGGTCGCTGACGACGGCGGCGTGGTCGGAGTAGAACTCGCCTGCACCGTGCTTGGGCATCCGCTTGTCGACGATGCGCGACGCACGCACCTCGACCGGGCCGCGCGCGAAGGTGAAGTCGATCCGCTGCTGGGTGATCAGCTTCTCGGTGGGCAGCGGGCTCCAGGTGCGGCCCGGCGCCGAGCAGACATCCGGATTCGCCGCACGGAAGGTGTCGACGAAGCCTGCGTCGGTGACGACCTTCGTCGCGCGCAACGGATAGCTCGCCCCGAAGTGGTTGGGGCACTTGCCCTGATCCGGTGTCCAGTCCGCGGCGGGCAGCGTGTTGAAGTCGCCGCCGAGCACGACCGGCGCGGTGTTGCCTGCCAGCATCTTCGGCAGCTGGGTGGTGATGATGTCGGTGATGTACTGGGTCTGCGCCCGCTCGGCGCGCACCACATCGTCGACGGAGTGCCGTGGCGTGCGCCCGTCGCGCAGGTCGATCGCGTTCTCGTCGATGAGGTAGCCGTCCCACGGGTCGGTGTAGGTCAGCCAGGTGGCAAACAGATTCAGCTCACCCCTGTTCGGCACCTTCACCCGCACGCCACCGAAGTGGAAGTCGCTGGCCGGGCCGCCCTGCGGCTTCGGGTAGGTCGCGACGACGTCGTATTTGGTGAAGATCCAGAGGTTGTCACTGCCTGCGGGGCGGTCGGTGATCTTGACGCCGGTGTAGCGGCCGTTGTTCGCCCGTGCGGTCAACGCGTCGGTGATCGTTTCGCCGGAGCCGTAGGTCTCTACGGCGAAGAACACATCCGGTTTGATGTCGATGACTTGATCGATCAGGTCGTTCAGATTGGCGGGTGTCGGTTCGCGACCGCCGTGAAATATGTTCCAGGTCAGCACGCGCACGCGCTTGTCGTCGTCGGCATGGGCCGCCGGCGCACCCCCCACAGTGACGATGCTCGCCAGTAACAGCGCGGTGAGCATCGCCTTGCATAATCGCATGATCCAAAACTCCGTTCGTTGGGAAGGCGAAAGTTAGGCGAAGATTCGAAACTTCGCGTGACCTTCAGGCAAAAATTCGACGAACGAACGTTCGGGTTACATGCTGGCTACTTGCTGATCTACCATCACCGAGGCGCCTTGGCAATGGGGGATTTGCCACATCGCCGTTCAGGTCCTCGTAACCTACGGTGTCGTAAGTTACGGTACTGTAGCCGGCATGGCGATCTCGGATGTCAAGGAATACGCACATCTCACCGAGGCCGACGTGGAAGCACTCGGCGCGGAATTCGATGCGATCCGGCGGGATATCGAGGCGTCGCGCGGCGAGCGCGATGCCCGGTATATCCGCAACGTCATCCGGTTACAGCGCGCGCTCGAAATCAGCGGGCGCGGTGTTCTTTTCGCCAGTTTCCTGCCGCCGGCCTGGCTCGCGGGCGTTGCCCTGCTCAGCACCGCCAAGATCATCGAGAACATGGAGATCGGGCACAACACCATGCACGGGCAGTGGGACTGGATGAACGATCCGGAAATCCACTCCAGCTCGTGGGAATGGGACAACGCGGGCGCGGCCAAGCACTGGAAGCACACACACAACTACCTGCACCACAAGTACACGAACGTGCTCGGCATGGACGACGACATCGGCTACGGCCTGCTTCGGGTGACCCGCGACCAGCGCTGGAAGCCGTTCAACCTGGGCAACCCGGTCTACAACCTGGTGCTGCAGTTGCTGTTCGAGTACGGCGTCTCCATTCAGCACATGGAACTCGGCAAGCTGGCCGCAGGCCGATTCAAGCCGGGCAGCCAGGAGCGCGTCGAGTTCGAGCGCAAGCGCAACGAGGCGCTGACCAAGATGGGCAAGCAGATCCTCAAGGATTACGTGATCTTCCCTGCGCTCACCGGGCCCGCGTTCGTCAGCACGCTCACCGCGAACCTCGCCGCCAACGCGATCCGCAACGTCTGGTCCAACGCGGTGATCTTCTGCGGCCACTTCCCCGATGGCGCAGAGAAGTTCACCAAGGCCGACATCGACGGCGAGACCAAGGGCCAGTGGTACCTGCGGCAGATGTTGGGCAGCGCCAACATCTCCGGCGGCCCGCTCACCCACTTCATGACCGGCAACCTCAGCCACCAGATCGAGCACCACCTGTTCCCCGACCTGCCGAGCAACCGGTACGCGGACATCGCGGTCAAGGTCAGGGCGCTGGCCGAGAAGTACGACCTGCCCTACACCACCGGCTCGCTGCCGGTGCAGTACTTCAAGGCGTGGCGGACCATCGTGAAGCTGTCGCTGCCGAACAAGTACCTGCGCGACACGACCGACGACGCCCCCGAGACCGCCTCGGAGCGCAAGTTCGGCGGCAACACCACCCCCGTCATCGATCCGGTGACCGGCAAGCGCCGCGGCCTGCGCACCGCCCTCGCCGCGGGCAAGCGCCGCCTCGCCCGCCGCACCGAAACCGTCGAGCGCGCACCCGAATTCGCCAGGTAGTCACCCAGAGAGCCGCCGCACGCCGCACAGCTCGAGCAGTTGCTGTGCGGCGTTTGCGTGCTCGGTGACCGCCGAGCGCGCACGGCCGCCGGCTGGGCCCACAGCCATGGCACAGCGGCCAACCTGTGGCGGAGGGTGTGCAGAGCCGGTGACGCCCAGGCTGGTTGACTGGGCGGGTGGATGCTGACGGGCTGAGTGTGTACGACGCGATTCGGCTGCGGCGCGATGTGCGGGCGGAGTTCACCGGCGACGTCGTCGACGATGCGACGCTGTGGCGAATCCTGGCGGCCGCGCATCGGGCGCCGAGCGTCGGCAACTCGCAGCCGTGGGATTTCGTGGTGGTGCGCGATCCGAGCACGCTGCGAAAGTTCGCCGAGCATGTGGCGGACAAGCGGATCGAGTTCCGCGACGCGCTGCCTGAGGAACGGGCCACGACCTTCGCGCCGATCAAGATCGAGGGCATTGTCGAGAGCGGCACCGGCATCGTGGTCAGCTACGACCACGGTCGCGGCGGGCCACAGGTGCTCGGCCGGGCCACCGTCCCCGAAACCGGCGTCTACTCCGCCGTGCTCGCGATCCAGAATCTGTGGCTCGCCGCGACCGCCGAAGGCATCGGCGTCGGCTGGGTCTCCTTCTACGACCCCGAGTTCCTCACCGAGCTCGTCGGCCTGCCCGACGGCATCCGGCCGATCGCGTGGCTGTGCGTCGGGCCGGTCCACGAATTTCAGCAGGTGCCCGACCTGGAACGGTTCGGCTGGCGTACCGGTCGACCGCTGACCGACGCCGTGCATCAGGAGACCTTCCGCGCCTGACGCGCACGCGACTGCGCCGCACACCCGGCCGGAACACGTCGGCCCGATACCGAGCAAGTACCGAAATGATCACAGCGGCGCCGATTCGCCCATATCGGCTGCCGTAGCCGCTGGTCGGCGTGGTAGACACAGGATCCCGACCACACCAGACCAACCGGGCCGAAAATTGGTCGGGGGCGCCGGGATTCGACTGCCCACCGACTGGGTACGTCAAGAACGGATCCATTACGAAGGCAGCGTTTCATCGGCTCAGGAGGTTTGCCATGGCCAACGTCGACGCCGTGCGGCTGTCGAACGAGCTTGGCATCGATCTGGCACATGCGATGCTGCGCTTGCGCCGGGAGGGCCGCCCCGGCGAATCCAATCACGACACGTGTCTGCGGATCATCGCCGACGAGGCTCGCCCGAAGCGGGAGCCGGACACCCAGCGTGTCCGACCCACCGCCGACGGCACCTTCCCGGCCTATCCGCCGCACCGCCCCCGCCGCACTCGCTGACTACCAGCGCAGCACGGCCTCGTATTCCTCTTCTGCGTCCGAGTGCATCCGCCCGGTCGGGACGAAGCCGAGGGATCGATAGAACCCTTCTGGGCTGCCGGGTCCCTTGCCGTAGCTGACATACAGTTCGCTCGTGCCGCGCGCTTTCAGCCAAGCCACCAGCATGGTGATCGCCTCGCGCCCGATCCCACGTCCCTGCGCGGGACCCGCGATCATGAAGCGCCACAGGAAGACACCTCGAGAATCGGGTTCGTCCTCGTCCAGCCCCAGATGCAGCATCAGGAAGCCGACCGGCTTGTCGTCGGCGTAGACCGCGCGGAACCACGCGACGTCCGAGAAGTGCGCCTCGGCGATGGAGATGCCGTTGTCGGCCACGAAATCGTGCTGCTCCTCCGACAGCGTGTCACTGAGTTTGCACACCTCATAGACGGTGTCGCCGGTGATTCGGCGGAGCTCGACGCGGCGAGCGGTGGAAACAGTCGAATCGATCATCCGCAATTCGTACTGCGCAACCGCTCGACGGCTCAACCGGTTTTCGACGGGCTACCCACCGCTCGCACGGTGAGCGCCCATCCAGCCCGAGCTCAGACGCGTTCGAGCACCGCTGAGGCGCCGATGCCGCCCGCCGCGCAAATGCCGAGCAGCGCAGCGTTCTTGCCGGTCCGCGCGAGCTCGTTGGCCATGGTGGTCACCATGCGGGCACCGGTGGCGCCGAAGGGATGGCCGAGCGAGACCGAGCCGCCGTGCACGTTGAGGGTGTCGATGTCGACCTCGCCGACGGCGGTGTCGCGATCCAGCCGCGTCTTGGCCCACTCGTCGCTGGCCAGCGCGGTGAGCACGGAAAGGGTCTGCGCGGCGAATGCCTCGTGGATGTCGACGAAGTCGATGTCGCGCAACGACATTCCGGCCTTGTCCAGCGCGCGCGGCATCGAGATCGCGGGACCGATCAGCACCTGGTCGGTCGGATCGACGCTCACGTAGCTCCACGAGCGGAACGCGGCGAGCGGCCGGTAGCCGAGCGCCTGCGCCTTCTCCTCGCTCATCAGCAGCACTGCCGAGGCGCCGTCGGTGAGCGGGCTGGCGTTGCCCGCGGTCACGGTGCCGTTCTCGGCGAACACCGGCTTCAGCTTGGCCAGTTTCGCGACGCTGGTGTCGCCGCGGACGAGTCCGTCGCGGGCGATCTCGGTGTCCTCCGGGGTACGCACCCGTAGCACCTCGTCGTCGAAGCGGCCCGAATCGATGGCGGCCGCGGCGCGGTGATGCGAGCGGGCGGCGAACTCGTCCTGGTCGGCTCGGCTCACGCCGTGGATGCGGGCCATCTTCTCGGCCGACTCCCCCATCACCTCGCCGGTGGTGCGCTCGGCGATCTTCGGCCTGCTCGGCAGCAGGTCGGTGAACGGCGCCAGCTGTGCCACCGCGGACAGGTAGTCCTTGGGCTTCGGCTTGCCGAGCGCAAGCGGCGCCGCAGCATGCACGACCTTCTGCGGCAGCTTGACCTCGGCATTCGAGGTGGAATCGCTGCCGCCCGCGATCATGATGTCGTATTCGCCGCGCTCGATCGCGGCCGCGGCGGCGGTGACCGCCTGCAGGCCGGAGGCGCACGCCCTGGTCACGGTGTACCCCTCACAACCGGGGTCGAGCCGCAGATCCAGGGCGATCTCCCTGGCGATGTTCGGCGCCGCGCTCGGCAGGATGACGCCGCCCCACACGATGGCCTGTACCTGCGCGCCGGGCAGCCCGGTCCGCTCCAGCAGACCGCGCACCGCGGCGTCGGCAAGTGCGATGGAATCCATGCGGGTGTATCCGGTGAACGCACGCACGAACGGCGTGCGCGCACCGGACACAATCACGGCACGGCGAGCAGCCTTGGTGGCCATGCGATTTCCTTTCGAAAGATCTCTGACCACCAAACTTACTCCAAAGTAAGTTCACCGTCGACCCCCTTCGCCGACGGTGATCCCGTGCCAGCGGCAATCCCCTCCCTCGCCGCTGTTAACCCGGCCTGCCACGCGCCATTGCGCAACAGACCGGAGGCGCCCGTTCCGGCGAACGCCCCTGCTCGTTCCGGAACACTCCGCAAGGTCGATCTCGGTGTAACTCGGCGCCTCAGCAGCGTAACAATATTTCCACTAACTTTTCAAACTTTTTCTATTGATTTGCTTTCAACCCTGGCCACGCATACCCTGAAACGCACTATGCATAGCCCTTCGGAGCTGTCGCGGCGCCAGAAGCGATTCGGCCGAATCATCAAGGAACGCCGGGACGAGCTCGGACTCACGCAGTTACAGATCGGCGACCTCGGGGGACCTTCGGCACCGACGATTCGCAAGATCGAGGACGGCGACGCGGCGATCAGCACGCACACGCTGAACAAACTCGACGCGCCGCTGCGTTGGCTGCCCGGCAGCGCGGCGCGCACCTACGCGGGCGGCACCCCGGCCGCCGACGAACCCGTGGCGGACCCCCGCCTGCCCGGCGAATCCGTGGTGGCCGGGCCCGACTCGATCCGCTTCGAAATCGCCGACCTCACCGGACTGCTCGCCACCGCGGGCAGGCTCAACGACGCGGTCGAACAGGGCAGAACCACCGACGCGCAGGTCGTCTCGGCGATCGCCGAACTCAACCGGGTGGTCTCCAAGCTCTCGGCGCGCTATGCCACCACGATGCTGGAACGCAACGGCGGTCCAGGCCGACAGCTGCACCCACTCGTCGAAATGGCGTTCGCGCACCTGCTCGAGGTGCCCGCCGAAGCCAGCGACAGCACCGAACTGCAGGAACGGCGATACCGGCGCTGGCTGGCCGGACGATCGGAGGACGTAGATGCTGCGACAGAAGCCCACTTCCGGGCACGGTGGGTGGCTGCCAACATGGTCACGTCCGCGAGTCGAAACGGCGGGTACTGAGATGACGGAGATGACGAACGGTGCGCCGGCGGAAGCAACGCTCATGCTGAGCCACAAGATCAATCGACTCTTCGCGGTCGTGCACCCGCGCTCCGCACCGGAGCGCAGCACCGCGACGGTGGCCGAACAGGCCGCGGAATACCTGCACCGGCCGCTGCCGTCCAGCTATCTGGAGCGACTACGCAGAGGCGAGTTCGACAGCGAAAAGGCCTCGGCGACAGTCGAGCTCGACATCCTGGCGGCGATCGCGCAGAGCTTCGGCGTGGCCGCGGACTACCTCACGACCACCGGCCCCGCCGCCGCCGCGATCGACCGCGAACTCGAGTTGCTCGCGACCATGCGCGACGCCAACGTCGCGAGCATCGCACTGCGTGGTTCGAACATCGACCAATCAATCCTCGCGAAAATCATCGAGAGCACTGATCGATCCGAACCGCCGAGTCGGTAAGATCCTGACCTACACGGGGGAACTGAGCTTGGTGTAGGAGATACAACGAATGGCCATGCAGGCCCGGTTCCGGAACCTGACCCGCGACCTTCCGATCCCGCAGCCGTGGGATCTGTCGAGTTATCTGGACGATGTCGCGGAGTATCGAGGCCGCAGCATCAGCCTGCTCCCGATCGATACCGCACTGCTCGCGGGCAGCGGCTGCGGCACAGGTAGCGGTCTGTGGATTGCCAAGCAGGACAGCGACGTCATCGTCTACGGCGCGGACACCACCGAATGGCATGCCGAGCACATCATCGTGCACGAGCTCGGGCACATGCTGCTCGGCCACGGCCCGGAACAGCCGACCGACGAGCATCCCGCATCGAGCACCCCCACCGTGGCCGCGGTCGCGGAACTGCTGCCCTCGATCTCGCCCGAATCCATCGCGCACGTACTCGGCCGCACCGATTACGGCACCAGCCGCGAACGCGATGCCGAAACCTTCGCCGACATGGTGATGCTGCACGCCATGCGGCCCCCGCGCCGAGACTCGTTGCTGCACCGGACATTCTTCCGCGACCGTCGACGGTGACCTCACCGATCCCGCTGTCTCTTGCGGTCCCGGTGATCGCGTTCGTCGGGCTTGTCACGCTGGCCCGTCGGATCGTCCTGCACGACACTCTGATCGATCGCCTGCTCAACAGGGCGTTGGGGTGGGCGCTGCTCTGCCTTGTGCTGTGGCAACGCAGCCTCGCGCCGCAGCACTTCAGCCTGATGCACCAGCTCTCCATGGGCGCGATCATGATGATGAACGCGAATCTGTATGGCACCGCGAAACTGTGGGCAGGCGCCGAGCCGGACACCGCTCGCGCCAGGCAATGGCGCTACGACCTGGTCGGCGCGACCACTGTCGTCGGCATCCTGCTCGCCGGAACCGCGGCGCGCAACGACGGCAGGCTGATCGGCGCGCTCGCGAACTGGGAAACCGGCGTCGCCATTGTGCTCATGTGGATCCCGCTGATCGCGTGCGGGCGGCTGGCCTGGCGGGTGGCGACCAGGGAGTTGCGCTCCGACGGCCTCGCCACGCACGAGCGAGTTGTGTACGGGATACTGCTCGCCGCAATGCTTGTCGGCTGCGGCGGCCTGCTGATCACCGTGGTGGAATTCGCGGGTTGGCGGACGGTCGACGATCCCATGTTGGTGCGCTGGGCAGCATCGAACTACAGCGCGATATTCCTCGGCTCCGCCATCTTGGCGGTGCCGCTGGTCGTATCGCTGCGCAGCCGCGCAGGCTGGGATCGCTCGGGCCGGGCGTGCCGCAAGCTCGAACCACTGTGGCGCGACCTGACCGCCGCAGTGCCGGGGATCGTGCTCGCACCACATACACGGGTCGGGTCCGACGCACGGCTGGTGCGGATGACGGTCGAGATCCGCGATGCCTTGATGCACCTGCACCGGTACGTCCCCGCCGAGGACGACACCGGGCAGCGCCCCGAGCGTTACGCGCGACTGATCGCGCGCGCCATCATGGCGAAGGACCACGGGTCCGACCCGAGCCCGCGACATGCGGGGCACCGCACGGTGGATACCGGTGACATCGACTCCGACGTTCGTCAGCTACTCGAACTCGCGCACGTCTGGAATCGCGATCGGCCGCTGTCGCACTTGCCCGGCGCGAAGGCGCGAGGCCCCAGATGGGATGCGGTACGCGGCACGTGATTTCGCTTCCTGGCCATCCTCCGGGCATTCAACGGGCGCGCTGAACACCCGGAGCGGCGGGCGAACAGGAGCCTTCTATGCGAGCCGGATGAGGCCGTAGTCGAAGGCGTGCCGACGATAGACAACCGACGGTCGGTCGGTCTCTCGGTCTTGGAAGAGGAAGAAGTCATGGCCGACGAGTTCCATCTGGTAGAGGGCGTCGTCGACGGACATCGGGGTCGCGGTGTGCACCTTGGTGCGGACGATATGTCCTGGCCCGGCCGCATATTCCGGGGTCTGCACGAGCTCGTCGGCGCGGCCTCGGCCGCCACCGTCGGGGTGGTCGTGCGCCGTGGTGTTCCCGTTCGACAGTGCGAACAGCTGATCGTCAACCAGGTCTGCCGTAGCCTGGGCGACCGACACCGGGGTCTTGTCCCCGTAGTGCACCTTGCGCCGATCCTTGGTGCGGCGCAGCCTGCTCTCCAGCTTGGCGGTCACCGACTCGAGGGCCGCGTAGAAACTGTCGGCGCACGCCTCGGCCCTGACGATCGGGCCCTTGCCGCGTGCGGTGATCTCGACGCGCTGGCAGCTCTTGCGCTGCCGACGATTTCGCTCGTGGAACAGCTCGACATCGAAGATGAAGATCGACGGATCAAAGCGTTCCAGCCGGGAGAGTTTATCTGCGACATAGATTCGGAAGTGATCCGGCACTTCGACATTTCGCCCCTTCACCACGACGTCCGCGCGGGGCGTCCTTGATGGGGTCGCAATGTCTTGCTCGGTCACGTCCATGGTGCGATCTGCCAGCACCGAAGGATCAGCATCGTGCACTGAAGGTCGTGAAGAAGTCGTCACGCGTACCTCCCGAATATGGCCGCACAGACCAAGTGCGTGCGGCGGGATGAGCCGTGCCGAGCGACGAAATCTCTCGGCACATGATGTCCGAGGCGCCACCTCCAAACTCCCGGTTCGGGTGTGTGATCGCGACGCTAGTACGACATTCGGGAGTGCGCCAGTGTTCACGCAAATTTCCCGGAGTCAAGCAGCACAGGTAACCAATACTGCATGTGTCGGTATGCCGGATTCGGCGAGCGCGCGCACCGACTCGCGGGCCGTCGCACCGGTCGTCAAGACGTCGTCGACCAGCACTACCTCGGCGTTTTCCTGGATCGTGCACGGTGCCACGGAACCGGGTATCGTCGTCACTCGACCACGCAGATTGTGAGCCCGCTCACCCGGTGTCAAGCCCACCGAATCACGCACACCCCACCACACCCGCAACACGGATACCATCCGGCTATCAGTCAGCCAACTCGCGGCTACTTGCGCCATGCGCAACACGGGATCTCCGCCGCGACGCCGCGCGGCCGCCGTCCGGCTCGGCGCGGGCACCAGCACCAGTGGCCGATCCGCCGAGCGCAACCGGGCCAGCCCACCCGCCAACGCCAGCCCGAGCGGCTCCGCCAGATCCCGGCGCCCACTCTCCTTGGCCGCCAACACCGCCCGCCGCCCCGGCCCCGCATACGGTCCGAGCGCCCAGCACGGCACCCCGGGATCGGTGCGCGGCCGCACCCGTACCGGCGGGCACGCGAGCACCGCGGCACACCGCGCACACCACCCCGCGCCCGCCACGCCACACCCCGCACACGACACAGGCAAGATCAGATCCAGCAGGGTCCGCATCGCCAGAGTGTGCACCTGCCCACCGACACGAAATGCGCAGGCGACCGCATACCGCCCACAGTGCCGCGCAGACGATTACGCCGGCGCCGTCGTCAGCCGGGCAGCACCGGAACGGCATTCGCGCCGAGACCGGGCACCTCGCGCCAATAGGGCTCGCCGCCATCGGGATTGCTGGTCAGTTCGAGCACCGCGCGGGAGTCGGCGGCGTACTGGTGTTCCGGGGAGGCGCTCACCTGGCGCACCGGAACGGTCACGTTCCGGCTCGTCTGCGTGGTCGATCCGGAGCCGTCCAGCGACACGGTGCTCACCGGATCGACGTTGCCTTCGCGGGCGATGAGCAAGGTGTCGCTGCCGAACCAGGAGACCGAGACCGCGGCAGAGGTCGCGCCGAGACCGACCGGCAGCGGCGACGACAGCGCGAACCGGCCGTCCGGCGTCGGGGCGACCACGACGACATAGACCTTGCCGTCCGCGATCAGCGCGGCCCGCACCCCGGACCGGGAGACCCGCAGCTCGGTGATGGGCGTGCGCAGGGCCGAGGACGAACTGGTGAGCGCCGAGATGTCGACATCCTGCACCGAGACGGTGCCGGTGGCGCGGTCGTTGACGGCACGGATCACCCGGTCGCCGTCGATGACCGCCCAGGCGGCCGTGCCGTCGACATTCCAGGACGGGCGGGTGATGGTCCCGCCTGCCGCGACCGGAAAGGCGTTGCCGCCGTAGGTGCCGATCATCAGCGTCCGCGGCGGATCCGGCGCGGGCCGCCCGGCATCCGCGACGCCGGCGACCAGCTGACCATCCGGCGACATCGCGGCCGACAACAGGTTGTTCACCGCGCCGAAGTAACCGGGAACCGGCGTGATCACGCCGTTGTTCTCCGGCACCCGCACCAGCGCGCCGCCGCGCAGCGCGTGCAGCCCGACCTGGTTGCGCCCGGACGTCGCCGGGCTGTACTGCTGCACGTCGGCAACCGACCAGCCGTTGGCGAACCGGTCGTCGAGCGGTTTGCCATCGGCGAGCAGCACGTAGGGGCCGAGCACATCGGCGCCTGCGAGCGTCAGCACGACTTGTGCGGCAAGCAATTCGCGCTCGTGCGGGGTGAGCGTCGACGCGCCTGCGAAGTCGATCTTCACCCCACCGAGCCCGACGCCGACTTCGTCCGTTTCGCCGTTGGCTTTGGTGACCGGGCTGCGCAAGCTGATCGGTGCGGCGAGCTCGTTGCGCAACACCGAGGCGAGCGCGGGCTGGGTGCCTGCGCCGAGCATGCTGAGCAGCCGCTGGGTCAGCTGCACCTTGGGCACCGAGATCCAGCGCAGGTCGGGTACCACGGTGCTGCCGGTCGGATCGGCGAAGTACAGGACATAGCGCCGGTAGGACTTGCCGAACGCGGTGTTGTCGATCACCACCCCGTCGGGCAGCTCATCGATGCGCCACTCGCCGTTGACCTTGCTCATCTCGATCTTGTTCTCGAGCGGCTCGACGGTGGCCTGGTAGGCGCCGTCCGGGGACAGCTCGCCGACCCGGCGCGCCCGGATCCGGTAGGTCGCCTTGTCGCCGGTTCGCGACTCGCGCAACGTATCCGGCTTCTCCACGATCGTGATGCCCGTGGTGTCGTCCCACTGCGCCGCGGCCGCCGGAGTCATGTACTGGCGCGCCGCGAGATGCCGGTTGGTGGGGTCGGCGGTGGCCTGCATGAAATCACGCAGCAGCAGGTCGGGCTCGCGGCCCTGGGTCGGCGCAGGCGGGCCCTCCGAGGTCGGTTCCCGGTTGATCGTGCCGATCGCCTGGGGCGCCGAGGATTCGGGCAGGCTCGCGCACCCGGACACGAGCACCAGCGCCGCGAGGAGCGCGAGCAGCAGCTGCACCTTCGCAGAACCGACACGCATTCTCATGACGGTACGTCCCCCGATTCACTCGCCGCGTCGGCACCCGCCGACCCGGCTTCGGCACCCGCCGACGACGCGGTCGCGCCCGCCTTCGGCGCCGCGGTACCCGCTTGCGTCGTCGAATTGTTGAGCTGCGCGGCGGCTTCGGTCGGTGCGGCGGCGGCACCCGACGATCCGTTCCCCGCCGCGGTGGCGACCACACCCGGCGCGTTGTCCGGCTCAGTCGCATTCGGCACGACCCCGAGCTCGACCTGGCGCACCTGCCTGCGCATGGGCTCCAGCGGCAACGGGCTCGCGCCGAGCTTCTTGCCGCGCACCAGCGGCAGCGTCAGCCGGAAGCTCGCGCCGACACCGACCTCGCCCCACGCCTCCAGCCTGCCCTCGTGCAGGTTCGCGTCCTCGACGCTGATCGACAGGCCGAGGCCGGTACCGCCGGAGCGGCGCATCCGCGACGGATCCGAGCGCCAGAACCGATTGAAGACCAACTTCTCCTCGCCGGGGCGCAGGCCGACGCCCTGGTCGCGCACCACCACCGAGACGGCGTTGGCGTCGAGGTCGCCGCGCATCCTGATCAGCACCGGCTTGCCTTCGCTGTGGTCGATCGCGTTGGCGAGCAGGTTCCGCAGCACCCGCTCGACCCGGCGCGGGTCTACCTCGGCGACCAGCGGATCCTCCGGCAGATCGATGACGACCTCGACGCCCGCGTCCTTCGCCAGGTGCCGCACCGTCGAGATCGCCGCCCGCGCACACATCCGCACATCCAGCGATTCGACCTGCAGCTCGGCGACGCCTGCGTCGTGGCGGCTGATCTCGAGCAGATCGTTGAGCAGTCCCTCGAACCGATCCAGCTCGTTGACAAGCAGTTCCGCGCTGCGCGCCAATGCGGGATCCAGATCGTCGCTGCTGCCGTGGATCAGGTCGGCGGCCATGCGCACGGTGGTCAACGGGGTGCGTAGCTCGTGGCTGACGTCGGAGGTGAAGCGGCGCTGCAGGTTTCCGAATTCCTCCAGCTGGGTGATCTGGTTGGACAGGCTCTCGGCCATCTCGTTGAACGCCTGCGCCAGCCGCGCCATATCGTCTTCGCCGCGGACCAGCATGCGTTCCTTGAGCCTGCCATCGGCGAAGCGGCCCGCGATCCGCGCGGCCGACCGAATCGGCAACACCACCTGCCTGGTCACCAACGCGGTGATCGCCGCGAGCAACACAAGCAGCACGATGCCACCGATCAGCATGGTGCCGCGCATCAACGACAGGGTGCGCTGCTCGCTGGCCAGCGGGAAGATGAGATAGGTCTCCAGCGTGGGTATTTCGATGCTCGGGCTGCCGATGATCAGCGCGGGCCCGTGATACCCGTTCGAGTCCGAGATCGTGGCGAACTGGCGGCTGACCTGGCCGCGGCGCACGAACTTGCGCAGCTCGTCCGGCACGTCCTGAATCGGGCCGGCGGAGACCTCGCGCTGCCCGATGTCCACCATCGCCAACGCGACGTCGTAGCTGCCCGCGACGCCGGTCTGCGGACTGCCACCGCTGGTGAGTTCGTTGCGCGCCTGGGTCAGCGAACTACTCGTGTCGTGGGTGCCGACGCCGACCAGCTGGCTGTGCACGGCGTTGCGGGCGCGCGCCATCTCCTCCACGGCCGCGTTGATCTTGGTGTCCAACATCCGGTTGGTGATCTGATCGGTCAGCACCAAACCCAGGATCGTGAGCACGATCAAGGACAGCGTGATGGTGGACACCGCGACCCGAAGCTGCAGCGAGCGCTGCCACAGATGCCCGAGGGCAACACCCACCTCGGTGAACCAGGCCCTCGCCGCCACAAGCGATTGTTCGAGGCGGCTTCTGGAGCCAGCGGTCACAGCCGCGACTCACTGGCGCTCGACGCCGTTCGGCACGTTGTGTCCTCGGTTCGCTCGCTGCGCTGGCTCACGGCGGTCCGGCCTTGTACCCGACGCCACGAACGGTCAACACGATCTCGGGGTTCTCGGGATCCTTCTCGACCTTCGCGCGCAGTCGCTGCACGTGCACGTTCACCAGTCGGGTATCGGCGGCATGCCGGTAGCCCCACACCTGTTCGAGCAGCACCTCACGGGTGAACACCTGACGCGGCTTACGAGCCAGTGCGACAAGCAGATCGAACTCGAGCGGGGTCAGCGAGATCTGCGCGCCGCCACGGGTGACCTTGTGCGCGGGCACATCGATCACGATGTCCGCGATGGACAGCAGCTCGGCGGGCTCGTCCTCGGTGCGGCGCAACCGCGCACGCACCCTGGCGACGAGTTCCTTCGGTTTGAACGGCTTGACGATGTAATCGTCGGCACCGGACTCCAACCCGAGCACGACGTCGACCGTGTCGGTCTTCGCCGTCAGCATCACAATCGGGACGCCGGAATCGGCCCGCAGCACACGACATACATCGATGCCGTTCATGCCGGGCAGCATCAGGTCCAGCAACACCAGATCAGGGCGGATCTCGCGAACCGCCGCTAGGGCCTGTGTGCCATCGCCGACCACATGCGGGTCGAACCCTTCCCCGCGCAAGACGATCGTGAGCATCTCAGCGAGCGCCATATCGTCGTCGACGACCAGAATCTTCGGCTTCATAATTACTATGTTGTCATCTCCCAGGCCAGGATCGGGCCGCCACGCCAACACTGGTGCGAACCTGCGGCACATCCAACCCTATCGAGCAATAAGTTCAGCGAATCGCGCGGTCACCGTAGCTGGATCGTCACCGGATCGGTATCTCCACCAGGGCCCGTACCAGTCACGATCAGCCAGCTCACGGTACACCTCGCCGGTGCGGTGCTGCAGCCCGCCGTCGCGTTCGTAGGCATCGAGCGCGCGGCTGTCGTCGAGTTCGCCGCGCCGGCGTGCCCGCTCGGCGGCGATCTCGGTCGGCACATCCAGCAACATCTGCAGGGCTGGCACCGGAAGCTCGAATCGCCCGAACTCCAATTCCCCCACCCAGCGCACGATTTCGCCGTCCGCCGACTGGCCGAGGCGGGCAGCCGAGTACGCGGCATTGGAGGCAACATACCGATCGAGCACCACGATGTCGTTATCCGCCAACAGCTTCGACAGCTCGTCGCGGGCGCCCGATCGATCCAGCGCAAACATCAACGCCATGCCGTTCACCGAGCCCGCGAGATCGCCGTGGCCACCGCGCAGCGCCTCGGCGGCCAGATCGGCGTGCACCGATCGGCCGTAGCGCGGAAAGGCCAGCGTCGCGAGCCGAATTCCGCGCGCCTGTAGTTGTGCGCCGACGCCGTCGATCAACGTGCGCTTGCCTGCACCGTCGAGGCCTTCCACCGCAATCAACACGCCCATGGCGAGCAGAGTAGTAGGCGCCGCCTGTCGGCCTGATCCAGGCCGACAGTTCGAGAATCCCTTATCCGCAGCGTCCGTTGCAGGTACGCGTCCAGCCGATCCCGCAGCCGCGGCCGCGGTTGCAGCTCGGCACCGTGCCGATGCACCCGCGGTCGCAGAAGTTGCTCGAGGTGCTGCAATTGCAGTCCGGAGCCGCGGCCACCGCGGTGAGGCCACCCGCTGCGGTGTCCGGGCCGAGCACGCCGATGATCTTCCGGGCCTCCGCCGCGCCGAATTCGGCGAGCATGCGCTCGCTCGCGGTGTCGAGTTGCACGGAAAGCGCTACGGACTGAGCACTGCGGAAGGCGTTCGGGTCCGCCATCAGGTCCTCGACCGCACGCAGCGCGGCGTCCTGTGCGGGTGCGAGCCGATCGTGCGCGGCACGCGCCTTGGCCAGATGTTCGGTCCACAGCCTGCTCTGCACTTCGGCGGGCAGCTGCAGCACCATCGCCCTGCGGTATTCCACTGGGTACCTGGAGATTTCGTCGAGTTCGTGCGGCAGCGAGGCCAGGTTGGCCTGCAGCCAGCGGTCGACAGTGGCCGCCTCGGCCGAACCGGAACCGCGGCTGAGCATCATCGCGCCGAAGAACACCGCGCCGGTCCCCGCGAGCAACGCGCCGCGCCGGGAGTGACCGGCGGCGACGGGCCGCTCGGCCGCGGCCT
>NZ_BDAY01000038.1 GCF_001612685.1 Nocardia altamirensis NBRC 108246
CGATCGCACCCTTCGCCGCTATGGCAGGCACCGGCAGCGCGATGCTCGGCGCCGGCAGTGTCGCCGCCGCCCCCTTCGGTGTCGCGCTCGGCGCGGGCGTCGCCGCCGGCATCGTCACCGGCAGCGCCACCATGGGCTCACTCAGCGCCGCCTCCCCGGTGGCTGCCGACAAGACAGCCACGAACAACACCGCGACCGAACCCGAATACCGCCCGCTGCGCCTCGGCCCCGCAACCTGACCGCAGGAGCAGCCGGGTTCTCCGGTCGCAACCGCACCGTCATCCCCGGCCGCTACCCTGACGTATGGGTCTGTCGCGTCGACAACTACTTCGGGTCGGGGGTGCAGGGTCGGCTGCCGTGCTGGCCGGGGCGGCGACGGCGAGCAGTGGACTGTTTCGAGTGCCCCGATGGGACGACTATCCGTTCAGCTTGGGGGTCGCCTCGGGCGATCCGACCGCGGACGGGGTGGTGCTGTGGACGCGGTTGGCGCCTGATCCGTTCGCGCCGGACGGGCTCGGCGGGATGCCGTTGCGGCCGGTGAGCGTGGAATACGAAGTCGCACACGACGAGAGCTTCCGACAGGTGGTCGCGCGCGGCACGGCCGTTGCCACGCGCGAGCTGGCGCACAGCGTGCACCCTGAGGTCTCCGGGTTGGCGCCGGATCGGTGGTACTTCTATCGCTTTCGTGCGGGCACCGTGCTGTCTCCGATCGGGCGGACCCGCACCGCACCCGCGGTCGGCAGCCCCACCGCGCGCCTGCGTTTCGCGTTCGCCTCGTGCCAATCGTGGAGTTCCGGGTACTTCACCGCCTACGAGCACATGAGCGCCGAGGACCTCGACCTCGTCGTGCATCTCGGCGACTACATCTACGAACGTGGCTGGACGCGGGGACGGCAAGGCATGACGCAGGCGCCGTACTTCCAGGACGAGGCCGTCGACCTGGCCGGCTATCGGCTGCGGTACGCGCAGGCCAAGGCCGAGGAACCGTTGCGCGCCGCGCACGCCGCGTTTCCGTGGCTGGTCACCATGGACGATCACGAGCTCGACAACAACTGGGCGGGCGACTCGCCGGGGCTCGGTTTCGATATCTCCCGCGTTCCCGCGCTGTTCCGCCGCCGCCGGGCCGCCGCGTTCCAGGCCATGTACGAGCATCAACCGCTGCGGATCGCGCAAATGCCGTCCGGACCTGCCATGCACCTGCACCGCCGTTATGGGTTCGGCGACCTCGCCGAGATCACCATGCTCGACACCAGGCAGTACCGCGACAAACAGGCATGCGGCGACGGCAACACGGTCATCGACTGTGCCGACCGGTTCGCTGCCGATCGCACGATACTCGGTGCCGCGCAACGCAATTGGCTGCTGGATGGGTTCGCGACATCCGCCGCCCGCTGGCAGATCCTCGGCAATCAGGTATCGATGGCCCAGTCCGATCAGGATGCCGGTCCGGTCACGGCCGTCGGCACCGACGGCTGGGACGGCTATGTCGCCGACCGCAATGCGGTGCTCGGCGCCGCCGCCGAGCGCGGCGTGCCCAACCTCGTCGTCATCACCGGAGATCGGCACCAGAATCAGGCCGCCGACCTGCGCCGCGACTACACCGATCCCGAATCACCGGTGGTGGCCTCGGAATTCATCGGGACATCGATTACCAGCGCGGGCGACGGCGCCGACCTGACCGATGCGGGCCGGAATCTGCTCGCCGCCAACCCGGATCTCAAGTTCGTCAACTCGCAGCGCGGCTACGTCCGTGTCGAGCTCGATCATCGGCTGTGGCGCAGCGACTTCCGCGTGGTGCCGTATGTGCGGCGAACCGGCGCGCCCATCCACACCCGAGCCAGCTTCGTGGTGCAGGACGGGGTTCCCGGCGTCACGCAGGCCGCGCGGCCGGACGCCCCTGCACCATCGCCGCCCGAACCGGACGCGAGCTCGACCAACAAGCCGCCCCGATAACACCGTTATGCAGGCCGCAGGGCAAAGACGAAGGCGGCCTGCATCGTTCCAGCTCAGTACCTACTGAACGGGCACCGGTTCGGCGACCGTGACCGGCTTGCGCTGCTCGACCGCGTCGGCCTCGTGGAAGGTCGCCTCGATGGTCGCCCGCTCCCGCCAGAGATTTATCAGCGCGAGGGCGAAGATCGTCGTACCGATCACGTTGGCGAGGAAGTGCCACCAGACGCGATATGTCCACAGACCGGGTCCCGCGTCGAGCAGACCGAACCAGGTGGAGAACCCGATCGCCTTGTACCCCAGCAACACCGAGACCGTCAGCGCGACGTGTTCGAGGCCGTGGATGCCTTGCATCACGACACCCATGCGCGCCCACTTGCGTGCCTGGCTCTCGATGGCCCGGTGCGTGATCAGCGCGACGCCGACCAATCCGGCGAGGAAGTGGAAGTTGCCGACCAGGTGCAGAATCTCCATACCCAGTGTCTTGTTGGACGGATCCACCGTGCCGAACCCGTTGGCGAGACCGGTGCCCCACGGCGTCATCCAGGCCGGGGAGTTGTTGTGCCCGATCCAGTAGCCCGCCTGCAGCACATGCTCCTGGAAATGGCCGATCTGCGCGATCACCCCCAACGCGATGACACCGAGGCTTGTCTTGTACATCCATGGCCGTACCTGTTTGCGGAGACCGACGATCAAGACCGCTACCGCGGCCCACATGACCACCATCCACACCACCATCAGGACCGCTCCGGCGATCTCCCAACCGGCAGCGCCCGCACCGTGATTCATATTTTCCATGTCGAACCGCCTGTTACTACTCCCGCGGAGAATGGGAGTGAGGCAATTTTATTTCACGATCACCAATCATGGTGGGTCAAACGGATATCCGACGAAATAACAGCGTAATCCGACGATATGACAATGTAATTCGTCGTTGGATATCACTATCGCGCGGTAGTTGCGGGCGCACTCGCCCATGCCTCGCCCGCGACGACCACATGGTCGAGGAAGCGAAGGCCGACGGTGCGTGCGGCTTCGGCGAGCAGCGTGGTGGCGCGACGGTCGTCGACGCTGGGGGTCGGGTCGCCGGAGGGGTGGTTGTGCACGACGGCGAACGCGCGGCCGTCGTGCCGCAGCACGGTGTTCAGGATTTCCCGGACCGGGACCGCGACCTGGTCGACCGCGCCCTCGGCGACGAATATCTTCTGCCGCAACTGGTTCTGTGCGTCGCACACCAGCACCAGCAGCCGCTCGACCCTGGTGCCCGCGAACAGCGGGCGGGCCGCGGCAGCGACGTCGGCCGCGCCGCCGAGGCGCCGCGGGGTGCCGGTGACACCCCTGGCGCGGGAACCGAGGTGGAATGCGGCGATGAGGGCCGCGGCCTTGGCCACGCCGATCCCGGCGCGCCGGGACAACTCCTCCGGCCGTGCGGCCGCCAGGCCTGCCAGCCCGCCGTGCTCGGCGAGCAGTTCCATGGCCAGGTCGAGCGCGCTGGCGCCCGGTCTGCCGTGTCGTAACAGCAGGGCGAGCAGTTCGACATCGCTGAGCGCGTGCGGGCCGACCGCGAGCAACCGCTCACGCGGCCGCTGCTCGACGGGCACATCGATAAGGGAGACCGGCATCGTTACACCCCTCGGTCATGGCGACAGTGTCATGGAGTGTGCCAGGCCGCACCGACATGTTGCCCGCGCAGGCGGGGCCGCCCGAGTTGCCCGATCCTGCCGCTGTCGGATCAGCACCCTTCGGGCACACTGAGTGCGTCGACGGACGCCGGCGCAGCCGGCGGGGTGGGTGAATAGAGGGCAACGAATGTGCACACCGCGCAAGGGAATCGCGGCTTCGGAACGGGTCATGCCGATTGCCGCGGCCATCGCCGCACTCGCGCTGCTACTGACGGCATGTGGCGGCGACAAGGCCGCGGTCGACCCGCCTGCTCCTACCCTCGATCGCTTCTACAACCAGCAACTCGCGTGGGGCTCGTGTGAGAGTTACCAGGGCGGCAAGGAACTCCCCGCGCACGGCATCGAGTGCGCGCGGGTACGGGTGCCGATCGACTACGGCAAGCCGGACGGCGCCACCGCCGAGATCGCGATCTCCCGGCTGCGCGCCACCGGCACGCGGGTCGCCGCGCTGCTCACGAACCCGGGTGGCCCCGGCGTGCCCGGTCTGACGATGCCGCTCGGTCTGGCGAAATCGCCGGTGGCCGAGCGTTTCGATGTGATCGGGATGGACGTGCGCGGGCTCGGTGCCTCGAAACCCCATGTCCGCTGCCGCACGGCCACCGAGTACCAATCGGACCGGCGGGTGCTCAACAGGACCGACCCGCTCGTGGAGATCGACCAGATCGAGGAGGAGAACGAGGAGTACGCCAACTCGTGCGGCAGTCGGACCGGACTCGAATTGCTCGGACATGTCGGCACCGGCGACGTGGCCCGCGACATGGATGTGATCCGCGCCGTGCTCGGTGAGCGGAAGCTGACCTATTTCGGCGGCTCCTACGGCACCCGCCTCGGATCCACCTATGCAGAGTTGTTTCCGGATCGGGTGCGCGCCATGGTTCTCGACGCTGCCGTCGATCCCACCACGAATATCGGCGACGACGTGATCACCGCGGCAGGTTTCCAGCAGGCATTCGACGCCTATGCCGCCGACTGCGCCAAGGCGCCGGATTGCCCACTCGGCACCGATCCGAAGAAGTCGACCGAAGCCTATCGGGCGCTGGTACTCCCGCTGATCAAGCACCCGATCCGCACCCAGGACCGCCGTGCACTCGACTACAGCGCCGCAACAACCGCGACGATTTCGCTGCTCTACCATCCCGATTCCTGGCCGAGTCTCACCAGGGGCCTGGCCGAGCTGGCCAAGGGACGCGGCGAGGCGATGCTCGGCGACGCCGGTTCGTATCAGGAGGTCTCGTCCGACGACGTGCACCGCGCGGTGCTCTGTCTGGAGGAGGTTCGGGTGACCGACCGGGCGACCGCGGCCGACATCGACCGCCGATCCCGCAGCGCGGCACCGATTTTCGACGATGGCCTGGCCAATGCCGAAGCGCCCCTCGGCACCTGCGCGTTCTGGCCGGTGCCGCCGACGGCCCAACCACACCCGCCGGCCGTGCCAGGCCTGCCGAAGGTGGTGGTCGTCGCAGTGACCGGCGATCCGGCGACGCCATACGCGGGCGGTGTCAAGCTCGCCAAATCCCTTGGCGCCGCACTGATCACCTACGAGGGCACCCAGCACGGCGCGGCGTTGGAGGGAATCGCCTGCGTCGACGAACCCGTGCTGAAGTACTTGACCGACCTGACGCCACCGGCCGACGGCCTGCGCTGCGCGAAGCCGTGAGGCGCTCGATTACCCGTCGACGACAACGACCTCGGGTCCTGGCAGGGTGAACAACGCGGTGGCGGCCAGCTTTTCGAGATGATGCAGCTGACGTTCGTGCACGACGATCCGGCGCAGTGCCTCGTTCACGGTGGCGTTGCTCGTCGAGGTGCCCATGATGGCGGCCGCGGCGGCGAGCAACTTCTGGTCGAGATCGATCCGCACGGATTTCATGCGTCCTCCTTCGTACTTTCGCCATTTTGCGCTGTCCGCCCGCTCATGTCCGGCAAATCGGTGGGAGTGGCCGGGCGCGTCACGAGAAATTCACGGCCGCAGTATGTTCGGCCCGCATCCGCCCAGCGGCATGGCGGCCGCCATGCCGTCCGCGCACCTTCGGCAGCACACCTGCCGCACCGCTCACCGGCCACTGGTCAGCTCGCCGTCGAAATACGCCGTCCCATGCCGGTACTTACCCGGGAAAGCGCACCCAGCTAGGCAGTTTGCCAAGCTGGGCGTGGGTTTGTTGTCGATGGGCCCGAGCGATGATTGCATCGAGGTATGTTCACCGAAGCTCAGCTGTACTCACCGGTGACCCGGTCCGGCGACGGCGATGTGACCGTCCACCTGAGCGAGGAGCACCCCGGCGTGCACGACCCGGAATACCGGGAGCGCCGCAACGCGATCGCCGCGATGGCACTCGACTACGCACCGGGCAAATCCGTTCCGCAGATCGCCTACACCGCGGAGGAACAAGAGGTGTGGCGGATCGCGTCGGCGGAACTCGCGCGCAAGCACCGCACCTACGCCTGCGCCGAGGTGCTCGACGCCGCGGCCCGACTCGCGCTGCCCGAGGACCACATCCCGCAATTGGACGAGGTCTCGGCGGCGCTGGTGCCGCTCACCGGATTCCGCTACGCACCGGCGGCGGGACTGGTGCCGCTTCGCGAGTTCTTCGGGTCGTTCGCGGATCGAATCTTCCACTCCACCCAGTACATTCGGCACCACTCCGCGCCGCTGTACACCCCGGAACCCGATGCCATTCACGAGATCATCGGGCACGCCAATCAGATCGCGAGCCCGCGCTTCGCCGCCATCTACGAGGCGGTCGGCGCGGCGGTCGGCCGGGTGGAGACCGAGTCCGCGCTGAAGTTCCTCGCCAACGTCTTCTGGTTCTCGATGGAGTTCGGTGTGGTCAGGGAGCAGGGCGAGGTCCGCTGCTACGGCGCGGGGTTGCTGTCCTCCTACGGTGAGATCGAGGAATTCCGCGGCGCCGACCTGCGTCCCCTCGACGTCGCCGCGATGGGCACCGCCGTCTACGACATCACGCACTACCAGCCGATCCTCTACTGCGCCGAGTCGGTCGCCGAGATCGAGGATGTGGTCGGCGGCTTCTTCGCCACCATGGACGACGACACCCCGGAACGGCTGCGGCATTCGAGCGCGGCAGGCGCCCAGTAGCTTTCCGCCGCGGCTCAGCCCCGGTCGACCGGCCGTGGCTCGCCGAGCGGTAGTCCCGCCCCCAAGAAGTCCATGATGCGGCCCAGGTTTTCGACGTTGACCGGGGTGACGGTCGCGATGGCCAGCGCGGCTCCGGTCAACGCACCCGCGAACACGCGAACCTCGAAGTCGTCGGGGGTGACGCCGAGACGTTCGGCCATCATGGCGGCGAAGAGGTCTATGTTGCGCTCGAGCTCATGGCCGATGGCTGAACGCAGCTCGGGCACGTGGTAGAGCAGCGCTTGTCGTTCCTGCTCGAAGGCCGCCTCCTCGGCGGTCAGCTGCCCGAAGACAGTGTTCATCGCATTGCGCACCGCCTCGAACGCAGGCAGGTCCAGCGGCTCGGCTTTGAGCGCCTCGATCATCCGCGGATCGAGGTCGTCGGCCAGGACCAACTGCTCCTTGGTCGGGAAGTAGCGGAAGAAGGTGCTCGGCGAGACCTCGGCCGCCGCCGCGATCTGCTCGATGGTGGTCTCGTTGTATCCCTGCTCACGGAACAGCCGGAACGCCTCGAGGCGGATCGTCCGGCGGGTCCGTTCCTTCTTCCGCTCCCGCAGCCCACGCGTCGCAGGCTCTTCTCCGGACAATTCAGCTGACATGTGTCGATTCTGACGCATCGGCTCCCTGGCCGACGTGGGGTGCGTCGTCCAGCCGCTCCTGCTGTTCCCCGACTGCGGCTCGGGGTGCCCGGATGAGGACGGCGGCGAGCACGGCCGCCGCAGCACACAGGGCGGCACAGACCCAGAGCATCGCGGCCATGCCGCCGACAAAGGCCGTCTGTACCTGATGCAGCATCGCGGAGTCGCCGAGCTGGTGCGCCACCGAGACGCCTGCGTTCACGCCGTCGGAGATCGGGTCACGGTTCAATGTGCCCAGCTCCGAACGGTATTGGGTGGCGAGCACGGTGCCGAGCACCGCGACACCGATGGTGCCGCCCGCCTGCCGCAGCGCCTGGATCAGCGCGGAACCGGACCCGGACCGTTCCGCGGTGAGTTCGCCCATCGCCAGCCCCATCGCGGTCGGCATCGCCAAGCCCATCCCGGCGCCGAGCACCGTCGTCCACAGCGCGGTGTAGCCGTAGCCGCTGTCGACGGTGGTCAGCGCGCCGAGCGCGAGCGCACCGGCAAGCAGCGCGAATCCGATGGCGAGCATCGCCCTGGTGCCGAGCTTCGGCAATGCCTTGTCGACCACCCTGCTGCCGATGATCAATCCGCCGATCAGGGGAAGCAGGCGCAGCCCGCTGCCGAGCGCGTCCACGCCGAGTACCGCCTGGAAGTACTGCGGCACGGTGAAGAACATGCCGAACATCGCGAAGTTGACGACGATGGACAGCGCGGTGCCCCAACGGAATCCGGTGCTCTGGAACAGCCCGAGGTCGACGAGGGGGTGCGCGGTCCTTCGCTGCCAGAGCACGAAGGCGCCGAGCAGCAGCACACCCGCCGCTACGGCCACCCAGGCAAGCCCGTTGCCCCAGCCGTACTCACCGAACCGGATGAAGCCGTAGGTGAGCCCGAGCATACCGAGCGCCGAGAGCACGACGCCCGCCACGTCGACCCGGAATCGTTGCGCGCTACGGGATTCCGGAACGAGGGCGAGCACGGCGAGCGCACCGATGATCACCATCGGCACATTGATCAGGAACACCGAACCCCACCAGAAGTTCCGCAGCAGCCAGCCGCCGACGATCGGACCGAGGGGCAGACCGATCGCGGTCGAGGTGATCCAGATGGTGAGCGCGCGCTGGCGGGCCGCAGGTTCGGGAAAGAGCGAAGGCAGCACCGCCATGGACAGCGGCATCATCGCCGCGGCCGCGATGCCGAGCACCACCCGTGCGGCGACGAGCTGTCCGGCCGAGGTGGCGAAGGCGCAGGCCAGTGACGCCACACCGAAGAGGAGCAGCGCGGCGAGCAGGAACTTCTTGCGCCCGTATCGATCACCGAGCGCACCGGCAGGCAGCATCATCGCGGCGAGCGCGAGCGTGTAGGCGCTGCTGAACCATTGCAGCGCAGCAGTATTCGCGTGCAGATCGACCGCAAGCGTAGGCAGTGCCACGGTCAGCACCGTGACGTCGAGTCCGATGGTCAGCATGGCCACCGCCAGCGCGCCGAGCGCCAGCCAGCGGCGAGTCGAGTCCGTGTTCATAACCCCTCCGAAAATGACAGAAGCAACCTTTTGATGGTAACCACCATTTAGTAGTTGGTGTCAATAGCGCACCAGGCGTGTATTCGGCCGACTCGCCGTCAGATCGCTAGGCTCGCAAACGATGAAGATCCGGGACTCGCGCCGCCGCGCCACGTTTCGCCTCGGTTCCGCGCTGGCCGTGCTGGCCGTCAGCGTGGGCGTGGCCGCCACTCCTTCGTTCGCCGTTCCGCCGAGCACGCCGCCGACGACGACGCCGTTCACCACCCCGAACACCGACTCCTGCCCGCAGAAGACGCGCCCGCCCGCGCCGATCGACGAGTCCGAGGTCCCGGCACCGGGGCAGCCGACACCATCGGCGCTGCCCATCCCGACCCCCGCCATCGGCGGCGCTCGGCTCGCCGAATGCGGCGTCGTGCTGCCCAAGGGCGCTCCGCCGGTGCCACAGGACATTTCGGCGACCGCCTGGCAGGTGTCGGACCTGGACAGCGGCGAGGTACTCGCGGCCAAGGACCCGCACGGCCGCTATCGGCCTGCCAGCACCATCAAGGTGCTGCTCGCCACCATCGCGCTGCGCACCCTCGATCTGAACAAGGTGATCGTCGGCACCGAGGACGACGCGAACGCCGACGGCACCCGCGTCGGCATCGGTCCCGGCGGCCACTACAGCAACCGCCAGCTGATGCAGGCGCTGATCATGGCGTCCGGCAACGACGCGGCGCACGCCATCGCCAGCCAGCTCGGCGGCGAGACGGCGACCGTCGCGAAGATGAACGAGCTCGCAAAATCGTTGCGCGCCTTGGACACCCGCACAGCCACCCCGTCCGGCCTGGACGGGCCCGGCATGAGCACCTCCGCCTACGACCTGTCCGTGCTGTTCCGCGAGGCCATGACCATCCCACTGTTCGCCGAGCTGATCCACACCGAACAGGTGGATTTCCCCGGCTTCCCGGCGAACCCGACGATCCCCGGCGACAAGGATCGCCCCGGCTTCCCCATCGGCAACGACAACCACCTGCTCTACGACTACGAGGGCGCGCTCGGCGGCAAGACGGGCTACACCGACGACGCCAGGCAGACCTTCGTCGCCGCCGCCCAGCGCAACGGCCGCCGCCTCGTCGTCACCCTCCTGCAAGCCGACGTGCGCCCGCTTCGCCCGTCCGACCAGGCCGCCCGCCTCCTCGACTACGGCTTCGCGCTCCCCAAGGGCAGCGCCATCGGGACCCTCCCGACGGCCGACAGCAAAGATGCCAAAACCGGTGCGACCCTTGCCTCTCCGCCGCCCAAGGGCGTCGATCAAGCCATGGACCCGATGACAACGACCGACCACAGCAACAGCCGGACCGTCTGGATCATCGGCGGCACCATCTTGGTGCTCGCCCTGCTGCTAGGCGCTCGCCGAATCAGTCGGCGGCGGTAGACCGTTCGCCTGCCGCAGGTCAGTGGTGGCGGTAAACCGTTGACCTGGGCAGCATTTCGGCGGTGTGTCAGCGACGGCGGCGCAGGCCGGTGAGCGCAAGGGCGGCAAGGGCGCCGGCGCCGAAGAAGGTGGCGCCTGCGCCGACCGAGAGTTCCCGAGGGGTGATGCGGGGCGCGATGACGGCCGCCGGCGGTGGTTCGATGTCGGCGTCGCGCTCGTTGTCCGAGGCGGTGGCTGCCCATGCGGTGGCGAACAGGATGATGCGATAGGTGATGTAGCTGAAGACCATCAGGCCGATGATCGAGCCGAAGGCCGCGCCTGCCGGGCTGGACAGCACGGTTTGCAGGTAGATCGACGCGACGATCTTGAACCCCTCGAAGACCACCGCGGCCAGTGCGGCCGCCTTGGCGGCGCTGGCCAGGGTGACCGGTTCGCGCGGCAGGCGCGCGATGATCCAGGCGAAGACGGCCCAGGAGGCGAGGAAGCCGAGCAGGATCGACGCCAGGACCAGCAACAGGCGCGCGCCAGGCAGATGCGAGAGGTGGAGGCCGATCAGCAGCCTGGCGCCGAGCGTGCTGGAGGCCAGCGCGGAAAGTCCAAGGGAGACAAGGAAGGCCAGGCCGAGCCCGACCAGTGCGCCGAGGTCGGACAGCTTGGCCAGAAACCAATTCTGTTCTTCGGTCTTCTGCTCCCACTGCTCGGTCAGCGCGGCCCGCAGATTCGCCATCCAGCCGAGCCCGGTGTAGATCCCAGCCAGCAGACCGAGGGTGCCGACGGTGCCGCGCGACTCGACCGCCTTGTCGATCAGTTTGTTCAGTTCGGAACCGAGGTCGCCCGGAATGGTATCGACGATCTTGGTCTGCAGCTCGCCGAGCAGCTCGGGATTGCTCGACAGCACGAAGCCCGCGATCGCGAACGCGACCATCAACAGCGGAAACAGCGACAGCACGGTGAAATACGTGATGCCGGCCGCGTAGTAGTCACCACGCTGCCGTTGATACCGCCCACCCGCCCGCACCAGATGGTCCAGCCAGGGCCGCTTTTGGATCCGTCGTTCGATCCAGGCCTTGATGTTGTCGATCACCTGCACCAGTTCGCCCCTTCAGGAGTGATCTCGCAGGTGCCGCCCGCTAGCGAGCCAGCAGGCCCACTCGGTCGTATACCTGTGCGAGGGTGTTGCCGGCGATCTCGCGCGCCCGCTCGGCACCGGTGGCGAGGATGCGATCGAGTTCGCCCTGATCCGACAAATACTCTTGCACCTTCGCCTGCAATGGCGTGACAAATTCGACCAGCGCGTCGGCCACATCGGATTTCAGGTCGCCGTACCCCTTGCCCGCGTAGTCCTGCTCGAGCGTCACGATCGGAGTGTCGGTCAGCGAGCTGAGGATCACCAGCAGGTTGCTGACGCCGGGCTTCTGCTCCACGTCGTACCGGATCTCCCGCTCGGTGTCGGTGACCGCGGAGCGGACCTTCTTGGCGGTGATCTTCGGGTCGTCGAGCAGGTTGATCAGGCCGGCATCGCTGGAGGCCGACTTGCTCATCTTCGAGGTCGGATCCTGCAGGTCATAGATCTTGGCGGTGCCCTTGACGATGTGCGCCTCCGGCACAACGAACGTCTTCTTGAACCGAGTGTTGAAGCGCTGCGCCAGGTTTCGGGTCAGCTCCAGGTGCTGGCGCTGATCCTCGCCGACCGGAACCTGATGCGCGCGGTAGAGCAGGATGTCGGAGGCCATCAGCACCGGATAGGTGAACAGCCCGACGGACGCGTTGTCCGAGCCCTGTTTGACCGACTTGTCCTTGAACTGGGTCATCCGGCTGGCCTCACCGAAACCGGTGATGCAGCTGAGCACCCAGGCCAGCTCGGCATGCTCGGGCACCTGGCTCTGCACGAACAGCGTCGACTTCTTGGGGTCGATGCCGATGGCCAGCAGCTGCGCGGCGGCGGCCCTGGTCTTGGCCCGCAGTTCCTTCGGATCCTGCGGCACCGTGATCGCGTGCAGGTTCGGGATGAAGTACAGCGACTCGTAGTCGTCCTGCATGGTCACCCAATACTGCAGCGCCCCAAGGTAATTGCCGAGGTGGAACGAGGTGCCGGTGGGCTGGATCCCGGAAAGGACCCGCTGCTTGCGTTCAGCGGCCGGGGTTTCTGCAGGAGCGGACATACTCCCGATCTTCCCATGCCCTGCCCACCCGTCGCCCGACCACCACCCCTCATCGAGTCGCTACGCGACGCTCCCTCTTGTGGAATTTCGCTCCACCCAGTTCCGTGGGTCGACGCCGGGCATGCTCGGCCGCCCGGTGCCGACCAGCTTGCGTTCGCGCTGGGAGACGAGCTTGTAGACGGGCCCGCTCGGCCCGGCCAGCGTGCCGCGCAACACGGGCGGGACCAGCGGCAACGACACGTGCGCAGTACGCACACCCTGCGCGAGCGCCCGGTAGGCGAGCTGTTCGGCGCGACCCCACGGCATGGCATACATCTGCCGGATCCGCGGCGGCAAGCTGCCCTGAATCAACAGAAAGACCGCGGAGGTGACCTGCTGCAGCGGCACCCGCTGCGGATAGGGCACGCGCTGTCCGGCCAGGTACGAACCGACCAGCCTGGCCTCCTCGGTGAGGAACAGCTCGTCGGAGGCGAGGTAAGCGTCGAAGGACGAGCGGAACGCGCGGTAGCTGTCCGGCGCGGCATCGCGTGACATGCCGAACAACTCGGCCCAGCGCACGTAGTCCTGGTAGAGGCCTTCGCGCTCGCCGTCGGTCATCGTGCGCACCAGCAGGTCGTACATCACCTCGGCGGAGTCGAAGGTGAAGGCCATCGTCATGTACATCAGGTGCGGGTCGTGCGCGGAATAGGGGGTGCCAGCCGGGTGGTGCGTGCCTGCCGCTTCGGGCAGCGCGCCGTTGACCCGGGCGTGCTTCTTCGTGGTGAACTCCAGCGCGCGATCGGCCTCCGCCTTGGTGCCGAGGAACACCGCCTCGAAGAGGTGACCGGTGAGCGAGAGCCGGGTGTACGGGGTCATCCGGTGCTCGGTGTTCTCGGCGGTGCCGACGTAGAGCAGCGGATTGACCGCACCGACGACCAGGGCGCGCTGGCCGTAGGTCAGGCCGACGGCTCGTTTGCTCATCACTCGTCTTGCCATCGAGTGGTCGCTGAAGTAGCCGGGCTCGGACATCACTGCCTCCTCGTCGAGAGCATCTGGCAACAGCATCCGCCAGATTCGACAATCTGGCAATACTCTCTGCCAGAATTGTGAGTGCAAGAATTCAGGATGTGACTTCATCGCGTAGTGGGTCTGCGCAGCGGACCTATGGTGGGATATCTGCGGACGAGCGCAAGGCACAGCGGCGTACTGCGCTGCTCGAGGCGGCGCTGGAAATCATCGGCACCCAAGGGCTGGCCAAACTGACCGTCTCGGGCCTGTGCGCGCAAGCCGGGCTCAACGAGCGGTACTACTACGAGAGTTTCGACAGTCGCGATGCCGTGCTGACCGCGCTCGTCGACTCGATCGCCGAGGAACTGGCGGTCAGCATCGTCGCCGCGGTCGCCACCGCGCCGAAGGACACCAGGGCCACCGCGCGCGCCGCGATCACCGCAGGCATCCATCTGCTCACCGACGATCCGCGCAAGGCCAAGGTCACGCTGGTCGCGGGCATGGCGACGCCGGAGTTGCGTGCGCGCACCACCGAGACGGTCCGGGTTTTCGCGCGAATGGTCGCGGCCGAGGGCGTCGACTTCTACGGAATCGACGACCCGAATTCAGATCCGGCGATCGACTTCCGGGCCAACTATCTCGTCGGCGGACTGGTGCAGACGCTCACCGCGTGGCTGCACGACGAGTTGCCGCTCACCCGTGCCGAGTTGATCGAGCACACCACCGATGTGTTCGTGCTGCTCGGCGAGGACCTCGCGCGCCGGTTGACCTAGCGCCTATCCACTACGGCGCTGGGGGTCGCGCGCCGATCGGCCCGGCGCTCGAAGATCCAGCGCTGGAGATCACGCGCTCAGAGATCCAGCGAAACGTCCTGCAGCCCTGTCGCTTCGCCGTGCAAGACAACGCGGAACGGAATCCCCTTGCGTGTCCAGTACTCGGCACAGTCACGGATCGCCTCGCCGAACCAGGTTCGTTCCGTCGGCGCCTCCGCCAGCAGATGCCCCGAATCACGGACCACCACAACGTATCCCGTCGCATCACCGACGAAATCGTCGAGATCACGCAGGCATTCGTCGAAGGAATCCTTGTTGTCGCCGAAGTAGTACGGGAATTGCAGCGCGGCGGCGAACTCGTCGAACAACCGCGCGACCGTCCGCATCTTCGCCCCGCGCAACTCGCGCACCACGTACCCCGACGGCGCGCGGTAGCGCACCCCACTCAGCTCGGCGGCATCGACCTCGGCCGCGCCGAGAACCGCGGCCGAGACCGGGTGCGCAACGCCGGACTGCGCGGTTGCGGCATCGGGGCGGGCAAGGAACTGCGACAGCGAGAGAGTTTCCGACATCAGCGCATCCTCGTGAAGGTCTTGTAATGGTCACCGGTGTACCAAGCCGAGCGGTCGCTGCCGGTGACGATGCGTTCGGCATCCCGGGATCGGCCACGCTGCTTGGGATTCACGTCCCACTCTTGGTAGCTGACGGGCTTGCCCGCGGCATCGGAGGCAGGCAACGTTCGATCACGATTCATCCAGCGGTCACCCCCCTTGGTGCCCGGCGCGTTCGCCGAATCCGGCCAGCGCCCCGCATCGATCTCGAGCAGGGTCGCGTACGCACGGTCGGGAACGCCCGCTACCCGGGTGCTCGCCGGATCGGGCTGCGGCGGTCGTTGCGGCGTTGCCGTGCCGGTGGGGGCCGCGACGGTCGAGGCCGGAACCGAGGAGCCGGATACGCGCGCGGTGGTCGCGGCCGGGTCGTCGCCGCCGCGCACCGCGAGGACCACGACGGCGATCAGCGCGAGCACCACCACGCCGACCGCGGCCAGCGCGCGGATCGTCTTGGGCGACACGTTCACCGGTACTGCACCGTGACCAGGCTTTCCGTCATGACTGACGAATCTACGTCACTCGCTCGTCAACTCGAGCAAGGGCGGACAATCGCTCACAGTGTCGAGCCGCGCCACACCAGATGGAGTTCGTCCGTGCCGCGCTCGGGCCGGAAAGCACAGAGCGCTGGACCGCAACCGGTCTCGAAGGTCGCGACCCGTGTCGGCGGCTGCCAGGCCTGCTCGCCGTCGAACGACGAGTACCAGATCTCGGGACCGCTTGCTGATTTCCATACCAGGTGCAGTCGGCCGTCGTGGGCGGCCAGCGCGGGCGCGAGATCGGAATAGGCGTCGGGCGGATTGACGCGCGAGGTCCAGGAGATCCCGTTTCCGGAACTCCACAGTCGAATGAACTTGTCGTTGTCCAGGGTGGCCTTCGTCCCACGATGGGCGAGATACAGCGTGTCGCCGAGCACCGCGACCGCAGGACTCTCCGCAGAGCTCATCCCCGGCAGTCCCATGGGCGCGCCCCAACCAGTCTCATCACGCACCGATGTGTAGAGGTTCTGATTGGAGGTGATCAAATGCTCGCTGCCGCGCCAGAAAGCATGCAGCACACCGCGAAACACGACCAGACTCGGCGCGCGAGCGGATTCCGCGCCGCCCAGGATCTGCTGGTCCTCCCATTTGTGGCCGTCGGACGAGGTGGACCAGTAGATACTCTGATCGCGACCCGCCCCCTTCCACGCCAAAAACAGTGACTCGCTGCCCGCGTGCTCCACCGCCGACAGCGCGGGCCGCTCGGACGTGCCGACATACGGCAGATTCCACGGCAAGGCCCAACTGTTCCCGTCGCTGGTGCCGGCCAGCCAGATGCTGTCGGTGCTGTCCTCCGCCCGCCAAGCCATATGCAGCCCGCGCTGGAACACCGCAAGCGCCGCAACATCGGGCGACGTAGCCCCGGGAACGGGCGCTTGCTCGACCCACGCACCGCCGAGAGCCGCACCGGAGGCCCAGAGTCGAGTATCGGGATGATGACGGGAAACCGGAGATGTCACGGGACTCACCGCGGCCTTCTGCTTTGCTTGGTGGAACGGAGGAGTCGGTGACGCCCTTGTGCACCCGAAGCCTCTCCAGTCTAGTTCGACCGCCGCTAGATCACCCGAAAATCATTCGGGTTGAATAGTTTTCGCACGATAACGACTACCGCGGGACAGCCGACGCGCGTTCGACTCGGCGAGTCTCACCGGTACTGCACCGTGACCGGCGCGTGGTCGGACCAGCGCTGGTCGTAGGCGGCGTGACGCCTAAGGCCGCCGGGTGGTGGCCTCACTAGCCACAGAACGAAGAAGGCCCCCAGCATCCAAACTGAGGGCCTTCTTGTGTCGGTAAGGTTTAGCAGCCCTTCGCGACTTCAATGCTTTATCTGTTGGAGGTCAGGTCGTATCTGTTTTGCTTGAGGGATTCTCACTTTCAGGCAGGATGGAATCAATCCGCTCCAAGACTTGCCGAAAGTCGGAAAATGTTGCAGCTACCGCATCGTCTCCACATAAACTCTGGCACAACTTCATTTTATTGAGTTCAGGCTTTGTCACATCGGGGCCATAGTCATTCGGGATGATCTTATCGTCGTAGAACTCCTTCAAAAATACTGAGTCCGGTAGCATATTTTCTATTCCTTTTTGAATCTCTCGATCAGGCAATGTTGGTAAGGCGATTACGTGGATGTTGCCTACATGTTCATCCGATTTGTTAGCATCGCAGTCGTACACGGCAACTATCGTTTTGGAAGTGATGTCCGGATTCGCCTTGAGGAAACTGATTGCCGAATTTAACGCACGGTCTCCCGTGTTCGCGCCGCCCTTACGTTCATTGTCTTCGCCTATCCAGGAAAAACGTTCGACCAGCCGGTCGAAACCCAACAACCTCGCGGCAGTCCGAAAGTACAGCAAATCAGTTTGTCCGGCAAGAAAGATGGCCGGGTCTTCGTTGGCTGTAACGCGCTCTTCAACTGCGCGGGCGAATGCTTGAGTATCAATAAGAACGGCTAGAGCGTGCTCAAATTCTTGATACCCTTCGGCATACATCTGTTGTCCCGTGGGCATTTCAAGAATTCGAACGCCGGTGGGTGAGAAGTGCTGCTCCATGCCAAGTGCAAATAGGGGAGAATGGCTGGAGAAAATAAACTGAATTTCAGGAAATATGCCGACCAGCTGAGGTAGAGCCTTCATTTGAAGGTCAATATGCATGTGGGCGTCAAGCTCGTCGATAACTACAATTCCCCGCGCACTGCCGGTTTCGTCAAGGTATCGCAATATTGTTCCAAAGATAGCGAGAAGCGTAGACTGTCCCCCGGACAGGCCATCAAGGCTGGCAACCAGAAGTTTCCCCGCAGACGATATCCCTGCCTTTCTTGAGCTCTTCCTCCCCGCCCAGTGAAAATTTGCCGAGGGATCATCCAGGATAATTCTGATAATTTTATTGGCCCAAGTGAGCGGCGCTTGGGATGCCCGGAATGAAGGTGTATCCAGCTCGACTGTTATCCGCTCTTCATTTGCGGAAATCACTTTGGTCTGCGAAGGGTCGAGTCGAGACTCAGTGATAGCTCCGAGTAGCCACTGAGTGAACGTATCTATTCCGTGTTCCACATAGATTGGCCGATCGAGATTCTGTGTATATCTATCGCGGTTCTCGTATAGATCTACAGACAGGGCATCTTGGTTGAACCAGAAGGGATTCTCTGATCTGCTGGCCGGGAAGAAGGCGTAGATACCGCCTCCGTAGATCTCGCGGGCCTTCTTCTCGGAAATTGCAAAGTTCTTGACCTCGCTTCCTGTATTCCAGTTCGCACCAGCGGCGAGATCGGTAGGAATATCATCAATTAGGTCAGCTGGGTCCATGCGAGCGGTCGCCTCATGATAGAAGACCTCAGTGCCTTCATGGTCGAATCGAAAGATTGAGTAACTGCCGGGCTCACCGTAGGCTATGGTCTTCCCGCCCACTACGCGGAAATAGCTGCGTACCAAACCGGTGGTCTTTAAAATATCGCTGTATGCAACGGATGCGCCCTCCATCAGAGCATCGCCGATCAATGAGAGCAGGTTGGTCTTGCCGGTACCGTTGCGCCCAACAATTACATGTGGGATCGGGTTGCCCTCTTCGGTGAAGGTCGGAATTAGATGCAGATTCCGTATGGGCCCGTTATTCTTGATGAGGAGCTCACGCAAATACAATTTGCCTCCCAGGGCGTATTCAACTCGAGTGTGCGTACGGCACCCGCGTGCAACCTCGTGTGCGGTAACTTTACTCGCGCGCGCAACGCCTTTTGGGCTTTTATGCCAATCGGCAATCGTGAGCGTCTGTTAGCTACCGGTCCCCGAGATATACCGCGCACGTCCGGTCTTGCCCTTGCCCCCGTCCCGCCACGCACGACAGAAGACCGCGTTCAGGTGGTTCCTGGGTATTGCGCGCGCCAAGTCGACCGCCACGGACGCAGGCGGGTCGACGACGCGGCGTAGCGAAGGTTCGAACACTTCCAGCAGTCCTCGAACATAGGTTCGATGGCAGTAGTGCTGACAGCCAGAACTATCTCCGATCCACCGCGAAGTACAGAGCGGCAACGCTGACGCCGGTCGCGACCATAAAGGCTCCACCGCCGACGAGGGCAACTCCGAAGCTGGGGAGTCCCGCCGCGCTGATGGCGCCCGCCGCAAGTGCACTCGCTGTGAAGGCGCTCCCCGCAGCGGTGAACGCCACGGTCAGTGCCCTGAAGACCGGGGGAGCCGCACGATCATCAAGCGTGACGTCGGTATCGGCTATAGGCGAGCGCACCTCGGGTTTTGGCTTTCCGTCAACGATCACACTTGCAGTGCACTGATCGCCTTTGCGCATGAGTCCTGGTGGAAACTCCACGCTCGTTGTGGTGCCCGCCTTGGGTGAAGTAGACACCGATTTCGCCGTTCTTGGCGAGGACCAGGAGGCCGACACCGACAGGATCGGCATCCCGAGATCGATCTGCAAAGAGGCATCGCCATCAAAGTCGTTACTGCGCACATCCTTCGGGCCTAGGTTCTGGATGACCAGGAGTACGGCATAGGGGTTCTGGACTAGGGTGCCGTTGTGGCGAAGTTCAAGGTCATGGTGCGCGACGTTGCTGCTGATGACCGATTGCGCCGAGAAGGTGATGTGAATCTTGTTCCTACGTCTTCCCGCAAGAAAGTAGTACAGGCCAGCTAGAAGAGCGAGGCTGGCCACGATCACACCGGCGAGCTTGAGCCAATCCATACGCGGCAGTGTGCCGCAGGCCATGACGCACCGTGGGGGATACAACTGACCAACTTCGCCGATGTCGGCGTGTCGGCCGCTTCCGGTCAGGGGCGGCGGTTTCGCGCGTCAGCGGTCGCGTTCGAGGCCGCGTGCGTCTCGTCCCTCCCTGCCGCCTCGTTCGACACTGGGTGCCTGTCCAGGCGGAGTCCGCACAGCCGCCTCCGGTGCCTGTGCGTGCGACAGTCCTAGTCGTACATGCTCAGGAACTTGAGGTTGATTCAGCATCTCGCGATACGCCGCGTCCCGTGCCCGGTCCAACTCGGCCTGCGTCCGCGCGGCCTCGCGTGCTGCCCTGTCCGCTGCTTCACGTTCGGCTGCGGCTGCGCGTTCCACGCTGGCAGCGTCGGCCAACTCTGGGGCGGCTCGTTCCCCGATTTCGGGCGCTTCCCGCTCAGGGGATTGATTGGCTGCCGGGAACGGGAATTCCTTCAACACCCGTTCGACGGCTTCGCGTTCGACTCTGGCGCGTGCGGCTTCGGGTGACTCTCGTTCCGGCGTGGACTTCTCGGGCGCTTTACCTGTGGACGGCACAGGGCCGGACTTGATTCGGTCCTGAAACTCCCGCACTGCCCGCTTGGCGGCGGCCTCTCTCTCGATCCGTGCCCGCTCGGCCAACCGCCTGCTTTCCGGTGTGCTTCGTGCTCGATTGGCGCGTTTGGCTTCAGGTACCGGTGGTGGCTTAGCCCTCTCGGCTCGTTCAGCTTGGACACGCGCCGGAGCGTCCGCCCTGCCGCGTGCAACTGCTTCCCGGAACCGTTGCATGTTACGGAATTTTTCTCTTGCTTCACGCGCCTTAGCTAGGGCCGCGATTCTATCCTTGGCCCTTTGAAGCGCCTGCGCCTTGCCCTCTCGCGCTTTCTCGCGGACCTTATCTAGTTCGAGCTGCTGCCCTTTGCCTCGGTCCATGGCGAGACCTTTTGCCCAGATTTCCCGTGCAGTTTCGCGGTCGATTATCAAATGCGTAGACTTTTCCGGAAAATCTCGGCGTATTTTGTCTATCAGCTCCTGGCACCGGTCGGAAATAGGCTCACGCTCGACCGTCCGCAGGGTGTAATGGTCGATCCTGCCCGTCTTGATCAGCTCGTATACGACCTCTAGCTGCCGCTCGTCTTTCTTGCTATCCATCCTGCCCGACTTGTCTTCGTCGGCCAAGGTCTTGCCCTGATCATTCGTTATCTTGTCGAAGACGACATTACCTATGCCGGGGACTCTGAACATCTGCGACTGTTGAACGTATCCCTTCTCACGCAGATGGTAGTGCTCATAGGTACCGTTCTCGAATATCCTGCCCCGATCATTATTCGAGTAAGGATCGCGGTCTCTGTCGTATCCGTCCATCGTTGGCCACACCCCCCGGTGTGTTTACGTCCCGACTAAAGGGCTCGGGCAGCGAATCGTCACATGACGGCTAGGCTTCGCCGTCTCGCTTCTCGGCGTGATAGCCCGCGTACTCTCGGATCGTTTCCGCTAGATCTGAGAACATTCCGTCACGGTGTTCGATCATGCTTTTCATCAGATACCATGCTGTGGTTTCGTCTTCGTCTTCAGTATCAAACCTGAGGGCAGGGTTCACATGCGGATAGAATGTGCACTCTTCGCCCGGCCATTCGTATTCAATCCACTCAGCGCCCGCCAGCTCGATAAAGCACTGCCCCATGAAGCATATGAATGCGTCGGACAGGTCGGAATTCTCGGGAGCCATCGCCGTAGCCAGGTCAGGGAACAGCGCCGAAACAATAGGATCGAGCCGCTTTACTTCTGCCGAGTCCTCCGGCCACGGCTCTGAAGGGATTTCACGAATACCCGCGTAGTCCATGAACTTCTGGGCTTGCACCCGGCGACGTTCAGGGTCGACCCATTTACCCCATTCAGTCTGCTCGACACCGAGATCCATGCTCAATTGCTGTTCGTCATTTCCCATGCCTACCCCTCTCGTCATGGCCAGAACAGGCCATCGTCCCGCTGTCGTGGTCAAGGTACAACCAACTCACGCCCCGTCCTCGTCATCCTCGCCGGAAGCCTTGCGTCTATCAGCGCGGATGAACTGGTCGACCGCTAGGTCCAACCGGTCACGGATCGGACCCGACTCCGGCTCGCCCATGAGGTTGTAAGCGTCTGTAGCGCTGCGGAATTCGCGTACCGCCCGCTCGTACTCAGTCATGGCCCGTCGTACAGTCGTTCGTTCGGAAGTCGGTCCAATCCCGTTGGGACACCAGGGATCACGCTCACATCATCGACGTAGTGGTGCTGTCGGTGCTCCTGCAAGAAGTTGTCTGCGGCGGTCTGGGATGCGGCGTAGTCCAGCCGTTCGCCTCATAGCGTGATGGCTAGGTGCACGTCCGGCTCCTCAGGATGCGGGGACGTGGGTGTGTCAGCCACGATGCACCGCCAACGATCGCGAATCCCGATCGATACCGGTACACGCGCGTATCGCGTCGACCACAACATTGCCCGAAGGGCGGAAGGTATTGCGCGGCAGTTCGATCCAGCGTCGAACGCCTCCGGTTTGGGCTGTCGGTGAAGGTAGCGGGATGCTTCCCGAACGAACGATCATCACGTTGAGCCGGAACATGTCGTTGAACAGCCGTGTGTCGTCATCGGGTATGTCAGGCCGGATCAGAAAGCTCCACCGGTTCGAGCCGACGTGCGCCACGATCGGGCCGACCGCAACGCCATGGTGTTGCATATGGCCCCGCAGCACGATCCCCAACGGTCCGGGCATGGTCAGCGCGCCAGTACTTCCGGCAGGGAAGGTGATGCGCGCAGAACCGGGCGGGTCGATGACAGCGGCCAGTCCGCACACCAACCGGTAGTAGCCGCATCGAGAAATCGGTGTATCGCCAAACGGTATGTGTTCCATCGTGGTTCAAGCCCCCTGCTGGCATCGCACGGTTTAGGTGTGCCCGGCCCCTGCGGTCGGTAGGGTGCGGCGGCTCCGTCCGAGTAGTGGAGCGCCTACCAGGCACCTATTCAGACAACCACCGCTACCGGCATGAGATACGCAGGATCTCGTCCACAGCGCGTCCACAAAGCGTCTAGATTCGATCTATGGACAGTCACGCTGCCGTCGTCGGAGCGCAGCTCCGAGCGGCCCGTGAAGCGTCGGGGATGTCTCTTGCTGCCGTGTCGAGAGTGACCCACTACAGCACGTCCGCCCTGTCTTACTACGAGACCGGAGAGCGGACACCAACAGACGATGTCATAGCGTGGTACGAAAAGCGTTTCGGTCAGATTCGAGACCCTTTGGCGACCCTGCTAGACCTCGGAAGGGCTGATGTGGAGCGGCGCTCATTTCTTCGTGTCGGCTACTCCACTGCGCTGAGCGCATCGGTTCTGCTGCCAGGCTGGCTTGCTCCATCAACGTCCGACTTGCCACGCCGGGATAACAGCGTTCGCCATGTGGGTGAAGCCGACGTGGCCGATGTGCGCGAGGTGGTGGCCCTGTTCTCGCGCATGGACCAGCGATTGGGCGGTGGCCACGGACGAACAGCTGTTGTCCAGTACCTGACTGATGAGGTAACCCGCTATCTCAACGGTTCGTACACCAGCGAGGCCGTTCGGCGAGACATGTTCTCAGCAGCAAGTGAACTTGCGTATCTGGCTGGCTGGATGGCTTTCGACAACGACGAGCACTATCCGGCGCAACGCTATTTCATGGCATCAACCAAGCTCGCGGCCGATGCAGGCGACGATCCGCTTGCCGGACACGTACTGCGCGCAATGGCACATCAGGCTGTCGACCTGGGCCACCCTCAGCAGGGCCTTCAGCTCGCAGAGGCATCGGTAAGCGGCGACCGGTACCGAAACGCCTGCCCGCGCGAGCGAGCGCTTTTGAAGGTTGTTCACGCCAAGGCGCTGGGCGCGGCTGGTCAGACCGCTGAATCGGCCAAAGCCCTACTCAGAGCGGAGCAAGACCTTGCCGCCGCGTCTGCCTCGGCAGACCTTGAGCCCGCTCGGGTGTTCTTCTTCTCCGAAGCGAGCCTTGCTCACGAAACCGCGTGCGCGTTGCGTGATGCGGGCGATCTAACCGGCGCTGCCGACCAGTTCGAACTCAGTGTCCGCAAACGACAGGCCAAGCCCTTCGCGAGAACCCATGCCGTGACACTTGGCTACTTGGGTACCGTGCAGGCACGCAGCGGCGAACTTGAACAGGCTTACGCCACATGGACATCCGCTCTAGATGCTATGGAAGGTATCCAGGATGGCGTGCCATCAGGAAGCCGGGTGCAGTCAGGGCGCACCAGGAAAGTTGCCCGCGACATACGCGCCACAGTGGAACCATATCTGGGCCAGCGGGTTGCGGGCGTGACTGAGATCGACGAGCGGGCCGCGCAATATCTGATCGCCAGCGGGACATAGGAACAGAGGTCATATGGCAGACGAAACGTTTGAGGTTGTTCCGATCGCCCATGTCGTGGGTGGTCGCATCGAACCTACGGACGATCATTGGGCCGGAACCGAGGCAATCATCCGGATAGATGACAGCCGGTTCACAGAAGAGTCTGTACTGGGCTTAGAGGCTTTCAGTCATCTGGAGGTTGTATTCCGCTTCCATCTGACAGATCCGACAGATTTGCACTTCGGAGCGCGTAGTGCCCGCGATAACCCCGATTGGCCGAAGGTCGGAATCTTCGGCCACCGAAACATGCGCCGTGTCAACTGGCTAGGGGTATCCCGTACGCGTCTGCTTCGCGTAGACGGACTAGATCTCCATGTGGCCGAACTGGACGCGGTGGACGGCACGCCCGTGCTGGACATCAAGCCGTGGTTCGCAGAGTTCGGTCCGCGCGGTGAAGTGCGGCAAGCTGAGTGGTCCACAGCGATGCTCAAGAACTACTTCTGAAGCTTGTCAGTGTCTGCGGGTAGGTGGTCGACGGAGAGTTCAACGGCCAGTAGCAGTCTCGCTCTGTGAGCCTCCGAGCCCGGTCCGCCCTTCGGACCGGGCTTGAACTACGCGTAGACCTGTTGAGGGACAGCCTTTGGGTTATCTGCGATCGCTGATACGTCGGGCGATGGACGTGAGGCGCCGAGCAGCGGTTCGCGTACCTTCTCCGCGAATTCCACCGTGACCGGCGCATGGTCGGACCAGCGCTGGTCGTAGGCGGCGGCACGCTCCACCCGTGCCGATATGGCTCGGGATGCGATACTCTGCGTTGTGTAAACCGCGTCGATGCGCCAGCCGGTGTCGTTGTCGAAAGCGCGGCCGCGATAGGACCACCAGCTGTACGGGCCGTCGACACCGGGATGCAGTGCGCGCACCACATCCACGTAGCCTGCGGCGAGCAGCTGATCAATCCAGGCACGCTCGTCCGGCAGGAACCCTGCCGACTTCAGATTGCCCTTCCAGTTCTTCAGATCCCGTTCGGTGTGCGCGATGTTCCAGTCACCGCTCACCACGAAATCGCCGGTGCGTGCGGTGAGGTACGCGCCGAGTTCGGCCATGAAACGGTACTTTTCGTCCTGTCGCGGTGTCCCTGCGTCGCCGGAGTGCACGTACACGCTGGCCACGGTGAGCTCGCCGAAGTCGGCCTCGAGGTAGCGGCCAGACGCGCCGAACTCGCTGCTGCCGAAGCCGATTCGGACCGCGCTCGGTTCGCGCCTCGACAGGATCGCGACACCAGCCCTGCCCTTGGACTCCGGCTCGGCCTGCGCCAGCCACCAGCCGTCGGCAAGCGCGGGCGCCAGCGCCGCCGCGACCTGGTCCTCGGTGGCTCTGGTCTCCTGGACACAGACGATGTCGGCCTCGGTGGCGGCCAGCCAGGCAAGCATGCCTTTGCCCGCAGCCGCGCGGACGCCGTTTACGTTCACACTCGAGATGATGTAGGCCACCGCACGACCGTACAATGCTGGTCAGATGAATTCCCCCGGGACACCGCCGTCCAGGAAGGGGCGATGACGATGTCGTCTGACACCTCCAAGTCCAAGGCCGATGCGAAACGCGCCACCGGCGCATCCGTTCCGGCCAAGCCCGAGCCGACCCGGCCTCAGGTGCTGAAGGCATTGCATGTCGGGTCCGGCGACCCGCTGCTCCTGCTACACGGCTTCATGCTGTCGCCGCACTGCTGGGAGCAGACCGCGGCCCGGCTGTCGAGCCAGTGCGAAGTGTTCGCACCCGCCTTCGCCGGACACTGGGGCGGCGAGCCCGCGGACGGCTGGTCCGTCGACATCCACGCGCTGGCCGATCGCGTCGAGGACCAACTCGACGAACTCGGCTGGCGCACCTGCCATATCGCCGGGAACTCGCTCGGCGGCTGGGTCGGCGTCGAACTCGCCAGGCGCGGCCGGGCGCGCACGCTCACCCTGATCGCGCCCGCAGGCGGCTGGCATATCCCCTCGCTCGCCCAGATGCGCACCTGCCTGAAGTTCCTTTCGCTGGTCCCGGTCATCCAAATCGGTAAGCGCCTCGGCGGTTTCGCGATCAACAACCCCGTCATCCAGCGACTGGCGTTGTTGCCGTTGAGCAAGAACGCGGCCGCCGTCTCCCGCCGCGACACCGCCGCCGCCATCACGGCAACGCTGAACTGCCCTGCCATGCTGGCGATCATCGTCGGCACCGCCCGTGGACCCGAGCAGGAGGATCTGTCCACCCTGCAAACCCCGGTCCGGCTCCTGCTCTCCGAATACGACCGGGTGATCCCCAACCGCAGCTACGCCCGTCGCTACCTCAAGGAGCTCCCCGACTCCGCCGACCGCATCGTCGTCCACGGCGTCGGCCACGTCCCGATGCTCGAAGCACCGGACCGGATCGCCACCCTCATCGCCGAACACGTCTACGCCAGCCGCAACCGCCTCCGCGCAGTCTGACGCACGGGATATCCACAGCTCAGCGAGTTATCCCCAGATCGAGGAAAGGTCTCGATCTCGTTGCGGCAGCGACCTATTGTTGCCGCCATGGGGAGCACACCAGAGGATCGAAGGGTCGACCAAATTCGCGGCGATGTCGATGGGCTGTACGAGCTGGCGGCTGAGACCAAGGAGACGACGGACAAGATCCAGAAGCAGACGGACAAGATCGAATGCTTCGTACGAGGAAACAGTCTGCGACTGCACCGGTTAGAGAAAACGTCCGGTCGAAATTTCGGCCTGCTTCTCGCCGCCCAGCGACAACACGCGCAACGCCTGGATCGCGTGGAATCGCTGCTCTGCGGTCTTACGGCACAGGTGGACCAGAACGGATCGCAGGTCACCCACCTCGATTCCAAGGTCACCCGACTCGAGTCGCAGGTGACTCAGCTGGACGTCGTTGTACGTCAGAACTCACAGACCCTCGACCTCGTCGTCGAGTTGCTGCAGCAGAAGCAGCCGCCACCATCGCACTAGCCGACGCCGACTCGTGCGGCGATCACAGTTCAGGATGTTCTTCAGATCACGAAAAGGTCTCGATCGCGCGCCGAGCGGCGACTACCGTTGCGCGCCATGGGGATCGCAGAGTTTCAACGCGCAATCAGCAGGCTCTGGAGTGATGTGGAAAGCCTGTACGAGTTGGTCCATGCGTCCAACGAGCGCGCCAGCGATATAGGTCGAACCGTCCGCACGATCGACTCACAACTGGATCATCTAGAGAAGCGAACCGGTCGACGACTGGCGGCAGTGGTCGCAATGCAAACGACAACAGGGACAGGAGGCCGAACTTCGCCAATCACGGGAGGAACAGGTGCGAACCGATGTCAAGCTGGTGAAGGTCAGCGTAGCCCGGCTGGGAGCACGCGTCGACAGGCTCGGGAACCGGATATCCCACCTCGGCATGCAACGCTACGACGCCAGCAGACGCACCGGCGTCTCCCGACAACGCAAGTCCCACTTCGAGCCTGGGATGAGCCGCCTCGGGACCGAGATGACTCGGCTCTACGCCCAGAAGCGTCAGCTGAGTCGAGACAGAGAACAACTCCACGCGCGGGTGGCACACCTGGAGGACCGCATCACGCAAGTCTTGGCGAAGGGCTATGGAGCAGTAACGACCGCTGCTCCCGTCCGGAGCCGGCCCGGGCACGACGTCGGATCTCCTTGCGTCCGTTAGGAGGCGACGCCGGTGCGCTTGCTGTCGAGGTGGCGGGGGAAGGTCAGGAGTAGATAGCTGACCTGGTCGGGACAACGGGTCCCGGGCGCGCGCCGTGCCGCGCCCGGGATCGGTCGTGGTTATGCCAGCAGCCCCTTGGCGATATGGGTCACCTGGATCTCGTTGCTGCCCGCGTAGATCATCAGCGACTTGGCGTCGCGCGCAAGCTGTTCCACGCGGTACTCGGTCATGTATCCGTTGCCGCCGAACAGCTGGACGGCTTCCATGGCGACCTCGGTGGCCGCCTCGGACGCGTACAGCTTCATCGCCGATGCCTCGGCCAGCGTCGGCGGCTTGCCTGCGCGCCCACGCTCCAACGTGTTGAACACCATGTTCTGCACGTTGATCCGCGCGATCTCCATCTTGGCCAGCTTGAGCTGGACGAGCTGGAAGCGGGCGATCTCCTGGCCCCAGAGCTTGCGGTTCTTGGCGTAATCCAGGCACAGCCGGTGGCACTCGTTGATGATGCCGAGCGCCATGAACGCGACACCGACCCGCTCGGCGGTGAAGCTGGAGCGGGCGCTCTCCCTGCCGTCGCCACCCTTGTGCTCCTCGGTCTCGCCGAGCAGCCGGTCGCGGCCGAGGCGGACGTTGTCGAAGAACAGCTCACCGGTGGGCGAGGCGTGCAGGCCCATCTTCTTGAACGGCTTGCCCTGGGTGAGCCCTTCCATGCCCTTGTCGAGCACGAAGGTGAGCACCTTGCGCTCACGCTTGTCGCCGCCGTCGCCCTCGTCGAGCTTCGCGTACACGATCATCACATCGGCGAACGGCCCGTTGGTGATGAAGGTCTTCTGCCCGTTGAGCAGATAGTCTTCACCGTCGCGCTTGACGTAGGTCTTCATGCCACCGAATGCGTCGGACCCCGAGTCGGGTTCGGTGATCGCCCATGCCGCAACCTTTTTCATGGTCACGATGTCGGCGAGCCAGCGTTCCTTCTGGGCCAGCGTGCCGCGCGACATGATGGTGGTGGCGCCGAGGCCGATGCTGACGCCGAGCGCGGTGACCAAACCCATACAGACGCCGGACAATTCGCCGACCAGCACCGCCATCAGCGATTCCTGCCCGGCGAACGGCCTACCGCCGGAAGACTTTTCCTTCTTCTCCGGCAGTGGTTCACCGGCGGCGAGCGCGGCCTCTTTGGACCGCTGCTTGGCAAGCAGCTTCTCCACGGCCTCGCCGCCCATGGCGTCGATCCCGAACTCGCTGAACAGCTTCCGGATGATCGGGTACGGCGAAAGCTCGCCGCTGTCCAGCGCGTCCAGGTGCGGGCGGATCTCCTTGTCGATGAACGTCCGCAGTGCGTCGCGGATCAACACATCGGTCTCGGACCATTCGAACATCGTTGTTCTCCTAACGTTCCGCCGAGCTCATGGCAGCCGGGCGGCGATGTCGTCGATCAGCCACGGCCCCTCGGTCTCGATCGTTTTGACATCGTGCCAGCCTGCCAGCTCGGAGATGGCCCCACCTTGCACCGCGAACACCTTGCCGGTGATCGGGCACTTGTCCGAGGCGAGGTAGGCCACCAGCGGGGAGATGTTGGCCGGGCTGAAGGCATCGAAGCCGCCCTCTTCGACCTCGTCCGCCTCTGCGGCCATCATCGCACCCATGCCGGGGGTCGCCAGGGTGAGCCGGGTGCGCGCGATCGGCGCGATGGCGTTGACCCGCACGCCGTAGCGGGCGAGCTCGTCGGCCGCGACGAGGGTCAACGCGGCGATGCCCGCCTTGGCCGCGCCATAGTTGGCCTGCCCGGCATTCGGCACCGTGGTGCCGGACGCGGACGCAGTGTTGATCACCGCGGCGTTCGGCTGGTTGCCCGCCTTGCTCTGCTCTTTCCAGTAGGCGCCAGCGTGGTGCAGCACCGCGGCGTGGCCCTTCAGGTGGACCGCGATCACCGCGTCCCACTGCGCCTCGTCCATGCCCGCGATGAACGCGTCACGAAGGATGCCCGCGTTGTTGACCACGATGTCGAGCCCGCCGAGTTCGGAGACCGCTTGATCGACAACGTTTTTCGCGCCGTCCCAGGTGGCGATGTTGGCAGTGTTGGCCACCGCCTTGCCGCCCGCGGCGATGATCTCGTTGGCGACCTCTTGCGCGAGGGTGGTGTCGGATCCCTCGCCCTCGTTGCTGCCGCCGAGGTCGTTGACGACCACGGCCGCGCCCTCACGCGCGAACAGCAAGGCGTGCTCGCGGCCGATGCCGCGGCCGCCGCCGGTGATGACGGCTACTCGACCTTCGAGTGCACCCATCGATGTCTCCTCTTCTACTGAAGTCTGTGCTGCATGTCGCGCCGGGGTCACGGTGTGCGCCAGGGGTTTTCGCCGGGGCGCACACCGGACCAGCTCAGTCGGCTACTTCGGCAAGCCCGTCGCTGAGGACGACGTCCTCGCCACGGACGGTCTCGAAGGCGTAGGTGGTGACGCCGTCGGCCGAGCCCACCTTCCAGATGCGGGTCTCCAGGTCGTCACCAGGGAACACCATCTTTGCGAAGCGCACGGCAAATCGCTTGAGTCGGTTCACATCCGAATCAGCGACCTCCGTGAGCACCGCCCACGAGGCGAAGGCCATCGTGCACAGACCGTGCGCGATGATGCCGGGCAACCCGGCGTCCTTGGCCACCTGCTCGTCCAGATGCAGCGGCACCGGATCACCGGAAGCCGGTGCATAACGGAAGGTTTGGTCGTCGTCGACATGCTGCGCGACGACCGCCACCGGATCGTGGGCCCGCAGGCTTTCGTCGAACTTGTGCGTCGGCGCCTCGACACCGACCGACTTGCCCGCGTCGATGTTGCGGAAGAACGCGGTCAGGTACTGCTCGTTGACCAGCTCCCCCGCTTCCGTGCGGCATTCGATGACGAGCGAGATCGTCGTGCCCTTGGATTTGCTGGTGTAGCCGATCGCCTTGGCCCGCGAGACCAGTTCGTCGCCGGGCTGGATCGCCCGGTGGAAGTGGAAGTCCTGCTCGCCGTGCACGACCCGGCCGAAGATGTCCATCGGCGCGACCTCGATCACCGGCATCAGCATCGCCTCGAAGACCGGGACGATGCCGAAGATCGGCGAGGCCACCGTGCCCGCGAGGTGCGCCTCGATCGGATCGTTGGTTGCCGCGGCGTATTCGGCGATCCGCTCGCCGGTGACCTCGAAACGTTCCTCGTCACACCAGGTTTCCAGCCCCGCGTCGTCGAACTCGACGAGCCGGGAGGACGTGGTGGTCTCCGATGTCATGCCGAAGCCAGGGCGTCGAGCTGCTCGAGGGACTTGTCCAGCTGCTTGAGGCCGTCCTTCTCGACCGCCTTGCCGAGCGCACCCTTGATCAGCGCGCCCTCGAAGTCGCCGGAGACGAGGATGGTGCTGCCGCCGTCGCCCTTGGGCTGAATGTCGAAGGTGAATTCGGTCTTCACACCTGCCATTCCGGTGCCGCCGAGGGTCAGCTTGGTCGGCTGCTGCACGGAGACGACGGTCCACTCCAGCTTGTTCGCCATGCCGAGCATGACGATCTTGGCGACCAGTTTCGCGCCCTCGGTGAGCACGGCGGGCGGCTCCTCCATGAAGCGCTCGTGGATGGTGAACCACTTGTCCCAGGTCTGCGGGTCGGAGACGACTGTCCACAGTGCCTCAGGGGTGGCGTTGACGTCCTTGGTTGCTTCGATGTGTCCCATGACAATGGCTCCTCGTCGAGATGTGTTGTGCGAGTTCGATGGTCAGCGTCGGCTGCCGCTCAGCGCTCTGCGCGCTGGTACGCCGTCACGACCGCGGCGCCGCCGAGGCCGATGTTGTGCTGCAGTGCGGCAGTGACGTTGTCCACCTGACGCTTGTCGGCGGCGCCGCGCAGCTGCCAGGTGAGTTCGGAGCACTGCGCCAAACCCGTTGCGCCGAGCGGATGCCCCTTGGAGATCAGGCCGCCGGACGGGTTCACCACCCACTTGCCGCCGTAGGTGGTCAGGTTCTCGTCGATGAGCTTGCCCGCCTCACCTTCGCCGCAGAGGCCGAGCGCCTCGTAGGTGAGCAGTTCGTTGGCGGAGAAGCAGTCGTGCAACTCGATCACCTGGAAGTCCTCGGCGCCGAGCCCGGCCTGCTCGTAGACCTTGCGCGCGGCCTGGACGGTCATGTCGTAGCCGACCAGGTTCTTGGCGGTCTCGTCGAAGGTGGACTTGTAGTCGGTGGTCATCGCCTGTCCGACGATCTCGATCGCCTGCCCGGCCAGGTTGTGCTTGTCGACGAACGCCTCGCTGGCGAGGATCACCGCGCCGGAGCCATCGGAGGTCGGCGAGCACTGCAGCTTGGTGAGCGGGTCGTAGATCATCCTGGCGCCCAGGATGTCGTCCATCGAATACTCGTCCTGGAACTGCGAATACGGGTTGTTCACCGAGTGCTTGTGGTTCTTGTAGCCGATCTTGGCGAACTGCTCGGCGGTGGTGCCGTACAGCTTCATGTGCTCACGTCCGGCCGCGCCGAACATCCACGGCGCCACCGGGAACAGCACCTCGGAGATCTCGGCGAGCGCCATGATGTGCCGCGCCATCGGCTGCTCGCGGTCGTCCCAGGTGGAGCCGAGCGAGCCAGGCTGCATCTTCTCGAAGCCGAGCGCCAGCGTGCAGTCGGCAAGTCCACCCCGAATCGACTGTGCCGCAAGGTACAACGCGGTCGAGCCGGTCGAACAGTTGTTGTTGACGTTCACCACCGGGATGCCGGTCATGCCGAGCTCGTAGACCGCGCGCTGGCCGGAGGTGGATTCGCCGTAGACGTAGCCGACGTAGGCCTGCTCGACCAGGTCGTAGGCGATGCCCGCGTCGGCGAGCGCCTTGGTTCCCGACTCCCTGGCCATATCCGGGTAGTCCCAATCGGTGCCATCTTCGTTCTTGCGGCGGCCCGGCTTCTCGAACTTCGTCATGCCGACGCCGACGACGTAGACCTTGTTCGCCATCGAACTCCTCCAGATAGTGCCCGCCCGGCGTGCTCCGCCGGATGCCGCCCGCGCAGCGGACAGCGGTCGCCGATCCCGATGGATCGCGCTGAAACAAACATACAGAGATGTATGTAAGTACGCAAGGCTGTAGTCGGTACTCACGGTCCCAGCTATCGAATAGCCAGCCAGTAACGCCTTCTCCGATACATACCGCCGGATGTGTATGTTTCACCAGCTCAGGTCGACAAATCGCCGGTCACGCCCGCGCCGGGCGCATTGCTGTGACGTGACTCACCGCGGCGGCGGACGTAACAGCCGCGTAATGGTTCGGAAATTCCCCGTCCACAACCGTGTACGACGGTCGAACGGTTGCTTTTGTCTGTGCGGGGATGAGGAGTAAATGTGGTCGAGCTCGATACCCGGTCGCTCAATACCGACGGGATAGCCGCGGCCAAGGAAACGCTGGAGGACTACACGCTGCGTTTCGCGCCACGGAGCTACCGGAAATGGAGCCCGGCCGTTGTCGGCATCTCGGCCCTCGGCGGCATCGCCTACCTGGCCGACTTCGCCATCGGCGCGAACATCGGCATTGCGCACGGCACCGGAAACGCGTTGCTCGGCATTGGTTTCTTCGCGATCGTTGTCATGCTGACCGGATTTCCGCTCGCCTATTATGCGGCGCGATACAACCTCGACCTCGACTTGATCACGCGCGGTAGCGGATTCGGCTATTACGGCTCGGTCATCACCAATGTGGTGTTCGCTTCGTTCACCTTCATTTTCTTCGCGCTGGAAGGGTCGATCATGGCCCAGGGGCTGGAATTGGGGTTGGGCGTTCCGCTGTGGCTCGGCTATCTCGCCTCGACGCTGATCATTTTCCCGCTGGTCATCTACGGGATGAACACCCTGGCCAAGCTGCAGGTGTGGACGACGCCGCTGTGGCTGCTACTGATGGTGCTTCCGTTCGGCTTCCTGCTGGTGCGCCACCCCGATTCGGTGTCCGCGTTCTTCGCCTACGGTGGCGAAAACGGTTCGGGCGTCAGCATTTCCGGCACGCTGCTGGCGGCAGGCGTGTGTTTGTCGCTGATCGCGCAGATTGCCGAGCAGATCGACTACCTGCGCTTCATGCCGCCGCGCACGCCGGAGAACGCACGCAAGTGGTGGACCTGGATGCTGCTTGCCGGACCGGGCTGGGTGGTCTTCGGCGCGCTCAAGCAGGTGGTCGGGCTGTTCCTCGCGGTGTATCTGATTGCGAATGTGCCTGCCGCACAGGGCATCGCGAACCAGCCGGTGCACCAGTTCCTGGAAATCTACCGCGACATGGTGCCAGGGTGGCTCGCCATGACGCTCGCCGTGGTGCTCGTCGTCATCAGCCAGATCAAAATCAATGTCACCAACGCGTATTCGGGGTCGCTGGCCTGGACGAACTCCTACACCAGGGTCACCAAGACCTACCCTGGCCGGCTGATCTTCCTGGCCGTGAACCTGGTGATCGCGCTGATCCTGATGGAAGCCAACATGTTCGACTTCCTCAACAACATTCTGGGCTTCTACGCCAACTGCGGCATCGCCTGGATCGTCACCGTCGCAACGGATATCGCGGTCAACAAGTACCTGCTGAAGATCTCGCCCAAGCAGCCGGAGTTCCGTCGCGGCATGCTCTACGACGTCAACCCGGTCGGCCTGGTCGGCTTCGGGCTCTCGGCGGTGTTGTCGATCATGACGTTCTTCGGGATCTTCGGCGACCTGTTGAAGCCCTACTCCCCGATCGTCGCCGTTGTCGTCGCGTTCGTCGCCACGCCGCTCACCGCCATCGCCACCAAGGGCAAGTACTACCTGCGGCGCACCGACGACGGCATCGACATGCCGATGCTCGACGAGCACGGCAACCCGTCAGGGGAAACCTTGACCTGCCACGTCACCGGCCTGGAGTTCGAACGCCCTGACATGATCGCCTCCGCTGTCCCCGGACCCGAGGGCGAGATCCAATACATCAGCTCGCTGGCACTGTCCACAGACAAGGCAGGCGATCACCTGCTCCCGCAACAGCACTGACCGCCCTGTCGTGCGGGACGCAGCCGGTGTCCCGCACGGCGGCGACGACAAGGCAAGCCGGTACGGCAATTGCCGCTACGAGATCACTCGGCCGCGCGTACGTCGGCAAGTGCCGCGGCGGCGATGTCGTGCAGGTGCGCGGTCGCGCGACGCCAACGGCGTTGGGCGCGTTCGTTATCCGGGTCGACGAAGTTGGAGATCAGGATGCCGCGCAGCGCGTCCATCGCGGTGTAGATGAAGTCGCGGGCCTCCTTGCGGCGGATCTCGTCCGGCACGAACCGGGCGACGGCCATCAGGACGGCGTTGTTGACGAACGGCTCGACCTTCTCCATCGCGGCGGCGAGCACCGGATCGGTCCGCCCCGCCACCCACAGCTCGACGGTCGCGATGAACAGCGGCCCCTGGTGCAGCTCCCACAGGAATTCCAGTGCGGCGCCGACCGGATCGTCACCGCGCTCGACCTTGGCCATCTCCCGCATCGCGGTCTCGGCGCGCAGTTGTGCGAGGTGACTGATCGCGGCGACCACCAGGTCGGTCTTGGAGCCGAAGTGGTGCACCTGCGCGCCGCGGGTGACGCCTGCGCGTTCGGCGACCCGCGGCGTCGTCGTCCCCGCGTATCCGTACTCGACCAGGCAGTCGATGGTCGCGTCGAGCAGCCGCGTGCGCATCTCGGTGCTGCGTTGCTCCTGGGTACGCCGCTGCGGCTTCGCGATGTCGATCCTGGCCATCAGGTGATTCTACACTTACATACAGCTCTGTATGTTCACAGTGCCACCGCGGGGGTTCACAGTGTCGCCGCGGCGCTGCGTGCGTCGCGCCGCGCGGCCCCGACGGTACCGAGGAACAGCAGCACACCGACAACAGCGAGCCCGGCACCGACCAGCGCAGGCGCGGTGTAGCCGAAACCTGCCGCGATGACCGCGCCGCCGAGCCAGGCGCCCGCGGCATTGGCGATGTTCAGCGCGGCGTGATTCAACGCGGCGGCCAGAGTCTGCGCCTCGTGCGCCACATCCATCAACCGGGTCTGCAGGCCGGGCGCCAGCGCCGCGCCCGTCGCGCCGACGAGGAAGGCGCCTGCGGCCGCGGCGTACGGATTGTGCGCCGCGACAACGAAACCGGCGAGGATGACGGCCATGCCGATCATCGAGAGAAAGATCGCGCGATCGACACCGCGATCGGCAAGCACGCCGCCGACGATGTTGCCGACCACCATGCCGACGCCGAACAGCATCAGCACCAACGGAACCGACCCGGCGGACATCCCCGCGACGGAGGTGAGCGTGGTGGAAATGTAGGTGTACACGGCGAACATGCCGCCGAAGCCGATCGCACCGACCAGCAGGGTCAGCAGCACCTGCGGCCGCCGCAGCGCGCCGAGCTCGGTCATCGGGTTGGTCATCCTGATGCCGGTCAGCTCCGGCACGAAGTAGAGCAGCGCGGCCACCGTCGCCAGCCCGATCACCGTGACCACCACGTACGCGTCGCGCCAGCCGAGATGCTGGCCGAGCCAGGTGGCGGCGGGAACGCCGACAACATTGGCGGCGCTCAACCCCAGCATAACTGCGGCAACCGCTTTGGCACGCTGCCCCACCGGCGCAAGCGTGGCGGCGGCCAGGGAGGCGACGCCGAAATAGGCACCGTGCGGCAACCCAGTGACGAACCGCGCGAGCACCAGAGTCTCGAAGGTGGGAGCGACCACCGTCGCCACATTGCCGAGCGTGAATGCGGCCATCAACGCGATGAGCAACTTCTTGCGGGAGACCCGCGCGCACACGGCGGCGATCACCGGCGCGCCGATGACAACACCGAGGGCGTACGCGGACACCGCATGCCCCGCGGTCGGCTCGGAGACCCGCATGGCGTGCGCGATATTGGGCAGCAAACCCATGGTGACGAATTCTGTTGTGCCGATACCGAACCCGCCGAGCGCCAGCGCGAGCATGGCCGGGACATGCCACGTCGACCGCTGAGCCTCGGGGGGCAGTGCGGGAGCCTGGGCGACAAGGTCGATGGTCACGTGTCAATGAAACGCGCGAATCCCCACTTTCGCTTCCCCAGTAAACGTGAGTTAAGACACGCTACCGGCGAGGGTCCGCGCAGGTCAGAAACCCAATTGCCGCAATTAGGACGAACTCGTCGCGCGAGCCGGTTCGCGTTAACGCCGTTCGAAGGTGCGGCGGTACTCCGCGGGCGTGACGCCGACCACCGCGGCGAAGTGTCGGCGCAGGTTCGTCGCCGTGCCGAGCCCGCACAGCCTGCTGATCCGTTCGATGCCGAAATCGGTGGACTCCAGCAGCGATTGGGCGTGTGCGAGGCGACGACTCAGCAACCACTGCTTCGGCGTCTGCCCGATCGACTGGTGCAGGCGCCGGTGAAAAGTGCGCGGGCTCATGTTGGCGCGGGCGGCGAGCAGATCGACAGTGAGCGGCTGGTCGAGGTTGGCGGTGGCCCAGGCCAGCACCGGCCCGAGGTCGGTCTCGGCCTTGGCCTCGGCGGACAGATCGACGAACTGGGCCTGCCCGCCGGTCCGATGCGGCGGTGTCACCAGCCGCCTGGCCAGCCGGTTGGCGACGGCGGCGCCGAAGTCACTGCGGACCAGGTGCAGCGAAAGATCAATGGCCGTGGTCATTCCGGCGCTGGTGAGGATGTCACCGTCGTCGACGTAGAGCGCCGACCGGTCGACCTCGACGGCGGGATAGCGGCGGGCCAGGATCGCCGCGTGCTCCCAGTACGTGGCGACCTTGCGGCCGTTCAAGAGCTGTGCCGCCGCCAGCGCGAAGGCGCCGTTGCAGAGCGCGACCATCCGTGCGCCGTGACCGTGTGCGTCGACCAGCGCGTCCAGCAGTTCCTGCGGCACCGGCCGGTCGCCGGTGACGCAGTCGTAGGCGATCGATGGCACGAAAACGGTGTCGGCGGAGCGGAGTTCGTCCGGTCCGTAGTCGGCTCGCAGATACACCCCGCCGCCGACGGCCGATTCCGCCGCGTCCGGCTGGGTCGAGCACACCCGTAACTCGTACCAAGGGTCTGCGAGATTGGGGTAGGGCGTACCGAAGATCGCGGCGATCACCCCGAGCTCATAGATATCCCACGGATGCAGCGCCCCTGGCGTGACGGCGATCGCGACGACATGACCGGTCATGGCCGCCAGCGTATGGCAGAAAGCGTTCGGTCGAGGTCAGTCCTGCCACTCACACCTGGGAAGCTCGAACCAGAAAACTGATCTCCGGGCGCCCTGTTCACTCGCACGAACGACACCACGGAGGAATCAATGACCAGCGACCGCACACCGGTGACCGTGCTCGGCCTCGGGCGCATGGGCGCGACGATCGCGGAGGTCCTGCTGCGCAACGGCCACTCGGTCACGGTGTGGAACCGCTCGCCGGGCCGCGCACCGCAGCTCGACACGCTCGGCGCCGTCCGCGCCGACACCCTCGGCGAGGCGCTGCGGGCCGGCGCGCTGACCATCGTCTCGGTGCACAACACGGAGATGGTGGCCGAGCTGCTGCACGCGGTCCCGGACGACCTGGCCGACCGCACCGTGCTGAATCTCTCGACCGGCCGCCCCGAGGACGCCCGCGAGCTGGCGGATTGGACGACCAAGCGGCACGGCCGTTTTCTGGATGGCTCGATCCTCGGCATGCCGGAGACGCTCGGCACGCCCGCGACGACAATCGTCTACAGCGGCTCCCCCGAGGCCGAGGCCGAACATCACGCGACGATCGCCGAACTGGGCACCGCGAAGCACCTCGGCGCGGACACCGGACTGGCCGCCGCGCACGATCTGGCGGTGCTGGCAGGCATGTACGGCCTGTTCGGCGGCTTCTTCCAGGCGATGGCGATGATGCGCCGCGAGCAGGCGAGCGCAACGGAATTCACCCGCGAACTGCTGGTGCCGTGGCTGCGCTCGCTGCTCGACACCCTGCCCGCGCTCGCCACCCAGATCGACAAGGACGAGTTCCCGCCGACCATGGCCAGCGTCGAGGAGCATCAGATGATAGTGCGGATGATTCTCGACGCGAACCGCGCGCAGGACCTGCCGACCGACCTGCTCGATCCGGTGCTTGCCTTGCTCGACGCGGGGGTAGCGCGTGGCAACGGAACGGAGAGCCTGACCCGCGCCGTCTCGGTCCTGCTCGACCACCCGGTGCACGCCTGAAAACAGTCCGGGCACCCGTACCACCGTGTGGCGCGGGTGCCCGTAAGGTTCACCCCCGGCGCCGGATTCGCGTCCAGCGCCGGGATATCTCTCAGCTCAACGCAGTGCGCGGGCCAAGTTCGCATCAAGAGCGCCGAGGAATTCCTCGGTGCTCAGGTAGCCCTGATCGCCGCCGACGAGCAGCGCGAGGTCCTTGGTCATCTGGCCGCCTTCGACGGTCTTGATGACGACGTCTTCCAGCGTCTGCGAGAAGCCGATGACCTCGGGGGTGTTGTCGAGCTTGCCGCGGTGCTCGAGCCCGCGCGTCCAGGCGAAGATCGACGCGATCGGGTTGGTCGAGGTCGGCTTGCCCTGCTGATGCTGACGGAAGTGCCTGGTCACGGTGCCGTGCGCGGCCTCGGCCTCACAGGTCCTGCCGTCCGGGGTCAGCAGCACCGACGTCATCAGGCCGAGCGAGCCGAAGCCCTGTGCGACGGTGTCGGACTGGACGTCGCCGTCGTAGTTCTTACATGCCCAGACGTAGCCGCCCTCCCACTTCATGGAGGAGGCGACCATGTCGTCGATCAGGCGGTGCTCGTAGGTCAGGCCCGCCGCGTCGAACTGGGTCTTGAACTCGGCGTCGAAGATGTCCTGGAAGGTGTCCTTGAACATGCCGTCGTAGGCCTTGAGGATGGTGTTCTTCGTGGAGAGGTACACCGGGTAGTTCTGCTGCAGGCCGTAATTGAACGAGGCACGCGCGAAATCGATGATCGAGTCTTTGAAGTTGTACATGCCCATGACGACGCCGCCGTCTTCGGGCATCTTCACGACCTCGTGCTGGATCGGCTCGCTGCCGTCCTCTGGCGTGAAGGTCACGGTGACCGTGCCCGCCTGATACACCTTGAAATCGGTGGCGCGGTACTGGTCGCCGAACGCGTGGCGGCCGATGATGATCGGCTTGGTCCAGCCGGGCACCAGGCGCGGAACGTTGGAGATGATGATCGGCGCACGGAAGATGGTGCCGCCGAGGATGTTGCGGATGGTGCCGTTCGGCGACCGCCACATCTTCTTCAGGCCGAATTCCTTGACGCGATCCTCGTCCGGCGTGATGGTGGCGCACTTGACGCCGACGCCGTGCCGCTTGATGGCCTCTGCGGCATCGATGGTGACCTGGTCGTCCGTCTTGTCTCGGTACTCGATACCCAGGTCGTAGTACTCGAGGTTCACATCGAGATACGGGTGGATCAGCTTGTCCTTGATGAACTGCCAGATGATCCGGGTCATCTCGTCGCCGTCGAGCTCGACGACGGTGCCTTCAACCTTGATCTTGGACATGGATCTTCGCGTCCTCCTAGGATGGTGCCCTCGTTGCACGGCCAGGCTGTGCTTGACAGGCGGCATTCACTGGGCCTTCGTGGTGACGCAAGCTGCCGCCTCAGGCCTGACGCTCATGCCGCAATCACGCTTGTGAGCGGACCCCAGCTGTTCCAACAGACAACGTATATGCCCCGCGTTGTCCGCGAGACGTCTGGTGCAAACAAGACAAGCGTACTGCTGCCGCCCTCGGCGGTGTGCGGGCAGCCCCCCGAGTGAGAAACCCCACGAACTTACTGGCTGGTAGGTCAATCTGGCAATTCCGGCGGCTATCCGACAACGCCCCAGGTCCGCGCACCGCACAGCGGAACGCGGACCTGGGCGGCGCTACTCAGACTCCGACATGCACCGGGCGCGCACCGTCCTCGGCGCCCTCGATCAGGTTCGCAGGCCGGTCCTTGATCATCAGCGCGATCACCGGGATCGCGGCGAGGAAGAAGCCGGCACCGACATAGAACGCCACGTCGTAACTGTGGATCGAGGCGCGCGCGATCAGGTTGTCCACGGTCGCGTTGTTCTCCGCGTAGGTCTTGGCGACCTGCACCGAGATCGTGGTCAGCAGTGCGGTGCCGACCGCGCCGCCGACCTGCTGCGCCGCGTTCAGCAGCGCACTGGCCACGCCCGAGTCCTCTTCTTCCACCTGATGCAGCGCGACGGTCTGCATGCCGACGAACAGCGGACCCATGCCGAGCGCGATCAGCACCTGCGCGGGCAGCACGCTCGACGCGTAGCTGTCCCCGAAGCCGAGCTGCGCCAGCCACACCAGACCGAGCACCCCGAGCACCGCACCGGCCACCATCAGCGGACGCGGGCCGAGCTTGGGCAGCAGCGCGCTGGTGATGCCCGCCGAGATCGCGATGCCCGCCGGGAAGGGCAGGAACGCGAAGCCCGCCTTCAGCGAGGAGTAGCCGAGCGTGATCTGGAAGTAGTAGCTGAGGAACAGGAACATCGCGAACATCGCGATCGGCACGAGCAGCGCGGCCAGGAACGCGCCGCCGCGGTTGATCTCACCCGGAATGTGCAGCGGCAGCAGCGGGTTCGCCGAGCGGCGTTCGATCGCGACGAAAGCGATCAGCAGTGCGGTGCCCGCGACGAGCAGGCCGAGGGTGCTGCCCGCCAGCCAGCCGTCGTCGGCGGCGCGACTGAAGCCGTAGACGATGGCGATCAAACCGAGTGTCACCGTCACCGCGCCGGGCGCGTCGTAGCCGCCCTTGCGCGGGGCGGGAACGTCCTTGACCACCCAGGCCAGCGCGCCGACCAGGGCAAGCAGCGCGATCGGGGTGTTCACCAGCAGGCACCAGCGCCACGAGGCGTACTCGGTCAGCGCGCCGCCCGCGATCAGGCCGAGCGCGGCGCCGCCGGCGGAGATGCCGGCGAACACACCGAAGGCGGTGGCCCGCTCACCCGGCTCGGTGAAGGTCACCGACAGCAAGGACAGTGCGGCGGGCGCGAGCAACGCCGCGAACGCGCCCTGCAGCGCGCGCCCGGCGAACATCTCCGCACCGTTCTGTGCGAGACCGGCCAATGCCGACGCGGCCGCGAAGCCGATCAGGCCGATGATGAAAATCCGCCGTCGGCCGAGGTAGTCGGCGAGCCGGCCACCGAGCAGCAACAGGCCGCCGAAGATCAGCGTGTAGGCGGTCAGCATCCACTGTTTGTTGCCGTCGCTGATGCCGAGATCCTGCTGGGCGAACGGCAGCGAGATGGTCACGATGGTCGCGTCGAGGACCACCATGAGCTGGGCCAATGCGATCACCGCCAGGGCAAGCCAGCGGGCGGAACTGCCCCGCTTTGTCGGAACGTCTACCGCGGTCGCAGTGTCGGTCACTGTGGTCTCCTCGTCGCTCGAAGTGCTCGACCATCCTGACATTTGGCGACATTTGTCGTCAAGAGAAAAATGTCGTACTCCGACATTTGGCGGTTAAAGACAGGAGAGGGCCGGATTGCGATAGCATGTGAGCATGCTCGAGTCACCGACGCCGACGGGCGCGAGTGCCGCAGCGGAACACCCTGCGAGCGCCACCCCACATCCCGGACCGCACCCAACCGGACTGCGTGAACGCAAGAAGGAACAGACCAGGTTGCGGATCATCGAGGTGGGCCTGAACCTTTGCGACGCACAGGGATTCGACGCGACCACCATCGAGCAGATCGCCAACGCCGCCGACATCTCACCGCGCACGATCAACCGGTACTTCGAGAGCAAGGAAGACATCGTGCTCGGGCCGGTGGTCGATTTCGGGGCCGCCATCGCCGAAACGCTGCGTGGGATGCCGGTCACCGGCAACGAGTTGGAGTCATTGCGCGAAGCGTTCCTGCAGGTCGTCGATCGTGCGTCGGCCGACAACGCCGCAGGCCCCGTCACCTTCCGTCAGTTCCAGCAAATGCGGCGGATCATGCGCGGCAGCTCGGCGGTCAGTACCCGCAGCATCGACCACGCCGAGACCAAGAACGCCGCGATCGCCGGTGTGCTCGCCGAGCGACTCGGCACCAAGCCCGACGCCATGCCGGTGCGGATCGTCCTCGGCGTCTGGCAGCTGATCGGCCATCTCGGCATGGAGTGCCAACAGGCCGCGTTCGACGACGACGACCTCGAGGCCGCGGCACAGGCCTCGCGCACGGCCTTCACCTCGACATTCGACGAATTCCTTCGCGTCTGCTGCCCCGATCGCGGGTGACGTTTCGGGCAGCGCGCAGCCGTTAGCTATGATGCGGAACAGGTCATGAGTGCCAGCGCGAAGCCCCGGCTTGCTGGACGGCAACCCTCCAGCAGCGGTGGGGTGCTCCGGGTGATGACCGGGCTCTCGAAGGTCGAGAGCAAGCGCGCCGTCCAGGAGGTTCCTCTAATGTGTCGTTTCCCGTTGCCCAAGAACCACCTCGGGTCGAGGATGCATGCACAATCCGCCGGTGTCACGGCGGCGGCGACGTGACCGTGGATACCGAACCGAGCGTCGCACGCGCCGCCGGGGTGGCTCTGCCACCGCCGGACGGGCGCCTCGGCATCATCCCGATCGGCGACCTGACGCTGGAAAGCGGCGCGGTCATTCCGCAGGTCCATCTGGCCGTGCAACGCTGGGGTGAGCTCTCCCCCGAGTTGGACAACGTGGTGCTGGTCGAGCACGCACTGACCGGCGATTCGCATGTGGTCGGCTATCCGGACGACATCCACCCGCTGCCGGGCTGGTGGGACGGGATGGTCGGCGCCGGCTGTCCGCTCGACACCGACGAGTGGTGTGTGATCGCGACGAACGTGCTCGGCGGCTGCAAGGGCAGCACCGGGCCCTCGACCCTGGCGCCGGATGGAAAGCCTTGGGGGGCAAGGTTTCCGGAGATTTCCATCCGGGACCAGGTGGCCGCCGAAGCCGCGCTGATGGACCGGCTCGGCATCGACCGCCTCGGCGCCGTCGTGGGCGGGTCGATGGGCGGCATGCGGGTGCTGGAGTGGATGGTCGGCGCGCCGGACCGGGTCGGCGCCGCACTGGTGCTCGCCGTCGGCGCCCGCGCCACCGCCGATCAGATCGGCACCCAGACCACCCAGATCGCCGCGATCAAGGCCGATCCGGACTGGCAGGGCGGCAATTACCACGACACCGACCGTGCCCCGATGAGCGGCATGGGCATCGCGCGCCGGATCGCGCACCTGACCTATCGCACCGAGGACGAACTCGACCATCGCTTCGAGAACAGCGCGCAGGACGCCGAGGATCCTTGGCACGGCGGGCGTTACGCGGTGCAGAGCTATCTGGATCACCAGGCCGACAAGCTGTGCAACCGCTTCGATCCCGGCACCTACGTGCTGCTGACCGAGGCGATGAACCGGCACGACATCGGGCGCGGGCGCGGTGGGGTGCATGCGGCATTGGCCGCTACGCCGGTGCCGTGCGTGGTCGGCGGTGTCGACTCGGATCGGTTGTATCCGTTGCGCACTCAGCGCGAACTCGCGGACGGGCTGCCCGGCTGCGACCGACTGGAGATCGTGCATTCGCGCGACGGGCACGACGGTTTCCTCACCGAGGCGACGGCGGTGTCGAAGCTGCTGATCGACACGGTGCGGTTGGCTCGGCTGCATCGCAAGCCCCGCGACTGAGTTCGCTTCGCGGGCAGCACTGTTCGCGGATTGTTCGATGCTCGGCGCGCTGACCCACGGTCCGACCGAAAGCGGCTCGGGCGCAGGCTATTTCGTGGTCGGCGCGCCGACGAGCAGCCGGACGATGGCGTGCACGAAGCCCTGCAGGCGTTCCCTGGGATACTCGTCCGGCTCGCTGACCGCCAGCCGGCCGAGCATCTCGGCGACCTGCAGCAGCGAGTTGGTGAGCAGGGCGGAATCCACACCCGCCCATCGAGGTTCGAGCGCCGTGCCGATGCGGACCAGCGCTTCGGCCTGATCGAAGATGCCAGCCCTCGACGTCCGTAGCGCTTCGCGGTATTCGTCGGGTGCGTTGCCAGGGCCCGCCAGGATCAGTCGCCACCTGGTCGGATTCTCCAGTGCCACACCGACGAACGCCTCGACCGTCGCCGAGGCGGCAACCACCGGGTCGGCGCCCATCAGGTCCGCGGGCAGGGTGTCGGCGACCTGTTCGAGGCCGCGTTCGCGTTCCCGTTCCAGCAGTGCCGCAACGAGTTCGGCGCGGGTCTTGAAGACGGTGTAGAGCACCGGCTTGCCGACGCCCGCCTCCTGGGCGACCGCCTCCATGCTCAGCTCGTGCAGTTCCATCCGGCTCAGCACGGTGAAAGCGGCGTCGAGCAGTTGCGCCCGCCGCTGCTCGGGGGGCAGGCGGGGCGCATAGCGCCTGCGTGGCCCGTCCGCCCTGGCACGCGATGTCGTCACTGCCGCCTCACCTTCATGCGGTCCATCCTGGCACCCGCCCCGGTATCGCTGGCGAATCCCGCCGATAACAAATGCTACGCACCCGTTGTATTCATTTCGAGCAATTGCTACGGTTGCGTTGCATTCACTCCGCGCGCCGGGGTGATCACCGCAAAGGAGCACCTGATGCACTTCGATCCGACCACCCTGCGCCGGGACGACTACGGGTTCTTCGGCCCCGACTCGCCAAGCTGGAAGATCTGGACCGCGCCGACCGCCGTCATCGGCTTCCAGCGTGCGGTGGTGCTCGAGCATTTCGACCCGTTCCTCACCGCGGCCGTCGCCGACTCGCGCGGCATCTACCGCGACCCGCGCAAGCGCCTCGACCACACCTTCTCCTACTTCCTGATCGCCGCGATCGCCGACGGCCGCACCGCCATCCAGGCGGCCGAACACCTCATGCAGATCCACGCGCCGATGACGGGCATCGAGCCGATCAGCGGAAACCGCTACAGCGCCAACAGCCCGGAGACCCAGCTGTGGATCCACATCACCGGCTGGCATTCGGTGCTCAAGGCCTACGAGGTGTTCGGGTCCGGCCCGTTGGCACCCGAGGAAGAGGCGCGCTACTGGCACGAATGCGCGATCGCCGCGGAGCTGCAGACCTGCAAGCCGGAGGACGTGCCGCGCAGCCGTGCCGAGGTGCGCGAATACTTCGCCAGGGTGCGGCCGCGCCTGTGCACCTCCGAAAAGGCCGAGGAGGGCATGCACCATCTGCTGTGGACCTCGCCGCGCAACGGTGCGGGCATCTCGTATGCCATTGGCAGCAGGCTGCTTTCGCTGGCGTCGGTGGCGACCCTGCCGAAGTGGATGCGCAGGCTCGGCCGCTTCGATCGCTGGGGGATCGTGGATCTCGCGGTGAAACTGCCCGCAAAGGTGCTGGTATGGAGCTTCACCCGGTTCAACTCGTTCGGATTGCTGTTCGCCGCACCGTTCGTCGCGCCGATGGCGGGTCAGATCCTCAAAGAGCACCTGAACGCGGCGCCGCCGACGCGGCCCGAGACGGTCACCCCCAGCGAGGCACGTGCCTTGTACGGCAGTCGATCCGGCCGTGCCCTGATCGCCGAACCGGCCTGACCTCGCCGATTCCCCGCTGCATCGAGGGGTGCGGCGGGGAATCGGTCAGCTTGCCGCCGCGCGGCGGGCCGCCTCGATCCTGTTGATGTTGGTCTCTATCCAATCCCGCAGTGCCGCAATGGGTGTGCGCAGGCTGTGGCCCAGCTCGGTGAGGGTGTACTCGACGCGCGGCGGCACGGTGGGATGCACTGTGCGGGTGAGGAATCCGTCCGTCTCGAGCTGACGCAGGGTCTGCGTCAGCATCTTCTGCGAGATGCCATCGATGCGCTTGTGCAGGTCGGTGTAGCGCATGGTGCCGTCCGCGAGCGCGTCGACGATCAGCACCGTCCACTTTCCCGCGACATGATCGAGCACCTGGCGGGTCGGGCATTTGGCCGAGTAGATGTCGGCGGGCAGGCCGGAGCCATCGATGAGCGTGCGCACCTTTCCCACTGTAGCGCACCCAAAGGTGCCTTCTTCCCATTGGAGCGTCACTCTCCGATAGTAAGAATTATGGAAACACAGACACTTTCGGTTCCCGCCGCGATACGAGCCCGCCGCACCACCCGCCACTTCCGGCCCGATCCCCTCACGCCGCAGCTGGTCGACGAGCTCGTCGACTTGGCGGTGCAGGCGCCGAGCGCATGGAACATGCAGGACCGGTCGATCGTCGTCGTCACCAGCGAATCCGGCCGACAAGCGTTGTCGGCGGCCGCGTTCGGCCAGCCGCAGCCCCTCGAAGCGCCGGTGGTTCTTGTCTTCGTCGCCGACCCGACGGCCTGGCAGGACAACAACGCCGACATCGCCGAGCTGGCTCGCCGCAACGGCGCCTGGAATGCCGAATTCACCGCACTGTTCGACTCCCGCAGCGAGTTTCATGCGCTCAGAGAGCGCGGGCTGCTGCGAGAGAACGCCATCAAGAACGCGATGATCGCGGCCACCTACGTCATGCTCGCGGCGACCAGCCTCGGCCTGGCCTCGGCACCCATGAACGGCTGGGACCCCGACTCGGTGAAACAGGCCATCGGGATCGGCGATCGCGACGATCTGGCCATCGCGGTATTGGTCGCCGTCGGCTACAGCGATGCCGCGCCGCCGCACCCCGGCCGCAGGTCGCGCGAGCACACGGTGTTCACCGAACGGTACGGGCGCTAGACGCCGCCGAGGTTGATGGTGGCGACGATGAGGACGATGGCGGAGCCGAGCAGCGTCAGCGCACCGACGTCGAAGGGCTTGCTGCGCACCGCGAGCAGCCCGACCCGCGCGGTCGGCAGGCACAGCCGGAACGCCGCGGCCAGCAGCGTCGCCCCACCGAAGAACAGCGTGCCGCGGCGCCAGCGCTCCTGCGCCACGAACACCACGGCCACCACGATGACCGCCGCCACCACGATCATCGGCAGGTGGTGGCGCAAGAACCCGGTGCTCGCGGTCGCTACCCGTTGGTCCACAGTGGACGTCTCGCCGTCGGTCACCCCCCGATTCTTACAGAGACCCCTGCTCGCGTGCCGCCGACGGGCCCGGTCGGCGACGGCGACACCCTTCCGCATCACTACTACCGGGCGTAGTTTGAAGGAAGAGTCGAATCATCGCCGAACGAGAGGGTGGGGGCAATGCGAGCGTTGACACGGATCCGGCACTACGGGCAGGCAGTGCGACAGGCCAAGCGCCATCGATCCGACCTCATCGGCTGGCTCCTGCGCAGGCCCCAAATCCTGGTCAGCACACTCGTCTTCGAGACGGCCCTGCTGTTCGCGAATCGCCTCGACCCCCGACTCAAGGAGCTCGCCGAACTGAAGACCGCTGGCCTGATCAACTGCGAATTCTGCCTCGACATCGGCTCCGCCCTCGCGGCGTCCTCCGGCCTCTCCGAACAGCAACTCCTCGACCTCCCCCGCTACCGAACCAGCGACGCCTACACCCCCATACAAAAGCTGGTCATCGCCTACGCCGAAGCCACGACCGCCACCCCCGCCGTCTCCATGGCCGACCTCCGCGCCGACCTCCTGACGCACCTCTCGAGATCCCAGCTCGCCGAACTGGCAGCCGCCATCGCCTGGGAAAACCAACGAGCCCGCCTCAACCAGGGGCTCGGCGTCCGCCCGACCGGAATGGCCGAAGGCCTGGCCTGCGCCCTCCCCGAACCCCGCGCGACACCTTAAGCTTCCTCAGCCTTGACCGGCGGAAGAGCACGAAACGGCGGCATGACCCGCCGCGCGTACGTCGCCTCAGGGGTCAGGGTGATCACGTCGAGTTGCTTAACCAACGCTCCCGGCGCCTGCCCTCCGTCGAAATGCTCAGGGCTCGGCACTATGACCGCCTCGGCCTCCAGGCGGGTTGCCTGAGCCTTCAGCCGGGCCAAAGGTGGTCGGCCGAACTTCGGGTCGTAGATCACCATGTCGGCGAAGTCGTATCCGAGACGTGTTGCAAGCCTTCGAATTTGGCCCTGGTCCCACAGCTGTGCCAAACCGGACACGTCCGTTCGAAGATAGCCGACTGCGGTTGGCCGGTACTTCATCACTGCTTCTCCGTCTTCGTGGCTGTCGAGTTCAAGCGGGCCAAAGAGCTCCAGGTAGATCCCCGAGCAGTCCTCAGCTTCGTCGCCGTAGGACTGAATTTCCAGTAGGCCACCAGGGAACTGGAGCAATCGCCTACGCGGCACGGCCGCTATCGCGTCAGGTTCATCCGTCACGACTACCCCTCTGGTCGCTGGTGAGGCAGTTCGGGACCGAGATGACTGCACCGGCCCCGAACGCCTGGCCTCACGGTAGAAACGGAGAACCTGCTACTCGGCTTCTTGGAGCCGGATACGTTCATCGGTGCGACCTTGACCGACACCGGCCGAGGCACCTTCACCCTTACCGGCCAACCGATTACGGACCATGAGACGCTGAGTCAGCTCGAACTTGCCGACGACGAAGCAGCAATCTCGGTCCCTAAACGAGAGAGGACGTTCTACGGTGCGGCTGGTGCCTGATGAGGGTTTCCCAGACCTACTCCGGACTTGTAAGCGGGAAGCGTTCCATCTGGAGGTACTCGACTCATACGCCGAACCGGATGAGCACGAACCGCTGAGGCGATTCCTCGCGGGTGAACCAGCGGATCATGCTTGGTTCCAGTCGTGGACCGAGCTGGTGCAGGAGACCGTCGGCCGAGGGATCGCCATCACCCGAGTTCGGATCGTCACCGAGCCGCATACCGATTACACACGGTTCGCACTGGCGATAGCCGCACTGAACACCGAGGCGGGGGAAGACATCCGTTACCTACCAAGACATCTGGCCGGGGAGATACCTCCGGATGACTTCTGGCTGTTCGATGACTTGGTGGTGGTCTTCTCGGCGTTCGGGGATGCCGGAGGCTGGTCGGGTGCGGTCACCACCGATCCGCACATAGCCGCCTACTGCAAACAACTCAAAGAACGACTCTGGTCCCTGAGTGTCCCGTACTTGGAGTACGTCGCACGGTGACCAGTTCTGTTGATCAGCAGCGCGAATCTCTCGGGGCACGTCTGCGGGAGATTCGCTTTGCTGCCGGCTTGTCCGGCGCTGAGCTCGCTCGCCGGAACCGTTGGGACCCGAGCAAAGTTTCCAAAATCGAGTACGGCAAAATCAAGCCGTCGCTGGACGATATTTCCGCGTACTGCCGGGACTGCAATGCCGAGGATCAGTTGGCGGACCTCCAGGCCACACGACAGAACATTGATACCGCGTACCTGGAGTGGCGGAAGGTTCTCAGCACCGGCACGAAACGACGGCAGCAAGCCTCGATCAAGTGGGAGTCGGAAGCTCGGATACTTCGCTGGTATGAGCCGACGTTGATTCCTGGGCTGCTCCAAACAGCGGACTATGCTGCTGGCATTATTCGGAAAGTGATTGCGTTCCAGCAGATTCCGAATGACTTGGATCAGGGTGTGGCCAACCGTATGGAACGCCAGCAGGTCTTGTATCAGCGAGATCACTTGTTCCACTTCGTGATTGCCGAGCAGGCTTTGTACACGACGGTTGGCGATGACCAGACCATGGCAGGGCAGATGGATCGGCTGATAGCCGTTCAGGGAATGCCCCGTGTGACGTTGGGGATCATTCCGCGTACGGCGCCCTTCGAAACAGCAACAACCGGGTTTGTGATGTTCGATTCGAGAATGGTCCTGGTGGAAGAGATCACGGCAGAGCTGAGCATCACTCAACCGCGAGAGCTCCAGGTCTATCACCGAACGTTCGACGTCCTGGCAAGTCAGGCCCTGACCGGCGAAGGAGCTCGCGCATTGATCCGCAAAGCTCTCGAGGCACGGTCCAGTTGACGTTGCATGCCGAACATCCGAGCTGCTTGTTCAGGTGGATGGCGCTACGGCCGAGCGGGTGGCTGGGGTGACCGGCTCAGTGGTCGGACCTCGGTGGGGATCTGGTTGACTGGCCTGCTGTGTTCCGACTGATGTTTCATGAGCCGTGCATTCCCGGGAACACTGGGAATGCGATCCGTCTGGTTGCTGGGACCGGGTGTGAGCTGCATCTGGTGGAGCCGTTGGGGTTCGACCTCTCGGAGGCGAAGTTGCGGCGGGCCGGGTTGGACTACCACGATTTGGCGTCGGTGACGGTGCACGCGAATCTGGAGGCGGCGTGGGAGGCGTTGCGGCCGGAGCGGGTGTTCGCGTTCACCACACAGGCGAGTACTCGGTATACCGATGTCGCTTATCGGGAGGGGGACGTGTTGCTGTTCGGGACCGAGCCGACGGGTCTGCCCGCGGAGGTGCTCGATGACGCGCGGATCACTGCGCAGCTGCGGATTCCGATGCTGCCGGGCAGGCGATCGATGAATCTGTCGAACGCCGCGGCGGTCGCGGTGTACGAGGCGTGGCGGCAACTCGGATTCCCCGACGGCGTCTGAACCCGTAATTCGAGAAGGTCGCTACACAGCCCGATGGGGCCGTGATTACTCACGGCCCCATCGTCTTTCGTAAACCGTCGAGCGCTCAGGACTCCGAGGAGGTGGCAGTCCCTGCACCGACCGGCTTCTCGGCCCCGGCAGGTTGCGGGGCAGGCCCACTCGCCGCACCCGATCCGATCGGCGGCATCGGCCCGCCCGAACCGCCTGTGCCGGAACCGGTTCCGGTCGACCCGCCGCCCTTGGTGCGCCGCACCACGAACCGCACGACCGCCCACACCGCCGCACCGAGCACCGCGAGGAACCCGAGCCACGGCAACGCCTTACCGGTGAACACCACCGCGTCCTTCAACCAGTTCACCAGCGAGTGCCAGCCTGCGACGATCCCGTCCCAAAAGCTGTCCGGCCCTTGGTCGGCCTTCTTCGTCGTTGTGGTGACGTCGATGGTCAGGGTGGACAGCGAAACCTCGTCGTCGAGGTGCTTCTTCTGCGCGGTCAGGCTGTCGAGCTCGCCTTGCCTGCTGGACAGCGCCTGTTCGGCGTTGATCAGGTCGGCGGTGTTCGTCGCGCCCGCGATGAGGGCACGGAGCCGGTCGACGGAGGTCTGCAGCGCCTTGATCCTGGCGTCCAGGTCCTCCCACTGCATGGTCACGTCGTCCCGATTGGTGCTGACCCTGGTGACTTTTCCGATGCCGCCGAGACCGTCGACGAAGCGATCGGTCTTGTCGGCGGGCACGCGCACGGTGAGCGTGGCGCCGGCGTCGCTGTCGTCGCTGCCCGGCTGTTCGGTCCTGCTGTCGACCCGCCCACCGACATCGCGCACCCGATCGACGATCTTGCCCGCCGCCTCGACCGGCTTGTCCGCGGTGAGATCCACGCTGCCGGTGACGACTTCCTTACGCGCCGTGACGGTTTCACCGCCGGTGTTGTTGTCCTTGCGCACCGGCCCTTGTTCGCGCAGCCCAGGCACCGTCGCGGGCGCAGGCGCCACCGTGGCCGATGCGTAATCCGATCGCCCCGGCATCGGCGGCGCGGATTTGTTCGCGTCGTCGCCGTTACCGCAGCCCACAAGCAAAGTCAGACCCAAAAGTCCGATGCACAGCACTGAAAGCTTCCGCATGACTCGCACAGTAGCCGCCCCTGCTGCGGAAACAGCACGACATAACGGTTCTCTAGAAGCCTTCTAACACTTCTCTAAAGCAGTGATCATCCGGTGATTCCGGCCTCGATCGCCCGGATCCGCACCGCCAGCGGCGGATGCGTGCCGAGCAGTCGCTCACGGAGCGCGACCAGTCGCCCGGCGGGTGGCTTGCGCGCCGCCCACTCGCGCATAGCGCCCGCCAAATCAGGACCATAGCCGAGTTCGACCGCCGTTCGATCGGCAGCGAGTTCGTCCCGCTGCCGCCGCGCCGCCCTGGCGAACGGCTCGACGGCGAGCAACACCCCGAGCGCGATCGCGGCGGCCGGACCGAGCACCGGCATCAACAGGACAACAGCGACCGGCAGCAGCACCACGGCCAGCACGCACCGAACAACCAGCGCGACCGGACCGCGCCACCGCGCGCTCTGCCCGAACAGCCTGCATACCGCCCACAGCGCCCGCCCAGGCAAGTCGACCCACATGTCGAGCAGCCGCACCCGAGGGTCGACGTTCACGTGGTGTCCGAGTTCATGCGCGAGAATCGCCTCCAGCTGCCTCGACTCGAGGGTCGCGATCGCACCGCTTGCCACGGCGACGATGCGCGTGGGCATGGCGAACGCCATCATCCCCGGGTTGTTCTGCACCCGAAGCGCATAGGGCCAGCCGTCCACGCCGGGGGCGCGGGTGACGTTGGCCCACGCGGCGGTCAGCCTGGCTGACTCGGGCTCGGTCGGGGGCCTGCAGCCGAACGCGGCGGCGATCGCGCCCCGCTGCGGCGTGAACCATGCCGCGTCGAAGAGATACCCGCCGACGCAGAACCACAGCACCACGGTCGCCGCAGCCCACCAATCCCCCGCCAGTGCCGCGATGAGGTAAATGACCATGGCACTGAGCAATACGGTCGGCAACCCGAGCACGAGGGTGGCCACGACGGCAAGGAATCGGGTCCGGTGCACGAACGGTGGCGCGTCAGGTGGTGGTGTGTCAGCGTGCATGAACCCTCCCGATTCCCGCGCTGGGCAGAACGTTTCATCGTACGGCGACTGTTGTCCGGTGGCAGCCGAGTTCTGCGACAGCTCAGCGGAAGTCGCGCGATTTCGAGTCGACCCGCAGATCCATCCGTTGCAGGTGCTCGGCGACGACGCTCACCGCGCCCTCGGCGTTCTGCACTCGTCCGCGAATGAGCAGCGCCGGGGCACTCTGCGCCAGGCGACGATGGCGAGACCACAGGCCGACCGAACAGACGACGTTCACCATGCCGGTCTCGTCTTCCAGGTTGAGGAAGGTGACGCCCGCCGCGGTGGCGGGCCGCTGGCGGTGTGTTACCGCGCCGCCGACCAACACTCGCGAACCATCGGGAACGGCGAGCAGGCTTGCCGCGGGCACGACTCCGAGGGCGTCGAGTTGCGGACGCAGAAATTGGGTGGGGTAACTGCCGGGGGAAACACCGGTGGCCCACACGTCCGCGGCGGCCAGCTCGAGTTCGCTCATGCCGGGCAGCACGGGCGCCTCGGTGGCAGCGCCGGTGCCCGGCAACCGATCCGGGCGTTCCCCCGCGGCAGCGCCCGCGGCCCACAGCGCTTCGCGACGGGTGACACCCAGGCTGCTCAAAGCGCCTGCGGTGGCGAGCGCTTCCGCCTGGGCGACGGAGAGTTCCACCCGCCCGGTCAGGTCGAGGAAGGCGGTGTAGCCACCCGAATCCCTTGCGGTGACGATCTTTTCGGCGAGATCGGCGCCGATGTGCCGGATCGCGGCCAGCCCGAGACGCACTTCGGTGCCGTCCCGTTCGAGGGTGGGTTCGGCGCGACTGGCGTTGATGTCGGGACCGTGCACCAGGACGCCGTGCCTGCGCGCGTCGGCGACCAAGGATTGCGGCGAGTAGAACCCCATCGGCTGGGCCCGCAGCAGACCGGCGCAGAACGCCGCGGGGTGGTGCAGCTTGAACCACGCCGAATAGAACACGATCGAAGCGAAACTCTGCGAATGACTTTCCGGGAAACCAAAATTCGCGAAGGCATAGAGCTTTTCGTAGATACGGTCGGCGATCTCGCCGGTGATGCCGTGCAGGTCACGCATGCCCTGGTAGAGGCGCTCCTTGAGGCGTTCCATGCGTTCGGGCGACCGTTTGGAGCCCATCGCGCGGCGCAGCTGATCGGCCTCGGCGGCGCTGAAACCCGCGACGTCGATGGCCATCTGCATGAGCTGCTCTTGGAACAGCGGCACGCCGAGGGTGCGGGCCAGCGAATTCTCCAGTGCCGGATGGTCGTATTTCCATGGCTCCAGCTTGTTGCGACGCCGGATGTAGGGGTGCACCGACCCGCCCTGGATGGGACCGGGCCGGATCAGCGCCACCTCGACCACCAGGTCGTAGAACTGTCGCGGGCGCAACCTGGGCAGCGTCGCCATCTGCGCCCGCGATTCCACCTGGAAGACCCCCACCGAGTCTGCGCGCGACAGCATTTCGTAGACGCCTGCTTCTTGCAGATCGAGCTTGTGCAGTTCGACCACCTCGCCGGTGTGCTCGCGCACCATGTCGATCATGTAGTGCAGCGCGGAGAGCATGCCGAGGCCGAGCAGATCGAACTTCACCAGATCGATGGCGGCACAATCGTCTTTGTCCCACTGCAGCACGCTGCGCCCTGGCATGCGTGCCCACTCCACCGGACAGACATCGGCGATGGGCCGGTCACAGATCACCATGCCGCCGGAGTGGATGCCGAGATGCCGTGGCAGGCCCTCGATGTCGGCGGCCAACTCCAGCACCTCGGTGGGGATGTCGGTGCCGGTCTCGGTGCCGACGCCGGACCATCGGCTCACCTGCTTGCTCCACGCATCCTGCTGTCCCGGTGAAAACCCCAGCGCGCGTGCGGCATCGCGCACCGCGGACTTGCCGCGGTAGGTGATCACGTTGGCCACCTGGGCGGCGTAGGCGCGGCCGTACTTGGTGTAGACGTGCTGGATCGCCTCTTCGCGCCGATCGGATTCGATGTCGACGTCGATATCGGGCGGGCCGTCACGTTCCGGGGCGAGGAAGCGTTCGAACAGCAGGTTGTTGGTGACCGGGTCGACATTGGTGATGCCGATCGCGTAGCAGACGGCCGAGTTGGCCGCCGAGCCCCTGCCCTGGCACAGGATGTCGTTCTTCTTGCAGAACGCGACGATGTCGTGCACCACCAGGAAGTAGCCGGGGAACTTCAGCGTGTTGATCACCGCGAGCTCGTGCTCGATCTGCCGGTACGCCTGCGGGTTTCCCGCAGGCGGACCGTAGCGGTCCGCGGCGCCCGCGAGGGTGATCGCGCGCAGCCACGACTCCTCGTCGTGGCCTGCAGGCACGTCGAACGGCGGCAGTTTCGGTGCGATCAGCTTCAGGTCGAAGGCACAGTCGCGGGCAAGCGCGGCCGCGTTGTGCACCGCCCGTTGGCATTCGGCGAACAGCCGCGCCATCTCGGCGCCGGAGCGCAGATGCGCGCCGCCGGTGGGGGCCAACCACCCGGCGATCTCGTCCAGGCTCTGTCTGGCCCTGATCGCCGCGAGTGCCATGGCGCGGCGGCGCTGCCGCGGCGCGGCGAAATGTGCTCCGGTGGTGGCGAGTACGGGGAGATCGAGGCGGTCGGCCAGCGCGATGAGGTGAGCGTTGCGCTCGTCGTCCTCCGGGACGCCGTGGTGGGTGAGTTCCACGCTCACCCGATCCGCGCCGAACCGTGCCATGAGGTCGCGCAGCGCGGCCTCGGCGTGCACGAGATCTGTGCTGCCCGAATGTAAATCGTGTGCGAGCGCTTGGCGCAGGTGGCCTTTGCGGCAGCCGGTGAGTATCTGCCAGTGGCCACCGGCTGCCGCGGTGAGCGTATCGAGGTCGTAGCGGAGGATGCCCTTCTCGCCCGCCGCCATGTGCGCGGCCGAGATCTCCCGCGACAGCCTGCGGTAGCCCTCCTGGCCGCGAGCCAGCACGAGCAGGTGTGGTCCCGCCGGGTCGGGCGCCCCGGTCCGCGGTGCGGAATCCGTTGCGGCAACCGGCTTTACCAGCTCACCGTCCGACGCGCCGAGCGACAACTCGGCGCCGAACACCGTCGGCATTCCCCACTCCCTTGCCGCCTCGGCGAATCGAACGGTGCCGTAGAAGCCGTCGTGATCGGTGAGCGCGATCGCCTCCAGCCCGAGCCGCACGGCCTCCTCCACCAGCTCCTCCGGCTGGCTCGCGCCGTCGAGGAAACTGTAGGCCGAATGCGTGTGCAGTTCCGCGTACGGCACCACCGATTCGCCGGGCAGCACCGGCTCGGCCAGATACTCCCCGCGCTTGCGCGACCAGGCCGGACTGTCGCCGCCGTCGCCGGGGTACATCGCGTCCGGGTTCGTCCGGCCCGGCCGTCCCGAGAGCACCCGCTCCAGCTCCGACCAGGTCGGCGGTCCATTGCTCCACCCCATGGCGCACCCTCCTCGGCGGGCTAGTCGTTCGGCAAACGGTCCGTCGAGCGCGCGGTCAGTGCGGCGTCGACCCGGTCGAGGCTGGTGCGGATCAGGGCGCCGTAGGCGTCGTTGGCGAGCACGTCGAGGTGGCCGCGGGCGATGGTCAGCTGCATGCGGGCGGCCTCGAAATCGCCGACTCGGCGGTGGCTGTCGGCCAGGTTGAGGTACAGCGAAGGGAGGAAGCTGCGTAGTCCTTCGTCGAGCGGGACGCCTGGGCCGAACACCGCGGCGAGCGCGCGCCGATCCCAGAGCAGCGCGTCGGCGGCGGTGTCGTGCAGATCGGCTAGGTGATGCGCAATCACGCAGCGGTGCAAGGGATCACCGCCCTCTCCGATCTCGTCCCACAACTTCTCCAACGCCTGTCGCGCCGCCGCCGGGTCCCCACCCCCGAGCCGCACCGCGGCAAAGATGTCCGCCATCCGATCGTCCGCCATGCGCCCGAGTATCGCACATATGTTCGATCGATTTCGAGAGGTTGTTCGACCCGTGTTCACCACCTCGACCACCGCCCCCAAAAGTGACCAATCGCACTTAGCAGGTAAACTTACTTCAGAGTAAGTTCAGGCCCATCGAACCCCCGCAAAAGGAGCAGCGATGACCGACGCATCCGCTCAGGACATCGACGTCCGTGCGACCCCGCGCACCCGTCGCAACCGCGACATCACCGGGCGGCACGTCCTCATCACCGGCGCCTCCTCCGGCATCGGCCGGGCGGCCGCGATCGCCGTCGCAGCCAAGGGCGCCACCCTGTTCCTGCTCGCGCGCCGCGCCGACGAACTCGCGAGCGTGGTCGACGAGATCAGGGCCGCGGGCGGCACCGCATACGGATACCAGTGTGACGTCACCGATTCCGACTCGGTGGACCACGCCGTGAAGACCATCCTCGACGAGCACGGCCACGTCGACATGCTGGTGAACAACGCGGGCCGCTCGATCCGCCGCGCCATCCACCGCTCCACCGACCGGCTGCACGACTTCGAACGCACCATGGCGGTCAACTACTTCGGCGCGCTGCGGATGACGCTGGCGCTGCTGCCGCAGATGCGCGAGCGCAAGTTCGGCCACATCGTCAACATCAGCAGCGCCGGCGTGCAGGTGGCGACGCCGCGCTTCGCCGCCTACCTCGCCAGCAAGGCGGCACTGGACAAGTTCGCCGAGGTGGCCTCGGTCGAGACCATGGCCGACGGGGTCACCTTCACCACCATCCACATGCCGCTGGTGCGCACCCCGATGATCACCCCGAGCGGCAACCAGGGCCCGTCCGAATCCCCTGAGTGGGCCGCCGCGACGATCGTGCGCGCGCTGACCGAGCGCCCCAAGCGCATCGACACGCCGCTCGGCACCTTCGCCGAGTACGGCGCGCTGGTCACGCCCAAGTTCCGCGACCGCATCCTGCACCGCTACTACCGCGCCCTGCCCGACTCGCCAGCGGCCAAGGGCGAACAGGTGGCAGACCCCGAAGAGGACGAGACTTCGCTTGTCCCCCAATCCGAACCACGGCCTCGTTCCGCCGCCCGCCGCGTCACCGGCACCGCCCTGCGCCGCGCCGCGCGCTGGGTCCCCGGCACCCACTGGTAGACGGCGTGGCTCGCCCGTAAGCAACCTGAGGAGCCACATCGAAATGTGCGCGCGCTTACCGCTTCAGACGGCGATGCTGGAGCCTGACTGGGACTGCTTCCACTCGTTCGCAAGTCCTTCGGCGTAGCTGGCCCGAGCGCTGGTCGTCGACCCGGTGCTGATCTCGTAGTACCGATCGAAGTCCGCCGCCTTCTGACCTGCACTTTTATTGGGATTGTTGAGGCTGTCCTCGGCCGACTGATACGCATCCACGCTACGCAATTCATGCATCATGAAATCGATGTGAGTCCGCCAGTCGCTGACGCTCTCACCCGGGTTGTCCGCGAAGTCCATGAATGCGGCCTGCCGCCCCATACGCCACTGGAACAGTCCCTTGGCTGTCCCGTTGTCGCCGACGGCATCGACGCGGAATCCCGACTCATGCTTCGCATTGGCGACGATTGCCGCTGCCTGTTCCGGATTCAGGCCGTACTTGTCGATGAGATATTTCATCATCGCCATCGCGGTCGGCTTTTCCCCGGCAGGGATATTCGCCGCGACCGTCGAACCAGAGTTGAACTGCGGGGTGGCGCCACGAGACGTCGCAGGAGACCCGCCACTGTACCCAGCGGGGGGATACGACACCGGCGTGCCACCACCGGTGTTGACGTTGGGTGGGGTGTAGCTCGGCTCCCCACCTTGGATACTGAGCGCTGCGGCGGCCGCCTGATCAGTGATACCGCTGACTACTCCGGAGGTCTTGTCCAAAGTACTCCAGATGCCATTGAACAGTCCGTTTGTCACTTCACGCGGCAGTTCCTGCTTAGGATTACCATGCTCGTCCAGCACCGGTTTGCCTGCGCTGTCGGTCACGGTCCGCACCTTTTTGTGGGAATCATCGATCATCCCGTTGAGCACCGTCACGGCGGCTTCGATGGCATCGTAGGCTGTCGTCACCTCACCACCGAATTTCAAGGTTTCCTCGCCGACGCCTTTTTCATTCCACTGAAGGCCCGAGATGGCCTTATCCATACCTTCTTTGTGGTCGACATAATGGTCGATTATCACCGACTGATCGTCAGGTTTGGCAATGCCGTTGTCCTTCAGGAGCTGACGTGAGTTGGGCGCCTTGGACGGGGTGGCCGACCCCAGTAGTTGGATCTGGGTTTGAATGACCCCCTCGGCCCACCGGCACAGCGCCTTCAATCCCCCTGGGGCGCAGGCTGGCAACTCATGCAAATCGCCCCTCCGGGTGTCGTTAGGACTCATCGACACCTCGCTCTCACCTGGGTAGACAATGCTGACAAGGTCGATTATCGGGTGTTCCCGAACATGGGAACGTAGCTCAGAGCAACACAACGATGCGGTCGGCGACCAGGCCGGTTACGGGTTTGGCGGCAGCATTGCAGCTGGCCTGACGTGGTGCGAAGGCGATGGTGCGGACGGTGACGCGCCAACGACGGCCGTCGCGATGGGTGACGAGAGCAGCGCCTGCCATCGTCGGCTCGGTCGGCGCCGGATCGGCGTCGAGAACGACCGTGAGGTCCCCTGCGGCGGCGGAGATCTGTTCGCGCACCGCGACTTCCGCGACCTGTTCGATCGGCCGGTGGCAGCTGCGCCCGCGCAGGCCGGTCAACGCGACCTCGCCGCGGCGCGCGGCCTCGACCATCGCCACAGCGGCTGCGCTATCGAGCCTCCCGTAGGTGAACCCGGAAGGCAGCAGCACCAGGGCGGGCGCGAAGCGGTGCCCGCCGGTGTGCGAGCTCTCCCACACCTGCCCTGGGTATTTCGTCGCGAGCTCGGCGGCGATCGGGCGGCCGAGCAGCGCACAGCACTGATCGCGTTTGCCGTGCGCGCACACCAGCACCAGCGGATCATGCACCGGCACACCGATACCCGGCGGCGGCCCGTTCAACAGATGCAGATCGATATCGAGCAACTGCTTCAGGTCGGTGATCTCGAAGCGTTCACACCATGCGCCGTCCTCGCGCGAGCTGGCGATCAAAACCGTTCGGGTACCGGTGAATTCGTTGCGGCCGGGACGGCGGATCAGCGTCGGCCGCACCTGTGCTGCGGCGGTGCGCGCCGCCAGCTCCTGCGTGATCTCCGGACCGAGCACCTCGTCACCGATTACATCGCGCCCCCACGCACCGGGGTGTTCGATGCACAACCAGCCGGTCACCTCGGTGGCGGTGCCAGGCAACGGTGCATCCGTCGCAGCGGCGGAACAGGAAAGCCCTTCGAAAACGTTCACGATCGATTCACGCCGCGAGGAACGGGTGTACGGCGGCCGCGAACTCGCGGTAGCGATCACGGTGGATGCTGTGGCCACAGGAGAAGGCGGTGACCGTGCAGTCCGGGATGGCGGCGTACATGAGCGCCAGCTTCTCCGGATCGACCATGCCACCCGGCCCACCGCGCAGCACCAGCGTCGGCGCGGAGATGTCGGCGAGCCGATCCCACCACTCGGGGTTCGGCTTACGGAACTGCTCGAGCGCCGTCCCGGTCATGGACCGGTCGAAGGCGAGCACCGCGCGCGGATGCCGGACCAGGCTGCTGGTGGCGTGCCAGAGTTCGGGCACGGTCGGGAAGCGACGGGTCAGCCGCAGTTCCTCGGCGCCGGACTGCAACGGCAGCGGGCACTCCTCGATGACCAGGCGCCGGACCAGTTCGGGGCGCTCCTGCGCGACGCAGGACACCGCGTAGCCGCCGAGCGAATGACCGACCAGATCCACCGAGGTCAGTCCCAGGTGATCGGAAAGCTTCGCCACGTCGGCGCCGAATTCGTCGAACCGGTACGAATCGGTGTGCGCGCTGCGGCCGTGGCCGCGCAGATCGGGGATGATCACCCGGCGGCCCGCCTGCACCAGGGTCCTGGCGAACCGATCCCAGGTATGGCCGTCCCCGCCCATGCCGTGCACCAGGATCACGGGCACGTCGGCGGCCGTGCGCGCCCCGGAATCCCGGTAGGCGATCCGCACGTCGCCGAGCGCGACTCTGTTCACCGTGAGATCCACGATCTCCGAGGATACTGGGGCTGTCGCAGGCAGACCGGTGACTTGTTGCACGGATCACCTGAGCCGGGCGACACAGCGGAGCGACCGGGGATGCGTGTCCGGAAAATGTCTGGCGAATCCTGTTGTACCGCGAAATACTCCGCCCATGCCGTCTTTCGCGGACTACGACCGCAGGAACTATCGCACCGTCGACGTCGCCACCGGATACGACGGATGGGCGCCGACCTACGAACAGACCGTGCTGGACAAGATGGACCTTGCGCTGCTGACCCAGCTGCAACGGCCGGAATGGGCGCACGTGCGGCGGGCCGCCGACCTCGGCTGCGGGACGGGACGCACCGGCGCATGGCTGCGTACGCAGGGGATCTCCCATATCGACGGTGTCGATGTGAGCACGGGCATGCTGGAGCTGGCCAGGGCGCGTGGCGCACACACCACGCTCACCGAGGGGGACGCGCGCGACACCGGACTGCCGAGCGGCAGCTACGACCTGGTGATCGCCTCGTTGATCGACGAGCACCTGCCCGACTTGGCGCCGTTCTACGCGGAGGCGTGGCGATTGGCCGCACCGGGGGCGCGCTGTGTCCTGGTGAGCTTCCACCCGCAATTCATGATGGTGACCGGGATGCCGACGCACTACACGCCCGCCGCCGGGGCGCCGGTGGCGATCAGCACGCACCTGCATCTGCTCAGCGAGCACGTCACGGCGGCGCTGGACGCGGGGTGGGTGCTCACCGAACTCACCGAGATGCTGGTCGACGACACCTGGCTCGCCGCCAAGCCGAAGTGGGCCGAGCTGCGCGGGCAGCCGTTCACCATGGCGACGGTGTGGACCAAACCCGCCTAGGGGCGGCAGTCGACGGGGCTAGTCGTACAGGCCTTCGGCGCGCCAACTCGCGTCCTGGTAGACGAGCAGCAGCACCCGGACATCGGACGGCGCACCGGCCAGCTGCACCTGCGCGCGGGCGATGAAAGCGGTTGGTGCATCGTCTTTTTCGGCCGATTCCGGCGCCCACCAGCGTTCGTCCACCGGCCACGGCCCCGCCCACCCGGTCAGCTGCCACTGCCTGCTGCCCCAGTGCAGCCGGGCGGGGTCGGCGCTGAACATGGCGCGCTCGGTGACCAGGACCGGGGCGCCGTCGGCGGCTTCCAGGCGCACCGGCGGCCGGTTCACCAGGATCAGCGCGGGCGCAGGCTCGGGCAGTCGGCCCGGCCACGGCAGGGACGGGTCGGCGGCGGGGACGGGTTCGTCGCCGAGCGCGACCATGGTGATGCGCTCGGCGGGACCGCGGCCCCCGCTGAGCACGCCGATCCGCACCGCTTCGCCGCCGAGCAGCCCCTGCACCCGGATCAGCGCGCGCCTCGCCCGCTCGTCCTCCTCACCGACACCGCCCCACAGCCCGAGCTGCAGCGCGCCGGCGGCCACCACTTCGACGGGCGCCAGCCGCAGCACGGTGATCGGTGCGGTCGGCCGGTCACGCCGGGTGAGCCACCCGTCCAACTGCCAGCGCACCCGGTCCGCCGTGCCCTCGGGGGTCAGCGGCTCGGCGCAGCGCCAGATGCGGGAAAGCTCCTCGCCCGCATCGGTTTCCGCGACGATCGACAATCGGGTGCAGGCCAGCCCGGCGGCCGAGAGCGCGCCGTGCAACTCGGTGGCGAGCAGGCGGCCCGCGAAGGCGGCGGCATCGACCCGCTCGATCGGCGGGTCACAGCGGTGAGTCACGGTGAGATCCTTGGGCGGCTGCCGCGCGGCGGGCGGGCGCTCGGGAAGCGCCCGCGCACAGCGGTGCGCGAGCACGGCGTCGGCGCCGAACCGCGAGGCGACCTCGACGGCGGACAGCGCGGCGAAATCACCGATCCGGCGTAAACCCAAGCGGTGCAACAGATCAACCAGGTCGGCGCGCTCCGGCGCGGCCAGGCTCGGCTCCACCGCGAGCTCCCGCACCGGCAGCGGCGCGAGAAACCGCGCACCAGCACCGGCAGGCACGATCGCGGCACGCCTGGCCGCGATCACCGCCGTGGACAACTCGTCGGCAATGCCGATCTGCGACTCGACTCCGGCCGCGGCCGCCGCGTCGACGAGCCGCTCCGCCGCCACCTCCTCGGAACCGAAAAACCGTGCGGCACCGCGCGCCCCGAGCACAAGCAGCCCGGGCCGCAGCACCTCGACCCCCGGCACCGTCGCGTCGACCACCGCGACCACCGGCTCGAACAACCGCGCGTCCCGATCCGGATCCGCCTGCGCGAGAAACACCTCAGGACACCGCGCCTGCGCCTCCCTTCGCTTCAACCCCCGCCGCACGCCATCGGCCCGCGCGATCGCCGAACAAGCGATCACCCGATTGGCGAACAACACCGCCACCGGCCGCGTCGCAGGCACCTGCGCCACCGCCGCCGCGGCCACCGCAGGCCAATCCGGACACCACAGCGCCAACACCCGTGCCGCACCTTTCGGCGCTCCAGGCCGAATCACGATGCCCGGCTGGCCACCGCAGGTCCGCCCGATCCACCACAGCCGCACCTGTTGTCGGTGTGCGCAGTGGCTCGCCCGCAGACCCGGCCCACCGTCGTGCTCGGTCGGCGCTGGTCGTTCACGACGCGACCTCCCTGGTGGCGACGGTTTCGGCAGTGCGCGTGGAGGTTTCGCGGCGTACCCATTCCACGCGGCCCGCGTCCGTGCTCAGGTCGAGGCGGCCGCGCCGGGGTTGGCTTGCTTTGCCGCGCACTTCGACCTCTAGCCCGAGAGAGCGCAGCCTGCCGCGACCGTGTCCGAGACCCGCGTAGCCCGCGATGCGCGCGTCGAGCTGTACTGCGGCGCCGGGCCAGCGGCCGTCGGTGACCACGAGGGTGGCGCCCTTGTTGCGGGCGCGGGCGGCGATCACTCTGGTGCGTGCTGGTGCGACGGCGGTGCCGCCGAGACCGAGCACGACCAGGTCGAGGCCGTCGAGCAGCACGGCAGCCACCTCCACCGGGTCCGGGCCAGGATCGGCGATCACGGCCAGTCGTTCCAGCTGGGCGCCCATCTCCACCGCGGCGAGCAGACCGAGTCGCGGCACCCCGACCACGGCGGCGTGCCCACCGTCCGCCGTCACCGCGGCGACCAGTCCAGCGAGCAGCGACCTGGCCCCCGTGTAGGCAACGACAGACCCTTTGGCCAGGCCACCGCCGGGCAACAAGCTCGCGAGCGCGGGCGGCACCGCGAGCGACTCCCGGCGCAATGCGGTGTCGAGTGGCATCCGCTCGGCCGCCGCTTCGCCGCGACCGGGGATCGCCGCCATCCGTTTGCGCAGTTCAGCCAGTGTCGGCGGCGGCCGATCCTGCTCCTCCTGCGAGGTCGCGTCCGAACCCATCTCTCTCACCTGCTTTCCACGATGGACCCGAGGCGATGCCTGCGGAACTGCCCTCATGGCGGAGAAGTCAGCACCGATTCAGCTATCGATTCGTATCGAATATACGTTCGAATACCTGCTCAGTAGAAACCGACCCCCGAGTTCCCGTCAAGAGCCCACCCCGCGCCCCACCATTTCGAAACGATGCCGTTGTAAATCGAGCGGCGCCTCGCCCGATTCGTGTCCGCGCCCGCGAGCACGCACGGAGATACAGACGCGACCGGTCATGAATCAGGCCAGCTACCCCCGATTTCCGCTACCCTCGCACCGTGACCGAACGCGCTCGTCCCATTGTCGGCCCCGACTATCTGGTTGCCGGCCGCTACCGCCTGCAGTCGAAGGCAGGTGGCGGTGGCATGGGCGCGGTCTGGCTCGCGCACGACCGGCTGCTCGACCGGGATGTCGCCATCAAACAGGTCATCTCGACGGCGGACCTCGATGAGGCGCAGGCCAACGAGATCCGCAGCCAGATCATGCACGAGGGCCGGGTCGCGGCCAAGCTGTCGCACGAGCACGCGATCGCCGTGTACGACGTGGTGCTCGAGGCAGGCGAGCCATGGCTGGTGATGGAGCATCTGCCCTCGCGCAGCGTCGCCAAGGCACTCGCGCTCGTCGATACGCTGCCGCCGATCGAGGTGGCACAGATCGGCGCGCAGGTCGCCGACGCATTGGTTGCCGCGCACGCGGCAGGCATCGTGCACCGCGACATCAAACCGGGCAATATCCTTGTCGCCGACCGGGGTTCGATCGTCGGCATGGCCAAGCTCAGCGACTTCGGCATCTCCCGCGGCGCGGGCGACTACGACGACGAAGGCGTGATCGTCGGCACCCCGGCCTACTTACCGCCCGAGGTGGCGCGCGGCGCGACACCGACCAGGGCCAGCGACGTATTCTCGCTCGGCGCAACGTTGTACACCGCGATCGAGGGGCAACCGCCGTTCGGTCTCGACGAAGACAGCGATGTGCTGGTGCATCGCGCGGCCATGGCGCAGATCATTCCGCCGACCCGCAGCGGGATGCTCACCGAGGCACTGCTGCACATGATGGAACCCGCACCGCAGCGCAGGCCGACGATGGCCGAGGCCAGGGACGAAATCCTTACTGCGGCTTTCGGGCCTGGCACCGGACCCTACATTCTCGGCGCCCCGGTACGCACCGAAGACGGCACCATTCCGGCGTGGGCAGCCCGCAATTCGGCATCGGGCCTGCGCAGCCCGCACTCGACCCCGCTGCCACGCCCGCACCGCACCCAGCCCGGCGCCACCGCGGCCCCCGCACCGCAGCGCACCAAGGCACCGCAGCCGAGCAACGCCCCCCTCGCCATCGCCGTCGGCCTGCTGATCGGCCTGATCATCATCATCGCGATCATCGTCGCAGTGATGTAGAACCCACTCAATCAATGCGACGGCGGTGGGCCCAACGGGTCAACGCGTTGCGGTTGGACTGCTGGGTTTTGCGAAGCACGTTGGAGGCGTGCGTTTCCACCGTCTTCACCGAGATGAAAAGCGATTCGGCGATCTCCCGATAGGTGTAGCCGCGAGCGAGCAAGCGCAGCACCTCGAGTTCGCGTGGCGTCAGCGAATCCAGTTCGGGATCGAGCGGCGGCTCCGGCACCGGCGACTTGCCGGTGAACGAGTCGAGCACGAAACCAGCGAGCCGAGGACTGAACACCGCGTCGCCACCCGATACCCGCCGGATGCCGTCGGCCAGCTCGGAACCCGAAATCGTCTTGGTCACATAGCCTCTGGCACCGGCCCTGATCACCGCGATCACATCCTCAGCGGCATCGGACACGCTCAACGCCAAACACACCGGCCCGCTGTCGATGCCTGCCAGCACCGCGACCCCACCGCCGTCCGGCATGTGCACGTCGAGCAGCACCACATCCGGTTTCGCCGCATTGATCCCGGCGATCGCCTCGCCGACACCCCCGGCCTCACCAACCACCTCCATGTCGGTCTCCCGACTCAACTCCGCCCGCACACCCGACCGGAACACTGCGTGATCGTCCACCAGAAAGACCCGCACGCTCCCCCGCCTCTCCGCGTTTTCTGCCGGCCGTAAGAGCCGCACTGGTTTGTCACCGGGCCGACGGCCAGGCACTGCGTCCGGTTCTGGACGTACCCGACGAGTTACCCATGTGCTCACGAGACCAGTAGTCACGGTGGCATAACTCCGAGCCTCCGCCACATTACGGCACACGCGAACCTTCCGGTACCTCAACGGAAACCGCCTCAGAATCCATCTCACGCTCACCGGAATCCGTGCGCGGCATGATGATTCGCACCTCGGTGCCGCGACCGGGGGTGGACATGATCTCCACCTGCCCGCCGCGCCGCTCGATCCGGCCGCGAATGGATTTCGCCAGCCCCTGCCGGTCCTGCGGCAGCACGGCACTCGTATCGAAACCGGCGCCACGATCGCGCACGAAGATGCTCACCTGATGCGGTTCGGTCTCGGCGAACAGGTCGATCTCCGGGACACCGGCATGCTTGGCGGCGTTGACCAGCGCCTCCCGGCTGGCGCCGAGCAGCGCGGTGAAATGCTCCTTCGGCAAACCCGAACCGGTCTCGCCGATGTCCATCGTCACGTCGCCGACCGTCACCGGCGTCACCTTCACCCCGTGCTGATCCTCGACTTCGCCTGCGATGGTGCGCAGCGCGGCGGCCAGGCTCGACTGCGCGGGACCGGAATCCTCGAACAACCACTTGCGTAGTTCCCGCTCCTGGCTGCGGGCCAGCCGCAGCACCTCCTGCGGGTCGTCGGCCTGACGCTGGATGAGAGCCAGCGTCTGCAGCACCGAATCATGCAGGTGTGACGCGATTTCCTCGCGTTCCTCGTTGCGGATGCGGGCCGAGCGCTCGGCGTTCAGCGCCCGCATCATGCGCAGCCACAACGGCACCGTGAGCAGTCCGGCGCCGATCAGCGAGACCGCCACCGCGAGCAGCGCCGACCCGAGCGAGCTCAGGTCGATCCTGGCCAGCACCACCACACCGAGCCCGGCCACGATCAGCGTGCCGCCGGCGACGACCCGCGCCCACGTCACCACCGAGGGGCGCGCAGGCAGGCCGAGCAGCGAGCGTGGTCCGTCGGCGTCGTACTCCCGCCACACCAGCGCCGCGCCGATGGCCACCACGATGATCGGGGCGATGACACTCGCCGCGGTCCCGCTGACCATCCAGGACACCGCGACGGCGAGCCCGATCCCGAGCAGGGCGAGCCCGATCGCCTGGCGTCGCTCCGCCGCGGGCGCCTTCGCCACATCGGCGCCGCCCGAGGTGAAGATCCACAGCAGGCCGTACGCGACGATGCCTGCGCCGAACGCGGAAAGCAGTACGAAGGCGATCCGCACCTTGAACACGTCGATGCCGAGGTGATCGGCGAGACCGCCCGCGACGCCGCCGATGATCCGGCCGCCCGAGCGGCGCAACATCCGCGCGGGTGGCGGCCGCCCCGGATCGAACACCGGAGCCGGGCCGAAGCCGCGGGTGGCCTCGAATCCGCGCGCAGCGTCGAACCCCCTGGCGTCGAACGAGGGCGCAGACGGGTACATCACTCGATAGTGGCATGATCCGACGACAGCTAGCTATCAGGAATCACCCTGATCTCTGTCTGCCATGGCCTTGCCCGCTGTCCACCATCGCACTGACCGGGTGGTCCAAACGGATCAGGTTATTTTTCAGGGTTCCCCCCGATGTGCGGATGTGCTGGTCAGGCACAGTATGAGAACCATGACGAAAACGAGCTTCGGGGATCAGCTCCAGCAGATGTGGCGCACGCGTCCGGTGCGGTTGCCTCGGCAGGGGCCGGTTGCCGGCGTCGCTGCCGGGTTCGCCCAGCGCTACCACGTCGACCCGGTATTGGTGCGGGTGGCGTTCGTAGTGTCGGCGATTTTCGGTGGCGCCGGGATCGTCCTTTATCTGCTGGCGTGGCTGTTGTGCAGCGAGGCAGGGGACCAAGCGTCCGCCGCCGAGTCGTTGGTAGGTAAGGGACACAGCTCGCAGTCGCAGACCAAAACGATCGTGTTGATCGTCGCGCTCGCCATCGCGGTGAGCACGATGGGTCCGATCGGGGTCGGCCTCGGCGGCTCCAGCGTGATCAGCATGGCCTTGATGCTGGCGGGCTGGTGGATGCTGCACCTGCGCCATCCGGAACCGCCGCCGGGCACCACCAGCGAATTCAGCGAATTCACCATGGACGGCGGCGGGCTCATGGCGACCGGCTACCCTGGCGCGGTCTTCCCGCAGGGTATGCAGCGGACCGCCGCGTACGAGCCACCGACCACCGTGTACACCCCGTACACGAAACTGCCTGACACCTATGTCCCGGAAGCACCTGTCCCGTCGAGCGACGCCGAAACCGCTGTGCTCCGCCAGGATTCGATGCAGAGTGGCGACGCGGACACCGTTTTGCTGCGCAAGGATCCGACCGAGGCCGAAAGGGCCGACGCACCAGGTGAATCCGACACCGGGTTGCTCAGCAAGGGCACCACCGAGGTGCACCACAGCACACCTCCGTCCGGTCCGACGACCTCCGGCGGCACCGCGCAGACCCAGAGCTCTTCCGGCAGTACAGCATCGGCCGACCTGTCCGGTGCCACCGTGTCGGGTGATCGCCCCTCCGGCGGCGCGACCGCATCGGTCGACGCCTCGCCTGGCCGCACTGACACTCCGTCGCTGAGCAAGTCCGGCCCTGACCGCCAATCCCTTTCCGGCACAGGACCATCTGCAGCACTGGCGCAGCCTGCTCCGACCTCCCTCGGCCGCACCACCCCGCCGTCCTGGGATCCGCTCGGCGTCGCCCCGCTCGCCTGGGACCTGCCCGAACCCACCCCGGTCCGCACCATCGTCGCGCCGCCACCCAAACGCCAACGCTCCCGGCTGACCCCGGTGATCATCGGCCTCGCCATCCTCGCCGCCGCAGGCGCGGGTGCGGCAGCCGCCTCGGGTGTCGACTGGATGACGCCGGGCCGGGTCGCTGCGGTGGCGTTGGCGGTGATCGGCCTCGGCCTGGTGTTCGGCGCGTTCCTGCGCCGCGGCTACGGGCTGCTGGTGCTGACCGCCCCGCTGGCCGGATTCGTGCTGCTGGCCACCGCGATCGGCCCGATCGACATCGACCGAGGCGCGATGGGCGACCACACCTGGGTGCCGACCACGCTCACCGACCTCGACCCGCAGTACCGGGTGAACATGGGCTCGGGCACGCTCGACCTGCGCCAGCTGAACCTGACCGAGAATCGTTCCGTCGATATCGACATCAGGATGGGTGACTTCCAGCTGATGCTGCCCCAGGCCATGACGGTGCACACCACATGCACGGTGAACATGGGCGACGGGTGCGTCAGCGGCACCACCGGCCCGAACACGCCGGGCACCCCCGTGCTCAACCTGGATATCGACGTCCGTGCAGGCAACGTGGCGGTGCACCGTGGCTGACAAGTCCTACAACGAAGCGACCGACTCGAAGCGCGGTCCGTCCCTCTCGCTACTCATCATCGGCCTGCTCGCCCTCGGCGTGAGCGCATGGGCCTTCGTCCCGGAGCACTGGCCGGGCAGCTCGGTCCCGGTCGGCTGGATCGCCGTACTCGGCGCCATCCTCATCGGCATCCTGCTCGTGGTGTCGCCACGTAAACGCCGTTGATCGACCGCACAAAAATGGCCCGTCTGCACGACGGGCCATTTTGTTGCGTCAGTTAGGGATTCACTCCCACTCGATGGTGCCCGGCGGCTTGCTCGTCACATCGAGGACAACCCGGTTGACCTCGGACACCTCGTTGGTGATCCGGGTGGAGATCCGCTCGAGCACCTCGTAGGGCAGCCTGGTCCAGTCGGCGGTCATCGCATCCTCGCTGGAGACCGGGCGCAGCACGATCGGATGACCGTAAGTGCGGCCGTCGCCCTGCACGCCGACGCTGCGCACGTCCGCGAGCAACACCACCGGGCACTGCCAGATCTGCTTGTCCAGCCCGGCCGCGGTCAGCTCCTCGCGCGCGATGGCGTCGGCCTGCCGGAGCGTGGCCAATCGATCCTCGGTGACCTCACCGACGATCCGGATGGCAAGGCCTGGCCCGGGGAACGGCTGACGGGCGACGATCTCCTCCGGCAGCCCGAGCTCGCGGCCGACGGCACGCACCTCGTCCTTGAACAGCAACCGCAGCGGCTCGACCAGTTCGAACTCCAGGTCGTCCGGCAGGCCGCCGACATTGTGGTGGCTCTTGATGTTCGCGGTGCCGCTGCCGCCGCCGGATTCGACGACGTCCGGGTAGAGGGTGCCCTGCACCAGGAATTCCACCGTCGGCGCCGCGCCGTCGCCCTGCTCGAGCACGACCTCGGACACCGCGTCCTCGAAGGAGCGAATGAACTCGCGCCCGATGACCTTGCGCTTCTCCTCGGGATCGGTGACACCCTTCAGCTCACCGAGGAACTTGTCGACCGCGTCGACGGTGACCAGCTTGGCGCCGGTCGCGGCGACGAAATCCTGCTGCACCTGCTCGCGCTCGCCAGCCCTCAGCAGGCCGTGATCGACGAACACACAGGTCAGCCGGTCGCCGATGGCGCGCTGCACCAGCGCGGCGGCCACCGCGGAGTCGACGCCACCGGACAGCCCGCAGATCGCGTGCCCGTCACCGATCTGCTCGCGCACCGCGGTGACCAGCGAGTCGGCGATATTGGCCGGGGTCCAGGTGGCGCGGATGCCGGCGAGCTCGTGCAGGAACCGGCTGAGCACCTGCTGCCCGTGCGGCGAGTGCAGGACCTCAGGGTGGTACTGCACGCCGGCCAGGCGACGTTCCCGATCCTCGAACGCGGCGACCGGTGCGCCCGCGGTGGTGCCGGTGACCTCGAAACCGGCCGGAGCGTCGGTGACCGCGTCGCCGTGGCTCATCCAGACCGGTTGGATGGTCGGCAGGCCGCCGTGCAGCAGGCCGCCATCGATGTTGATCTCGGTGCGGCCGTACTCGCGCGTTCCGGTGTGCGCGACCGTGCCGCCGAGCGCCTGCGCCATCGCCTGGAAGCCGTAGCAAATGCCGAAGACCGGGATGCCGAGATCGAACAGGCGCGGGTCCAATTGCGGTGCGCCCTCGGCATACACGCTCGACGGGCCGCCGGAAAGAATCACCGCGAGTGGCTGCTTCTCGGCAATCTCCTCGACCGTGGTGGTGTGCGGAATCACCTCGGAGAACACACTGGATTCACGGACTCGCCGCGCGATCAGCTGGGCGTATTGCGCGCCGAAATCGACGACGAGGACCGGTCTCTGTGTTTGCGCCACCGGCACAGTTTAGTGAGCGCGCTTTGTGGCAGAACCATCGGCACAGCACCTCGGTCGCGGCCGGCTCCAGCAAGCAATGAGACGAGCCAGCAAATCCCACCGCGCGCCCCCGTGCCGCTGGTTATCCTCGTGCTCGTGCCATTCGCCCGCGCGATCGACGCCGACATCCACTACGAGGACAGCGGCGGGAGCGGCCCGGTGGTGCTGCTAGCACATGAATTCTTCATGGACCGGACGATGTTCGCGGCTCAGATGGCCGCGCTGGCACCGGAATTCCGGATCGTCTCCTGGGATGCCCGCGGGCACGGGCGCACCAGGGACGAGGGACTGCCCTTCACCTATTGGACCGCGGCCCGCGACGCGTTGACCGTGCTCGACCACCTCGGTGCCGAGCACGCCGTCGTCGGCGGCACGGCGCAAGGGGGCTTCACCGCGTTGCGCACCGCCCTCATCGCGCCGGAACGGGTGTCTGCGTTGATCCTGATCAGCACCGAGGCCAACGGTCCGACACCCGAGCAGTCCGACGCCACGCACAAGTTCCTCGACGAGTGGTACGACGACGGCTCCCGCCAGCGGGCGGCCCACCAGCTGGCATCCTGGTTGATCGGCGACGACAACTGGTTCCGCACCATCTGGACCACCCGCTGGCTGCTTCGCGACTGCCGTGGCATCGAGGTCGCGGCGGGCTGCCTGCTCAGCCGCGATTCGGTGCTGGAGCGGCTGTCCGAAATCACCTGTCCCGCCTTGGTGATTCATGCCACGGACAGCGGCATCCCGCCCGATCGCGCCAAACAGCTGACCGAAGGCCTCACCGGCGCAAGCTATGTCGAGATCGCCGGTGCCCGCCTCGCGGTCACCATGACGCATCCCGACCCGGTGAACACCGCCATCCGGCGGTTCCTGCGCGAGCGGGTCACCCCGACCCACGCCCGCTGAGCGGCAGTGCCGTGCGGCTCACGCACGGACGCTGAGGCCGACCTTCTGGAATTCCTTGAGGTCGGAGTAGCCCGCCTTCGCCATCGAGCGGCGCAGACCACCAACGAGATTCAGCGAACCGAACGGATCGTCGGAGGGGCCGAACAGCACCTGCTCCAGGCTGGGGCGCACCGCGTCGCCGTTGCCCTCCTCCAGCTCCCAGTCGACGCCGAGCAGCGAGCCACGCGGCACCGAGGGATGCGCGGCGGCCGACGGCCAGTACCAGCCGCGGCCGGGCGCCTCGGCAGCAACGGCCAGCGGCACCCCGAGCATCGCGGCATCCGCACCGCAGGCGATCGCCTTGGCCAGCTGGCCGGAGGTCTCGATGTCACCGTCCGCGATGACGTGCACGTAGCGCCCGCCGGTCTCGTCCAGGTAGTCGCGGCGCGCGGCGGCGGCATCGGCGATGGCGGTGGCCATCGGCACGCCGATGCCGAGCACCTCCCTGGTGGTGGTCGCGCCGGGGAACGAGCCGTAGCCGACGATGACGCCTGCCGCCCCGGTGCGCATCAGGTGCAGCGCGGTCCGATGATCGCTGACGCCGCCCGCGACCACGGGCACGTCGAGCTCGGCGATAAAGGTCTTGAGGTTCAACGGTTCTCCGTCGCCGACGTGCTCGGCGGAGATGATGGTGCCGTGCACCACCAGCAGGTCGACGCCGGCCTGCACCAGCGCGGGCGTGAGCGCGCGGGCGTTCTGCGGGCTCACCCGGACCGCGGTGGTCACGCCTGCCGCGCGCACCTGCGCGACGGCGGCGGCGAGCAGCTCCGGCTGCATGGGCGCGGCGTGCAGCTCTTGCAGCAGCGAGACCGCCCGCTCGTAGCCGCCCTTGCCGACGAGCTCGAGCAGCTGGTCGATCTTCGCGGCGACATCCGCGTGCCTGGCCCACAGACCCTCGCCGTTGATGACGCCGAGGCCGCCGAGCCGTCCGAGCTCGATGGCGAACTCCGGCGACACCAGCGCGTCGGTCGGGTGCGCGAGGAACGGGATCTCGAAGCGGTAGGCGTCGAGCTGCCAGGACAGCGACACCTGCTTCGACGAGCGGGTCCGGCGCGAGGGAACGATGTCGATATCGTCCAGCTCATAGGTACGCCGGGCGGTCCGGCCCATGCCGATCTCGACCATGTCGCGCACGTCTGTACTCCTTGCTGTGTTGGTTTGCCGCGCCGGTGGCACGGCGTGTTCGGGCCCCTCGGCCGCGCGTCCAGGCAGTCGGCACGCGCGACACCGTCGCATCCGTGTCGACCACCCGGCTGGTCTGTCTGTCGCGCGTTCGCGCGGCGTTCGTCCGCCGACCGCGCGTGCACGCGGCAGCAAGTGCCGACCGCGCCCTCGCACGGCAGCAACTGCCGACCGCGCCTGCACGCGGACGCCAGACGGGCCGCTAACGATCGCTCGCGACACTCGCTCCGGGGGTTACCTCGCGATGGCAAGCCTGACCGACTCATCTCGGCCCTCGGTCACCTGCCCCGAAGGGCCCCACGTTGTTCGGGGTCGCCGACCAGCTCAATCATGCACGGACTGGGCGGTCCTGTACACGACCGCCGACCGGCTAGCCGCGACCAGTGTAGTTAGGGGCCTCGACGGTCATCGTGATGTCGTGCGGGTGGCTCTCTTTGAGGCCCGCCGCGGTGATCTGCACGAACTGGGCGTTCTGCAGGTGCGCGATCGACTGCGAACCGGTGTAGCCCATGGCCGCGCGCAGGCCGCCGACGAGTTGATGGATGACCTGGTTGACCGGGCCGCGGAACGGCACCCTGCCCTCGATGCCCTCGGGCACCAGCTTGTCCTCGGCGAGCACGTCGTCCTGGAAGTAGCGGTCCTTGGAGAAGGACTTGGCCTGGCCGCGGCCCTGCATCGCGCCGAGCGAACCCATGCCGCGATAGCTCTTGAACTGCTTGCCGCCCACCAGGATCAGCTCGCCCGGCGATTCGGCGGTGCCTGCGAGCAGCGAGCCGAGCATCACGGTGGACGCGCCGGCGGCGATCGCCTTGGCAAGATCGCCGGAGAACTGGATGCCGCCGTCGGCGATCACCGGAACACCGGCGGGCTTGCACGCGGCGACGGCCTCGAGGATCGCGGTGATCTGCGGCGCGCCGACACCGGCGACCACGCGGGTGGTGCAGATGGAGCCGGGACCGACACCGACCTTCACCGCGTCCGCGCCCGCCTCGACCAGCGCGGCAGCGCCCGCCCGCGTCGCGACGTTGCCGCCGACGATCTGGATGCGGTCGCCGACCTCGGCCTTGACCTTGGTGACCATCTCCAGCACCCGCACCTGGTGGCCGTGCGCGGTGTCGACGATGAGCACGTCGACCCCCGCGTCGGCCAGTGTCATAGCGCGCGACCAGGAGTCGTCACCGGTGCCGATCGCGGCGCCGACCAGCAGCCTGCCGTCCCGGTCCTTGGTGGCGTTCGGGTACTGATCGGTCTTGACGAAGTCCTTGACGGTGATCAGGCCGCGGAGCCTGCCGTTGCCGTCGACGATGGGCAGCTTCTCGATCTTGTGCCTGCGCAGCAGGCCGAGCGCGGCCTCGGCGGTGACACCCTCCTGCGCGGTGATCAGCGGCGCCTTGGTCATCACCTCTTCGACCCTGCGGTTCTGATCGACCTCGAAGCGCATGTCGCGGTTGGTGATGATGCCCACAAGGGCGCCGACCTCGTCCACCACCGGCAGGCCGGAGATGCGGAATCGGGCGCACATGGCGTCGACATCGGCGAGGGTGTCCGACGGACGACAGGTCACCGGGTCGGTCACCATGCCTGCCTCGGAGCGCTTCACGGTCTCCACCTGCGCGGCCTGATCGGCGGCGGACAGGTTGCGGTGCAGCACACCCATGCCGCCCGCGCGTGCCATCGAGATGGCCATCCGCGCCTCGGTGACCGTGTCCATCGCCGAACTGACCAGCGGGGTCCGCAGCCGGATCTCCCTCGTCAACTGGCTGGAGGTCTCGACAGAGCTTGGGATGAGATCCGAGGCGGCGGGCAACAACAACACATCGTCGAATGTGAGGCCGAGCATGGCGATCTTGTTCGGATCGTCACCACCCGTAGGTGGGCGGACAGCCGTGCGTTCGCCCGATACGGGATTACTCATTCGGATCGACCCCTCCTGGACGTCGACAGCGACCGGCGCCGGGGTCTCCGGCGCCGCGCGCAGCTGATGGGATGGACTGGTGGCTCCGGGAATCGTGTCGGGTGCTCGCCGAAGCCTGACACCATGGTATCTGTCCCGCAAACTCATCGGTGCAGTGAGCCCACCGGGGGTTGGCCGGGAGGCGTAGCCGACCCGCAGTGGGCGAGCACCGGCGAAACTTGCGGCCTCCATAGCTGGCGCAGACCACCCTGTTCTGCGTACCGTGGGGATGTGCGTGACCATCTACCACCTGGCTTGCCGCCGGATCCGTTCGCCGGAGACCCCTCCGACCCGTCCGCCGCGCTCGACGCCATCGAGCCCGGTGAGCCGCTGGATCCCCACGAGCGCCTCGCGGTCGAGGAAGATCTCGCCGATCTCGCGGTCTACGAGGCCCTACTAGCCCACCGCGGTATCCGCGGTCTCGTTGTCAGCTGCGAAGACTGTCGGCAGGACCACTACCACGACTGGGACATGTTGCGCGCCAACCTGCTTCAGCTATTGGTCGACGGCACGGTGCGCCCGCACGAGCCCGCCTACGATCCGACGCCGGAAGCGTACGTCACCTGGGACTACTGCAGGGGATACGCGGATGCCTCGATGAACGAGGCCTTCCACGGCGACGGATTCGACGGGTTCGACAACTGAGGCACGTTCCACCGCAGCACTGACGCGACCCAGAGGGCTCGCGCGAGGTGTGCTATCCCGCTGTGACTTTCACCGCACCACTGTCGGAACGCCGATACCCCCGACGACAGAAAACCGACCGCCATAAGGCAATCGGTTCATGTCTTCTTCGGGAGTTTCTTGTCAGCTACTCGGTGTCCCCGCCCCACCGGTCATGTGCGGGACGGCGAACGTGGTCGCCGGATTGCCTTGTGTCGGCACCCGAGTCGCGGGCACCGTCGGCGCGCCCGTACCCGTGTCCGCGGTCGGTACGACCACCGTTGGCTGTTCGGGAACAGTGGTCGGCGGCACCGGGGGTTTCTCGGGTTCCGTCGTCGGGTTGACCGTCGGCGGCGGAGTGGTCACCGGTGGCGGGGTCGTCACCGGTGGCGGCGTCGTCGGCTTGTCGTTACTCGGTGGGGTCGGGTCGGTCGGCCCGGTGGTCGGGTTGGTGCCCGTCGGGTCGACCGGCTTGGCAGGCAGCGTCGCCGAATCCTGCGGACGCGACGGCTTCACCGGTGTCGACACCGTCACCGAAGGATCGGTCGGCAGCTTCGTGCCCTGGTTCAGTCCGTCCTGAAGCTCCGGCGGCAGCAGTGCGACGAGCTTCTGCAACTGATCCATCAGCTCGGCATGCTTCTGCGGATTGTCGACCTGCTCCGCGTTCACCTTCGCCTGCTCCAGGCGCTGTCTGGCCTGAGTCGGGTTCTGGGCGACCAGTTTTGCCGCTTCGTCCATTTCGGAACCCGCACGCTGCACCACGGTGGTCTGGGCCTGTGCGCTGAACACGACCTCTTTGACCCCCCACAGCGGACTATCAGGATCTGCCTGATAGGTGAACGCCGTGAGACCACCGAAGACCAGCGCCAGTGCCGCCGCGGCACCGACGAGCGGCTTGACCAGCCGTAGTCGGCTGACCGGAGCCCCGATCCTTACCTGACGTGCGCCGATCTCCTGATTGACCGCCGCGACGATCGCATCCAGATCGGGTGCATCTCGTATCGGCGGAGCGATCAGCTCCGCGCGCCAGTCCGCGAGCAATGTCGCGAGTTGATATTCCTCCGCGCTGTCGGTCCGTACCGGGCCATCGCTACCGATGGCATCGATCAGAGCATCGTCGCGGCGTACCGCTGCGATGTCGACCGGGCCGGTGTCCTCGGACGCGTCGGCGTAGGGACCGCTGTTTCGCGATCCACGTCGCGCCTTCCAGTCGCCCCGACCGCGCTCGCCATCCCTAGCCATACATTTCACCTGCCCTCGCCACTTGAGACTTGAGTTTCGCGAGTGCCCTGTGCTGAGCCACTCGTATCGCGCCCGCCGTACTGCCCACGGCGACTGCGGTTTCTTCGGCTGACAAACCCATGACTAGGCGCAGGATCAGGATCTCTCGATCTTTCTCGCGGAGTGTCGCAAGCAGACGGTTCATCTGCCTGCTCGTCTCCGATTCGAGAGCTCGCTGTTCTGGGCCATGGTCGGTGGATATGACATCTGGTACTTCGGCCATTGCCTCCGCCTTGTTACGGGCGGCATTGCGATGAGCGTCGGCGACCTTGTGCGAAGCGATTCCGTAAACGAAGGCCATGAAGGGCCTGCCCTGGTCTTGATACCTGGGCAAGGCGGTCATCACGGCCAAACAGACCTCCTGCGCAACGTCATCCGCGGAGAGCTGCCCACGCTCCGCGGCTCCGATCCGCGCGCGGCAATAACGCACCACTAGCGGGCGGACCATCTCGAGTACCTGAGCTAAAGCGGATCTGTCGCCCTGCGCAGCGGCAGCGACGGCGAGGTCCAACTCTTCGCCCGTGTTCGTCATCGTCAGCGAGATTCCTGGCGTTACAAGTGGCACGGTCGGTGATGACCAGTGCTTCCGCCGAAGGGGCGGAACGGAACTAACAATAGCGACACAGCGCGCGGTGCAAGGCAACACGGGTGGCCTTGCCAGCGTGTGACCCATTAAGCGGAACTTCACTCCTCTTCAGTTCGACTGTGGACAGGCTGATGCTCAGTCGGCGGTTATCGGACGAAACCGCCCGCCACGTCGGGAAATGATCGCGGCACACTGCTCGGCCTCCGCCGCAGCACCCGCGGTGCCGAGCCCGGCCCGCAGCATGGCGCTGGCCCAGCGCAGCGGCACCAGACCGTGTTCCCAACACTGGTGGGTGACCTGCTCGGCGAGTGCACGGGACCGATCGTGCTCCCCCGCCACCGCGGCGGCCGCGGCGACAAGGAGCCGGGATTTGACCTGATGCCGCACCGAAGGGCCGCGTTCGGCGAGCGCGAGCGCCGCCGCCGCATGCGCCTGTGCGGGCTCGGAAGTGCCTGCGGCGAGCGCGGTTTCAGCGCTGACCCACTGCCTGCGGAGGGCCGGCCGCCAGCCGAGCCGGTCCGGCGGCACCGCGTCATCGCCGCGGCCGAGCAGCCGCCAGGCCAGTGCCGTGCGCCCGGTGCCGAGCGCGTCGGCGGCAAGACCGGTCAGCGCGTCACCGAGCGCATCGGCGCGACTGAACGGGTAGTCGAGGCCGCCCGCCGGATCGACCGCGCGGTCACCAAGCGACCTGGTCGTCAGCACGGCTAACGCGCGCCCGTCTAGGACGGCGGCGCGTTCGTGCCATCCGAGCTGACGCAGCAGCGACCCCTCGGTGCTGGCCGCCAGCGAAATCAGCACCGGATCCACGCTCTCGGCGTAGATAATTCGCAATTCAGCCCTGGCGGCTGCATATCGCCCTTGCCCGCCCAGAATCACCGCGCGATACCAAGAACCCAGTGCGGAGCCGGCGGCGGGCAACTCGGCAGCGGCACGGCCGGGGGTCGGCCCGAAGGCGCTCTCGGCGAGTATCTCGATGCGGGGATCTCCGAGCGGAGCGGGCGCGAGCACGGCCGAACTCTATCCCGGGCCGCCGCACCAGGTGGCCGGAAGAAAGACCTGACACCACCAGTTGGCAACCACTCAGCATTTCTCGCGAAAAGTCATGTTGCCATCAGGTAAAACTCGTCTCGACAATCCAAGAGTGCGCGCGATTGGAATTCACATGCTTTTCGCGCAATTTACCTCAGCGCCCTGCATCCGCCATCTCGGATCCGCCCGCAGCAGCCGCCGCCAGGCACGGCTGTGACCGGCCCCACGTGGCCTGCCACCGGCTCTGACCCTTGTTTCCAGCCAGAAATAGTGGTCTACCTGGGGAAATGCGTCCGGATGGTGCGCAGCGCCTAGCCACTGGCCGCTGGTCAACCGATCAGTATCGCCGGAACCAATGCGAAAAGTAAACAGCTCGAAGGTTAAATTTCGCAGCCTAAGATTTGGGAAACTGCTGCACAGAACTATTGACGGAATTTCGCGGCTGGACCTAACGTAGCTCATCGCCACGGTCGGCGCCGCTCGAAATTGCAGCGACCGCAACGGGCGAGCACCGGGACACCCGCCGACACAGCGCAGTGGCCTACGACTTTGCAGAACAACTGCTCGACAACGCTGACGAGCTCGCATCACGAGGAGTTCACCACCATGCCCATGCCGACCCACCTCCCCGGGCCGAACGCCGACGTCTGGGATTGGCAGATGCGAGGGTCCTGCCGCGGGCAGGACTCCGCCGTGTTCTTCCATCCCGATGGCGAACGTGGCCGCGCCAGGACCGCGCGCGAGATGCGCGCCAAAGAGATCTGCCGGGCCTGCCCGGTCCTGATGCAGTGCCGCAGCCATGCCCTGAAGGTCAGCGAACCTTATGGCATCTGGGGTGGCATGTCCGAGACCGAGCGCGAGATGCACGCTCGACGCAATCGGCGCCGCATGACGGTGTAATCGAAAAATATTTCCATCCATGTGGCGCGGTGCGCCGAATCCCTAGCAAACAACCGGCAGGCAACAAGCGGTCACCACCGATGCGCCTGCCGCCGCACCATCACAAGTCACACAACCTGTAGAGCCCTGCGTTTTGCGTGAGCTATCGGCGTGTCACGGCGTGTCTCCTCTCGAGACACCCGGCGTGTCGAAGTTTCCCGCAAAGTCGCTGGGCCACAGGCGGTTTGCCGACACCCCCAGCCGAAGGGGGGTCATAGCGGCACGCTACGGTGGTGACCGATGACACAGAATGGAGCGTTGTGACAACGCGGCAGCCGGCCGCAGAGGGCGACTCGTTCCGAAGAGACGCCTCTACGCCCGGTATCGATTCTGCGGTTACCGCCCGCGCCGCCGAAAGTATCGAGCTCGCCGCCCTGCTGGATCGATGCGGCCAGTCCGACCAGGAAGCCTTCGCAGAGCTATACGACCGGACGTCTGCGCGAGTCTTCGGTCTAGTACTGCGCGTGCTACACGATCCTGGCTACGCCGAGGAGACCACGCAAGAGGTCTACCTGCAGATCTGGCGCACGGCAGCCAGTTTCGACGCCGAGAAGGGATCGGCCGTCACCTGGTTGATGACCCTTGCCCATCGCAGGGCGGTAGACCGGGTCCGCGCCGAGCAGGCACACACCCAGCGCGAGGTGGCATACGGCATCCGGGTGCTCGGTAACGAATTCGACGAAGTGACCGAAGAGGTAGAGCGAAGGCTCGAACAGCAGGCTGTCCTCGACGGGCTCGCGACTTTGACCGAGACTCAACGAGAAGCCATCTCGCTCGCCTACTACGGCGGGCGGACCTACGCGGAGGTCGCGCATTACCTCGGCGTAGGGTTACCGACCGTTAAGTCCCGAATTCGGGACGGACTGACACGACTCAAAAGAAGTTTGGGGGTGACGTGAGATGAACGAACGCCAGGTCGATCTCGCGCACACCGTCGCGCTCGGATCGATCGACGACGTAGACCGCCATGAAGTGCAGGAACTGCTCGACACCGAAGACCCCGCGCTACGCACCGGCTTCCGCAGCGAAGTACAGCGCACCGAAGACGCACTCGCCACGCTCGCCGAGCTGACGGCAACGCCGCCGCCCGCCGGCCTGCGGACCCGTCTCCTCGCAGCAATCGCTGCCGACAACTAGGCCCCCGCGGTTTCTAGCCGACTCAGGCACCTCGACAGCCGCATTGGCGGCCGACGGTAACGAGGCGGGAAGTCAGCCGGCACCCGGCGAGTTACCCATGTACTCGAGAAATCAGTTGTCGTAGTAGCGCAAAAGCGAAGGCCCCCAGACCGAATCACGGTCCGAGGGCCTTCTTGGTGTTCGGGTCGAGCCCGCCCTAACTCGCGAGGGAGCTCAGGCTCAGTGGCTGTGACCGTGGTGGCTGTGGTCGGCCGCCTCTTCGGCAGGCTTGTCCACGATCGCGCTCTCGGTGGTCAGGATCATCCGCGCCACCGACGCCGCGTTCACGACGGCCGAGCGGGTCACCTTCACCGGGTCGACAACACCGTCGGTGAGCAGGTCACCGTAGGTCAGGGTGGCGGCGTTGAAGCCTTCCTTGCCCTCGGCGACCTTGCTGACCACGACGGAACCGTCCACGCCCGCGTTGGTGGCGATCCAGAACAGCGGAGCCGACAGCGCGGTCCGCACCACCTCGACGCCGACCGCCTCGTCGCCGGACAGCGAGTCGCGCAGCTCGATCAGCTTGGCGGCCGCCTGGACGAGCGCGGAACCGCCGCCGGGCACGATGCCCTCCTCGACCGCGGCCTTCGCCGCGCTCACCGCGTCCTCGACCCGGTACTTGCGCTCCTTGAGCGCGGTCTCGGTGGCCGCGCCGACCTTGATCACCGCGACACCGCCGGCCAGCTTCGCCAGACGCTCCTCGAGCTTCTCGCGGTCCCAGTCGGAGTCGGTGGCCTCGATCTCGCGCCGCAGCTGGGCGCCGCGGGCCGCGATGTCATCGGCGGTGCCTGCACCGTCGATGATCGTGGTGTCGTCCTTGGTGACGACGACGCGACGCGCCTTGCCGAGCATGTCGAGACCGGCCTCGCGCAACGTGATGCCGAGATCCGGGTTGATCACGGTGCCCGCGGTGACCACGGCCAGGTCGTCGAGGAACGCCTTGCGGCGGTCACCGAAGAACGGCGCCTTCACCGCGACGGCCTTGATCGTCTTGCGGATCGAGTTGACCACCAGGGTGGACAGCGCCTCGCCCTCGACGTCCTCGGCGATGATCAGCACCGGCTTGCCGGATTCGGCGATCTTCTCCAGCAGCGGAAGGAAGTCGGGCAGCGAGCTGATCTTCTCGCGGTGCAGCAGGATGAGCGCATCCTCCAGCACGGCCTGCTGGCTGTCGGCGTCGGTGACGAAGTAGGGCGAGAGGTAGCCCTTGTCGAACTGCACGCCCTCGGTGACCACGAGCTCGGTCTGCAGCGTCGAGGACTCCTCGACGGTGACCACGCCGTCCTTGCCGACGGTGGTCAGCGCCTTGCCGACCATCTGGCCGATTTCCTCGTCGCGCGAGGACACGGTGGCGACCTGCGCGATCGCCTGCTCACCGGAGACCGGGGTCGCCGCGGCGAGCAGCGCCTCGGAGACCGCGCCGGCGGCCTTGGCGATGCCGGAGCCGAGCGAGATCGGGTTTGCGCCCGCCGCAACGTTTTTCAGGCCTGCGCGGACCAGCGCCTGGGCCAGCACGGTGGCGGTGGTTGTCCCGTCGCCCGCGACGTCGTTGGTCTTGGTGGCGACGCTCTTGACCAGCTGCGCACCGAGGTTCTCGAACGGATCTTCCAGGTCGATGTCGCGTGCGATGGTGACACCGTCGTTGGTGACGGTCGGGCCGCCGAAGGCCTTCGCGAGCACGACGTGGCGACCGCGCGGGCCAAGGGTGACCTTGACGGCGTCGGCCAGCTTGTCGACGCCGCGTTCCAGAGCGCGACGAGCCTTCTCGTCGAACTCGATCTGCTTTGCCATGGGGTAATCAGCTCCTGTGCTAGTACGCGGCAGAACGCAGACCGCCCCGGGTCACGAAAGACACCGGGGCGGAACGCGTATGCCTATCGGCTACTTGGTGACGACGGCCAGCACGTCGCGCGCCGACAGGATGAGGTATTCCTCGCCCTGGTACTTGATCTCGGTGCCGCCGTACTTGCTGTAGATGACGGTGTCGCCCTCCTTGACGTCGACCGGGATGCGGTCACCCTTGTCGGTGACGCGTCCTTCGCCGACGGCGATGACGGTGCCCTCCTGCGGCTTTTCCTTCGCCGTGTCGGGGATGACCAGGCCGGAGGCCGTCGTCGTCTCGGCCTCGTTGGCCTGGACGAGGATCTTGTCCTCGAGCGGCTTGATGTTCACGCTCGCCACGTTGAGCCCTCCACTTTCAGGGGATTTACGGTCGTCCAGAACTGTTGTCCCAGACCATCAGTATTGGTTCACAGGTATTTCGAGCGATCTGCAAGCAGTCGCAAGTGGTAGCCGACACTGCGCTCAGCCCCGTCGTCGCGGGTGCCGGGACCCCTGCTCAGTGGTCGAACTTCCTGGCACACGCAGAGAGCGCGCAGCGGGGCGAAAACCCGGCCGTGCACCTCACACAGTGCCGACTAGCACTCTATACATGAGAGTGCCAGCGCTCAAGGCCGGGCTGTGCCAATTTCGGTTCGCCACCGACGAGTGTTGCCTGCGACACGCCCACCGCACGCCTGGAGGGGTTTTCAAGAGTTCGCGAAAACTGTAACGTTCGGATAACGGATTGTGACAGTATTGACGACGGTCGCTGTCCGACCGCCGTGTTCGTCACGAATGTGACTCGTCACGAACTGGCGTCGGGGACCAGGGGTCGTCACCGAACACCTGTCGTCACCGCGTTCGGCTGTATCGAATACCAGCGTCGGCGAACACCCGCTTCACCGAACAACGTCTCACCGAGAGCTGCACCAGAGAGCTACCCACAGTGATCTATCGCCGGTCCCCGCGACCCATCCGGACAACGGGACCGACCGGGTTCGAGTCCGGGTCGTGCGTCGACAACACCGCGATTCGGCAGTCCATTCGAGATGGTCGGCGACCTGACCATCCGCTCGAAGGGAGGTGAATGAACATGCGAACATCCCTAGGCATCTCGGCCGGGTCCGAGGTCGTGTGCTCGGCGCTCGTCGCCACCGCGTCGAACGGCGCGCAGAGCTTCGACTACCGCGTCGTCTCCGCCGACGCCGCCCACTCCGACCTCGGCGACCTCGTCGCCTCCTCGATCGAGCTGATGACCAACCAGCTGCCGACGACGCAGCTCGCGCACGATGTCAGCTATCCCGTCGGCGCACGCTTCGCCGGCGCACAGCCCCGCGGCCTCGAAACGCCGACCAGTCGCCCGCCGACCAGCGTTGCCGTCGCCTACCGCACCAAGGAGCAGGCGCAAGCCATCCGCGCGGCCACCGGCAAGCAGCGGGATCTGAAGCTGGTACCCGAAGGCACCGCGGCACTCACCTACCTGCGGCACACCGGACTGCTCGACCGCTACGAGACCGTCGCCATCATCGACCTCGGCGCGTCCGGGCTCAGCGTCACCGTGGCCGACCAAGCCGACGGCTCCATCCTCCGAGCCGAGCGCACGATCACGATCAGCGGCAACGCCATCGACGACCTCATCTACCACCACCTGGTCGACCTGCACTACGCACGGCGCGGCACCCGACCCAACCGCGGCATGCTGACCAACCGCGGCCGCGCGGCCAAGGAACACCTGTCCCTCGCGCCCGCCGTCACCATCGATCACGTTGCGGGCCAACCGCTCAAGCTGACCAGGGCCGACTTCGAAGAACTGATCGCCGACCTGCTGCGCGAGACCGCCGTGTTCGCCGCCGCGGTCTTCGCGCGGGCACCCAAATTCCCGCAAGCGGTCACGGTGATCGGCGGCGGCGCCAACATCCCAGCCGTCGTCGACACCCTCGGCAGGCAACTCGAAGTCCCAGTGTTCACCGTGGAAGATCCGGACGCGGTGATCGCGAAAGGCGCAGCGCTGGTTGCCGATACGGTCCAGCCGTCGATCTTCCCGGTGGCCACGCTCACCGCCGACGCGCCGGTCGGCACCTTCACCAAGGTGGTCGGCACGCTGGCAGGCGCGATCGTGGTGGTCGGGCTGATCATCGGCTACGGGGTGAAAACCTTCGCGCCCAGTTCCGACGACGTCTCCCCCGCAGGCACCACCAGCGGTGTGACGCAATCGCCGTCCCCCTCCGTGAGCGGCGTGCCGCCGACCGGATCCGGCACCACAACCAGCGGCCAGAACCAGGAAGGCACCAATCGTCCGTCCGACGGCAACATTCCGCCGTTCACCCCGGACCGCGGCCAGCCCTCCAACACCGTGGTACCACCCATCTCCGGCACCCCACCCACCCAACCGACCCTCCGCCCCGACCCGAACCTCCCGGTGATCCCGTTCCCGGAGCTGCTCGGCCCGATTCTCGGCAATCCCCCCGGGCCGCAAGGAGGTTCGTCGGACCAGGAGAAGACCAAGCCGACCACGCCTGGTCAGTCTTCGAAGCCGAGCCAGGCCCCCGCCGAATCCCATCTGCCACTGCCGCCGCGCACGAACTCCGGGTCGGGTGGTCCGGTGACGGGTTCGGGGCAGTCAGCTCACGCTGATTGAGTGCGTGCCTCTCCGGTGTGGGAGGTGGTAGGTCCCGCAACCGGGCAGGGTGGGCAGAAGAGCACGCAACAGGGGACGGCGGGCAGAAGGGCCCGTAACACAGGCAGGGCGGGCAGAAGGGCCCGTAATCCGGGCAGGGCAGTCGGTTCGTACCGATTGAGCAGTGCTGTTTGTGCCCTCCGGTAGTGGAGGTGGCAAGAGGGCCAATGGGTTTCGGTCCTGGCCCAGCAGTTCCGGTCCCGCCGAGCGGCCCCGGGGCCGCCAAACGATTTCAGTCCGTCAAGCAGCTCCAGTCCCGCCAAGCGGGCCCGGGGGCCCGCCAAACGATTTCAGTCCCGCCAAGCAGTTCCGGGCCTGCCCCAACGGTTCCGGATCCTGCCCCAGCGGTTCTGGTCCTGCCCCAGCGGTTCTGGTCCTGCCCCAGCGGTTCTGGTCCCACTCAACGACACCGGTTCCGCCCAACAACCAGCCTCGCTCAACATCTCCGACCCCGCCCAGCCGCCCCGGGGGCCACCAAACGATTCCGGTCCGCCAAGAACGATTCAGGTTCTGTCCCAACGGTTCCGGTCCCACCTGCGCTTCCCGCCTAGCGCTTCCAGTCCCGCTCAACGACTCCAGCCCCGCCCAGCAACCGGCCCTGGCCCAGCAGTTCCGGGGCCGCCAAGCGGTTCCCATCCGGCCCCAGCGGTTCCGTTCCCACCTCCGGCTTCTGGTCCCGCCCAACAACTCCGGTCCTGGCCAGCAGTTCCGGTCCCGCCAAGCGGCTCAGTCCCGCCAAGCGGTTCCGGTTCTGTCCCAGCGGTTCTGGTCCCGCTCAACGACTCCGGTCCCAACAACCGGCCCCGCCCAACGAACGGCCTCGGTCAGCAGCGCCGGTCCTGCCCAGCGGCTCCCGTCCTGCCCAGCGGGTCCCGACCTTGCTCACCAACCAGCGTTGCCCAACGACTCCGGTCCCGCCCCAGCAGTTCCAGTCTCGCCAAGCGGTTCCGGTTCTGTCCCAGCGGTTCTGGTCCCGCTCAACGACTCCGGTCCCAACAACCGGCCCCGCCCAACGAACGGCCTCGGTCAGCGGCGCCGGCCCTGGCCAGCCGCTCCCGTCCTGCCCAGCGGGTCTCGACCTCGCCCACCAACCAGCGTTGCCCAACGACTCCGGCGTCTCCAATGCTGAATCCGCACCCCTTCTGCGCATCTACACCCGTTGCGGAGTTGGGCGACTGATCACTGGGAACTGGTGGCGGCATCGCCCGAGAAGCCACCGCCACCAGTTCCCACTCGGCATGGAACCGCCCCTCTGATCCCACATACCGGGATTGCAGGCCTCACCGGGCCGTCAATCGCGGCCAACAACCGGCGTCGCGCAACGACTTCCGCGTCTCCAACTCCGGAATCCGCACCCCGTTCTCACCAGCAAAGGAGCAGCAGACCGGCACTAGTGCAGCACTCAGCAAGGAGTGCAGGTGTCCGCACGAGTGGGACATGGTGGAGGCGACACGCCGCAAACGCCTCCGTCGTGTCCCGCTCGTCGAGCTTGCCCCGTGCGAACGGGACATGGCTGTGCCAACTGTCGACCAGGACAACGCTTTTGGATGTCATCGTGACTCGATAGGTGTACGAGGAACCGACCGGAAGTGGCGAGGCTCGGCTCAATGGGAGAGCAGTGGTTGCCGACTCATTGGCAAGCGCCGACCCCTCATCGACAGCAGAGAAATGGTTGCTGGGCCGCGTTGACGGTAGTCGAATGGTTGCAGGTGGCCGTTGACGGTAGTCATATGGCGGGAATACGCGCCGAGACGCCCACCATTGGACTCCCATCAACCTTCCCAAGATCACTTCCCGAGATCTTTGGACCGGACCACAGCCAGATGACCACGCTGGAACGAGACACCGAGCATCTGACAGCGGAGGTCAGCCGGGTACGGCACACGACGCCACCACGCTGATCCGGTGCATACCCCGAGGCTGCCGCTCTCAGGAAACCGTTGAGCTGAGGAATTTTCGGGCTTCGCCAGCCGATCCGGCGCGTTTCAGCCGACTCGGCTGACCGAAACGGGCAGACCCGGATCAGTGGCGACGGTCAGCGAGGACGGGGACGCACCGCCCGCGATGACGTGCGCTCCGAGGGCTGCGATCATGACGCCGTTGTCGGTGCAGAGCCGAGGCTTGGGCACCCGTAGCGTCAAACCTGCTGCGGTGCAGCGCTCTTCGGCCATCGAACGGATTCGCGAGTTGGCGGTGGCGCCGCCGCCGAGCACCAGGGTGTCGACGCCGACGTCCTTGGCCGCGCGGATCGCCTTCATGGTGAGGACGTCGGCGACGGCTTCTTGGAAGGAGGCGGCGATGTCGGGGATGGGCAGGTCCTCCGCGGTCAGGCCGCTGCGCTGCGCGGACTCGACGTAGCGGGCCACGGCTGTTTTCAGGCCGGAGAACGAGAAGTCGTAGCGCGCGTCGCGGGGGCCGGTCATGCCGCGCGGGAAGCTGATCGCGCGCGAATTGCCTTTGGCCGCAGCGGCGTCAAGGGCGGGGCCGCCGGGGAAGCCGAGACCGAGCAGCCGCGCGACCTTGTCGAAGGCCTCGCCTGCCGCATCGTCGACGGTGCTGCCCAGTTCTACGATCGGCGCCGCCAGGTCGGTGACGTGCAGCAGGTGCGTGTGCCCGCCGGAGACGAGTAGCGCGACGCACGGCGGCATCGGACCGTGCTCGAGGGTGTCCACCGCGACGTGTCCGCCGAGATGGTTCAGCGCATAGAACGGCACATCCCACGCTGCCGCATAGGCTTTCGCGGCCGCGACGCCGACCAGCAAGGCACCGGCCAGACCGGGTCCGATGGTGACGGCCAGCGCGTCCGGCTTGGCGATGCCTGCCACGGCGAGCGCCCGGCGCATGGCGGGCACGATCGCCTCGAGGTGGGCACGCGACGCGATCTCGGGGACAACGCCGCCGAACCGAGCGTGCTGGTCGACGCTGGACGCGACCTCGTCGGCGAGCAGTTCGCACCGGCCGTCGGCGTGCCTGCGCACGATGCCGACTCCGGTTTCGTCGCAGGAACTCTCGATGCCCATGATGATCACGAGAGGACCTCGTCCGGGAGGGGCAGCGCGCTCAACGCGGGTCTGCGCATGGTGTAGGCGTCGGCGCCGCTGGGGTGGTAGTAGTTCTTGCGTAAGCCGATGATGTGGAAGCCGTGCTTGGCGTACAGCGCGATCGCGGGCGTGTTGTCGGTGCGCACCTCGAGGAACACGGGCCCGCCGCGCTTGCCTGCTTCGTCGAGCAACGCCTCGAGCAGCACGGTGCCGATGCCAGCGCGCAGGCAGCCAGGGTCGACGCCGATGGTATGCACCTCGGCTTCGGGGTGTTCGTCATCACCGAGCAACGCGATGCCTGCGTAGCCGACCATTCGCCCGTCCTCGGCGCGCGCGGTGATGTAGCGATTGTGCGGCGCGGCCAGTTCCGACTGGAAGGCCACCGCATGCCAGGGGTCGTCCTCCGGAAACAGCAGCTGCTCGAGTTCCACACAGCGCTCGATGTCCGCGGGAGCCATCGGTTCGATCCGAATGTCCACCGGCCTCACGCTCCCGTCCGGTCGAGGGTGCGGTAACTCTTTTCGACAGCGTCCGGCCTGCGCAGGTAGAGCGGCACGAGCGGCTCCGGCACGGTGCGCGCGAGCAGCTCGGCTGCGGCGACCCGGACCAGTCCGGCGGGCGACGGTGTCTCCACCGGAAGGACGGGAAGGTCGAAGAAGTCGACGTGCGAGGCGGATCCGGCGATCGCGGTGGCTTGCGCCATATCGACGTCGCCTGGCTTGGTCACGTCCGGACCGGCGACCCGCACGCCGGCGCGGTAGCGCGCCCAGTACACCTCCCGACGGCGCGCGTCGGTGACGACCAGGAGTTCGCTGTCCGGCGTGAGGTCCGTCGCAGCGTCGGCGGCAATCGCATCGAGGCTGCACACGCCGTACACGGGCAGGCCGAGTGCGTCGCCGAAGGCCGCTGCCGTCGCCATGCCGACACGCAGCCCGGTGAAGGGGCCCGGTCCGATGCCGACGACGATCGCGGCGATGTCGGCCCTGGAACGTCCTGCCTCGGTGAGGCATTCGAGGATCTGCGGGGTGAGCACCTCGGCGTGCGCGCGCGGGTCGACCCGAACCCTGGATGCGACGGTCCGCGTCTGGACAGTGCCGTTCCGGCCGACCGGCATGCCGTCGCCGACGACGGTCGCCGCATCCGGTGCGGCCTGCTCCAGTTCCACCAATCCCGCGGTAACGGCGGGTGTCGCGGTGTCGACACTTAATACCAGCATGATTGACCCAACGATACCGGGTGGTAGCTGCCGCCGGTGCGGAGCTACCAGGTAGTTAATCCACCCATTCCCATTCTGCGGTGCGTACGTCCGAATCCGGTTCGCGCGACAACAGCACCCGCAGATGCCGATCGGTCAGGTGCTCGACGACGCCGCGACCCCATTCCACGACGACCACCGCCTGATGCAGATCGGTGTCGAGATCGAGGGCATCCAGGTCGTCCAGGTCGCCGCCGAGCCGATAGGCGTCCACGTGCACCAGCGGCACCGCGCCGGGCTGCTCGCCTGCTCGGTGCTGGCGGGCGATGATGAATGTCGGCGAACTGACCCGGCCCTGCACGCCGAGGCCTGCGGCGATGCCGCGGGTGAGCGCGGTCTTGCCCGCACCGAGCGGACCATCGAGCACCACCAGATCGCCTGCGCCGAGCCCGGCCGCGAGTTCGCGTCCGAGTGCCTCGGTGTCGGCGACGGTGGGCAGCATCCGCTGCTGCCGTTCAGCCACTGCTCACCTCCGAAGGGCGTTGGTCGGCCGGTTCCAGCGCGCCGGCGCGCACGAGCAATCGATCGAGCGCGCCGTTGACGATATCCGGGAACTGCAGGTGCGCCATGTGCGCGGCCCGAGCGAGCCGGATGAGTTCGCTGTTCGGCAGCTCACGGGCGAGGGCGCGGGAGTTGCGGAAGGGGATCACCAGATCGCGGGTGCCACCGAGTACCAGCACCGGCAGGTGCGCCAGGGTGGGCAGTGCGGCCGACTCGTCGTGTAACTCGATGGCTTTCAAGAACTTCACGATGGTCTCGACCGGCGTCTGATCGATCATCAGGGTGGTGAATCGGGACAGTGTCGGGCTCACCTGACCGTGATACGAGCTGACGTGCAGGATCGGCGTGATCACATGGCGGGCCGTGGATCGTCCGGCTTGGATCAGCGCGGGCGCGGTATGCACGGCGACCCGGAACCCGTCGATCGCGGGGTTGCGCAGCAGTTGGGTGATACCGGCGGCAGTGACCTCGGCGGCCGCGGTCGAGAGCAATGCGATCCCGATCACGCGCTCCGCGAACAGCTCCGGGAACTGCGCTGCCGCAGCGAGCACCGTCATGCCGCCGAGCGAATGACCGACCAGCACCACCCGGCCGGTCGGCGCGGTCGCCTGGATCACCGCGGCGAGGTCGCGGCCGAGCTGGGCGACAGTGCAGCTCTGCGCCGTCGGCGTGCCGGAGCGCCCATGTCCGCGCTGATCGAACAGGACGAGCCGAGCGCTTGCGCCCCACCGCTTTTCGAGGTCGCGGCGCTGAAAGTGGAAGGACTCCATGCTGTTGCAGAAGCCGTGCACGAAGATCACGGTGACCGGCGCGTCCGCAGGACCGCATTCCCGAGTGGCCAGGCGCACACCGTCTTCGGTGAGCACCGCGCCTGCCCGATCCTGCTCGATGAGGTCGAAGTTCTCGTCCCGGTATTCGTCGCGAAGGGCAGGCCAGAGCACTTTGGCGCCGGCGCGGCGTAGGGCGTGCACCCCGGCCAGCGCGCCGACCACGCCCGCGGTGGCGAGGCCGCCGCGGACCGCGGCGACCTTGGTGCGGCGCTTCATCGGATGCCACCCACGTAGCGTCGCGCCGCCCTGCCTCGTGGTGAACAGACCACCTCGTAGTTGAGGGTGCCGAGCAGTTCCGCCCAGTCCTGAGCGCGCGGCTCGCCTGGCCCGCCGCCGAACAGGATCGCGAGATCGCCTTCGCGGACGCCTGCGGCATTGTCGCCGAGGTCGACGACGAACTGGTCCATACAGATCCGGCCGACGTTCGGGCGGCGGGCGCCGCCGAGCCACACCTCGAAACGTCCACTCAGCGGCCGGAATACGCCGTCGGCGTAGCCGGCGGGGATGAGCGCGACGGTGGTGTCGTGGGTGGCGACCCAGGTGTGCCCGTAGGAGACGCCCTCCCCCGCGAGCACCGGTTTGACCTGAAGCACGCGGGCCTGGAAGGTCATCGCGGGGCGCAGGCCGAAGTCGTCGATGTCGGGGATCGGGCTGTGCCCGTAGACCGCGATGCCGGGACGGACCATGTCGAAGGCGAGGTCGGGGCGGGTCAGCGCGGCGGGCGAGTTGGCCAGGTGCACGAGCTCCGGTTCCAGGCCGTGCTCCTTGGCCGCCGCGATGGCGTCGAGAAAACGGTCGCGCTGCAGGTCGTTGGTCGGGTGCGCGGGTTCGTCACCGCGCGCCAGGTGCGAGAAGATCGCGCGGAAGCGCACCGCCTGCGCATCGACGAGTGTCCGCAATTCCGCGAGTGCCTGCGGATATTCGCCCGTCGACAGCCCGTTGCGGTTGAGGCCGGTGTCGACTTTGAGGCTGACCGTCGCAGGCTTGCCGAGGCGCTCGGCCGCCGCTGCCACCGCGCGCAGATGGGCGAGGGTCGAGACGCCGATCTCGATATCGGCCGCGATCGCGGCACCGTAGTCGGCGTCGGAATCGTTGAGCCAGCTCAGAATCGGCGCGGTGATGCCTGCCTTGCGCAGTTGCACGCCCTCATCGATGGTGGTGACACCGATCTCGGCGGCGCCCGCCGCCAGCGCGGCCTTCGCCACCTCGACGGCACCGTGGTTGTACCCGTCCGCCTTGACCACCACCATCACCGCGGCGTCGCCCGCGTGCTCCCGCAGGATCCGCACGTTGTGAGCAATGGCGTCTAGGTCGACGACCGCCTCCACCTGCGCGTGCATGTCCGCCTCTCCGAGTATTCAGGCCAGACCCAGGTGCCACGGTAGTGACTCGGGCGGCCTGCGGTGACGTGGTCGTGGGGTTAGCCCGTCCCCGGTGAGTTACCCATCTGCTTCCGAAATCAGTCGTCATTGGTTGTCGACCGAGTCTATCGACCGAGAAATGTCCTGGTGGAGCGTGTAGCGCGGAAGGTGTTCCGCGGCACAAGTCGATGCGCGGGTCTATTGCCCGTCGGCGAGGGCGCGCAGGGTGCGGATGGCGGGGCGGATGTGGTCGAGGAGCGGCGTCGCCGAGATCGGGGCGGCTTCCGGGTGACCATCGTTGGCCGCCAGGTTGGCGGCAAGGGAGTGGGCGCGTGCAGCGGCCGCAGCCGCCGCGGCCGGGGCGTGATCCGCGGCGAGCAGCGCGCCGATGATGCCGGAGAGGACGTCACCCGCGCCTGCGGTGGCGGCCCAGGAGGCGCCCGCCTCGTTGACGAGAACCGGTGCGCCGGGGGCAGCGATGAGGGTGGCTCGCCCCTTCAGTAGGACGGTGGCCTGCCAGGAGTCGGCGAGTGCACGCACCGCGGCTACTCGATCGGCGCCGACCTCCGCGCCGGCTAGTCGGGCGAATTCGCCTGCGTGCGGGGTCAATACGGTCGGCGCCGAGCGTCCGCGCACCAGCTCGGGTTCGGCGGCGAGCAGGGTCAGTCCGTCGGCGTCGACGACGACGGGCAGGTCGGTGGCGAGAATCTCGACGAGGCGCTCGCGGGCCGCGGCATCGGTGCCTGCGCCGGGCCCGAACACCCAGGCCTGGACCCGGCCGACCTCGGAGACCTGGTCGGTGGCAATGACTTCGGGGAACTTCGCGAGCACGTCGGCGGTGCACGGCCCCGCGTAGCGGACCATGCCAGAGGTCGCCGCTACCGCCGCGCCGGTACACAGCACCGCGGCGCCCGGGTAGCTCGCGCTGCCCGCACAGACGCCGGTGACGCCCTGGGTGTACTTGTCGTCGGTGGCGTCCGGCACCGGCCATGCCGCACCGATCGACGCAGGCTCCAGTGCCGCCAGCGCCGGCTCGGGTAATCGTAATCCGATGGGCACCAGCTCGATTCGTCCGCAATACGGTGCAGCAAGCGCGTGCACCGGCTTGTAGGCGCCGAACGCGACGGTGACGGCGGCACGCACGGCAGGTCCTGTGACGGCACCGGTGTCCGGATCGACACCGCTGGGCAAATCCGCGGCAATGATCGGGACCTGGAGCGCCGCAACGAGTTCCGCGGCGTTCGGGCGTAGCGCCCCGCGGCCGGAGATGCCGACGATGCCATCGATCACCAGATCGGGACTGCCGAGGCGCACCGCGGCGGGGTCGCCGCTGCCGTCGAGCACCCGGCCGCCTGCTTTGCGCAGCGCCGCAAGACCTTTCGCGTGAGCGCGGGCCGGGTGCAACAGCACGGCGGTCACCGCGACACTGCGGCGGCGCAGCGTAGCGCCTGCCCATAAGGCGTCACCGCCATTGTCACCGGAACCGACGAGCAGCGTCACCGCGCGTCCTGCGATGCCGCCGGTACGCGCCCGTAGCTCGTCCGCGACCACCGTGGCCAGCCCATATGCCGCACGCCACATGGGGACGCCGTCCGGGACGCGCAGGAAAAGCTCGGCCTCGGCCGCGCGCACTTCATCGGCGGTGAAATAGCCCCGCTGCGACATGGGCGATCCTCCACTGGGTTGTTCGGCACTGCTGGGTGTTCGGTGTTCCGGTCGCGCGGATGGTGCCGCGTGGGCCCGCAACGACAGCAGACTACGCTTGGCCATCATGCCAATGGTCAAGCGCCGCGCCAGGTCCATGCAGGTCCTCACCGGATTCACGGTGGTGGCGGCGTTGCTGGTCGCCGGGTGCGGCGGCGGCGACAGCGGTACCGCCGCGACGACGACGAAGCGGCCGCCCCAGCCGACGACAACGATCACGCAGCCGACGGGTGACCAGAAACCCGCCGCCGTCATCGTCCACGTCGGCGACATGAAGTTCGCCCCCGCCGAGGTCACCATCAAGGCGGGCGAGACCGTCACCTGGAAGTTCACCGACAAGGTCCCGCACACCGTGCAGGGCATCGGCGACAAGGCGATGGGCATCAACAGCCCGATCATCGACAAGGGCGAGTGGAGCTACACCTTCACCGTGCCCGGCTCCTACCGCTATCTCTGTTCCCTCCATCCCGAAATGCGCGGCACCATCACCGTCCAATGACCCGACGGGTCAGACGGGACGGTACTGGCGGGTGCGCGAGCTGCGCGCCGACGAGGTGTTGAGGGCTTCCACCGCGGCCACCAGCGGGGCCAGTTCGGGGTCGGCGGCGGCTTGACCCAGTGCACTCGCGAGCGCGGCGTCATGGGTCGGCCTGGCCTGTTCGAGCAGCGTGAGCCCTGGCGGTGTGACGTCGGTGTAGATGCCGCGGCGATCGTCGGGGCACAGGTAGCGCTGGAGCAGACCGCGGTCTTCCAGGCGCGTGACGAGCCTGGTTGTTGCGCTTTGACTCAGCACGACCGCCTCCGCGACCTGGTTCATCCGTAGGTGACCGCCCGGTCCGTCGTGCTGGCGGCTGAGCACTACTAGCAGCGAGAACTCGCGGACGCTCAGGTGGTGACCGGACTGCAGCGCACGTTCGATGTGCGCTTCGATCCGATCGTGCAGCAGCGACAGTGCGTACCAACCATCGGCCAGGCCGGTCAGGGCGGCATCCGCGGTCATGGTGTTCCTTCCGCGTCGGGACAGTAGTTCCAGGATAGATGACCATCGCAATAGCCCGCGCTTGCAATTATCACGCGTATGCAATTATTGTTGACGCCCGTAAGGCTCAGGCGCAACATCAAGTGGAGGCTCTCGACCATGCCGCTCGCACTCCTCGCCCTGACACTCGGGGCCTTCGGAATCGGCACCACCGAATTCGTCGTCGTCGGGTTGCTCCCCGACATCGCCGACACCTACGCGGTGTCCATCCCCACCGCAGGCCTGCTCGTCACCGGATACGCGCTCGGCGTCGTGGTCGGGGCACCGCTGATGACCGGGCTCGGCACGCGAGTCTCGCGCAAGCGCATGCTCCTCGGCATGCTGTTGCTCCTGGTGGCGGGCAACGTATTGTCCGCTGTCGCACCCACTTTCGGACTGATGCTGACCGGGCGGATCGTGGCATCGCTGGCGCACGGCGCCTTCTTCGGCATCGGCGCGGTCGTCGCGGGTGCGGTCGTCCGCCCGGACCGGCGGGCGGGCGCGATCGCCATCATGTTCACCGGGCTCACCGTCGCCACCATGGTCGGCGTGCCGTTCGGCACCCTGCTCGGCCAGCATTTCGGCTGGCGGCTCACCTTCCTCATCGTCGCCGCGGTCGGCCTGATCGGGCTGATCGGCGTGGCCGCGCTGGTGCCCGAGCAGCCTGCGCCGCAGGACGCGCGACTGCGCACCGAGCTCGCCGTCTTCCGCAACCCGCAGGTGCTGCTCGCGATGGCGATGACCGTGCTCGGCTTCGGCGGCGTCTTCGCGGCGATCACCTACTTGGCGCCGATGATGACCGAGGTCACCGGCTTCGCGGACAGCTCGGTCACCTGGCTGCTCGTGCTGTTCGGCGTCGGCTTCTTCGTCGGCAACCTGGTCGGCGGCAAGTTCGCGGATCGCCACCTGATGCCGATGCTCTACCTCACCCTCGGCGGTCTCGCCGTGGTGCTCGCGCTGTTCACCCTCACCGCGCACAACAAGATCGCGACCGCGATCACCGTTGTGCTGATCGGCGCGCTCGGCTTCGCCACCGTCCCGCCGCTGCAGAAGCGCGTCCTCGACCAGGCCGCGGGCGCACCGACTTTGGCCTCCGCCGTCAACATCGGCGCCTTCAACCTCGGCAACGCCGTCGCTGCCTGGCTCGGCGGTCTGGTCATCGCCGCAGGCTACGGCTACACCGCATCGAACTGGGTCGGCGTCGCCCTTGTCCTTGCCGCCCTCGGCCTCGCTGTCTGGTCCGGCGCCCTCGAACGCCGCGCCGGAAGTCCCGCAGCAGAACCAGCTTCCGTGCTGATCGCCGCCAACCACTGACCATGCCGACGATCCGGCGGTGCCAACACGTCACCGCCGGATCTTCCGCAACCAGCGAAACACGTTCCTGCACAATGCAGGCACTGCTCGGCCATCGAGCGGATAGGACCGTGCGCCTTCTCGGCCACCAACGGCGAAACCCGCTCCCGCACAACGCGGACACCGCTCGGCCGCCGAACCGGACAGGACCGTGCTTCTTCCCGGTCGGCGACCAGCTACAACGTAGACAGCCGCCTGACGCGAGTGCGTCGGGCGGCTGTCGAGGTCGGGCCAGGGTCTATTCGACGGTGACAGACTTCGCGAGGTTTCGTGGCTTGTCTACGTCGTAGCCGCGGACCTGCGCCACCTCGGCGGCGAAGATCTGCAGCGGGACCGTGGACAGCAGCGGCTGGAACAGCGTTGGCGCCGTGGGAATCTCGATGAGGTCGTCGGCGAACGGACGCACCGTGTCGTCGCCTTCCTCGGCGATCACGATGGTGCGCGCGCCGCGTGCCTGGATCTCCCGAATGTTGCTGAGCAGCTTGGAATGCAGCACCGCGCGCCCCTTGGGCGACGGCATCACCACGATCACCGGCAGCCCGTCCTCGATCAGCGCGATCGGCCCGTGCTTCAGTTCACCTGCCGCGAAGCCCTCGGCGTGCATGTACGCCAGCTCCTTGAGCTTGAGCGCACCCTCCAGCGCCACCGGATATCCGACGTGGCGGCCGAGGAACAGCACCGTCGACACGTGCGCCAGCTCACGCGCGATCGCGCGCACCTGCGGCGCGGTCTCCAGCACCCGCTGCACCAGCTGCGGCATCGCCTCCAGCTCGGCGAACTCGCGGGCCACCTCGTCCGGATACTTGGTGCCGCGCGCCTGCGCCAAGGCCAACCCGACCAGGTAATTCGCGGTCACCTGGGCCAGGAACGCCTTGGTCGAGGCGACGCCGATCTCCGGTCCAGCCCTGGTGTAGAGCACCGCGTCGGACTCGCGCGGAATCTGCGCGCCGTTGGTGTTGCAGATCGCGAGCACCCGCGCCTTCTGCTCCTTGGCGTGGCGCACGGCTTCGAGCGTGTCCGCGGTCTCACCGGACTGCGAGATCGCCACCACCAGCGTCGACCGATCCAAAACCGGGTCGCGGTAACGGAATTCGCTGGCCAGCTCCACCTCGACGGGCAGCCTGGTCCAATGCTCGATCGCGTACTTGGCGAGCAGGCCGGAGTGGTAGGCGCTGCCGCAGGCAACAACGAACACCTTGTCGAAGTCGCGCAGCTCCTGGTCGGCGAGGCGCTGCTCGTCGAGCACGATCCGGCCCGCGCCGTCCTGCTCGAGGCTGAAATGCCCGATCAGCGTGTCCGCGACCGCGGCAGGCTGCTCTTCGATCTCCTTGAGCATGAAGTAGTCGTGGCCACCCTTCTCGGCGGCGGCCAGATCCCAGTCGATGGTGAACGGGCGGGTGCGATCCTTCGCGTTCGCGCCACTGAAGTCGGTGACCGTGTAGCTGTCCGCGGTGATCACCACGGCCTGGTCCTGGCCGAGCTCGACCGCCTCGCGGGTGTGCTCGATGAACGCGGTGACATCCGAGGCGATGAACATCTCGCCCTTGCCGACGCCGACCACCAGCGGAGTCGAGCGGCGCGCCGCAAAAATCAGGTCTGGATGATCGGCATGGGTCAAGACCAGCGTGAACGCGCCCTCGAGCCGACGAACCACCGACAGTGCGCTCGCCGCGAAATCGCCCGCGGTCGGGCCTTCCGCATAGGCGCGCGCCACCAGATGCACCGCCACCTCGGTGTCGGTGTCGCTGCGCAGCTCGACGCCCGCGTCCTCCAGCTCCCGGCGCAGCGGGGCGAAGTTCTCGATGATCCCGTTGTGCACGACCGCGACCTTGCCGCTCAGATCGCGATGCGGGTGCGCGTTGCGATCGGTCGGCGCACCGTGCGTCGCCCAGCGGGTGTGGCCCATGCCCGTGGTCCCCGCGAACCGCGCGATCCCGATTTCGGCGAGCTCGGCCTCCAAATTGGCCAGCTTGCCCGCTTTGCGCTCCACAGCAAGCGCCCCGGCACCGTCGACGATCGCCACACCGGCGGAGTCGTAGCCGCGATATTCCATGCGGCGCAACGCGTCAACGACTACGCCGAGCGCGTCCCGGTATCCGACGTACCCCACGATTCCGCACATGGCTCACCAGAGTACTTATCGGATAACGTTCTCGTCGTGTCGGCGTCTGTGAAATCGCTCCTGAGCACCCTGACCAGCCGCGGCCCCCACCGGGTGCTGCGCGGCAATTTGGCCATCGCAGGCCAGCCCGGGGTGGTGTTCACGCCCGAATCAGGACTCAACCTACCGGCCGTCGCCTTCGGACATGGCTGGCTGACCGGCGCCGCCAACTATCGTGACCTGCTCGAACACCTCGCGTCCTGGGGTTTCGTCGCCGCGGCGCCGGACACCGAGCGCGGGCCGATTCCGTCACATCTCGGCCTCGCGACCGATTTGCTCACCACGCTGGATATCTGCACGGGTGTGCGCCTCGGCGACGGCACGATCAGCGTCCACCCCGACAAGCTCGCGCTGGTCGGCCACGGCATGGGTGCGGGGGCCGCCGTCATCGCCGCGAACCAGCGGCAGGTCGCCGCGGTGGCCGCGTTGTTCCCTGCGCCGACGGCACCGTCGGCCGAAACCCTGGCCGCCGACATCGACACGCCCGCGCTGATCCTGGCCGGCGCCACCGATATCGCCTCGGTCAGCTCCAACGCCATCCCGCTCTCGACCAGCTGGGCCGGGCCGATGGTGCTGCGCGCGATCGACGGCGCATCGCACAACGGCATCATCGAGGGTCGTCGCATCCTCGCCGCGGTCGGCGCGGGCAAGCACGAATCCAAGACCGCCCGCACCACCCGCGCCCTGCTCGTCGGATACCTGCTCGCCACCGTGCTCGGCGACAAGACCTACCGCGCCTTCGCCGATCCGGACGCCGAGATCCCGCACACCGCGGTGGTCGACCCGGAAGCCAAGGAAGAGAAGGAAGCCCCGAAGCTCAAGATCGGCCAGCTCGCCGCACTCCTGCGCAAGTAACCCGGCGCCGCACCAGAATCGCCCTCGCACACCAACACTCCGCGCGCCGACACGCCCGGAGTGCGGACGTTCTTGAACCCTCGAGATCCGCACCCTTTGTCCGCATCAGCACCCGTTCTGGAACGCACGGAACCGGTGCGGACGCACGGAACGGGTGCGGATCTCGGTGTGCTTGATCCGGCACGCGACGCCACCACAACCATCCGGGCAAACGCGGAGGCAGCTGCCCGCACGGCGCCCCTAACGCCTCGACAACCCTGCCTCGACCGATCGACCTCGTGCGTCGGCGCAGCGACTTCGCCTCAGATCAACCAGGTTTCGCGCTGGTAGAAGGCGGCTTCCTCGTCTTCTTGGTCGACGGGGGCGACGTCTCGGTTGGCGCGGCGGGTGGCGATCGAGCGGGCGATGGCTTCGCGTTGTGCGCGGGCCTCGGCCTCGAGCCGCTCCTGCTCCTCGGCTGCGGCGCGGGCCTTCGCCAATTCGCCGGCGTGCGCGGCGGTGTACTCCCGCAGCTGGGCGGCGGATTTCTCGGTCAGGTCGCGGCTGGTGTCCGCGGTGCGACGGTTGATGTCGTCGAGCTCGTCCAGCAGCAGCGCCGAACGGCGACGGCATTCCTCAGCCGCACGCTCGATCTCCTCGGCGTAACTCACCCTGCCGATTCTTCCTGATTCGCCAGGACCGCGCCGCGACAGCGCCGCATCCGTCCTGTCGACGCCGTCGGCCGCATGCACTAGGCCCACGACTCCGCGCTGCGCGCGCTCACAACGGACCGGCCTCGGTCAGATCCGAGAGTGGGCCGGCCTCGGCCAGTTCCGGACCATGCGAGGTGTCCGGCTGTTGCGTGCCCGGCATGGGTTTGGGCCGGTGTTCGCCGTCCTCGCCGCGCCGGATGTTCGGTGGGGTCCCGGTCGGCATGCCAGGTCGGTCGACGGTCTCTTCGGCGGCGGGTGCCTTCTCGGTCGACTTCTCCTGCTCCGGACCGCTCGGCCCAGGCTGGTCAGACCGGGGTGCACCCGTACTCGGCTCCCCCGTACTCGGCTGGCCCGTGCTCGGCGCCTCGGACTGTGCCTTGTCGCCGCTCGGCGCGGACTTGTCGGGCTGCGGCTGATCCCCCGGTTGCGCCGGGTCGCCTCCGGGTGCTGGCTCCTCGGTCGGTTCGTTCATCGAAAAGACCGGCATCCCATGCTCATCCAGCCGCACGCTGAACTCCTGCGGCTGTCCGTCAGCGTCGGACAGCATCAGCTTCAGCTCGCCGTCCGCCATCTCGAACTTCAGATGCTTTCCAGCGATATCGAATTCGGCCGCGGGCGGGCCTGCTGGGTTTCGTTCGTCTGCCTTCGTCGGATCGATGGCATCCTCGAGCCTCGCCACCGCATCCTCGACACCGGCACTGATCGCGCCGGACAGCGAACTGATCCCCTGGGTGACGGCCTGGCTGAGCCCAGAGGCCAACGGCGACAACTGACCAGCCACCTGGCTCAGCGAAGCGAGCTCATTCAGCGACGGCGTCTTCGATGGTGTCGCGGAGGTCGTGTCCGGCGTCTGCTCGGTGGTCGGCGCAGGGCTTGTCGGAACGGTGGGGGTGGTAGTCGCCGGAGCAGTCGGCGTTGTACTCGCCGGAATAGTCGGTGTAGTGCTCGCCGGCACAGTCGGCGTAGTACTCGCCGGCACAGCCGGTGTCGGACTCACTGGCACAGTCGGCGCCGTCGGATTACCAGACGGCCCTGGCGCATTCGTCTCCGTCGGCTGCGTGCCCTCGGTCGACTTGCCCGGCACCGGCGCCCCCGCCGGACGCGGGTACGCCGCATCCGAAACCTGGTTCAGCGCACCGATCAACGGGGTGTAGACATTCTTGACCCCTTGGTCGGTCACATCGCAGGCCTCGATGAACTTCTGCACCTTCGCCGCGTAGTCCGGCTTGAACACCTGGTCGAGCCAGTCTCGACACCGCTGCTGGATCCGGTGCGTGTAGTCGGTGCCAGGAATCAGATACCCGCGCGTCACCGCGCCGTCGTCTTCGGCCAACTCCGGAAAGATCCGCCACAGCTTCTTCAGCAGCGTATTGCCCATGGTGCTGGTGAAACCGATGGTCTTGCCGGAGATGATGTCGTCGATGTCCTCCGGCGCCTTCCCGTCGATCCGCACCGTCTCGCCGTTCTCCAAGATGTAGCGAACAACATCGGCTTTGATCTTCACCGCGCTGCGCAGGGCAGGGACCGCACCGGCCAGTGCCTGCGACGCGGTCCCGGCGGCCTGCCAGTCCGTATCGGCCCGGCCCACTTGCTGATTCAGCATGTCGATCGCCGCGTCAGCCGCCTGCCCCTGCCACAGCGCAGGCAACGCCTGCGCGGACCCACGCTGGCTGTCCAGCTGAGTTCCCGCCTCCTGCAACACCTCCCGGAGCCGAGCCGACGCGCTGGCGAGCTTGTCCTCGTTGAGCCCGTTCTGCTCGTAGAACCGCCGGTGCAGCTGCTCGTAGCTCGCGAAACCCGCGGGCAGATCACCGAACGCACGGCGATACCTCGCCTCGAAATGCTCGAAGTACAAAAGACTTCGAGAACCGATGTCGAGGTACTCGGCGATCGGCGCGTGCGCCGGAACGGTGAAAACCACGGTTAGCCCCCTACCGTCGCGCGGCGCAAACCCCGGGCGCTACATCGGGAGCTCACGGCCGGCCTTCGTGATGTCTCCCGCGGTCTCCGCGACGGTATCGGAGTATTTGACGATCGAGGCGCCGAGCGCGTCCGCCGTCGTGATGGTGGCTTCGGCCCAGCTCGCCATCCAGTGCGCGATCCGCTCGAATCCGGCCTGGATCTGCGTCCCCTGGTCGGCGTAGTTCGCCCCGGCGTCACCGGGGCCGAACTCGTTGCCGGTCACGTCTTTCGACCGTTCAGCCACGACCTGACCGGATATCCGCAGGTCTCCGGCGAGGCGTCCCAACTCCCCCGTCTGGACGCCGACCACGCTGCTCGGATCGCCGGTCATCTGGTCCCACCGTTCCCTTCGCCGAGTGCCGCCATACTTTCTTCGACGCGCAGCACCCGCGTTCGGTTCCCTCGAATCCGGTGGGATGATCCGGCAGGCTCAGGAACCGATTTTGCCGTGATCCGTCCGAACCCACTCCGATGACCCGTCCGGGTGCCGGTGGAATTCCCAGGCGGCGTAGTCGCCGTCCTTCTCGACGACCGTGACGTGGTCGGCGAAGCCGTCGTGGTCGTAGTCGGTCCAGACCTGCATGGCCTCCTCACCGGTGGTGGTGATGGTGTCGAGGGTGCCGTCGCCGTCGATGTCCTGGGTGGGGTGGTGCAGCTCGACCGCACCCAGGCCGTCCAGTGACGAGGACGCATCGATGCCGGGTAGATCCAGACCCGGCAATTCGCCCGAGGTGATCATTACTCCTCCTCAGCAGGACTAGCGGTGCTGCCCGAGCGCAGCACTATCGCTCCATCCTGACATTCATCCGTGCCCGACGCAGCCCCCTGGACGTCACTTCTTGGGCATCAGCAGCCACAGCACCAGGTAGATGATGAACTGCGGACCGGGCAGCAGGCACGAAACAACGAAAAGCAGGCGAACGACATTGGCATTCCATCCGAGGTATTCGGCGATGCCACCACAGACTCCGGCGATCCACTTGTCGGAGGTGGAGCGGGCGAAGCGGCGGGCGGGTACGGTCATGGTCTTCCCTCTCTGGCGATGATCTCTAGCTGACTCCACTCTGCCGAGCGGCGCCCGGCGGCGCATCGCTCCGGCGACCGATCCCAACCCTGATTTCCCCAGGACCCGGCTCAGGGTGCGACCCCGAGACCGGGTGCATGCCGTGGCGCCGAACACGGCAGACTTAGGCCAGTGAGCGAGCGACAGCGAGGGAACCGCAAAGACAGCGTGCCGGTGCGCGCGACGGAGCCGAGCACCAGCGAGGCGGCGTCGCCGAGCGCCAACGAGGCGGCGTCGTGACGACCACCTTGCATGCGCGCGGCCTGTCGGCGGGGCACGGCGAGCGCACCCTGTTCGCCGACCTCGACCTCACCCTGGCGCCCGGCGACGTGATCGGCCTGGTCGGCGTGAACGGCGCAGGCAAGTCGACGCTGCTGCGCATGCTGGCTGACCGCCGCACACCGACCGGAAGCATCACGCTGAGCCCGCCGGATGCCACCGTCGGCTACCTCGCCCAGGAACCCGAGCGGGTGGCAGGCGAGACGGTCCTCGAATTCCTCGGTCGCAGAACAGGTGTCACCGCCGCGCAGCACGACATGGACGACGCCGCCACCCGTCTCGCCGACGGCGGCGACGACGACTATTCACCTGCCCTGGAGCGCTGGCTGGCACTCGGCGGCGCGGATCTCGACCAGCGCGCCGCGGAAGTAGCGGCCGATCTCGGCCTGATCGACAGCCTCCCGAACCGCCTCGACACCCCGATGACGGGCTTGTCCGGCGGCCAGGCGGCGCGCGCTGGGCTCGCCTCGGTGTTGTTGTCCCGCTTCGACATTCTGCTGCTCGACGAGCCGACCAACGATCTCGACCTGGACGGCCTCGCCAGGCTCGAACAGTTCGTCGCAGGCGTCCGGGTGCCGCTCGTGGTGATCAGCCACGACCGGGAGTTCTTGGCGCGCACCGTCAATCGCATCGTCGAGCTAGATCTGGCGCAGCAGCAGGTCGGCCTCTACGACGGCGGCTACGAGGCGTATCTGAACGAACGCGAGATCGCCAGGCAGCACGCGCGCGAGGCCTACGAGGATTTCGCCGACACCAAGGCAGGCCTGGAGGCCCGCGCACAGATGCAGCGCAACTGGCTCGAGCACGGGGTCCGCAATGCTCGCCGCAAAACCCGCGACCCGAAGAAGGTCGACTCGGACAAGGCGGGCCGCAAGATGCGCGCCGAGTCCACCGAGAAGCAGGCCGCCAAGGCCCGCCAGACCCAACGCCGCATCGAACGCCTCGACGTCGTCGAGGAACCGCGCAAGGAGTGGGAGCTGCGGATGACGATCGCCGCGGCGCCGCGCAGCGGGTCGGTGGTGGCGACGCTGTCGAACGCGAGCGTGACCAGGGGCGAGTTCACCCTCGGCCCGATCACCACCCAGGTCGATTGGGCCGACCGGATCGTGCTCACCGGCGCGAACGGCTCGGGCAAGTCGACGCTGCTCGCGCTGCTGCTCGGCAAGCTCACGCCGGACAGCGGAACCGCCGCCCTCGGCTCCGGCGTCGAGATCGGCGAGGTCGATCAGGCCCGCGGCTTGTTCCGCGGCAGCACCTCGCTGGTCGACACGTTCGGCGCGCTGCTGCCGGACTGGCCGGACGCGGAGGTCAGGACCCTGCTCGCCAAGTTCGGCCTGCGCGGCCCACATGCGTTGCGCGCCTGCGAAACCCTGTCCCCCGGCGAACGCACCCGCGCCGCGCTCGCCCTGCTGCAGGCCCGCGGGGTGAACCTGCTCGTGCTAGACGAGCCGACCAACCATCTCGATCTGCCCGCCATCGAGCAGCTGGAGCAGGCCGTCGAATCCTTCACCGGCACACTGCTCCTGGTCACCCACGACCGCCGCATGCTCGACACCATCGAGGCCACCCGCCGCTGGCACATGGCGGCGGGCAGGCTCACCGAATCGAGCTGATCAGACCGAGCCGACCCGCTTGGCGAGGTCGTCGGCGAGTTGACGAGCAAGGGCCGGGTCGGTGGCTTCCACCATCACCCGGACCAGCTGTTCGGTTCCGCTGGGGCGCAACAGAACTCGACCGGAGTCGCCGAGGATGCGTTCGGCTTCCTGGACGGCCTCGCGGATTTCGGGCGCCGCCGCGACCACGGTCTTGTCGGTCACCGGCACGTTCACCAAAACCTGTGGCACCGTCTGCAATACGGAGGCAAGGTCGGCGAGGGTGCGCCCGGTCCGCGCCATCCTCGCCATCAGCTGCAAGCCGGTGAGGATGCCGTCGCCGGTGGTGCCGAACTGCGGGAAGATGACGTGCCCCGACTGTTCCCCGCCGAGCGAGAATCCGCCGCGGCGCAGCTCCTCCAGCACATAACGGTCGCCGACCGCGGTGGTGAGCAACGTGATTCCGGCCGCGCGCATGGCGATGTGCAGGCCGAGATTGCTCATCACGGTGCCGACCAAGGTGTTGTCGGCCAACGCACCGGCCTCGTGCATGCCGAGGGCGAGGATCGCCAGGATGACGTCGCCGTCGACGACGTTGCCGTCGGCGTCGGCGGCCAGGCACCGGTCGGCGTCGCCGTCGAGGGCGAGGCCGAGGTCGGCGCCGTGCTCACGCACCGCCCGCTGCACCTGCTCGATATGGGTGGAGCCGCAGCCGTGATTGATGTTGAGGCCGTCCGGCTCGGCGTTGATGGCGATCACGGTCGCGCCTGCCTCGCGGAACGCGGCGGGACCGACCTCGGCGGCGGCACCGTGCGCACAGTCGAGCACCACCGTCAGCCCGGACAGATCCTGCGCGGTCGCCTCGACGAGATGCTCGACATAGCGTTCATGGGTGCCGGCCAGGCTGTACTGATCGGGGACGACCTGCCCGTGGTCGCGCGCACCGGCGGCGTTGACGACCCGCCCGATGCCCGCGCCGGTCGGTCGCTGCATGACGTCCTCGGCGATCAGCGCCTCGATGCGGTCTTCGATGGCGTCGTCGAGCTTGTGCCCGCCCGCGGCGAAGATCTTGATGCCGTTGTCCTGCATCGGATTGTGCGAGGCGGAGATCATCACGCCGAAGCACGCGTCGTAGAGCCCGGTGAGGTAGGCGACGGCCGGGGTCGGCAGCACGCCGACCTGGAGCACGTTCACCCCGGTGGCGGTCAACCCCGCGGTCACCGCGGCCTCGAGCATTTCACCGCTCGCCCTCGGGTCACGACCGACGACCGCGAGGGGACGTTTCTTGCCCCGACTCAGAATCTGTGCGGCCGCACCCGAGACCCGCAGTGCGAGTTCCGGACTCAACGACTCGTTGGCAAGCCCACGGATTCCGTCGGTGCCGAACAAACGTCCCATACCTCAGCCCCTCATCGGTGGTGCCGCGGCGTGCACGTCCGGCCCGAAGGCGCGAGGTAGGTACACCGGGGTCGGCGAGACCGATCCCGGCGACGTACGCCCGCGAACGCCGCAGTTCTGATACAGCACGAGAGCAGGCAACCAGCCGTTGCTGGAAGCCTGCTCTCGTACAGCTGCCGCGCCGACCATACCGTCCCCGGCACCTCCAGGGTGACGGAAGACGGCGGTCGGCGATGCCAAAATCAGCGCTTCGAGTACTGGGGCGCCTTGCGGGCCTTCTTGAGGCCGTACTTCTTACGCTCGGTGGCACGGGGGTCACGAGTCAGGAAGCCTGCCCGCTTCAGCGCGGGGCGGTCGTCCGGGGTGACCTCGATCAGCGCGCGGGCGATGGCCAGACGCAGAGCGCCTGCCTGTCCCGACGGGCCGCCGCCGACCAGGCGAGCGTGGATGTCGAAGGCCTCGGTGCGCTCGACGGTCACCAGCGGCGACTTGACGAGCTGCTGGTGCACCTTGTTCGGGAAGTAGTCCTCGATGGTGCGGCCGTTGAGCACGAAGTTGCCCGAGCCGGGCAGCATGCGCACGCGAACGACGGCTTCCTTACGACGGCCGACGGTCTGCACCGGGCGGTCGATCACGATCGGCGCGAAGGAGGTCTCCGCGACAACCTCGGCCTCTTCGTAGCCTTCGCCGTCTTCGACAACCTCGGCGGCGTCGAATTCCTCGACGACGGCTTCCTCGTTGAATTCTTCAGGAGCGGTCACTGGGCCACCTGCTTGATCTCGAACGGAATGGGCTGCTGAGCGGCGTGGGGGTGGCTGGGGCCCGCGTAGACCTTCAGCTTGCCCGCGATCGCGTTGCCGAGCTTGTTCTTCGGGATCATGCCCTTGACGGCCTTCTCCACGAGCCGATCCGGACGGCTCTCCAACACCTGACCGACAGTGCGCGACTTGAGGCCGCCCGGGTGCCCGCTGTGGTGGTGGATCAGCTTGTCCGCCTTCTTGTTGCCGCTGATGGCAACCTTGTCGGCGTTGATGATGATGACGAAATCGCCACCATCGAAGTTCGGTGCGTAGGTCGGCTTCGTCTTGCCACGCAGCAGATTCGCTGCTTGAACGGCGAGACGGCCGAGCACTACGTCAGTGGCGTCGATGACGTACCACTTGCGGGTCACGTCACCCGCCTTGGGGCTGTACGTAGGCACAGTGCTTCCCTGTCTGTCGTCGGTGTTGCCGGCCAAGCGTGTGGTCGAAATGCCCCGGCGGCCGGTGGAGACCCGGAGCTCGATTGCACAGCCGGTTACCCGGCCGTCCATACGCCAACGAGCCACGATACCAGCCCGGATCGGGCTGACTGAAATCGCCGGGGTCGGCCGGATGCATCCAGCCGAGGAGCCGTCGGATGGACTGTGCGACAAACCTCAGATCTGCATCGGGGGGCCCTGGTCGATGCCGCCGCGCGGCCCGGGTAGCAGGTAGCGCAGGGTGTCGACGCTCGGCTGCTCGCACTTGCGCTCGTCGGTCCCGCGATCACGGCCTTTGGCGAGGGACAGGTGGCCGCGCGCGGCCGAAATGCCTGGCCTGACCTCGGTGGTGGCGTACGGCATGAGCGGACACACACTCGGCAGCGCCAGCTGTCCCGACACCGCGGTCAGCTGCACCTCGGTCGAGGCGAGCTCGACGCGATCGCCGCCGCCTGGCAGCGCGACCACCGCGAGCGCCACTGCGCCGACCACCGTGTGCGCCCCGAACAGGTTGTCCTTCATCTTGTTCCAGAGCTTGCCCTTGCGGGGCTGGCCCTCGTCGTCGTCCGGCTCGGCACCGGGTTCGCGCCACTGGTGTCGACCCTGTCCGGCCTCGGACTGCGGGGCCTGATGCGACCCGGCACCTGGCGGCGCCTGTCCGGACGGCGGCGCCGCAGGGGCGCCACCGGGCGGCTGCGCGCCTGGCTCGCTGGGCGGGCGGGTGAAACGGCTGCCGAGCTCAGCGAGATTCGGCGGCAGACTGCCGCGCGGCTCCTCCCGCGACATCCGGGTCGTCGAATCCTCGCCCTGCGTCGGATAACCGGGGCCGTACTGCACCGGCGGCACCGAGCGCGGCGGCGACGCCTCCTGCCTGGCAGGCGGCGGATCCGTACGGCGCTGCGCGGACTCGGCTTGGCGCTGCGCGGACTCGGCCTGCCGATGCGCCGCGCCTGCCTGACGCTGCCCTGGCGCCGCCTGCTGTGGCGCGGATTCGGCGCGGTAGTGCCCGGCCTGGTCGCGCTGCTGCGCGCCGTGATCCTGATACTGGGTCGGGTCGACCGGCTGCGGCGGCCCGGCGTGCCTGCCTGGCGGCTCGGGCTCGACGCCTTCGGTGTCGGTCACCAGCAGGTGGGCCGCGCCGAGCACGAGCGCGTGCATCGGATGATCGGCGACCTGCAGCCGGTGGCCGAGATGGTTCTGGAAGGCAAGGCGCAGCGGGTCGTTGAAGCACACGTTGCCCGAAAGCAGCACCGTCGAGGTGTCCGCGCCGATCGAGCGCGCCGCGGCCATCACCTCGATCACCACGTTGTCGGCGGAGCGGGCATCGCGCATGGATTCCGGGTTCACCGGCACGTCGACCGATTCGGTCGGCTGTTCGTCGTCGCCGTGCACCGCGACCACGAGCACAGTGCGGCCGTCGGAGTACACACCGGTCGCGCCGATGCCGTTCGGCCTGGCCTGGTCGGGCGGATGCACCAGCCCGAGCGCCCGCACATAGCCCGACAACGCGACGCTCTCCGGCAGCGGTTCAACAGTCACATCGAGCTGTTCGACCAGCGCGGCGTACACGTCGACCTTCTCGTCCGGCCAGCCGTCCGGGAACGGCAACGCCACCAGGTCCGGTTTGCCGCGCAGATGCTTGCCGATCGCGGCGAGCGGGTTGTACATGCGCGCACGGAACACCAGCTCCGCAGGCCACGTCGCGCCCGCGACCACGATCTGCGGATGGCCGAGGATGTCGCGCACGTCGGCGATCGCCATCCCTAGGTCAGGACGCTGCCGATCCACCCCTGCGGTGTGCAGCCGACCCGACGAGTCCGCCAGCAGATACGCAGGCGGTGTCCACATACCCTCCACCTGAACCGGGCGAATCGGTGTGCCACCGCCGCCCGCGGCCACGGACACCACATCCCAGCCGAGATGTACTGCCCCTACTCGCACCGTCACAGGCATAAGTGTGCCTGGTGCGCGCAAGACATGCTCGCCGTTGTCCGCAGTCTGCGGCAGTGGCCGGGAAATCGCTCGCCCGTCATGCTGCCGACTTCTTCAGTCGCAACCTGCGCCAGGTGATCACGGCCAGCACCAGCGTGATCAGCAGCAACACGCCGACATCCAACGCCCAGATGCCAGGCGTGTGCTCCCAGAGCGCATCGGGTTGCGCGTTGAGGAACACCTCGCGAATGTTGACAGTCGACGCCCCGGACGCGTAACCCCAGCGCGCGGGGAACAACCAGGACACCTGCTCGAGCACGACCCGTCCGGTGACCGGAATCAAACCGCCTGCCATCACCAGCTGGCACATGATCGCGACCACAAGCAGTGGCATCACCTGCTCGTTCGACCGGGCCAGTGACGAAAGCAACAGTCCGACAACGACACAGCACACCGCGGTCAACGCGATGTCGATGTACAGCTCGGCACTGCCCGACGCGAGCACCGCACCCTCGCCCGGCCGCTTCTTGCCAACGAGCACGATGCCGACCAGCACCGCCGACTGCAGCAGCGCGGTGAAGCTGAACACCGCGATCTTCGCGATCAGATACGCCGACGGCAGCAACCCGACGGCGCGCTCGCGCTGGAAGATGGTGCGCTCGCCGACCAGATCACGCACGGTGAGCGTGGAGCCCATGAAGCAGGCGCCGAGAATGAGCACCACCAGGAGCTGCTGGGTCTCGCCGCCGCCCTCCGGCACAAAGGTGCCGTCCGGCAACGCTTTCAGCGCACCGCGCTGGAAACCGTCCTTGCCAGGCACCACCAGCGACAGCCCGCCGAGGATGAACGGAAGCACCACAAGGAACGCCAGATAGCCGCGGTCGGCCAGGATCAGCCGCAGCTGCCTGCGGCACAGCGTCGAGAACTGTTTCCCGCCACTGGATTGCGGCGGTGAGCCGGCCGGCCCGTACTGCTGGGGTGGCGGCGGCGGCGGTGGCGCGGCCGCCTGCCTGCTTCGATAGGCGGCGAACGCCTGATCCGGATTGGCCGCCACGTCGGCGAAGATCTCGGCCCAGTCGCTGGTGCCGAGGGTGCCGCCGACGCCTGCCGGATTGCCGCAGTAGGCGGTCTTGCCGCCGGGCGCGAGCAACAGCACCTGATCGCACATGTCCAGATGCGCGACCGAGTGGGTCACCACGATCACCACGCGGCCCGCGTCGGCCAGCTCGCGCAGCATCACCATCACCTGGCGGTCGAGCGCCGGGTCGAGGCCAGAGGTCGGCTCGTCCAGGATCAGCAGCGAAGGACCGGTGAGCAGCTCCAGCGCGACCGACGCGCGTTTGCGCTGGCCGCCGGAGAGCCGGTCCACCCTGGTGTCGGCGTGTTCGGTGAGCGAAAGTTCTCGCAGCACACCGTCGATCACCTGCTGGCGGTCGGCCTTGCTGTTGTCCGGCGGCAGCCGCAGCTCGGCCGCGTAGCCGAGGGCCTGACGCACGGTGAGCTGGCGGTGCAGCACGTCGTCCTGCGGCACCATGCCGATCCGGGAGCGCAACGCCTCGTACTCCGCGTGCAGATTGCGGCCCTCGAAGGTGACCACACCGCCGGACGGGCGGGTGGTGCCCGCGATCAATCGCGACAGCGTCGACTTGCCAGCACCGGACGGACCGATCAGCGCGGTCAGCGTGCCTCGGTTCGCCTGCATGTTCACGTCGACGAGCAGCTGCTTGTTGCCCTCGACGGTGAACCCGACCCCGTGCACCGCGAGGCCCTGCTCGGCGACCGGCTTCTGCCGATGCACCAAAGTGCCCTGCTGGACGACGAAGTCGATGTTGCCGATGGTGATGATGTCGCGCTCGCGCAGCACCACCCGCTGCTGGCGATGCCCATTGACGAAGGTGCCGTTCGCCGAGCCGAGGTCCTCGAGGGTCAGGCCCTCGTTGGTGGCGAGCAGGCGTGCGTGCTTACGGGAGGCCAGCGGATCGTTGACGACGATCTGGTTGTCGGTGGTGCGCCCGATCGCGAGGCCACCCGGCGGCAGGCGATCGCCCCTGGCGATCGGCGCGGTCGAGGCCCTGGCGCGCACCGGCGGGGTGTTCGAGGTGTCGGCCCTGGTGGTCATGTTGAAGTTGACCGGCGGCGACGCGTCCTGCGGTGGCTGATAAGCCGGGCGCTGGAACTGCTGGGCGGCGGGCCGTTGGCCCGACATCGGTGGCGGCACCGGCTGCTGGCCCGATTGCGGCGGCCGCGCCGAAGGACGCTGCGGCGGTTGCGGATTGGCAGGCAACAGATGGAGTAGCGGACCGCTGATCGCGTCGCCGAGCCGCACCTGCGTCGGCCGATCGATGGACACCGGCTGGGTCAGTCGGCGCGCGTCGACGAAAACGCCGTTCGTGCTGCCGTTGTCGGAGAGCACCCAGGCAGTCCCCTGCCACGCGAGCGTCGCATGCACCCGTGAAACGAGCGGGCTGTCGACGAACAGCGTCACTTCCGGCGCACGGCCCATAGTGACCTGCTGGCCGGAATCGAAGACTCGTTCGTTTCCATCATGGCGCACGGTGATGGTCTGCGCCCCCGGTGAAGACATGCAGCGGATACTATTCCATCACCCGGACATCGGCGGTGCCCCCGACGCGCCTCTTGCCCCGATCCGGCGACCGATGTGAAAGTGATACCGGCCGACTAGGGGGAGCCTTGCCGAAAGTTCGTGCGACGGCGTTCATCACCGTTGCTTGTCTCGTCGCGGTGCTGGTCACGGGCTGCACGCGACTGGTGGACGGGCGGGCGGTCTCCATCTATGACGACCCGTTCAAGGTGGCCGGACTGCCGACTACCGACGGCCCGAGCGGACCACGTCCCGGCGTCCCGGACAGCTCGCTTACTGCCACCAATGGGGATGGTAGCGCCGAGGACACGTTGGCACTCAACGCCATCGACGACATCCAGACCTATTGGCGCGCCGAATTCGGCCGCGAGTTCGAGAACGGCGATTTCAAGCCGGTCGAGAAGCTCATCTCCTGGAGCGCACGCGCGCCGCGCGCCGAGGCGCTCGAATTCTGTAAAGAGACCACCTATCAGCTGGTGAACGCCGCGTACTGCCGGTTGGACAACTCGATCGGCTGGGACCGCAAGGTGCTGCTGCCCGCCATGACGGACACCTTCGGCAAGATGGCGGTCGTCATGGTGCTCGCGCACGAATACGGGCACGCTGTGCAGACCATGGCCAAGCTGGTCGGCGCCAAGGATCCGGTGATCGTCAAGGAACAGCAGGCCGACTGCTTCGCAGGCGCGTTCATCCGCTCGGTGGCCGAGGGCAAGTCCAAACACTTCACCATCAACACCTCCGACGGCCTCAACAATGTCCTCGCCGCGACCGTGGCCATCCGCGATTCCGATCCCGATGATCCGGAGAGCGTGCACGGCTCGGCTTTCGAGCGCGTCACCGCGGTGCAGGTCGGTTTCACCGACGGCCCGAAGGGCTGCAAGCGCATCGACATGGCCGAGATCAACCAGCGGCGCGGCAATTTGCCGAAGGACTTCAGGAGCGAGGCGACTCGGGGCGAATACCAGATCACCAAGGACAGCCTGGTCGAGCTCACCAAGGCGCTCGCCGCGCTGCTGCCGACCGCACCGGCACCCGCCTACGACTACTCCGGCGCGAACCTCAGCTGCAGCAACGGCGTTGCCACCGAGCCGGTTTCCTACTGCCCGACCAAGAACACCATCGGCACCGATATCCCGGCGCTCGCCCAGCGCGGCGCCTCCAACTGGGATGTCGACGATCCGCTGCCGGTCAAGGTCACCGGCGACTACAACGGCTACATCGTCTTCATTTCCCGCTACACCCTTGCGGTGCAGCAGAATCACGGCCAGCAGCTCCTCGGGCCCAAGGCCGGGCTCCGGGCCGCCTGCCTGTCCGGTGTGATCACCGGCAAGCTCGCGCTGCCGGACCGCCCGGTGTCGCAGGGCAATATCAGCCTTTCCGCAGGCGATCTCGACGAGGCGGTGTCCGGCCTGCTCACCGACGGCCTCGCGGCCAGCGACGCGAAGGGCCAGACCGTGCCGAGCGGCTTCTCCAGGGTGGACGCGTTCCGTGCAGGCGTGCTGTACGGCGAGAACATCTGCATGTCGCGCTATTCCTGAACGGCGCTGCCCCGCTGCCTCGTAGACGTTGTCAGCGGCCGAAGGGCGGCGGGGCGATGTGCTCGAAACGCAGCACGCGGTTGCCGAGCATGACCTCCGCGCCTGCGACGAGGACCATGGATTGGTTGGGGGCCAAGCGAATCCAGTCCCGGTAGCCGGGCAGGCGGGTGCGGGTGCCGTTCGTCGATCCCCGATCGATCACGGTCACATCCCAATTCAGCAGGTGGATCTCGGCGTGCGCGCGGGACATGCCGCCCGATGAGTCGTCGACCCGCAGCGGGACCAGGCCGCGCTGCACGGCATCGGAATGCTCGGGGTCCCGGCCGATCACCGCGTCCGCGGACAGCACATAGGTCATGCCGTCGTCGAGGATCAGCATGCCGAGCGGCGGGCGCACCACCTCGATCAGCAGCTGGGTCTGGTCGACCGGCATGCCGCAGACCGTGCAGAACGCCGCCCGCGGATCGCTGGGATGCGCTCTGGCGCACTTGAATCCCATCACCTTGACGGTGAGCGCGGTGGCCTTCGCGGTCGCTTCCAACCGGCGCTGCAGATCGGGGTCGGGCATCGGGGCGGGATTGGTGCCTGCCAACTGGGTGTGCGCCTGGTGCGGATCCACTTCGATGCCGTGCGGCGCCGTGCCTGCGGTGTGCAGATCGCTCGCGGTGCTGCGCGGTGCGTCCCCGGTGCCGCCCGCTACCGGCACGGCCGCGTGATTGTCGGTGTGCGCCTCGGCTTCTCGCTGCTCCGACGGCGACTCGTGATCGATCCGCGCGGTCGGCAGCGGCGCTTCCTCGGCACGCCGACGAGCAGGCCGGGCACTTCCGCTCGAGCGCACCGGCGCACGCCCACCCTCGGTCCAGACGATCGCGCCGCCCGCTTGCGCGACGCCCTCGGCCAGCCAACCGATCCCACGTTCGGCGGGCAACTCGGGAATGCGGCCCTTCGCGTCGTCGACGAACAGCGCGACCGCACGCGCGGGCACGCCGACCACCCGGTCGACGGTGAAAGCCGCGTCGCTACCTCGGTACCGCTCGACCCTGCCGTCCTCGGCAACGACCGCGGTCACCGCGCCGTGCAGGAACAGCGCCACCCCGCCGGTTTCCGCGGCGGACAGAATCCCGAAGTCGATCGGCTCCCCCGGATTGATCTGCTCGGCGTGCTTCATCAACCAGCGGGTGGCCTGCCGTGCCACCAGCGCCCCTGGCCCGCCCGGTGCCTGCTCGGTCGCCGCACGCACCAGTTCGGCCAGCGACTCCAACGCCACCGCCGCCGGCGAATCCTGCGTCAGCCTGCCATTTCCTCGATGCCCGACCACCACGACCGCCCCGGCGACCCGAGCCAGCGCATGCGCACCGACAACGACCTCGACCTGCCGATCCATCAACGGAATCGGCCTGGGCGGAGGGTGCGGTGCGGGGTGGTTGCCACAGAAACAAGGGTATTGCAATCCCACAACTACTGAAGCGCTCCCCGGCGTCCGTCCGATAACTTCGGTGACAGCACGTGAAGAAACGAGGGGCCCGGTCATGGTTCGGACATCGCGAATCGTAGTCACCGCAACATGTATCGCACTGGCAGGTCTGCTGACCGGATGCGGCGGCGTACAAGGAATCGCGCTAGCGGGCGAGCCCGATGTGCGGAAACTCGAGGTCGGCACATACCCGGTCGACCGCCATCGGTACAACCAGGATCCCGGCGACAAGGCCGCGCTGCTCGAGGGCATGCGGATGTCCGACGCGGTGGTTCCCGCCGTGTTGATCGACCCGTCGCTCAAGGTCGGCCGCGGCAGCGCCGTGATCGCCGATTCCCAGCAGGCGCTCGATTTCGTCGCCAAGGTCTCCAAGTCCGTCTTCGATGACCGCAAGCTGATCACCGGCTACGCGGCGAGCGGCGCGGACAAGCCGGATCCGGTCGGCGAGACCAACCCGGCCGCCGACACCACCGCGGTCACCATCGCGCTGTTCCGTTTCCCGGACCAGGCCGCCGCGAAGCTCGCCGCCAGGGAGCTGGAGGACGTCGACATCTCGATCTCCCCCGACAACCGCAAGCTCCCGTCGACCAAGTACCCCGACGCCTACATCCATTGGCGCCCAGGCGTTCCCAACATCGGCACCTTCATGGCCTACAAGGAGTTCGTCGTCTCCTTGTTCGTCCAGCGCCCGCGGCCCGACAGCGCCGACATGGTGTCCTGGGTCGACAAGACCCTCACCGCAGAGCTTGCGCAGCTGGACAAGTTCCAGGCCACCCCGCATGACCAGATCAAGAACCTGAAGGTCGACCCGGACGGGCTGCTCGCCCGCGTCGCCGTCGGCGACCGCAAGAGCCGCACCCCGGATACCGCCACCTTCGGCATCTTCGGCGCCGACCACATGGTGCACCGCGCCGACGACGAATCGAACCATCTGCGACTGTTGCAGGACGCAGGCGCCGACCGTCTCGCCCTCGTCGACGACAGCTATGTCCTGCGCACCAGGGATGCTGCCGCCGCCCAGAAGCTTGCCACCGGGCTGCTGGAAAGCGAAGGCGCCCATTACGACTCGCTCGGTGCGCCGAAGGATGTGCCTGGGGCCAAATGCCTGCAGCTCAACAGCGCAGGCGACCCGCAGCGCCAATACAAGTACCGCTGCTATGTGCCGTACAAGCGCTATGTCGGCGTCGTGACCAGCGACAAGGAGCCCGACGTCCGGCAGAAGGTTGCCGCCGAATACGCACTGCTCGCCAACAGCCTGTGAGGTCGGCCCCCCC
>NZ_BDAY01000039.1 GCF_001612685.1 Nocardia altamirensis NBRC 108246
CTTCAAGATCGAAGAAGTCGAATGTTCCAGCCCACCAGGAAGTTTGCCGCCTCTCGGTTTCCTCCGGGCGCACTTGACGTACAGAACATGCTCTTGACCCATGCTGCAGCACGGGTCAAGAGCACAATTCCTACGTCAAGTCACGTGTCGTCTCTGTCGCGGGCACCGCGCAGGCCACAGCTGCGGCGGGCGACAAGCTCAGATCGGCGGAGGGGTTTGCTCTGGCAGCCACATGAAGGTGTGTCGTCCGAGTAGCGCAGGGAGCCATCGATGCATCGGCTGCTCGAGTACGAGCCGCACCTTGCGCAGCACGACACGCGGCGGCAGTCGCCACTTCGACATGCGACGGAAGCCGTAGCGGGCGAAGTAGTCCGGCTTCCCGGTCGCAAGCCACACGAAGGTGGCGCCCGTTCGTGCCGCGTCGGTCATGCACGCCCGCACGAGCGCCGCGCCGACACCTCGACCGTGTGCGTGCGGGTCGACCGCGACCGCGAGGATCTCGGTGTTCGCTCGCGTGTGGTGGTGCAGCGCGGCACAACCCACCTGCTGGCCAGCCTCGATCGCGACCACGAAGTCATCGAGGTCGCGGCGGATCCGATCGTCGGACTGCTGGAACAGCGATACGTCCGCAGCATTCGCGACAAGCAGTCGGTGGATCGCCTCGACGTCTGCCGCTGTCGCCCGCCGCACCGCGAACTCTCCGAATTCGGTCCCCACGACATAGAGTCAAGCACGGTCGCGGGCGGTCGGCACCGACCTCAGGGCTGTTCTGCCGGAACGACTTTGAGGCCGCGGATCGCGGATTCCAGGATCTCCGGGATGCTGAACAGGGGGCGGTGCTCGGTCACCTGGGCTTCGAAGGGTTTGTTGATCTCGGTGACGAGGGTTGGCCAGTCGTGCTGGACCTGCTGTGGGTACTTGGTCAGCAGTTCGCCGGAGATGTAGGCCCAGCGGTCATCGAGCACCGACCAGTTCCAATTCGGCAGTGGCAGTGTCAGTTTCATCGCCCGGCCATCGGTTCCGGTGAACGGGATGGCTATCTGGTGGAATTCGCGGGGCGCGACAACGCCTGCGACCGTCGGCGCGCCGACCACCGCCATCATGTAGGTGAGGGCCTCACCGACGTTGCCTTTGTAGGCCCGAACCCGATCCCAATGCGCGCCGACGATCTCCTGCTGCTCGCGGCGCATCAGTGCCGCGTTGCCGACCGGGATGCGCTGCACGTCGCCGGAAGCGATGTCGCGCCACGCATTCATGATGGTGTCGCCGAACAAGCCGGCAGCCTGCATCTCCTGCAGAGCGGGCAGCCCGCCGGTGATGTATGCCTCGTGCATCGGGACCAGATCGCTGAAGATGTTGCGCCACATCACCAGAACTTCGCTCAGCATGAATCGCACGTCGGCGACCTGGAGCGTCCGGCCACTGTCCACGACCGCGGCCAGCCCGCGCGGAAGCAGTCGCAATGCGTCAGGTCCCGCCGCCTGTTCCACCGCGCCGTACACACCCTGTGCGGCAGCGACGACAGCAGGCACGCCGTCGAGTGCGGTACCAGCATCGAGCGCCAACTGACCGTCGAACATCGCGCCGGCGAGCGCGGCACCGGCCTGGCCTGCCATCCCGGCCCACTGCAGTTCCGGGTGCGCAAGCTGCAGCTGCTCGTAGTAGCGATAGGTATTGATCATGTTCTGCCGGTTGACGTTCATGCCCGCGCGCGGATTCCACGACTTCAGCTCGAGGCCTGCCTGCTCGGTCGAGTCGGCGAGCCAGTACTGGAGCAGCAGCGCGGCGTAGCGGGTCGGCGCGATCCCTGCGGCCCGGACCTCGTCCAAGGAACGGCCGAGTTCGACGCGGTCGGAAGGCAGTTCGGGGTGCACACCGCCGGGACCCGAACCGTCCCGATTCACCAGCGGGAGGTCGAGATAGCGATCCACGTCACCGGCTGCCGAGGCCGATGTCGCAGAGAGCAGACCGAGTCCGAGCAACGCGACCAGCACCAGTCCCACGCCGCGCTTTATTCCGACGAAACGCATGTATCAGTCCTTCCGCCGATAGCTGCGGCGTATCAGTTGTCGTCCGGCGCGAAGCCTAAGGTCCGCGCAATAGGCGAGCGGGACAGTTCAGGGTCCCTGGATCCGCGTTAAGCCGCGCTCAACTCACAACCTGTCGACGATCCCGCCGCCGCCTCGGAATATCCGCGCGACCTCGCCATGCGGATCCGCTAACTTGATCGTGCCGGTGCGGCGAACGCCGTCTCGCGCGCCGGTGAAGGAGGCCGATGCCGTGTTAGAGATCATCCAGCCTGAGGGTTTGGACTCGCCGAAGACCTATAGCCATGTCGTTGTGGCGACCGGGAGTCGCATGGTGTTCGTCGCGGGTCAGATGTCCGACGACCTCGACGGCAACCTGGTGTTCGCCGGTGATCTGGCGGCACAAGCTCGCCAGGTCTTCACCAACCTCGGTCGCGCACTCGCCGCCGCCAGCGCGCGACCGGATCAGGTCACCAAGATTACGATCTACGTTGTCGGTCACCGCCCGGAGTTCCTGCCCCTCATCGAAGACGCCCGGGTTGCGCTCTTCGGCGATCACAAGCCGACCGATGTCCTCCTCGGCGTCGAAACACTAGCTGCGCCAGGATATTTGATCGAAGTCGACGCGATCGCGGTCGTCGACTGATCAAACCGTTGCACCTACGACCACGCGGGCAATTGCACTGTGACGCAAAGTCCTCCGGTGGGGCGCGGTGTGAGGGTGAGGGTTCCGGCGTGCGCCTGGGTGATGCTTTTGACAATGGCCAATCCGAGGCCGACGCCTGAGCGGTGGCTTCGGATGCGTTCGGTGCCACGCCGGAACGGCTCGACCAGTGTGGCGACCAGCTGCGGAGCCAGTCTGTCGCCGGTGTTTTCGACCGTGAGCACGACAGTCCCTGGGTAGACGGTGGTGGTGACCCACGCCGTGCCATGCCCGGGCAGGTTGTGCACGATCGCGTTGTGCACGAGGTTCATCGTCAGCTGCAGCAGCAAGGCGCGGGAGCCGATGGTTCGGGTCATGTCGCCGAAGGTCTCCAGCGTGACGCCGTGCTTTTCCGCGAAGGGAAGCAGAGTTTCGGTGGCTTCTTCGGCAATGAGCGACAGGTCGACGTGTTCCCGGGTGAATGCGCGTTGGTCGGCGCGGCTGAGCAGGAGCAGCGCTTCGGTGAGGTCGATCGCGCGGGTGTTGACGGTGTGCAGGCGGTCGACCAGTTCGGTGGTGTCGCGGTGCGGCGCATTGCGCGCCACGTCGAGCAGGGTCTGGGTGATCGCCAGCGGGGTGCGCAGTTCGTGCGAGGCGTTGGCGGCGAATCTCTGCTGTTCGGCCACGTGTGCTTCGAGCCGCGCGAGCATGGTGTCGAAGGCGTCGGCGAGTTCGCGAAACTCGTCCTGCGCGCCAGGCAACGAGATCCGGTGCGAGAGTGAACCATTCGCGGCCGCGCGGGTGGCGTCGGTGATGCGGGTCAACGGCGCGAGCATCCGGCCTGCGAGCAGCCACCCGCCAGCGAGCCCGAACACCAGCAGAAAGACCAGCACCATGGCCATGAACGGCGCGAACGAGCGGAGGAGAAGCGAGCGGTTGATCCAGAAGTCGCCGGTGGCGTAGAGCCAACCGTCGGGCAAATAGTAGAGGTAGAAGACCAGCACTGCCGCAAGCAGCAAGGTACCCGCGAGCATGAGGAACCCGGCGTAGCTGAGGGTGAGTTTGAGGCGAACGCTCAAACCCGGCGTTCTATCCACGATCTCCTCCGTCCTGCCCGACGTCCGGCTGCGTACTGATGCGGTAACCGACGCCGGCCACGGTCGCGATGATCCAGGGCTCGCCGAGGCGTTTGCGCAGAGCTGACACGGTGATGCGCACGGCGTTCGTGAACGGATCCGCGTTCTCGTCCCACGCCCGTTCCAGGAGCTCCTCGGCGCTGACCACACCGCCTTCGGCAGCGACGAGAACTTCGAGCACCGCGAACTGCTTCCTGGTCAACGCGATGTAGCGGCCGTCGCGAAAGACCTCGCGGCGAAACGGATCCACCCGCAGACCCGCGATTTCCCGCACCGGCGGTCTGCTGTGCGCACGCCTGCGGTCGAGCGCCCTGAGCCTGAGCACGAGTTCGCGGAGGTCGAAGGGTTTGGTGAGGTAGTCGTCGGCGCCGAGCCCGAACCCGGTCGCCTTGTCGTCGAGCCGGTCGGCGGCGGTGAGCATCAGGATCGGCATGCCGCTGCCGGAGGCGACGATGCGTTCGGCGATCTCGTCACCGGACGGACCAGGGATGTCGCGGTCGAGGACGGCGATGTCGTAGGCGTTGACGCTCAGCAGCGCCAACGCCGTATCGCCGTCACCGGCGGTGTCCGCGGCGATGGCTTCCAGGCGCAGGCCATCGCGGATGGCTTCGGCCAGATACGGTTCGTCCTCGACGATCAACACACGCATAGGAACTCGATTCTTCCAGGCGGGAAATATCGTCGGCGTATCGAAAACCGCATACGGGCTGACAACACCGCGCTGCCTTAGCTGACGGCATGAGTCATAGACAACCAGCACGAACAGCTACTCGTCGGTCGATGCTCCGCACAGGCTTCGCGGTCGTCAGCGCGGTGCCTATCGGTGTTCTCGTTTACCAATCGCTGACGTTCCTATCGTCCTCGGCGGCCTGGGATGGCCCAGCCGCTGTGCCGCAATCGAATGGGGTGACGGTCTTCGACGACCACAGCCCGTCCGTGGCCAACCTCGACGCCGATTTGCTCGAGGCCCTGCGCCGCGCCGCCACCGATGCCGCGGCGGACGGGGTCGAGTTCGTCGTCAACAGCGGGTGGCGGTCTCCGGAGTACCAGGCGCAACTATTGCGTGAAGCGGTCTCGAAGTACGGCTCGGAACACGAAGCTGCCCGGTGGGTGGCCGCGCCGACCACGTCGGCACACGTGTCCGGACAGGCGGTGGACATCGGGCCAACAGCGGCCGCCGCGTGGCTGTCCGCGCACGGCGCCGAATACGGGCTGTGCCAGATCTACAGCAACGAACCATGGCATTACGAGCTTCGCCCCGAGGCCAGCGAGCACGGTTGCCCGTCCCCGTACGCCGACCCGACCCAAGATCCGAGGATGCAGCAGTGATCAGCACCGACGTGCCGACCGCCGAAACCCTCGCCATCCGAGAGGGCTGGAATCCGTTGACGCGGATAGCATTCCGATTCTCCGTCTGCTACTTCGGCCTGTTCTGTCTACTGCTCCCCTACATTCCGTTCGCACTGCTCGGCATCTTCGGCCGCTGGATCCGCGAATACCCGGGACCATGGAACATGGCGCTCACGGACCCGGTCACCGGTTGGGTGGGCCGAACGGTTTTCGGGGTCGACGCGAGGCTGCACCAGGACTCCGGCGCCGGCGACCAAACGGCCACATGGGTGCTGATGTTCTGCATACTCGTTGTCGCGGTGGTGGTTACCGCAGTGTGGACGGCCTTCGACCGTAGTAGCTCCTCCCCTCGTCTGCTGGCGTGGTTCACGCTGTTCCTGCGGCTGTGCCTGGCCGGGCAGATGCTGGGGTTCGGGTTCGCCAAGCTGATCCCCACGCAAATGCCCGGCCCATCACTGGCACAGCTGTTGCAGCCGTACGGCGAGCTGAGCCCGGCCTCCGTGCTGTGGTTGCAGATCGGCAGCTCTTATCCCTACGAGATGGCGCTCGGCGCCGTGGAAGTCGTGGCCGGGCTGCTGCTCTTCGTGCCGCGAACCGCGGTGCTCGGCGCCGTGGTGAGCCTGGCGAGCATGGCGCAAGTCCTGTTGACGAACATGACGTTCGATATTCCGGAGAAGCTGCTCTCCGCGCATCTGTTGCTGATCAGCCTCGTCCTGCTCGCTCCACACCTCGGGCGGCTGGCCGATGTCTTTGTGCGACAACGCTCCTGTGCGCCGCTGAAGACAGCGTCGCTGTTCACCGACGATCGGAAGAATCGCCTGGCGCTGTGGATTGTGGTGGCCATCGGTTTCTCGGTGGCGTTCGGCAGCGGCTATGACCGGTGGGTGGTTTGGCAAGAGCAGTACGGTCCCAACAGGCCCAAGTCCGCGCTCTACGGAATATGGGAGGTGCGGGATTTCACCGTCGACGGCCAGCCGCTGCCGCCGTTGACGACCGATGAGAATCGTTGGCACCGGCTTGTTTTCGATGCTCCGGAGCAAGCGACCTACCAACGAATGAATGGTGAACTGATACCGGCGCGCGCCGACTTCCGCCCCGACGGACAGCTGGAACTGACCGCAGTAGTGGACGCACCTGGCGAAAAGGCCGGGCACCAGCCACCGTTCGCCACGCTGTCGACTGAGCAACCCGCTACGGACCAGCTTGTGCTGCGCGGAAACGTGCATGACCGCCCTGTTGTGATCACCTTGGAACGCATAGATTTGAACAGCTTCACTTTGCGCAGTCGCGGATTCCACTGGATACAGGATTACCCGTACTTTCGCTAGGTTTCGCCCTCGGTGCAGGCTTCGGCCGGTTTACACTCTGCGCAAAGGACGTTGGAGGGGGCACATGGGCAAGATCGGCGTGTTGCTGGCCGAGGGATTGCTCCGGCGCGAACTGATGGTGGGGGCAATCCTGCTCTCGACGTTCACGATCGTGGTCGCGCTGAACTCGGCGGAAGCCGGGTGGAAAATCGGCTACTGCGTGGCGGGCGCCGTGGGGATTATCGGGGCGTTCGTTGCCATGCGCAGCAATTGGCGACTCCAATGGCTGGGATCGGTCGGGATCATCGTCGTCAACATGATCCTACTGGTCGTGCACGGAAGAATTACCGGCTAGCACCACACACTTTTCTTGGGGGTATCTATGACCGAGTTCACCGTCGAGATCGCCGACCTTCGCGGCTGGGCCGTACAGGCAGGACGATCCGGCACGCATCTCTTCGAGGCCCACAACTACGCGGTGCGAAATATCAACGACGCGGACTTCGGCCGGATCATGAACCTCATCAAGGGCGACTACGAGAAGATCCTGCCCGCGCTCCATACCGTACTGCTGGCGAGCAACGAGAACATGGACAAAGCCAAGCGGGCGTTGGACATCTCGGCCGAGGAATATGTCAACGCGGACAAGAACTTCGCGCAATCATTCGCCGATCTCGATGCCGGGATCGCGGTGACCGTCACCGACGACGGCGTAGCGAACGGATTCGACGATCTGTCCGCGCCGACAGCTCATCTGAAGGATCCGAACAGCCGCGCCAAGGAAATCCCGACGGTGTCCTTCGGCATTCTGTGGGATCGAGTCTGCGATCTCCTCGTCTTCCTCGGCGCGTCCGATCCACGCGAGGAGGTCGCGAAACTCCTCGCCGGGGACACCGTGAAGGCCTCGCGGCAAGCGGACGCGTGGCGCATGCTTGCCGAGCTCATCGATGATGTGGACGCGAACCTGGCCAACGGCCAGACGTCGATCTCGAAGACGTGGAAAGGCAACGCGTCGAACTCTGCGGGCGCGCATTTCGGCGCATGGAAAACCAAGTTCGAGAACCTCGAGTCGGTCATGCGGAAAGTGGCGCAAGCCCTCGACGATGCCGCCGAGCAGGCGGTGAACCTGGCGCAGAACATCACCGACGCCTTCGTGTTGATCGTCAGCGTCATCGCCGCCGGCTTCACGAAGGCGTCGATCCCGCTGTACGGCCAGGCGTATCTGGCCAAGAAGGGCTGGGAAGCCATCAAACTGTACAAGGGCGTGATCACGGCGGTGAATGTGTTCTTCACCCTGCTGCGCTCGATCATCAACCTTTTCATTTCGGGTGTTTCGGAGTTCAGCCGGGAGTCGCTGCCGAAGCCGCCGCAGGTCTAGTAGTCGAGGGACAAACCATGGCAGCCGTTGACAAAGGTGGTCAGTACGAGGCCATCCTTGCGAACCTCAAATCCGAGCTCGACAAGCTGCGTGCGGAAACGCAACGGGTCGCCCAGGAGAACGTGACATCTGCCGAAGAGGCGCAGCAACTCAGCCAGCTGGCCAAGTCGGGCGAGCTGGGTGCGGAGATGCAGCAGGCAGCAAGCCTGGTGGCCGGTGGCAGCGAAACCTGGGATTCGCTGTTCTCCGGAAAGTCGGCGAATTCCGCTCTGCTCGAACCGATTATGCAGGCGAACGCGGGCAAGTACGGCGGTGAACTGTCTGGCCGGATCAAAGGGGATCCGGTGCCAGGTGTCGTCGAGTAGCGCTTCAGCGAGCAGCCGGTCGGCGTCGTCGGGCCCGGTGGCGAAAGTTCTTGACATTCAACGGCTCTGCGCCGATTTCGTCAGGAAGCGCCGGTCCGTGCGGATATGACACGCGTCACGTGGCCGCCTCGATGCGGCGGGGTTAGCTTGAACCTTAGAAGTGCTAACAAGTTCAGGTGTTCCCTTGTGCATCAGGAGATGGCGACATGTCAGACGACTTGAATGTGAAGCAGGACAACAACAATGGCACGGTGGGCCGCAGGGCGCTGCTCGGCACCGGCGCGGTCGCAGTGGGGGCCGCCGCGCTCGGCGGCGGACTGATCGGCGCAGCGGCGGCGAGTCCCGACACACCGAGCACCCTCGCGAGTGATGGCGCGCTCGACAGCAATCTCAACAACAAGTCGCATCTGTTCAAGCTGAAGACGGCAAACCGGGCGACCTTCGACGGTGGATACCTGCAGGGTGCGAACGAAGACAATTTCCCTGTGCTACAAGGCCAGAAGGGGTCGGTGTACTTCGTCCACCTCGACGGCGGCGGCATCCGCGAACCCCACTGGCATCCCACCGCATGGGAACTGAACTACATCATCTCGGGCAAGGCGAAGTGGAGCATCCTGGGCACCCATCCCGACGGGACCTATCACAACGACGTCTTCGAAGCCGAGCAGGGTGATCTCGTCTTCGCGCCGCAGGGATACTTCCACTACTTCGAAAACGCCAGCGCCGACGAACCTTTGGACGTTCTCGTCACCTTCAACACCAGCGCAGGCGAACCCAACGACGACATCGGCATCGTCGGCACCCTCAACTCGCTCCCCCGCGAAGTCCTAGCCGCCTCCTTCGGCATCCCCGTCTCCGCCTTCGCCAACGTCCCCACCGACATCAAACCCGTCGTCATCACCCGCCACCGGTAACAGCACGGATTCATGATCACGGGGTACTGGTGCAGGCATCGCCCGAGAAGCCACCTGCACCAGTACCCCGTCGGTGTTTCGGTAGATGCTAGCGTGCCCGCGTCGTGAGATCGGAGGGTTGGTGATGGAGGAGGTCAGGTTCGAGCAGGACCTGGTGCGGGCGCTGTTGCGGGAGCAGCATCCTGATTTGGCCGATCTCGAGCTCCGAGATGTCAACGGGGGCTGGGATAATCAGATGTGGCGGCTCGGTGCGGATCTGGCCGTGCGGTTGCCGCGCACCGAACGTGCGCCTGCTCTGCTGCACACCGAGCAGACATGGCTGCCGGTGTTGGCGGATCGTCTGCCGCTACCAACCCCGACCCCGGTGCGAATCGGGAAGCCCTCGAGACTGTTCGAGCACACCTGGACGATCGCGCGCTGGGTGGAAGGGGAGCCTGCCGATCGCGCGCCGGTCACCCGTAGCGACGCGGCCGAGATCCTCGCGGAATTCCTTGGTGCGCTGCATGATCCAGCGCCCGCCGACGCACCGGCCAACCCGACACGCGGCATTCCGCTGGCCGGACTGCACCGGCGTCCCGACAGCTGGTTGGGCGTCGTTGCCGACCACGCGATGGCTGAGCGCGCGCGGGAAGTCTGGGAACAGGCCGTGGCGGCGCCCGCCTGGGCAGGTGCGCCGCTCTGGCTGCACGGTGATCTGCATCCGGCGAATGTGGTTGTCCGGGACGGGATGCTCGCCGGGGTGATCGACTTCGGCGAGATGTGTGCGGGTGATCCCGCGACCGACCTTTCCGCCGCTTGGATCCTGTTGCCCGCCGGCGCCGCGAGCCGGTTTTTCGACGCCTACGGACGAGCCGACGAAGCGACCATCGCCCGCGCTCGCGGGTGGGCCGTCCTGCGCGCCTTGGGCCTGATCCAGATCGGACAGGCCGGGCGACGCGGTCTGCCCGGAGGCAAACCGACCTGGGAACCAGCAGGCTATGCCACCCTCGAACGAGTCCTCGCGGCAAACTGACCCGCCTGGCCGCCCAACCCCGAGATCCGCACTCGTTCTGTCGATCCGCACCCGTTCTGGCGGCCCAGAACGGGTGCGGATGCGCAGAAGGGGTGCGAATCTCTTTGGTCGAGCCGAGGTACAGCAGAACCTATTCCGCGCGCAGCACGTCGACTGCCTCCAATCGACTGGCGTGCCAGAGGGGGTAGGCGGCTGCTGCTGCGACTAGGGCGACGATGCCGCCGAGGCTGATCAGGAGGGGTTGGGGTAGGACGTTCCAGCGGAGTTGGAAACCGTAGAACACTGGCGAGGCCAGGGCCTGGAGGTAGATCAGGCCTAGACCGCCGAGTAGTGCGGCTATCGCGGTGAGGCAGGCCAGCAGCGCCGCTTGGATTGCGATCGCGGCTTGCTCGGTGCCGGTCGAGACGCCGATGGCGCGCAGGACCGCGCGTTCGCGGCGGCGTTGAATCAGGCCGAGCACGAAGATGTTCAGGACGCTGATGCCTGCGGTGATCATGACGACGAAGCCGGTGACTGTGAAGGGCTCGAAGAAGCGGGTGATGGCCGCCTCGGCGGCGCTTGCCCATTCGTGATCGTCGTAGACAGACAGCCCGGCGCCGATGGCGAGATAGTCGGCGCGGTGGGCACTTGCCTCGGCCGCAGAGGAGTAACGCACCACCACTTGGTCACGCACTGCATGCCAGTCCTGTGCCGCACGATCCTCCGAGACCAGCACGATATCGCCGAGTGTCGAATCGTTGATCACCTGCGGCACAAAGGTTCCCGCGACCCGATACGGTTTTCGGCCCTGCGGGGTCGGCAGCTCGACCGTGTCGCCGACACCGGCATGCAGTCTGCCCGCAGCCACTTCGCTCAACGCGACCTCACCGGCCGCGAGTCCACGCCACATCGTGTCCGCGTCGCCAGTCGGGTCGGCGATGGCGGTCGCGTACCAGCTGCCCGGCGCAACCCCGAGCACCATCCGCGGTTCGGTGGCCGACGGCAGGAACGCCTGTCTGCGCGAAGCTATTTCACGACCAGCCGCGGCGCGTTCGATCATCTCGAAGGTCGAGGCGGAGAGCTGACCCTGACGCTGGTCCAGGATCGATTGCGGGGCAATGACCACCGTGTCGGGCAGCCGATCCGGCTTCTGACCCGCCACCTGCTGCGCGGCAAGCGCTTGCACACTGGCCGAACCGATAGCGAGGCTTGCGCCGACTGTCAGCACGGCGACGGTGGTCGCGAAAAGTACCGCGTACCGGCGCAGATCCGCATACGCCAGCCTACCGACGCCCGCGCTGCGCCGCGCAAGCAGCCGCACCAGCCGCACCGCGACCGGCGGTGTCGCCCACACGGTGACGGCCGCCGCACCGGCCAATCCGAGGAAGAGCGCCGAGCTGCCGGTGTCCAGAGACACCTTGCCCTGGTTGAACTCTCGCATCAGCAGCACCGCGCCGACGAGCATCCCGGCACCGAGCACCAGCGACCAGATCGACACCGAACGGGTCCGGCGCACGACGCCGAAGCTGGCCATCGACGCCAACGGCCCCTCGCGGATCAGCCGCCAGGCCGGGCCCGCGATGGCGAGCATGCCACTCAGCACGCCCGCGCCGACGCCGTAGGCGATCAGCGCGGGATGCCAGTCTGCAGCGATCACCGCGCCGGACCCGTCCAGCATCGATCGCCCGAATCGGTCGATGAGCAGCGAGCCGAGCAGGAACCCACTCGGCACGGCAAGCAACCCACCGACGGCGCCGAGCACTGCGCCCTCGCCGAGGAAACCGAACAACAGCGTGCGCGGGGTGGCGCCGATCGCACCGATGGCGCCCATCACCCTGCGGCGATCTTCGATGCCGAGCAGCACCGTGTTGATCACGATGAGGATGCCGACGATGATGCCGCTCAGCGCAGTCAGGTTCAGCGTCTGCTGGCCGGTCGCATAGATGACCGGTATCTGCGGTCGCGGCGGCCCGATACTGCCGACATCGCCAACGATCCGCTGCACCGCAGCGCTGAGGTCGGCCCCTGGCTTGGGCACCACGAACGCAGCAGTGACGAAACCCGGCGCGCCGAACAGGGCGGCCGCGTCGTCGGGGGTCGGCGCGAAGAGCAACTGCCCGTTGTTGATCCCGGCCACCCTGTCGAATTCGGGGAACGTCCAGCCGAGGTGTGTCGAGCCGGGGAGCTGGCCGGGAATGCTGACCTCCGCGCCGAGGCGCAGACCGAGTCGCTCGGCGATCACGGCGGGCACCTCGAACGGCGTGCCCGGCCCGGCTGCCGGCTGCTCGGTGCGGGCCCGCTCCTCGCAGTTGAACGAGCCGACCAGCAGCTCGATCGAGCAGGGCGCACCCATGACGAAGAACCCGTGCCGCTCGCCGCCGATCTCCACCGGTGCCAGCCCGGCCACGAACGGCACCACCGCCTCCGCGTCGGGCAGCTCGGCGCGCAGCCGATCGACGACCGAATTCGGCAGCCGCCCACTCACTTCGGGTGTCACCTCGATCACCCGGTCGCCTGCGCTGGTGGTCAGCGCGGGACCGAACGAGTCGAACGGCCTGGTCAACTCCTGACGCAACTGCAGCATCGCGAGCACCAGGGTCACCCCGATCATCACCCCGACGATGCTGGAAACCGTGCGCCGCCAGTCGAAGACGAGCGCCTTCAGATGAATCCGATGGAATCGGGTGATACTGGCCCGACCTGGCACGCTCACCGCCCGTCCACGGTGTCCGGGACGAGCTCGTTCGCCCGGCCGTCGACCAAACGGAGGTGCCGAGAACCGAATTCGACCATCGCCGGGTCGTGCGTCACCATGATCACCGCCGCGCCCTGCTCGGCGGCGAGCTCACGCAACGCCGCGAGCACCTCGGCCGACGAACCGCTGTCCAGGTTGCCGGTCGGCTCGTCGGCGAGCAGCAGCGCTGGCTCGGCCACCATCGCCCGCGCCACCGACACCCGCTGCATCTGGCC